>JAJRQO010000022.1 GCA_024280215.1 Candidatus Zixiibacteriota bacterium
CTTTGCGACCATTCTCTGTTACTAAACGAACAGCTTCTATCTTAAATTGACGGTCATATTTACGTCTTCGTGTCATTGGACACCTCCTATTACGGAATATACTTCTTAACTTGCTGTCCGTCAATTCGGGGGAGGTTTATACAGCCATTTCGATTCATACTATCAACTTTAATTGGATAACCCTCTTTCCAGGTCCCTACAGTAACATTACCATTTGGATAAGTGAGTCGCCCTTTTCCTTCGGCATACCAGTTCTCGAACTCTCCTTCATAGATATATGTTCCTTCTGGCATATTCTTATTAATATTATTCTTAGTAAATAACGTTGAATATTTATGAAGATAATCTTTAAATATATAAGTACCTCTACTTGTACCTCGCTTATAAACACCCTCAAAGTGCCTATGTTCCCCAATATCAGCTGAAAACAGAGTATCTCCAAAATGTATTGATTTTGAAGAATATGTACCCGGTATAATTGATATTGAATTATCGTTTATTGAATACAATTCCCCTAATATCCCCCGAGGTCCGTATTTTTCATATTCTATTTGTCTGAAATCCGGAGCTTCTTCACCTATTTTTATAGCAATCCAAATAATTTTGTTTTTGGCAATTACGAATACAACTTCGTAAAATTTCTTGTATGTAGCGTAGATATTACCATTTTTCCCTTTATCATTTTTCGTGATAACGAAGTCTGCACCAAACGATTTAATAAATTTTAGAGCATCTTTTTTTGACGGTCTTGTTTTTTTTATTTCGGGGAAATTAAGATGTTTAGTAAAATATTTTGTATTTTTATTAAATTTTATCTTTATCATTGCGATAAGACCTTGATAATCATCATCTTTACTATTGAAAAAACGAACAGCTGACTCATGTCCTTTTTCTCGAACATAATAGCTTTCAAGCTCTAATCTAAAGTAAAATTTTTCACTGTTCATATCTTCATTTGACGAAGTGCCTATGAATTTTACAAATGAGTCAAAAGTGTATTTCTTTTCGTTCTTGTCGTTTTTTGCTTCTATAGAGTTTGTCGCATAAAAGCAAAGAAGAAAAATTATGATTGTTTTTAGATAGCGATTACTTAGAAAATTCTTAGATGTAATTGAATTTACTTTTCTATGAAATATAAAATAATTTCGCACTTTTGTTTCCTTGTGTTTTTTATCTAAAATAAGTTTAAATAGATATCAATAGGTGATATTAGACATAAAAAAAGGTCAGTCCTTATATGCGAACTGACCTCTTGAACGGTACTATTGTACTTGTTTTTCTGCGACACCTTTGAGTTTGTCATTAGCAAAAATAGCAATTTCTACCCGACGATTTTCCTGACGACCAATAGTTGTTTCATTGTCTGCGATAGGTTGTGTTTCCCCATACCCGACAACATTAAAGCGAGTCACCATAACATCGTTTACTGAAAGATGGGAGCTAACTGATTGAGCTCTGCGAATAGAGAGATCCATATTGTGATCTTCAGAACCAGTTGCGTCGGTGTGTCCTTCGATGACAATTTCGGTATCTTCATATTTATTTAAAATCTTAGCTAAATTTACAAGATTTGTTTTTGCGGCAGGTTGTAAGGACGATTTATTTATATCGAACAGAATTCCCGAATCAAAAGTAATCTTGATACCTTCACCAACACGTTCAATAGTAGCACCTTCTAAATCTCGCTCCATTTCTGCGGCTTGTTTGTCCATATAGTTGCCGATATAGGCACCAGCCGCTCCACCAATCGCCGCACCAATAATTGCACCTAAGGCTGTGTTGCCAGTTTTCTTACCAATAAGTCCACCGATGACAGCACCAGCCGAACCACCGATTAAAGCACCTTTTTCTTTTTTCTCAAGCGATGCACAACCAACAACGGAAATCATCATTGCTACAATAATGAGTAATGTAATAATCTTTTTCATTTATTTCTCCTTGAATAGTTTTCGTAATTAATCAAATATCTATATCTATTAACGGCAAGGCAAGTTTGAAATCTTAGTATTATTCTTATATAAAGGCAGTCGGAAAATGTTCCTGACTGCTCGGTATAATTATTTGTACCGACAGAGCATTGTCCTGTCTATCATAGAATCTATACTTTATATAAATCGGTTATTTCATCGTTAGTTGTCGCATCATAAATTTTATAAGTCTGCGGTGAGATAGTTGTATCTCTAACCACATTTATTTTAAACTTATGTTGTTTCATTATCCGAGCGATTCTACTGGTTCCGTTATTGGTCATAGCATCAGCCAAGTCTGGAGTTATAGCCAAATGAAACAGATTATACTTTTTCTCAACTTTGGCTCTGGTGAACCATCGTTCGATTTTTGTAGAAAGAGTCTCTTTTGAAAGTACCCGTCCAGAGCCATCACAAGATGGACATGGTTCAGAAAGTTTATGCATCTGAGAAGGACGAACACGTTCACGAGTCATCTCAACGAGTCCAAAGTCAGTTACTGGATTTATAGCTCGTTTGGCACGGTCGTATTTGAAATAAGACTTGAACTCATCGTATAATTTTTTTCTATTGTCACGATTATACATGTCAATAAAATCACAGACAATAAGTCCACCAATATCCCGAAGACGAATTTGTCGAGCGATTTCTTTTGCCGAATCAATATTTGTGTTAAAAATTGTAGCTTCTTGATCAGACTTCCCGGTGTAGCGGCCAGTGTTGACATCGATTGTTACCATCGCTTCAGTCTGGTCAATGATAAGATAGGCACCTTTACGAATCCATACTTTTCTCTCAAGTAACTTATCGATTTCAGGCTCTAAATTAAATTCATCAAAAATCGGTGTGTCGCCTTTATAAAGGGAAATCCTATCTTTTAATTGTGGCATGACCTGACGAGCGTATGCCATAATTTTCTTGTAGTCATTACGGTTATCAATAACTACCGATTCAACATCATCGGTAAAAATATCCCGAATCATCGAAACGATTATTTCTTCTTCTTTATGAATCAAAGCAGGAGGTTCAGAATTGTCTGCTTTTTTCTTGAGCTTCGCCCAAAGTTTTAAAAGTCGCTTTACATCAGCCCGTAAATCCGGTTCTTCTTTTCCTTCTGATTCAGTGCGAAGGATAAGCCCAAAGCCTTCAGGTCTGAGTGGTTCAGCAATTTTTCTCAGACGTTTCCGTTCTGTCCAATTGGAGATTCGTTTTGAAACTCGAATATGGTCATCATCTGGAACCAAGACACAAAACCGTCCAGGAATCGAAATCTCTGTTGCAATCCGAGGACCTTTTGTTGAGATAGGTTCTTTGATAACCTGTACTAAAATTTCTTGGTTCTTTTTAAGAACTGTTTCAATACCTTCTCGTCGTGTTTTTCTTACAATTTCGACTGGAGCTTCTTCATCGTCCAATTCTTCAGAGTATTTGGAGTTGTAGATTTTGCCAATATCTGATGAGTGCAGATAGGCTGCTTTTTCCATACCGATGTCGACAAATGCTGCCTGCATACCTGGGAGAACGGAATTGATTTTTCCTTTGTAAATATCTCCAACCATGCGGATAGTGTCTAATCGTTCAACTGAGAATTCTACCATTTTACCATCTTCTAAAATCGCAAGGCGTGTTTCAAATTCGGTTGAATTAATAATAATTTCTTTTTTCATTCGTTTATAACATTTCCTTTGAGGAGTTCTCCAAACAGTCCACCAATTTCAGGTTTAGAACCATTTAAAAATGAGACTCCATCCATAATTTTTTTCCCTTCAGGAAGAACTTTTGTGATTTCAATTGCCGAATTGGCACATTGAACCTGAAGTTTTTTCTTATTGCGAATTATGCTTCCAGGTCGAATACCAGTCTCTTGATAATCTTGGACTTTTTCGCAAGATAAGATTTTAATTTTTTTCTCTTTGAAGAATGTATATGCACCTGGTGTGGATGACATTCCTCGTACAAAGTTGACTACATTTTCAGCAGGAAATCCAAAATCGATTAATGCATCAAATGGTGAAATTTTTGGTGCTGCTGAGGCAAGTGATTCATCTTGCACAAGTGGTTCAGCATTGCCTGACTCAATTTGTGAGATTGTCGATAGTAAAAATTGAGCAGAAATCTTAGAAAGTTTTCTGTACAGTGAATCAAAATTGTCATCTTGTGCAATGTTCATTTTGACTTGAGATATAATATCGCCCGTATCAACTTTCTTTTTGAGATAAAAAGCAGAGAGACCTGTTTCTTTCTCACCGTTGACCAACGCCCAGTTTATTGGGGCAGCTCCACGGTATTTTGGCAGGAGTGAGCCATGAATATTGATAGCTCCTAATTTTGCTAATGAAAACAATTTTTTGGGGAGAATTCGAAATGCAATTACAATAATCAAGTCAGGGGAGAGTAACTTAATCTGCTCGTAGAGTGCGTCATCTTTTAATGTAGCAGGTTTGAGCGTTTTAATTTCTAATTTCTCGGCAAGCGTTGCTACGTTGGTAGGTATAACTTTACGACCTCTACCGATCTGTTTATCCTGACCAGTAACAACTGCTACAATGTCATGCGAGCTTTGGTGTAATGCTTCCAAAGCAGGGCATGCAAAAGCAGGCGTACCCATGTACACAATTTTCATTTGAATCTGTTTTGTGACAATCGGTATAAACCGATTAGACGTAGGCGGTGAGCCTATGAAAATTTAAGAAGCTGACTGTAATTTTTTGAGTCTTCCTTTGAGCATCGTTTTTGTCATGGTTGACATATGGTCGATGAAAAGTTCACCTTCCAAATGATCATACTCATGTAAAATTGCACGGGCTGCTAAACCTGTGGCTTCCAATACAAACTCATTCCCATCAAGATCAAATGCTTTTACTTTTGTTGCAGCTGCTCTTTTTATTTTTTGGTAAATCCCTGGGAAGGATAAACATCCTTCTTCATATTCAGATTGAGACTCATCAGAGCTCTCTACAATTTCTGGGTTTACAAAAACACGTAACTTTTCGTTGATATCTACAGCTGAGAGATCTGTTATAAAGACTCTCTTGGTGATACCTATTTGTACAGCTGCCAGGCCAAGACCTTGGGATTCTCTTAACGTGTCGATCAAGTCGGACACTAAATTTTTCAGCTCTGTGTCGAATTTCTCGACTTTTTCAGAGACTTCCCGCAACACCGGGTCGCCAAAAATGACGATCGGACGTATTGCCACAAAAACTCCTTACTTTTCTACCTTAGCAGCAATGGAAGAACGTAAAAATTCTAATTTAATTTCGCCCATTTTCAATACTACCGTATTTTTCTCATCGTCGATGGAGAAAATAATTCCAAACATACCGCTTGAGGTTACAACTTTATCGCCTTTTTTTAAATCGGCGAGTAATGCTTCATGTTCTTTTTGTTTTTTCTTTTGGGGACGTATCAATAAAAGATACATCATTAATAAAATTAACCCGAAAAAACCTAACTGGGCAATCGCCCCACCGCCGTCACCACCTGGTGCGGCCATCAAAATTGGATGTACAAAATTCAATTTGACTCCTTTAATTTATATCGTCAAGCTGTGCAATTTCTGCACACCAACATAGTTGGTTTTATTAGACTTAGCCAGTTTTAGACTTTAGCCTGTTGTAGAAATCGAACAGCATATTCTCAAATGTCGACCCATAATATAGGCGAATCTCAAGACCTTGCCAAGCCTTTTTCAGGCAAATATAAAGGAGTTACATAACAGATATTTCAGGGTGTACTAATCGTGATAATATTGGGTAACTTTTAGTGCTACAATATCTTGCAATTATGAAATTTTGAAAATTATTGTATTAAATTGAAAAATAGATTACTCTTTATATATGTACGTGATTACTTGCTCTATACATAGCGTATATTTTCGATTTAATTCGAAATTGAAAGAAGCCAGTTTCCCCTAACTGGCTTTTTCTTGTATATATCTGTAATGTAATAAGTTAGTCGTCTTTTGAAGCCTCTGACTCTTCTGCTTCTTCAGCAGGTTTTTCTGAAGATTTCTCTTCTGATTTACTTTCAGATTTTATCTTTGAGGTTAAATCGGAGATTTTCTTGGCAAATCCCGGGATTGAATCTATAATTGAATCCCATTTTCCCTTATTGGCAGGTAAAATTGAAACGCCGTCTTTATCCATTATTATAAATGCCGATGGCTCAATTTTGACACCACCACCACCGCCACCGCCAAAACCAGTGCCTGCTTTTTCATTTTCACCTTGTCCACCACCAGCCCCAAAACCGACTGAGATTCTGACAATTGGTATTACAGTGCGATCACCGACTGTTATCGGATCACCGACAATAGTTTCAGACTTGGAGATTTCTTTTAATTCTCCTACTACCGATTTGAGTATTTCAGCAACATTATTAGCCATCATGGCTCCTTTCTTTTCTTCCTATCGTAATTTTTATAATATCTCTTAATGGGAGTGAGAAAAATAATATGATTGATCTATACATAATTTTATACAATGGTATCGCTACCGATGCTCTCAAGTTAGCATCAAAACTGGCTTCAGTCCAGTTTGGCTGATACTGTACCCGACCGACCACCGACGGGACAGCATAGTATGCCGCTTGGTAGTAGCCAAAAAATTGCCCTGTAATATCGGGAGAATCAAAACCTGCTGTGACCTGACCTTCTAATTCTTCGACAACTATAGATTTCAAAATCGATATTGAATAGGTATACAACGCTTTTGATGATTTTGGAATGAGAGCGAGTATATCTTTGAGAGGACGGACACGTTTTGGCTTTTCTTTGTTAGGCTCCTGAGAAGTTTTTTTAACTTCTGTCTTTTTTTCTGTTTTTGTTTGAGTTGATAACTCTTTAATCTTTTTTCCAAAGAGGAAAAGTGTCATCTGATGCAAATTGAAATCATAAGAAATCCCCGACCGTCCTAATCCAAAAAATGCTATCTTGGTTGCATCTTCAAGTTGTAATTTCAGACGCAGCTTCAGAAGCAGAGTTAGAATAATTATTATTATCAGTACAGTTATCATATAAATCATATCTCGAATATAGTGAATGGTTATACTATTGTATATCGGTTTATACGCATGAATTGCTGAAAGGTTTTTTCTCTCATTGACAATACTCATATATTATGACTATTATTACCGACGTTCTGTCGGTTCCTGATCCCACTTTAGTGGGATTGTGAACTGTCAGTAGGGTGGAAATCTTTAGCATTTCCGCCAAATAGAACTAAAGCAGTCATTGCGAGTCCGCCTCGGTGGACGTGGCAATCTCATCTTTTGCTACTCATTCGAACTGCCGAACTCCTCTCCGTTTAACCAGAGTCCAGAAAATTACATACAACAGTAACTCCTTTCCTGCGGACGAAGGAATCAGAAGAGTAGAAAGTCAGATAATCACGAGATTTGAGCAGAGAAATTACTGAGCATTCCTATCTGTGATATGAAATGTCATTCCCAACTTGATTGGGAATCCAGTTTTTTACCATTGCCTTCTAATTCGTTACAAATTCTCTATATTAACTTTACACTTTCTCATTACCCAGCCATACATGACGAACCTATTTTATTAAAGAGAAAATGCATGTACAAAATCACTACACTTAATATGAGCAAAAATGGCTTTAAGCCATTTATTAAGCCAAAGCCATTTCTTTGTAACAAACTGCGTCTGTGTTGTTTATAGCGAAAAAAGAGATGAATAAATGAGTATAAAAAGATGTTATATATAGGACTGAACCCATTTGTGTTTCTACAGTTATTATATTTTCATGGTGAAAAGACTGGACCCCATGTCAATCACGTGGAGGGGATGATTGGTTGCTTTGTAGGGAACAGGCTTGCCTGTTACGAAGTTCTACTCCATAAATGATGAGATAATTTTGTGATTTATTTGATATCTAAAAAATACTATATTGTTACTTAGAATAACTTTGAGAACTAGAAAGAAACAAAGATGGCATATGATGAAAAACTTGCTGAACGAGTGAGAGACCTGCTTCACACAAAGCGGGGGTATGTCGAAAAGAAAATGTTTGGTAGTATCTGTTTTATGATTTATGGCAATATGCTTTGCGGAGTAGTCGACGACAAGTTGATGGTTCGAGTTGGCAAAGAAAAATATCTTGAATTACTCAAGCGAAAATATGCCGACACGATGGACTTCACGGGCAAGCCGATGAAAGGAATGCTTTATGTATATTCAGGTGGAATCAAAACAAAGAAAAATTTACAATTTTGGCTCGACCAATGCTTAGAATTTGTTGAATCATTACCAAAAAAGAAAATCTAATTGCTTTCATTATATAATTTCAGTAACTATCTAAATAAGTACCCGTATAAAAATATAATAAAGATAAATTTTAATTAATTGTTATAAGGTCTTATAATGAAAGCTATTGTTTATCATAAATATGGTTCTCCTGACGAACTAAAACTTGCCGATATTCCAAAGCCTGTTCCAAATGATAATCAGGTACTTGTCAAAGTACATTCGGCTTCTGTTAATCCACTTGATTGGCATTTTATGAGAGGCACACCGTTTGTCGTTCGTTTTATGGGGGCTGGTTTATTTAAACCTGATAAAGGACAACTCGGTGTGGATATCGCTGGCATAGTTGAAGCAGTAGGTAAAAATGTTACCGAGTTTAAAGTAGGCGATGAGGTTTTTGGAGGAGCTAATATCAATGGGTTTGCCGAGTATGTTTCTATTGTCGATTGTAGGTTAGTGTTAAAACCTGTTAATGTTTCTTTTGATGATGCTGCTTCGGTACCGATTGCTGCAATCACAGCCCTACAAGCCCTTCGTGATATTGGTAATATTCAATCTGGGCAAAAAATTTTAATCAATGGTGCTTCAGGTGGTGTCGGTACTTTTGCGGTACAGATTGCGAAATCATATAATGCTGAAGTAACAGGTGTATGTAGCACCAGAAATTTAGATATGGTACGATCAATTGGTGCTGATTATGTCATTGACTATACCAAAGATGATTTCACTAAAATGCAAAAAAGGTATGACTTGATTCTTGATAACGTTGCTTTTCACTCAATGAGAGTTTACAAGAGGGTACTTAGTCAAAATGGAAGATTTGTAATGGTGGGAGGTTCTATGGCTCTTATGTTAAAGCTTGCACTGTTTGGTTCATTAAATTCAATGATTGGGAGTAAGAAATTTAGTGGTATAATGGCTAAAATTTCCAATCAAGATTTACAAGTGATGTCTCAACTTCTTGAATCCAAACAAGTAAAACCTGTTATTGATAGAAAATATTCATTAATTGAAGTACCTGACGCTATCCGTTATCTTGAAGAGGGTCATGCTCAAGGAAAAGTGATAATTACAATTTAAAAACTTATAATTATTTTAAGTCCATTAATTCCCAAAGAAGTGCTGGGGCAATGGAGCCATACGAAAGCAATTCATCATGGAATGCTTGTAGTGAGAAATCGGCACTATGTTTGGTTTTATAGGCATCAAGAAGTTTGACAATTTCTGTTTTACCTGTGAGGTATGACATCGGCATAGTTGGATACATTGTATATTTGCGAACTTGTTTTTTGATATAATTTTTTCCTGATTCAGAATCAACATCCAATGCTTCATTCATCCAGTCAACACATTCCTGATAAGTGAATTGTCCTGTATGAAGTTTCATATCGGCAATAATTCGAGCTGCACGAAAACGAATACCACCTAAAATACCCAACCATTGATTATGGTCTTCATCGCCGAAGAGACCTTGTTCATACATCATTTGCTCAGAGTACAACGCCCATCCTTCAAGCATCATTGAATTCATTTGCCATTTACGTACTGGGTCGGCATTCATTCCAGCAAGCTGCATTTGTAAATGATGTCCTGGGAAAGCTTCATGCACGACAGAGCCTTTGAAACCACGACGGTGGACATAGCGATAACGACTTTCAAGCATTTTCCGAGAGAGGTCATCAGGGATAGGGCGAACATAAAAATATCCATGTTGTTCTGTGTCAAATGGTCCAGCTGGTTGGTAGGCAATGCCAGCAATCATCGAACGTAAGAATGCTGGAGTCTCAATGACAGAGACTGGAGCAATGTTTTCTGGGATCGTAACGATTTCATTTTTTTTAAGAAAAATCTTTACCTGTTCTGTTTCCCAATTATAATAATTTAAGATGTCTTGTTTGGTGAAGTTGGATGGAACAAACACTGAGTCGATACCATTTTGATGATTTGATTCAACGATTGTTTGATAGGCTTTGTATGCTTTGTCAGCATCGGCATAGAGTGTTTCACCAATTTTTAAAAGTGAGTCAGATGTATAGTCTAAAAAGTATTCATGCTTCAGTTTGTAGTCTAATCTTTTTTTGCCTATGGAAAAAGAGTTTTCTGGTCCTGCTTTGATTTCAGAGAGAAAAATAATAAAATTATTGATAGCATCACGTGCCGAGGAAGAAGTTTTTAATATATTGTCGGCACGCTCAGGGAATTTGTTCATCAGTTCGCCAGCAACTTCTTTATAAAAATCAATTGCTGTCTCAGCAGATTCTATTGCTGCATCAATATAAATTTGTGGTGGGTTTTTTATGTTCTTTTGAGCAGTCGCAAAAAATGTTTTAGCAGATTTCATACGACTAATAAGTGGAACAACTTTTTCAGAGAGAGGAGCATGGTTTGAAAGAACAAGATAGTAAATGCCATTGACGGCATCGTCGATATAGAGCTGAGGAGATTTTTTATGCCATGCAATCTGTTTTATGTCAAGAAGTGCAATGTCGAGATTTGATTTTAAAAGTTTGTAATTTGTTCGTTCATTAACAGAAAGTTTGGCACCTTTGTATTTATAAAGTTTTTTCTGATAGCTATTTAATTTCTTAATCATCGCTTTGACTGATTTTTGAGAATAGTCGGTCAAGCGATGGTCGTAGGCATGGATACCCATTTCAGTTGAGCGGACTGGGTAAAAAGATTGAATTGATTCTAAAATATTATCACTCAGTTTTTCAAATTTAGTTTTTGTTTGAGCGTTTGTCAATGATGCGATGAGCAGCATGGCAGTTATCGTAAGTATAAAAATATTTTTTAATCTAAGCATTCTATCTCCTGTTTAATTTCAAGGCAAAAATGTAATACAATTACATTTGTTATGCAAGTGGCTATCTCTTATAAAACATCGACGCCAATTCGATGTGCATTGTGTGTGGGAACATATCCACAGGTTGTATCTCGGGCAGGTCATAGCCCGAATCGACCAGTTTTTGTGCATCACGTGCGAATGTCGCTGGGTTGCACGAAATATAGAGAATTTTTTCAGGATTAAGTGTGATAAGTTGTTTGAGAGCTTTTGGGTTGAGCCCTGCACGAGGAGGGTCAATAATTGCGACGTTGTAATTATTTTCTTTCATAAAATCAGACTTCAAAAATTCTTTTACAAATCCTTGATAAAATTGAATATTTTTAACGCCATTATTTTCAGCATTTAACTTGGCAGCTTCGACCGCATCGGCAACTAATTCCACTCCGACTACTTCTGAGACTTTGTCGGCAAGAAGAATCCCAATGGTACCTGTACCACAGTAGAGGTCTAATACTTTGTCGTCTGGTTCAGGATTGAGCATGTCAAAGCCCGTTTGGTAGAGTACTTCAGCTTGTAATGAATTAGTTTGGAAAAATGAATTGGCAGTAATTTTAAAAAGTTTTCCTGATAATTTTTCTTCAATATAGCCAGGTCCATAGAGGGTTGCTTCGGTTTCACCAATGGCGATGTTGGATTTTTGTCCGTTTTGTGAATGGATAATGGTTGTAATAAATGGAAAGGCTTGGGTGATTTCATTGACAAATTTTTCGACTTCAGGGAAATCACCATAGTTGGTGACAACATTGACCATCAGTTGATTTGTTTGTTTTGTTTGGCGAAGCATAAAGAAACGAATAAAACCAACATGGTTTTGGACATCGTAGACAGTCAGATTATTGTTTTCAATATATGCACGCATCCATTTGACAAGTTCACCGTCAGTCTTTTGGGAGATATGGCATTCGTTTAAGTTGAAAATATCCTGATAAGAACCACGACTATGTAAACCAAGGGTGAAACCATCTTCGGTGACATTGGATGAGTATTCCATTTTGTTTCGGTAGTGAAAAACTTCTTTGGAGCCAATGATGTCAAGAATATTCACATCTTTTAATGCACCAATCCGCTCAATGCAATCGTTTACTTGTTTTTGTTTATATGTTAGTTGGTCTTCGTATTGTAAGTCGAGCCATGTACATCCTCCACATTCATGGAAATGTGAACAGACCGCATCGACACGTTTGTCTGATTTTTTTATGATTTTCCGAGTGATGCCATTGAAGTATCGAGCTTTTGTTCGAGTGATTTCAGCAAGTACGGTTTCTCCTGGGAGACCTCCCTTGAGGAAAATTACTTTGCCGTCGATATGTCCTACCGCTTTTCCGTCAAAGGCTAAATCGGTTATTTCTACTTCTATTAAATTAGTGTGAGTGGTGTTTGTCATTGTGGGTATGAGTACAGAGTAATTCGGAGTTGTCGCATTCGTGAGTTTCAACTTGAATAGTTCCGTGTCCTATCTTAAATTTTTCTTTTAGCATGGAATTTAATGCTCTTGTTAGTGCAGGAGCGTCAGGTAGATCAGACTCGCCTACACAAATATGGCAAGAGAGGGCAATTTCTTTTGATGAGAGAGACCAGATATGTAAATCGTGCACATCAATAATTTTTTCAAATACCATCATTTCTGTGTGAACTTTATCAAAGTCAATTCCTGCAGGTACCGCTTCCAAAAAGACAAGGGTTGCTTCTTTTATAACAGAATAAGATGACCAAAGAATCATAAGAGCAATAACAAACGACAAAAAGACATCAATGATATATAAGTCTGTCATTATTATAACAATACCGCCGATGATGACCGCTACCGATGAAAGAGCATCGTATGCCATGTGTAAAAATGCGGTTTTCATGTTAAGCGATTTCCCTTTTTCAGAATGCAGCAATAATATAGAGACAATATTCCCGATTAAACCAATTACAGAAACAGTCAGAAACATAACTGGATACTTCAACTCTTGGGGATTGTAAAATCTATCATAAGCCTCAGCCATAATAAAAATAGAGATAACTACCAATGAGACTGCCGAAATAAAAGCAGTCATTACTTCAATACGTAAATACCCATATGTCGATTTTTTTGTCGCAGGGAGTTCAGAACCTTTGGCACCAAGCCATGCTAAAATAAGAGCAGCGACATCGGAAAGATTATGGATTGCATCTGAAATGAGAGCTAAATATCCTGAGAGAATACCACCGATAAACTCAGCGATAGTGATTATTAAGTTGAAGATAATAGTCCAGAAAAGTTTTTTTCCTGAAACTTGCTGATGGTCGTGTGAGTGTGCCATTGTCAATAATATACGAAATCTAAGTATTGAAAGAAATAACTATTTTAGCTCTTTTATAAGCAGATTGATTGCTTGCATGTGGTAAGTTTCGTGGTAACCAATTGCTAAAACAGCATCATGAAATGAGTTGAGGGTCATTCCAAATGAAACATGGGCGGGTTCATCGTATTGTTTGTCAGCATAGAAGTGTAAGTCTTTTTCTAAGACAGTTATTGATTCTTTTAGTTCAGTTAAAAGTCTTTCAAATGTAGGAGTTTCAGAATCAAAATTGGCGGGGGAGGAACCTTTGGCAAAATATCCCAAATATTTCTCATCAATGATTGGCATAACGATATTTGAGCGACGGTATATAAGAGAAATTTGGGTCGTTAGAATATGACCTGCTTGCCAGAGCAAATTATTAGAAAATTTATCAGGAATCAGAAGCGATTGTTCTTGGCTAATACTTTCAAGAAGAGAAATGTTTTTGTAACGTATGAAAACAAGATTTGAGAAGGCATGTTCGCGAAGTTCTTTTTCCATAATTATCCTTTGATAAGTTTAAGAGCAAAAAATCCTAAGAATAAAAGCAAAACGAATGCGACTGCTAAGAGATTGAAATATTTGTCAATGAATTCCTGTATTTTATTTCCATACTTTTTGTACATCATACCGATAGTTCCAGCTACAGCAAAAAATCGAAGCGGTCTGCTAATAGCTGATGCGACGACAAAAGGAATAAAACTCATTTTGAAAAATCCAGCAGCGATAGTGAATACTTTATAAGGTATAGGAGTGAAGCCTGCAATACCAACAGCCCACGGACCGACTTGCATGCCAAACATTTCTTTTTCATTAAACCAATGATTGGCAACGGTCAGAAGTTCTTCGGGAGTTGTGCCAGAGATTGATGCGGTCATTGACATCATCGTCTCGCCAATCAATTCAAAGGCGTACATGCCTATGAAGTAGCCAA
Source organism: Candidatus Zixiibacteriota bacterium (assembly GCA_024280215.1). Lineage (GTDB taxonomy): Bacteria > Zixibacteria > MSB-5A5 > GN15 > FEB-12 > QQUK01. The sequence goes on from JAJRQO010000022.1 coordinate 14,321, forward strand.
CGATACCACCAATAACAGAGCCAGCCGAACAGATAAGAGCAAAACGAACCCACTTTTTGTGGTCACCCATACAGAGTGCGATAAGAAGTGTGTCGGGGGGAATTGGGAAAAATGACGCTTCCGCAAGTGAGAGGAAAAAGAGTGCTGCTTGGGAGTTTTTGGAATGGCTCCATTTGAGAACCCAATCGTAAAGTGAACGCATCCATCTGAGAGGAGCCAGCAATATATGTAGCACTTAATCTTCCTTACCGTTTTCTTTGTCGATTGGTTTGTTCTTTAAGAGTTCGATTTTTAATCGGGTTAATCTGTTATCTTCTTCTTCTAAGACAACAATTTTAACGTCATTAATGATGACCTCGTAATCTTTTTTAGGTATCGCTCCTACATAGTCTAAGACTAACCCTGCTATTGTCTCGGCTCTGTCTTCAGGAAGTTTCGAGTTGAGCATTTCATTGATAGCTCCAACCCATACTGACCCTTCTGCGTAGACAACATTTTCAGAATGTTTGACCAATGGTTCACGTTCCACGTCGTATTCATCCTGAATTTCACCAACGAGCTCTTCTAATATATCTTCAAGAGTTATAATGCCAGCTGTACCACCAAATTCATCTAAGACAATAGCAATGTGTTGTTTCTTCTTTTGGAAAATATTTAAAAGCTTTGAGAGTGGCATAGAGTCAGGGACAAAAAGAGGGTCTCTCAGTAAGTTTGATAATATGATGAGTTCAGGATTGACTTTGTGTAGAATAATATCTTTGGTGTATAGAACCCCGACAATTTTATCAATATTGTCTTCATAAAGAGGATAGCGACTATAACCATTTTGACTAATAGTTTCAAAAATTGATTTTTGTTCAGCATTGATTTCAATTGCCTCAACATCTATACGTGGCGTCATCGCTCGCCTGACAGTCGAATCAGCAAAATCAAAAACTGATTTGATTAATCGTTCTTCGGTTTCATCAAAAACACCTTTTTGTTTCCCATCAAAAATCATCTGATTGATTTCATCTTCTGAGACAACAGTTTGTCCATTCGATGTTGAGATACCAAACAGTTTGAGTATGAGAGTTGCTGATTTACTTAGGGCATTTGAGAAAAAGGATGTGAGTTTAATAAATAGTGTTATAGGTCGTGCAACAAATTGAGCGTAGCGTTCAGGGTTTGAAAGGGCAATATATTTGGGGACTAACTCCCCAATAACAACAGATACGATTGTAATCAAAATTGCAACGATAGCAACTGAAAAAGTACCTGATGAATTTGAAACATATTCAATAGGAATTTTAAGTATAATTGCTTCAATAGATTTTACTAATGTTGCTCCACCAAAGACACCTGCTAAGGTTGCAAAGAGGGTGATGCCTACTTGTACGGTTGCTAAGAATTTTTCGGGGGTGTTGTGTAGGTCTAAGGCTGCTTTGGCAGATTTAGAACCATCTTCAAGTTTTGAAACAAGTTTACTTTTGCGACTGGCAATTATTGAGAATTCCGATAGAGCGAAATAGCCATTTGCAATAATTAAACATAAAATTGCAAGGATTTCATAGGTAAGAGTACTCTCCATTTAGAGAGTCTCCATACATGTTGTTCCTGGCAACGGAACAGGTTCAGCTTGTTCGGATGAGTTATCCAATATTAGCATATCCTTGATATATAGATTCTTTAGATAGTTTTTTTAGTTTTTCAATTCGTTCTTCAACAGGGGGATGAGTCGAAAACATCGATTTAAATTTTTTCTTACTGACTGGATTTGCAATCATCAAATGAGCGGTTGCAGGAGTTTTTTCCAAATCTAACCTAATTGGGGCAGAGTGTAATTTTTTTAATGCTGAGGCTAATTCATTGTAGCGGTTGGTCATTTTTGCTCCGATAGCATCAGCTTTAAATTCACGACTTCTTGAAATTGCCATCTGAATAACCATCGCCGCCATTGGTGCTACAATTGCCCCTATTATGAGTCCGATAATACCACCACCACGGTTGTCGTCACGACCGTATCCGCCGAATATCGCACCCCATCGTGCCATGACTGCCATATAACTAATCGCTCCAGCAAATGTGGCGGCGATTGTACCGATAAGCATATCTTTATTTTTAATATGAGCGAGTTCATGTCCGATGACACCCTCAAGCTCGGCATCGTTTAGAATTTCTAAAATCCCTTCTGTACAAGCAACTGCGGAATGTTCTTCGCTTCGTCCCGTGGCAAATGCGTTTGGTGCTTTTGATGGGACGATGTAGACTTTTGGCATTGGCATCATTGCTTTGGTTGTAATATCTTTGACGATGCGATAGAGACGGGAGTTTTCATTCTCGGTGACTTCTTTGGCTTTGTACATTTTCAGAACAACTTTATCGGAAAACCAATAGGTTCCTAAATTCATGAGAGCAGCGATAAAGAAAGCTCCAAAGAGACCGATGCGACCTCCGAGAAGAAAGCCAACAGTACCAAAAAGCACGACCAATCCAGTCATGAGTAATGTAATTTTAAAGTTATTCAAAATGTATCTATCCTTCGTCTGTATGCCACATTTATTAATCTACACAAATCAATCCTGAGGTCAAGTTTTTATCTTACTATGTATAGCGAAATAACTTGAGAAAAGTTCCAAAAACAAGCTTTGATTTGCATGAAAGATGAACGACTATTTTTTTCGTTTACCTCTACCAAATGACATACTTTCAACAGCAAAGTCATTTTTTTCAATAACCTTTGGTGTTGTCTCAACTTCTTCAATTTTATCGGGTTTCGTCGATGGTTTTGCTGTACTACGTTTGGCTGATTTTCGTCCAAATGAAATTTCTGCTTTAGGCTCATCAGATTTTTCAGCGATTACTTCTGTCTGAACAGGTGTGGTCTTGACTTCAACTTTTGGTTGTTTCGTTTCGACAATAGTATCAGAAGTATCAGACTCAATACTTTCAGTTTTGATAGGTTTGAGTACTTCAGGTGGAGTGATTTTAACAGGTTTCAAAACCTCAGGTGGCGTGATATTATTACGAGTTGGATTTGATTTGGTCTCTTCAGCAACAAAGTCGATTTTTGTAAACGAATCTTCATTGACAACAGGGCTATCATCCATAACAGGTTTTTCAACTTTTGGAGGAGTTGGAGGGGCTTGTAATGATTCTTTTTCCCGCATGAGATTAAGTTGTGCGGCTATTTTAGCACGTTCCCGTTCGATAGTATCTTTAGATAATATTGCGGTTGCTTTTGTAATTGCGGTATCTTCATCGGTAGATAGCACTGGTTCATTCATCTTTTCCTCAACCAGTGGAGCTGGTTGCTCCTTCTTTGCGACATTGCTAAAAGGAAGAGGTGGAACTTCAATTTTATGAATCACTGGCAATGGTGGGACTTCAATCTTATGAATGACAGGTTTTGGTTTGTCAGTTTTCTTTTGCGTTTTAATAGGAGTAGAAGGTTTTGAAATCTCTTTTTTCGAGCTATGTGATAATTTGGTAGACTTCAATTCTTTTTTTACAATTGGTGATTTATGTTTTTTCTGTTCAGATTTAACTGGAGTATTGTTGCTATTACTGTTTTCTGGTTCTGTAAAAGCGTTTGTATCAGGAGAGATCTGAAATGGTGATTTAGTATTTTTCAGAGGAGTCACTTTTTTAACATGCTCTTTTGTCTTTTTTCTCTCATTTTGTGTTTTAGACTGAGCATCAACTTTGTTTACTCTTTTTGTACGTGGATGGTCTGACTTATAATTCGATTTTTCATGAGGAGTTCTTGGCTTGTTTTTATTATACGTACGTTTTACTGGAATCGCTGCTTTGGCAGAGCGAGCAGTTTTAAAATCAAAAGTATTACCGATAACTGCCACACCGACCGCATCAGACCATACATCTACAATAGCACGAATCCGACCAAAGAGAAAATCAACTAAGACGAGTATACCAAGTCCAGCGGTTACATGGATTGGGAAATTTGCTATATCTAATACAAGGGCTAATATAAATAAGGAAGCATAAGGAATAAATGAAGTGAATGATGCGATTAAAAAAGAACCACCAATGACAACAAATATTTGTCCTACACTTATTGACAAGCCGTATAGTTGTGCTATAAAAATTGTTGAAGCGGATAAAAAGAGTGCCGTCCCAGAAGCATTGAACAATGCTCCAAGTGGCAAGACAAAGGAAGATGCTCTTGGATCTACCGATGTTGACTTTACACATTCTTCTGTAATTGGGAGAGTTGCTATTGCAGAGTCAGTTGCAAAAACAGTTGCTAAGGCTGGCATCAATGATGTGAAATATTTATATGGAGAAACATTGCCAAACATCTTTGCAATAACAGGTAAAATAACCAAAGCAAAAAATGATAAACCAAAAATTATTGTAATTGAAAATAAAGCAAGTGAGCTAAAAAGCATTTGACTGTTTTGCCAGTTTTGAGCAAACAAGGTTCCCACAAGAGAAAAGAGTCCAAGTGGTGCGATATAGAAAATTACAGTAAGAACTTGTGAGAACATTTCCTTTAAAGAAAGGAAGAAATCTAAGACAACTCTGTTTTTCTTATCTATATTTGTTAAAACAGTTCCAAGTAGAAAAGCAAAAAGAACAACTGCTAAAAACTGCATCTCAATCGACGCAGAGAGGAAATTATCAGGAATAAACCGACCGAATAAATTGTTGAATGAGAATGAGCTAAGATGCGGAACGATTTCTTCAGGGATATGAGCACCGTCTTTGATGCCATTGACTCCAGGTTCAACGACTAATGCAAGAATAACGCCTACTAATGATGCTGTTAATGATGTTGCTACAAAATACAATGATGTTTTACCAAGGGTTCGTTTGATTTTGTCTTTTGAGCCCATGGATGATATTCCTGCGATTATCATAGTAATGGCAAACGGAATAGTGATAATTTTTAAACTGTTTAAAAAGAGTTTACCGATAAAAGAAATTGAAAGCATAAAGTCAGGTACAAAATAGCCTAACACTCCACCCAGTATAACTGCTGAGAGTGTGATAATAAGTAACAGAGGTGATAATTTGTTCATACAACCCTACCAATTTTCCGGTCGACTCCATATTGATTAAACCGGTTTTATTTTACTATACGGTTGCTAAAACTCTTTGAACTTCTATTCTAAAAAGAAAACTATCTTTTTTGTGCCGTCGTTTCTATATTTTATATAAAAAGAGTTTTTCACACCGCAATTAATTTTTGTACGAGCAATTCTGTTGGAGTCATTTATTCAATGTTATTTGGTTTTGAATTCTGTCGAAATTTTCAGATCAGATTCTCTGCTCGTATCATACATCTTATCAAGATAAAAATAGATAGGGATATTCGCAATAACTATTTCATAATATATTGTAAGTTGTTCTAATACGGTAAGATGCGAGTTGCAATATGAAGACGAATGAATTGCTAAATGGTATCTTTTTAAATACTTTAAACAAGTGATTGATATATTTCTGTTTAAACGTATATTTTGATATGGATTTATTTCAGAAAAAAGGAAAATTGACAGCTAAAGATGCTGCACAATATGTCCCCTTAGCAGAGCGGATGAGGCCAACTAATTTTGAACAATTCTTTGGTCAAACAAAGATTATCGGTGAAGGGACACCTCTTCGCCAGGCTATCGAAACCGACCAGATTTCATCCTTTATCTTTTGGGGGCCACCAGGAACGGGTAAAACAACAATCGCAAAACTGATGGCTCAGGCAACAAAAGGGCAGTTTTTGTCATTTTCTGCAGTTATTTCAGGGATTAAAGAACTCAAAGCGGTTTTTTTGAAAGCTGGCGATTATTATAAACTGTCAGGGCGAAAGACTTATTTGTTTATTGATGAAATCCATCGATTTAATAAAGCTCAACAGGATGCATTTTTACCATATGTTGAAAATGGGGAAATTGTACTCATTGGGGCGACGACTGAAAACCCATCTTTTGAAATAAATTCCGCTCTTTTATCAAGAATGAGGGTTTTTGTTTTAGAACGGCTCACAGAAAAAGAGCTTTCAGATATTATATTGATGGCTCTGAATGATTCAGAGCGAGGTTTAGGGGAGTCATCTCTTACCATTGAAGATGATGCCTTGGCGTTTATAGCTCAAACTGCCGATGGAGACGCTCGCCGTGGGCTTGTTTTGTTGGATACCGTGGCGAAATTTGTTGGAGAGAAAGCGATGATTACACTTGATTCACTCAAACAAATACATCAGAAATCATTCGCTCTCTATGATAAAACAGGAGAAGAACATTATAACCTGATTTCAGTTTTGCATAAAACTATCCGAGGTGGTGATCCAGATGCTGCTTTGTATTGGTTGGCGAGGATGCTTGATGGGGGTGAGGAACCAAAATATATTATTAGACGGTTAGTGCGTTTTGCTTCTGAAGATATTGGGCTTGCTGATCCATATGCATTAACTTTGACTCTTGCTGTTAGAGATGCCTATCATTTTCTTGGTTCACCAGAGGGTGAACTTGCTATTGCTCAAGCAGTTGTATATATGGCAACGGCTCCAAAATCAAATGCCGTCTACACCGCATTTAAAAAAGCACAAATCGACGCATCCACAAAAGGTTCATTACCAGTTCCTCATGGATTACGTAATGCGCCGACATCTTTGATGAAAGATTTAGGCTATGGTAAGAATTATCAATATGCTCATGAATTTGAAGATGGTATCACAAGTCAGGAATATTTCCCTGATGCATTAGTTGGCAAAAGCTATTACAAGCCTACTAAAAAAGGGCGGGAAAAAACTATTGCTGAATATCTTAAATGGTATAAACAATCTCGTAAAAATAAGAAGTAAAAATCTTCTTTTAGATAGTTTTACTGTCTCCTAATTATCTTTTAAATCAAATAATTACAATGAGTTATGAACTAAACTAATCTCTGTTGATGCCGATAAATAGAGAGCGGATGAAACTTACTGTAAACTATATGTACATCAATTCTGGTCAAAGATTTTGATGGGGAACATGATTTGGTTTGGAATGAAACAACAAGAAGATAAATCAGATAAAAAACACCAAAATAGCCATATAAGAGAAGTTCTTCTAATCGGTCTCTTGTGCATAGTTTTATATTATATTTCTACAATATATAGTTTACACGACAAACTTGATGCAGTCGTATATACTTATACCTATCTAAATTTTGATGAACTCTTTTATTTTTCTATGTTTATAGTTTTTGGTTTAGGAATGTTTATTTTTAGGCGTTTCCGAGAGATGCAAGCTCAAACTACAAGCTTATTTTTCTCAAGAATAAAACTTCAAAAGGAAGTCGAAGAACGAAAAAAAATAGAAGAGTATCTTAGAGTTCAAGAGAATTTTTCAAGAAATATTATACAACTCATCAAAAAATTAGAATATGCTAATTCATATAATGAAATTCTCGATGTGACCAAGCAGACACTTCTTGATGTTATGGGATATAAAACAGCTTGGTTCTATCAATTTTCTGAAGATAGGCAAACAGCAGAACTTATTTTTTCAGAAAAAAATCCTCTCTTTATCAAACAACAAGAAATGTTACAGGTCAATATTTTATCTGATTCATATTATTCTCAAATAGCCAATGCTTCAGAAATCAGTGTTATAGATGATGCCATCACAGATGAGTCGACATCTCAAAAATCTTTTATAAAAGATTTGAAAATAAGAACCTTAGTACATATTCCTCTTTTTCTCAGTAATAAGTCTATTGGACTATTGGGTACAGGTACATTTCGTAGGCAAGGAATTAAGAAACCAAACAAAGTAGAACTTGAGTTTCTGAAAAATTTAAGCGGGCATGTTGCATTAGCAATTAATCGACTTCAACTTCAAGAAAAAAGAACAGAAGTAGAAGATGCTCTCAAGAATTCAGAAGAAAAATATAGAATTCTCATTGATCAATCTGCGGATGCTATTTATTTACACGAAGATGGAAAGTATGAAATTGTCAATAATAAGTTTATAGAACTTTTTGGCATAACCTATGAAGAAGTAATCTCTCAACAATTTTCTCTATTGAAATATACACACCCTAAATCAATTGCAATGATGAGAGAGAGACGTGACAAAGTTAAAGCAGGTATAGAAGTTCCTAATATTTATGAGTTTACCGCACTGACCAAAGAGAAAAAAGAAATTGAAATTGAAGCATCGATTTCTTATATCTACAATGAAGGAAAAATAAAAACCCAAGGTATTTTAAGAAATATAAGTAAACGAAAAAGGGCTGAAAGTATTCAGTCGACGATATTTCAAATTTCTGAGGCAGCTAATCTCACTGACAATTTAGATGATTTAATTTCAAGAATTCATTTAATAGTTAAGTCAGTTATGTATGCGGAAAATCTCTTTGTTGAAATTTATGATAAAAATACGGATATGTATACTTCCGTATATTTTGTCGATCAGTTTGATGAAATAGAAGAAAAAACAATGAGCTTGAAAGGTTCTCTTACTGACTATGTAAGAAGGATTGAAAAAGCAGTAATTATTAATGACACACTACATGCCGAACTTGTTAAAGCTGGAGAAGCAAAATATATATTAAAGCCATCCAAAGTATGGATGGGAGCTCCTCTGAAAACTCCATTTGGAGTCATTGGCGTTATTGCGGTTCAAAGTTATGAAAATCCAAATTTATATACATCTGAAGACCCTGAACTTCTTAATTTAATTTCCGGTCAGATAGCAATAGCGATTGAAAAGAAAAGAGTAGATGAGGAGAAAGAAAATAATAATAAATTTTTCAAATTGGTTATAGACTCATTATCTAACCCTCTCTATGTAATAAATGCTGATGATTACACGGTTGCTATTGCCAATGACGCTGCGAAGCGTATAATTTTTAAGAATGATTCATTTGATAAACATTGTTATCAGTTGATAGGTGGTAATAATCAACCGTGCGAAACAAAAAAACATTCATGTTCATTAAAGAATCTTCTACAAGCAAAAAAAGCACTTAAATTTGAACAAACTGTTGTTGATAAAGACAATGTAGAATCATTTTATGAAGTTCATTCAGCTCCGATTTATGATGATTCAGGTAAAATTATTCAAATGATTGAAAATTTTGTTGATATTACTGAAAGAAAACGAAATGAAAATAAATTGGTTGAACTTGCTGTCTTCCCAGAAGCAAATCCGAATATTGTTTTAAGTCTTAATAGCAAACAAGAAATTACATATATGAATTCTGCGACCTCGATTATTTTAGGGGATATAGGGATTTCAAGAGAGAAAATGTCTTTCTGTTTACCTGAAAATTTAAAAGATTTAATTGAGATTATGCTAAAAGAAAATTCTGGCATGCAAAATATTCGTGTGAATGTAAATGATCATATCCTTTCATGGTCATTTCACCCAGTAGTTGGACAAGATATTATACATTGTTATGCTAATGATATAACTCAGGAAGTTTTACAAACCGAAGAGATCAATAAACTTTCAACTGTTGCTACTCAATCGTCTAATATTGTTATGATAACTAATCTCGATGGTGTCATCGAGTATGTTAACCCATATTTTACTTTTGTTACTGGTTATGAAAGTGAAGAGGTCGTTGGGGATAAGGCAAGTATTATCAGGTCTGGTGCTACATCCAAAGAATTATATTCTGATTTATGGAACTCTATTACCAAAGGAATTACTTGGACAGGTAAAATAGAAAACCGTAAAAAGAATGGTGATCTTTACTGGGAAAGTAAAACAATTTCACCTATTACTAATGAGAATGATGAGACGATTAGTTATATTTCTGTCGGAAGTGATATTACAAATGAGTTAAAAACTCAGCAACAATTAATTGAATCAGAAAAACATTCAGCAATAGCAACTCTTGCTGCGGGAGTGGCACATGAATTTAAAAATTATTTAGGTGGAATAATTGGAAATGCATCATTTTCTTTGGATGAAATAGATTCAGATGATGGTCTTGAATTAGCTAAAGAAACGTTCGTGAAAATTATTGAAATGGGTGAAAAAGCAAATGATGTTGCTATGTCTCTGCTAACATTCTCAAAAGCAAAATCAGATGATCGAAAAAAAGAAGATTTGAAAAAAATAATTGAACAGTCGATTAAGTTAGTTGAAAAAGAATTGGACACTCTCTCTATTGAAATTGCTACCTACTTTGAAGATATACCAACAGTTGAAATATCGCTATCAAAAATTCAACAACTACTTTTAAATCTCTTTATCAACGCCAAACATGCAATAGGACAAAATGGAGTTATTACCATTGCCCTACTTCAAAAAGATGGTTTTGTTGAGATTCGTGTTGGAGATTCGGGTGGTGGTATTGAAAAAGAACATTGCGATAAAATATTTGATCCATTTTTCTCAACCAAAGGTGTCTGGGGAGAAGATGAGGTAACGGGTACGGGGATGGGACTTTCTATCTGTCGAAATATTGCTCGAGAACATAATGGGGATTTAACAGTCGATACTGTCTTGGGTGTTGGTTCTGCTTTTACGATTACTTTACCAATAACTCAAAATATAGATATTAAACATCAGGTAGTAAAACATACAGACGAAAACTATGTGATTTTCTTTACTCTTAACCATGCTATCGTAAAGTATTACTATGAGGATGTTTGCAACTCGCATCTTCAATTTCTCTTAATAGACAACTTTGATAAAATGGCTGAATCCATTATCAAAAAGACGGCGTATGTTATATGTGATGCTCGTTTCTCGGCAAAGCTGGAATTGTATCGCATGGTAGAATTTTGCCTAAAACATAACCAACCATATGTATTAGTAAACTGTGGTACGATGGAATATCAACTGACAGATCTTTATGAGAATTCTGTCGCTAACTATAAAGAGATTCCTGATTTCTACAAACTTATGACTGATTTTGAATCATCAGTAATTGAATCGAAATCAAATTAAAACTACTTTAATCTTCTGTCTCTGGAAAAGTTACTTGTTGAGGTACAATATTTTTGATTATCGGGAGAGTCTTTGTTGACATTTTACCAACGAGCTCATTACCCAAAATTGAGAAACCAGCATTTTGTAAAGAATCAAGGAATGTTTCAGATTTAAATGGTTCTACAAACAATGTTTGTCTCGGTTTGAGAGAGCTATCAAATGAATTTTTGTAAGTCAATTCAAGAGTCTTTTGTTGTTTGTATTCGATTTCATCCATGTTGACATGAACAGATAAAATTCCTATCCCATGAGCATCAGCATCAAAACATTCTATAATCGAAATAACATAACGATGGTTGGTTGTAAATAGTTTTAAAAGGAATCTGAGCTTTAAGCCATCTTTTGGTATTTTACAATCAACAGATGGGTCAGGGAATGATTCTAAGCACTCTTCCCAATTTTCAGCATTGGGATAGGCGGGGAAATCGAATTGAGAGAGCCAATGTAGAAATACATCCTTTGTTTGAGCAAAATCAAGAGTCTCCTTAAAGGATTCTTTTATCGCTGATTTAATATTTTCAAGCTTTTGCCTTTTGACATTCATGAAAAAGTACTCCTTTGAGTTAATATCGAAAGAAAAAGGAATTAACTTAGTTTAGAATTTCAACAATTATGATCCTACTTGTTTTGAATTTTTTCTAAAGCTTTTTTCCTGATGTAAGAATAGTTTCTATTTGAAACAAGATTGGCATTTGCGGCTTTTTGAAAATAGGATTGAGCTTTTTCGTTATCACCAATTTTTTCATATGCCAAAGCCATTCGATAAATATTAAACGGGTTGTTCTGATTTGATCTTCTGAAATAATCAATAGCTGATTGATACTTACCCTCTTGATAAGCAAGCATAGCATAAAGTTGGTTTCCTAAACGAACTAAATTTGGATTGTTTTGGCTTGTAGCATATTCGAAAAATTCATCTATCTTATTGTGAGCATTTGTCGATTTATTTTTTATTATATCAAGAATGGCAAAATTAATTAAGTTGTTCTTAGAAGCATTGTATTGAATCTGAGAGGAAAGGGATGAGTTTTCTATCAGTTCTTGTGAACTTAAAAAACTTTTTTCAGCATCATTGACCTTATCCATGGCAATATAAAGAAAACCAAGGTTGATAAGTTCATTTACGATTCTAATTGTATCAGCAGAATTTATTGAGAGTTGTTTCATCTTACCAGTTACCTTGAGTGCTGCTGCTAAGTTTCCTTCATCAATATATGAGACGATGATTCCTTCATAGGCGATTCTTTTTGTAATGTCATTCGTTGCTGATTTTAAAAGTTTTTGTAATTGGTTGCGTGCTTGTACATGTTCGTTTTTATAATTTAAATTAGAGGCGATTCCTAAATATGAAAAAGTGAAATATGGATTCACCTGCAATGCCTTTTCATAGTTTGCGATAGATTTATCAAACTTGCCCATTTTCAATAATAATTCGCCGTAGGAGTCATAAGGGTTGGGGTCATTTGGAATCAGCTTAATATACTTTTCAAACATTTTTTCAGCTTCATTGTAGTTTTGTAAAAAACGATACGCATAACCCAATTGATTATAGACAGGTGAGTATTTAGGGTTTATTTCAAGAGCTTTTAAATAATACTTAATAGACTTTTCATACTCCTGTGATACAAAATATGTTGTAGCCATAAAATTAAGTACTCGTTCATCATTTGGATACAGCAATAACAGCTCTTCTAAAAATGAGCGTGTCGCATCGTTTTGATTATTTATTTGAGCTTCAGCAGCAGAAATCCAAATCTGTTCCCCTTTGGAAACATACTTTTTTAAACTTGTCGCTTTTGCGATATTTGTAAAAAAGTCATTTGGGTTTTGATTGGCAAAAGCAAGACCGATATACGCCATAGCAAAATTGGAATCAAGAGTGATTGCTTCTTGGAAGTATGTTACTGCTTCAAGTCCTCGAAGTCTGTCAGATAATGAAAGTCCTTTGAGGTAGAGTTTTTTTGCTTCTTCAGAATTAGTGGTAATGGGGATTTTCTCCAGTTGTGTAGAACAAGAAACAAAAAATATATTTACGATGAAAATAGCAATCAGGAGATATGAAATTTTATTTCGATAATTCATAAAAACCTCAATGTATGAGTACACTTTATTTTGTCTAACATATATCTGATTAATAGATTATCAAATATAAAAGAACATATAATTCTACGATTATTAAAGTAGAGAGTTTCAGTTCTTTTTGAGCAATGTTTTGGGAGTTGGAAGTCCCGAAATAATGAGTGCAACAAATATCAGCAATCCACCAATTGCTCGGTGGGTGATAACTTCTTCGCCGCCTAATGTCCATGCAAAAAGAGCTGCAAAAACAGGTTCTAAAGCAAATATCAGAGAGACCCTTAATGGTGTGCGAATCTTTTGAGCAAACATCTGAATCAAAAATGCTGTTAAGGTTGGAAATATAGCTAAAAAGAGAGTTGCCTTCCAAGCATAACTTGTTGAAATCTCAAGTGACAGGTCAGCCATTAAGGCATAGGCTAAGCTGATGCTTCCAACTATTAAAAATTGTTGGCAACTGATGACAATCGGATCTAACCCTTGTTTCATGTATTTGTCAGAGTATAACACATGGAGAGCGTAGGTAACTGCTGCAATAAGGGTGAGTATGTCGCCAAAATTTATATCATTCATTCCTCCCGTGAGAGTCCAAAGACCAAAAAGTGAAATCACAGAAGCAAGGATTTCCATCTTGTTTGGGTTGATTTTAAAAATGGTCAGCAAAAACAATGGTATAAATGCAACAAAAAGACCAGTAATAAATCCTGAATTTGATGCAGTCGTATATTGTAATCCGATTGTTTGAGAGACATACAGCAGTGTCAGAATAACAGAAAGAAAAAGAGCTATTTTAATATCTTTAAAAACAGACTTTTTTTTGAATACCAAATAACCAAGTAAGAGTAGCCCCGCAATTAAAAAACGATAGGCAACCAGCACAATTGGGTCAATTCCATCAAGAGCATTTTTAACAATAAAAAATGTAGAACCCCAAATTGCTGCCGCGTAAAATAGTCCTGAGTCAGCAAGAATAGCTTTTGATTTGGTTACTTTCATTTTGTTATGGTATTATTTTTAGATAAAATGTCAATAGGAATAAAAAAAGACAGGTTCTGTTTTAGAGACCCGTCTTATAAAATATGGCAATTTTATTATACTGTGGCAGACATGCAGAAGTTTTTTAATGATTCTACATTGGAGCTTAAATTAAGCTGCTCCAAATAATCCATATCAACGGCTGACTTGCTATCTTCTCTGACATTATGTACAATGTCATGATTAAGAGCGTATCCTAAATGAACCGCTGTGAGTACGTTGGTTATTGGTCTTTGTGCTTTTTGTGGTGTGTAATGCAAAGCGATAGCTTCCAAAATCGAATTTGGTAACCCCCATAAAGATAAAAGATGAGCACCAATTTCGGCATCATTGACTCCAATAATCTGTTTTTCAGCTTCAAACAATGGGATTTCTTCTCGTTCTGATAATTCAACCGATTGTTTGAATTCAGTTGGAAAGTATGAAAGCATCACCAATTTGCCAATGTCGTGAAGCATACCAGCCATCAAGGCATCTTCAGTATGTTTTGTCATCAGACCAAATGCGTTGGCAAGATGTCGTGATGAGGTGCCTACTGCTAATGAGTTATTATAAATTGATTCAATTGAATAGCCTGAAATCCCAGGGTCTTTAAATAGGTTAAAAACTCCAGCTGTTAAAACCATGCTTTGGATTGTATCGATACCTAATAAATTTACTGCATGCAATGGGTTCTCAACATGAGCGGAAAGACCAAAAAATGCGGAATTAACCATGTGTAGAACTTTTGCGGTGATTGAGACATCTTTTTTTATAATATTCGCAATATTACGTATAGATGGATATTGGCATTGAAGTTCTGTTGTAAGTTGGTTATATATTTCAGGTGGACTCGGAAGATTTGTAATGCCTGATAATCTTTTATGTAAATCTTTATTTGCTAAGACTCCTTTGAGTCCAAAAGCATTCTCGACAATACTTATAAATTGACTCGGTTTAGTTTCGTTATTCATGAATTGATGGATATATCCTGCTGATTTGTAGACGATATCTTTATCACTATTTTCAGAATACAAAAATCTAATAATATCTTGATGGTTTTCAGCTATAAATCTATGCAGGTCAATTCCAGTTCCATCAAGCAAATCCATTGATGAGATTACTAAGTCAACTTGTTTTGAGCTAATAATTGATTTTGCTTTTTCTATTGAATCTGCTTGAAGGCTGACATAGTCAGCTGAACAGAGTCGATAGTAATCATTGATTTGCTCATTACAATTGACATGGTCGAATACGAACAATATTTTCTCAGTTGCCATCTTTTTTGTTGTTTCCTTCATGTAGCTATAACCTATAGATTTTACACTGTTATTAGTTGTCCATTTCCCCAAAGAGAGCAGTTAATATCGTGCGATTTACTATGTTTTTGTGTTCAGTAAATAATATCGGAATGAGAGAAAATATATTTAGGGCTAAAAAAGTGGAATATATGATACAAGCGTTTGAAGTGGATAAATAAGATGAATTATCTTCGTAAGTTATTGTTCGCCAATCTATAAGGTGAAAGTAGGCAGTGCATACAATCTTTGAAAGAGCTACATACAAAGGTCCGAATCAAATGGCAATTTTAAAGTTTTTCTGGAATTACTATTCTGTTAAGACTGACAATTAGGGATATATTTTTAATATCCCGATGGAAATGTCTTATCTTTTTTAAGGCGTTTGATCCATGAGCTGTATCCTTGTTCTTTTACAAATTCTACAACTCTTCTGAAACCCTCACCATAGTCGAGGTCTGGATCTTTAAAGAGTCTCTCAATGAGAAAAAAAGCATAGTCATCAGGGTATTGCTGCAAAATTAGATAGGCGACATAGTTGCAGCTCCCCTCACAAAAAGGAGCTTCAACATCTTTAGGACTATGAAGCCCTTGCCAGACATGATTAAACTCATGGGCAATGATTTTAATCATTGATAGTTTTGGTACGCCATTTAGTAAATATATATTTATATCTCGCTTGAGTGTAACACCGAAAACATTTTTTTCCTGATAGAAAATGGTAAAGCCTTGTGGATTTGAAATTGTGTAGTTCACTAATTCATCTAATTCAGTTTTATTTACTAAATGAACTGATACTTTATTGAGAGGAATATCAAGTTGGTATGACTGCAACATTTCATTTACTTCAATAAGTAGTGGTTTGACCTCAGAGATTTCTGAAATTGCGTCTTCAGCACAGGTAAGACAAATACCTCGTCCATCAATATAGCTAAGTCCTTTTTTTTGGGTAGTGTTGTTGAAATAACCTCCGCAGTATTCGCATTTTTTGCTGTCCTGTATATGAGACTCATGATAATTATTTTTATATCTATCATATATGTAATCCTCGCTGATTACTTCAGAGCAGAGTGAACAGCGTAAAGCGACTTTGTTGGTATAGCAGGAATCATGATAGTTTTTATTTTCAAAAGTTATATAACTATCGGTAATATTTGTATTGCAATATGCACATGGGAAAAATGAGACAATATCATAGCATTCTTTATGATAACTTTTTTCGTTATAGGTTGTGTATCTGCCGTTTACCTCTTTGTTACAATAGGCACAGTAAATTAGGTGAATGATTTGGTAACAACTGTCGTCATAAAATTTTTCGTTTTCAAAATAATAAGTAGAACCTTTGATTCTCGATTGGCACCGTTCACAAATGAAATGTTTATTGTGAAAATAATAGCCGTTGGCTGATATAGGAGCTTTAATGATTTTTTCAGAACAATAGTGACAGATTTTCTTTTCTGCTGATTGGATTGTAACAGAGCAGAGGAGAATTAGAAAAAGAGAGTAAAGAATGTAAGCAGATTTTTTGTTCATATCTAATTATACAAAATTAAAAGTAATTCTCTTATAAAGAATTAAGCCAATTTATGAGTCGTGATTTTATTTCATCACGGACTCTTCTGAATTCATCTAATATCTTATCGTCGGTACCAGAAGCATCGGCGGGGTCATCAAATGGGATATGGACTTTTGCCGTGTTACCTGAAATCATCGGGCAGTTTTCATCGGCGTTGGAGCAGACGGTGATAATATAATCAAACGTGATTTGTTTATATTCATCAATATGGTTTGAAGTATTATTAGAAATATCATAGCCAATTTCAGCCATAACTTTTATGGCATACTTGTTTACTTGTTGAGGTTTTAGTCCTGCGGAGAATATTTTACCTTGAGAGCCAATCTCTTTTTGTAAGATTGCTTCTGCCATTTGCGAACGACATGAGTTCCCTGTACAAAGAATTAAAACATTCATCTCGCTATCTTTCTTTTTGAAACCAATGGGTTGTCTTCAGGCAGAACTTCACTAAAAACAACATAAGTGGTACTTCGATAAAAAGTCCAACAACTGTTGCAACAGCAGCTCCAGAATTTAATCCAAATAATATAATTGCAGTTGCAATAGCAACTTCAAAATGATTGGATGCACCAATCATTGCCGAGGGGGCAGCATCGGCATACGAAAGCTTCAATAACTTTGCTCCAAGATATCCAAGAGCAAAGATAAAGAGCGTCTGCACGATAAGAGGAACCGCAATCAATCCAATGTCAATCGGTTGATTGATTAGTACCTCACCTTTTAAAGTAAAGAGAACTACTAATGTTGTCAGTAGAGCAATAATAGAAACAGGTGTTAATCTATTCAGGAAGACTTTGTTGAAATAATCTTTACCTTTTTGTTTAATCAGTTTTATTCGTGTAAAATATCCACTTAATAATGGGAGGGCGACATAGACGAGAACTGAAAGGACGATAGTCTCCCAAGGGATAGGCATTTTATTAGTTGATAATAGAAAGGAACCCAAAGGTGCATATAAAAAGAGCATGACCAATGAGTTGACAGCAACCATGACAAGGGTTAAGGCATCATTCCCTTTTGCGAGATAGCCCCACATGAGAACCATTGCCGTACAAGGAGCAATGCCGAGCAATATTGCTCCTGAAATATAGGAACGGTAGAGTTCAACTTCGACACCATTGATTAGTTCTGTCCCGTGAATGAAATCCTTAAAGAGAACCCCCAAAAAAAGATAAGCGAAGAGATACATGCTGAATGGTTTAATTACCCAGTTGAGAACCAAAGTGAGAATTACAGGTTTTGGGGATTGTAAGGCCGATTTCATTCTACTAAAATCAATTTTGACCATGATTGGAAACATCATAAAAAAGAGACAGAGAGCGATTGGAATCGAGACCTCGGCAATTGAATATCTGTTCAACTCAATTGAGATTGTTGGGAAGAAATAACCAATTGTTGTGCCAATTATAATAGCTAAAAATACCCAACCAGTCAGGTACTTCTCAAAAAGTGATAATTGTTTTGCTGACATTATGTATTAATTTCTTTCAAAAAGAAGATTTATTTACAGTTATTTGTAAGAAAATGAATAGAGAGTTTATCTCTATCTGATTGATAGGGTTGTCGATCTTTAATTTGAAGTAACATAGTATCAAATGAGGGGAGGTAGTTGTTGATATCGCCGTTCAAGCGATAATGTACCCATTTACCATCTCGACGGTCAATGACCATTTTGGCTGATTTGAGCTTTGCCATATGACGAGAAACCGAGGATTGGGGTAAATCAAGTACTTTCATTACATCGCAGACACAGAGTTCTCTTTCTGTCAATAAAATGACAATTCGGAGCCTGATTTCTTCAGAAATCGCTTTAAAAAGTTCAAATTCTTGAATTTGAATATTCATATATCCGAATATATGGATATATATAAAATATGCAACAGTTTTCTTGTGAAAATAGAGGAAAAAAGTAGATATTATCTTGATTATTCTCGAAATATTTGGAACTTGAAGCAGTTTAGGTTTGTTTAAGAGAATATCTACTAAAACAGTCTTCTTATATGAAAGTGATTGAGAGATAAAATAAAAAACTATTATTGACCAATAGCATAGATTTAGTATATTATATGATTATAAACAAACCGAAAACATATTTAAGGAGTTCATCTTGAAAAAAGTATTATCATTAACGATTATGGCATTAGCATTGATTGCTTTTGCTGGTTCAACTGCCACAGCATGCGGCACTTGTTCTGCTCACGCTGACAAAACAGCTACAAAGACATCTGCCAAGTCTTCTTGTTCATCAAAAACAGGTGCTGACAAAGCATCCTGTTCGTCAAAAACAAATGCCACAAAAGTTTCTGGTGACAAAGCATCCTGTTCAGCAAGCACAAATGCAATTAAAGCATCTGCATCTTCTGCAGCATGTTCACAAGCCGACATGGAAGCTTGTGCCAAAAAAATGGGTGTTTCTGTTGAAGAATGCAAAAAAATGTGTTCTGAAAATGGCTCAATGACAATGCAAAAAATTTCTATTGAAGGAATGACTTGTACAAGTTGTGAAGCTTCTTTGACAAAAGCTATTGAAGGTGTTGCTGGAGTTCAAAAAGTTGTTTCTATTAGTCACAAAGATGGTTCTGCTGTTGTTTGTGTTGATAAGAACAATACTTGTTTGACAACATTGACAAAATCAATAACTGACAAAGGTTTTAAAGCAGAAATTATTCCTGCAGTAGCTACTACTGGTGCTACTACAATTGCTGCTCCTGGAGCTGATAAAAGTGCATGTGCTAAATCTTGTTCATCTGCTGAAAAAGCAGCCTGTGCTTCTAAAGATGCACCAAAAGATGCTAAAGATACAAAATAACTTAGCTTTCTTACTAAATTTGAAAAGCCCGCTACAGCGGGCTTTTTTTATAAAAAATAATTCAATGCTTTACATTTTGGACAAAATAAAACTTATTGAAAATTATGCGTATATTCAAACAGATAATAATTCTCAGTCTCTTGCTTATGACCTTTCAAACTGCAAAATCGGCAAAATTTGCTGGTGAAGCATTTTCAATTGGTGTAGGTGGACGTTCACTTGCCTTAGGTGGTGCAACTATCGCCTCAGGTTTTGATGGAACCGCTGGCTATTGGAACCCATCTGGGATGGTGTCGCTTTCTGGAAGAACCGTGACAGCGATGCATGCGGAAACATTTGGCTCACTTTTGAATCATGATTATGTCGCATATATTGATGCTCGTCCAAAAGAGAACTCGCTTATTCAAGCGTTTGGTTTTTACTTTTATTATTTAGGTGGTGGCGGGATTAAAATAACTCAGCTCAACGAGTTTAATCGACCTGAAATTTTGAGAGAAGAGTCGCATGGTGATTATTTGCTTGCTGCTTCACTTGCTGGATCGTTGCATGAGAAAATTGATTTTGGACTTACCGCAAAAATTATTTACCGTGACATTGGCACTGAAACTGGTAAAGGACTTTCAATGGATGCTGGGATTGTCTATCGCTATCATAAACGACTGCATTTTGGACTGATGGTGACAGATATCACCACAGGCTTCATACGCTACTCTGGAGAGACTTTTGATTCTGGAGCAAACTCAGAATCTATTTATCCGACGGTCAAGCCAGGGTTGATGCTGAAACATTCATTGACAAATTTTACAGGTTCATTTTTTATGAGTTCAGATATTAAATTTGAAAATATAAAATACGCCGCTCAGTATTGGAGCGGACCGATTTCTGTTGATACTCATTTTGGGTTAGAACTTGGATACAAAGATGTTCTCTTTGGACGGACTGGCTTTGATATAGGACGGTTTACTGCGGGAGCAGGGTTTAACTTTTCAAATATCACGATAGATTTCGCATTTTTACAACATGATGACTTAGACGAAACCTATCGTATCTCTGGTGGCTATACTTTTTAGCCTTTTAAAGGCTCCTCTTATAAACTGTCATTTTGTGCTGATTTAATTAAATTCGCACCTGCACTATGTTTGATATTCACAACAAACATCCCTCGTAAATCCCCAGCGTTATAATCAATTGCTTTATCATCAGGGTATTTTTCTTTGACAGCGATAGCTGCTTTTTTGTCGATGCTCTTTGCATCACCGTGACATTTCAGACAAAGTTTACCAATATAAATTGGTTTATAAAAGTAGTAATCTTTTTTATTTTCTGAGTCTTTCCATTCATCAAAATATTCTAATTTTTTTAGAGAATCAGCAAAAAGAGACAAAATCTCAAGTTCATGAACATCGGCAAGATTATCTTGATTTCTTGGTTTGTCGGTTACTCGTTTTATTGAGTATGCTTCACCTAAAAACTTGTCGGTAATTTCAGGGGCTTTCACTTGGCAGACATTGATAGCATTTTCAAAGCCACCTGCTTTGACACCTTTCATCAGTTCCGATTTGAGGTTTGCCATGAAATTTTTGATAAGCAACGAAGATGAACTTCGCATGAGTTTTTGTTCGGCGTCTTGTGTTAGTTTTGAAGAATGCTCTTTTTCAGCGGTAGAACATCCAAGTAAAAACAGAGTGAGGGTAATTATGATAATTTTGTTCATTCTATACTCCTTTTAAAATTTAAATCCAATATGTAGATATACATTTTCTAAATCTTGATTGACGATGCCATATCCAAAAGTGAACGGTCCAATAGGAGAATCTAAAGAAAGTGATGCTCCTACAGCGTTTCTGAGATTACGTAGTTTAATTTGGTCGGTGCTGTTATACACTTCTCCAAGGTCGTAGCGAGCGGTGAAATAGATATTGAGTGGTAGGTTTAACCGTATTTCATTGGAGAAGATAAACATTTTATCACCTGACAATTGGTCTTTGCGGAACCCCGTAAATGAATTCAGTCCACCCAGATAGAACTGTTCCGATATCGGTAATCCCGAGCGTGATGCTCCCAAGGCAAGATGTGGATGGTAGGTAAAAGACTTGCTAATTGGAATGTAAGTTTCGTGAGATGTATAAAATTTAGTATACTCAATATCACCACCAACAAATTTCCCCACAAACTCTAAACGAAAAATATGTTTATTGCCCGAGCGTGTGAATGGTAACTGGTCAAAATTTTCAAACAGTGATTCAAATTTTAATTTTCGTAAGCCAAATGTTGTCGTGGTAGAAGTCTCAGAATCGAACACATCACGTTCTTTTATCGAAAGAGTAGCAGAGACTGTTCCGAGTCGTTCAATTTGTTGTCCGATACCTATTTGAAATCCAGTTGTTTTTTCGTCATGGTATCCAAGAGGACGATCTTCAAAATTGTATAATTGTCGGAGATATCGAGTATGGAAAATTTTAAACTGTGATGTCAGATAAGTTTTGAAAATCCTATCAGCTTTAAATGAGAAATAAAAGTTTTGACGGTTTGGTGCATAGCGAGCATGCAGTTTGTATTCAAGTCCTATGCCAGCAAAATTATCATTGAGCAACTCGATAAATTCTTCCGAATCAAACTCATCATCCCAGTGCCAACCGAACCTTAATCTTTTGCTATGTTTTTCCTTGACCCTGATACGCACTACTACGCCATCATCAGAGGGGAGTGCATCAACAGTAACTCTTTCAAACAAATCGGTGCCATAAATATTACGAATTCCCTCAGATGCTAATTCAGTTGAATACGATTCATTTTTTTTTAGAGGGAAATATGAACGGACGAACCAATCCTTAGTTGTTGTATTGTCTAAGATATTAATTGATTTTATTATCGCTTCGTCAATCTGAACCATTAGAGTTGCATCGGACGAATCGATTGAGACAGATTCGATATTAACTAAATCATAATCGTGGGTCTGATACAATTCAAGGATTTTTTCTAATCCATTCTGAATGATTTTAGGAGTTATAGGGGTGTTTTCTATCGTGAATAAATTTGCTAATTCCAAATCTCTGAAAATAGTGTTACCCGAAAATTGAAGTTTGAATTTTTTAGCTTGAAAATTTTTGAATCCATCTATACTAATAGCTTTTAAAGCTACTTGTGATGAGTCAGAATTCATGTCATGTAAAGTTGCCGTTAATTTGAAAAAATTATTTTTGAGCGAAAACTGTTTGAGAATTTTTGTCAGTTTTTCAAGTGTCAATTTTTTATGAAATAATAATTTTTGGATTTTATTCAATTCAGACGTTGTCAATGATTTCGAATCGATATTATAAATTTCACAAAAAGAAATTGATTGTGCTTCAGCAAGCATTGCAATGATTTTATCAGCAGCTTTGATTCCCTCGTAGTATCCGATAGCAATCAGGGTATCTTTTTTTTCAAATTGAGCATTGTGATAGTCATCAATTGGTGGACAAATCACATAGTCTGCTTTTTCAAGCTGTTCTTGAAGTTTGTCAGCCATCATAATTGAAGTGACCTGATTGGCTATATCTATTGGAGTTATAATCTCGTCTTTTTTAGCAAGTTTACTTGATGTATTGATAGCAACAACAAACTGAGATTTCGTGGTGAGTGTTCTTGCTAAATCTACAGGAATCGGGTTAACCATTCCGCCATCCATAAGAATCCTCCCATCGATTTCAATCCCAGTAAATGCAAGCGGGAATGCCATCGTTGCTCGCATTGCTTCGGCAATCGACCCATTTTGTAATATTACTTGTTCGCCACTTACAATATCAGTGCTAACAGTTAGAAATGGAATAGGTAATTTCGAAAAATCGGCATCACACTTGTATAATGCTTTTGTTGTTTGGCGTGTTAAGAGTGAAGTTAATTTTTGACCTGATGTTAAGGCTTTTGGTAAGACAGGTTTGAATTTATCAAATCGAATTGAGAGCAGATGTTGTTCATTTTCTTCCCGTTTAGTTAAAAACATAGAATTGCGAGGAGGAGAATTTGCAAATAGAGTATTGAAATTTAACTCATTGGCAAATTCTTCGATTTCAAGAGGAGTGTAGCCAGAGGCATACAGCCCGCCAATAATTCCACCCATTGATGTACCTGCGATACCGACGACTTCGATGTTTTTTTCTTCAAACGCTTTTAGAACACCAATTATGGTCATTCCTCTTGCCCCACCACCAGATAAAGCGAGTAGAACTCGGAATTTATTTTCCTGCACATGTGGGTTTTGTCCGTCGAGACCACCAATAACGATTGTTTCATCGGCTAATATTGACTGTGACGAAAAGATTATAATTAAATATAGAAAAAAGCTGATAATTTTCACTTGCTATACACTCATAAGTTTAACTTCATTAGGGGAAGATACAATTATTTATAGAGGTTATACAAGTGGCAATTACAAGAAATGAATTAAAATTAGTAAAAACTTATTTGACTAAAAAAGGTCGGAAAACTCATAAGAAATTTCTCGCTGAAGGGGTTCGTCTGCTTGAGGATGCTTTTCGTCATCAGATTAATCCACAGGTCATTTATTATAGTAAATCTCATATAGATGTGAGAATCGAACATCTGCTGATGAATCTGAAGAAAAAAGAAGTACCTATTACACAAGTTTCGTCAAATGATATAAAACAGCTCTCTGATACAAAGTCTCCACAAGGTGTTGTTGGTGTATTTAAAATGTTTGAACAGACCGCCGATGAATCTTTATCACGAAAAATCCGTAAGGTATTATGGTGTGAAAATGTATCAGACCCTGGCAATGTAGGTACTTTACTTCGTTCGGCTTTGGCATTCGGGTATCAGACAATTTTTGTGAGTGGTGATACGGCTGATATTTATTCTCCAAAAGTAGTCCGTTCTACAATGGGGGCGATTTTTAAACTGCATATTGTAAAAGATGAGACAAATAATCTTTTTAAACTTGTAGGGAAAAACAACTATAAGTTAGTTGCATCTGAAATGCATGGAAAACCGATACATTTTGTAAAAAAACAGATAAAATCTGACCGTTTTGTTTTAGCAGTAGGTTCAGAAGGATTTGGATTATCGGATGAAATAAAAGCAAAAGCAGATTACTCTGTTCGGATTGACCATCATGATGCGGTTGAATCGCTAAATGTTGCTGTTGCTGGTTCTATTTTGATGAATGATTTACAAAAAGATGGATAGAGGTCTTACATATGAAATTTAAAATTATCTCTTATCTTATAATAATACTCTTGTGTGTAGGAACTTTATCAGCACAGCAAGTTATACAAGTATCTGATAATTTTTACCAGACAAGAGAGATAAAAAAAATTGCAAAGCTTTCTAAAGAAAGTAAAATAAATATTCAGGCTGCGGCTGGATTGACAGGTTCAATAAAAATTGAGACAACAGAAGAAGATGTTGCTACAATAATATACGTCAAACAGGCGAAGCATAAATCAAAGTCAAAAGCAATTGATTTTATTGATATTATCTCTGTTGAATTTGAGTTAACGCACAATGGACTTCGAATTGATTTGAGAGCTCCAAATCCTGCTCCATGGAGTGGTTCTAATTATTCTGGCTCAGTTGAGGTTCTACTTACTATACCAGAATTTTGTAATCTTGAATTTGATGCCCAAGCTTTTGATATTGATGCTGAGGGACCATTTGATTCATTCGTCTTACCAGCGTCCTATGGACGGATTTATGTAGAAAACGTAGTGAAATCTTTGGAATTGACTGTATCCAATCGGAAAGTTACTGCTCGAAATCTTTCGGGTGATGTTTATATTTCAACTTCACATGCTGCTCTACAAGTTGATAAAGTTCATTCTCCACATTCTAAAATTGAGTTAGAAAATGATGGTGGGGATATTAAAGTTGTTGATGTTGTTGGCGAATTAGAGATTAGAAATTCGTACGGTCGTATTGATGTGCGGAAATTTCATCCGATGGGGAACTACAATCATATTCGTTCAACAAATGGACCAATAACAATTGAGGTCTCTGAATTTTCAACTACTAAACTTATTGTCACAAACAGTTATGAAGATATAGAGATTTTGATGCCTGAAGATATTTCTGCGACTTTATCGTTGGCAGTCGAAGAGGGAAGTAAAATTGAAGTGACCGATTTTTCGACAAAACCTGACTTTATCCAAAAAAACAGACTTACTTTAATTGCTGGAGATGGAGTTGCTAAGGTTAATAGCTCTATTCGTGGTCATGGAAATATTTATCTAAGAGGTTTTACAAAAGGAGAGTAATCTTGCGTAATACAATATATGTTCTGTTAGCGTTTTTATTTTTAACTCAAATATCATCTGCCCAAAGATTGGATTTGCCCGAAGAGCTTTTTTACTACCAACCAGCGGCAGCTGTTTTTGGTTCTGAAGCAACATGGATAAACCCTGCAGGACTTTCTTTGTACCGAGCATCCGATGCTCAGGTGTTTGCGGAGTTCTACAAAGGTGATTTTGCCAAAAGCTGGGGAACTGTCTTTACCCGTGATGGATTTGGTATCGCTTATCGAAAAATAAATGTAGAAAATGATACTGACTTTAAAGAGTATCTTTTTTCTGGAGGTATGCAGGTAGGTCAAGATATGAGTTTTGGACTTTCGTATCAGTACATCAAAGAAGCTCCTGAATTATATAATAAAAAACATCTCTGGAATATCGGTCTGCTCGGAACTTTAAATCCTCAATACCGTTGGGGGATAGTTCTCTCAAACCTGAATAATTCAACAATTGATAATATCAAAACAGAAGTTGAGATGCGTTACTCCTTGGCATACAGACCGAGTGGTACAAAATTTACTATCGCTGTTGATGCATTTCTTTCTACAAAGACAAAATGGAGAAACGCCGATTTTATCTATAATGCGACATTTAACCCGATACCTGGTTTGTATGTAAACGGTCTTATTGATAGTGAGAAAAATTTTGAAATTGGTTTTCGTGTAAATTTCTTCAAATCATTTATCGGAGCAAGAAGAACAGCTCATAAAAATGGTCACCACCGAGGAACGACACTTTTCTATGGATCTACTAATAAACGACAAGAATCAATTGTCAAAGAAAAAAAACGAAGACTGCTGACAAATATATCGGGACAGCCCAATGAAAACCCGTCGAAACCTTTTATAGGCAGACAACAACAATCATATTTACATCTTTTGACTGATATCTATCGAGCTGCCGATGATGACTCTATAGATGAGATGATTGTTTCACTCAAAAAACTTTCACTTGGATTTGCTCAAGCGGAAGAACTACGTGCGGCACTCAAAAATTTTAAATCTAAAAAAAAAAGAATAATCTGCCATCTTTCGTATCCAAATAATCTTTCCTATTATGTTGCTTCTGTGTGTGACAAAATTATTATTCCTCCAGTTTCACAGTTAAGACTTGTTGGGTTAAAAGCAGAGTTGACGTTTTTCGCTGGTACACTTGAGAAGTTAGGTGCAAAAGTTGAGTTATTAAAAATTGGTGACTATAAAACAGCAGCAGAAACATTCACACAAGAGACCTCCTCGAAAGCCAACAAAGAACAAATCAACAGACTACTTGATAATTTATATGAGCAGTTTGTCGCTGATATTGCTCTTGGTCGTTCTCTTTCTGTTGATAAGGTAAAAAAACTGATTGACCAAGGACCTTTTACAAGTACAGATGCTTTAGATGCTGGACTTGTTGATGGTGTCGCATATTTGGATGAGTTACAAAATATTGAAGTTCTCCGTGAATATTATCCTGAATTTGAATATAAATCAATTCCAGAAATTACTATTGCTGCCTATCATGCTGATACGATTCTCTCTCATTCATGGGAGAAAAAACCAGTCATTGCTGTTATTGTTGCCCAAGGTGAAGTACAACCCGATGGTGCTTCATCGATGTTTGGTAGTAAGTCCGATGTAACTCCAGCTCTCATGAAAATATCTCTTAGGCAGGCAATGGCAAACCGACAAACAAAAGCGATTCTATTACGAATCAATTCCCCTGGTGGAGCTGCCTTAGCTGGAGAAGAAATCTATCATGCATTTAACAAAAATTCAGCTGTTCCAATGACCGTTTCAATGGGCAATGTTGCCGCATCGGGTGGGTACTATTTTGCTATGGCAGGAACAAAACTTTTTGCCAATCGCTCAACGATTACTGGTTCAATTGGAATTTTTGGTGGTAAGGTTGATTTGAGTGGGTTGCATGAGAAACTTGCATTGAAGAAAGAACTATATTTACGTGGGAAATATGCGGGGATGATGACTACGATGAAACCATTTACAATTGCTGAACGGGAAAAATATTTTTATCATTTATCAAGTATGTATAGTCACTTTATCGAACTTGTTGCCGAGAACCGTGCTTTACCCGTTGACTCTATTGACAATCTTGGACAGGGGAGAGTCTGGGTTGGGAGTGAAGCAAATCAAAATGGGTTGATTGATGAAATTGGAGGATTTAAAGATGCGCTTGATTATATTGCTTATAACGAAAACTTATCATGCTACAATATAGAAATATATCCTCAGAAAAGACCTTTCATTATTTTGCCTGGAGGTTCACTTTTTTCTTCGATGGCTCATCTTTTTCAATCTGGTTCGGTTGTTGACTTTGTAGATGAAAAATTAAAACTTTTGAATACTGAGCAATTTTATACTCGAATGCCATTTGATATTTCAATAGAATAAAAAAAGCGAAACCATGATAGTTTCGCTTTTTCGATTGTAGATATTATCGTTCAATTCTCATCTTCACCTTGGTAGATGTTAGTGTAACCAATATCAGATTGACTCCAACCAGTCCTTTGGAAAATTCTTACAACAGGTGATTCAGGTGGTAGATTGGCAGGGTCATCAAGGTCAGTATCATATTGCCAATTTCTTATTGGCGGAGAGTAGTATGTACCATTCCATGTAGAATTTGCTTGTTGGGCATACCAAAGGTTTACCATAGAACCTTTCCAATTAAAGCTTTTACCCGACCAAACTTCTAAAAAACGCGGGAGATTTTCAAATCCACCATTATAATTTGATGAAGTAGTTTCGATATTACCTGTCATGATTGAGGCATTAACATCTGTGTCTACTGCTATTCGATTATTTTTATATAAATTACTCTTTGAATCATCAAAAGCACTTGATAAAAATGTCACTGCATCACCCATGATTGATGCAGGCTTTTTATTTGTTGAATTAAAATCTCCATAGGTATAGACTGGGTTTTCCGATGCAATCGTTAAAGCATCACCCAGTTCGGCAGCATTATTGATTCTAAGAGCTGGAAAATCTCCATTGTTATCAGCAAAGTAAACAACACCATTGTCAGGAGCATATCCTTCACTATATAATAGACCAATATCAAATTCAGTGACATCTACCCATTTTTTATCTCGAGCATCATAGAACTGATTGTTCTTTTTTTCAATGATACCTTTAGCCGTCATATCAGCAGTAACATTATTCCACACACCACCGACTAACTGAAAAGCTTCACCATCAATAATTTTAAGAGTTGCTTTGTTTTCATATGAATCAGAATTTCCACCATCTTCACGTTCTATTAATTTATGGGC
Organism: Candidatus Zixiibacteriota bacterium; assembly: GCA_024280215.1. GTDB lineage: Bacteria > Zixibacteria > MSB-5A5 > GN15 > FEB-12 > QQUK01. The sequence goes on from JAJRQO010000022.1 coordinate 43,586, forward strand.
ATCATCAGTTCCATTAAGGGGAACATTTAATTTTTCTTGCCCATGAGTAGAATCCTGAACACGACCATTCCAACGTGCAATTGAAGAATCATACCAATGAGAATCATCAGATTCAAGCCAAGCTGATCCCTCTTTCATACTTATGTAATCTCCTGACCCATCTTTAATCCGAACATCACCTGATGATACTCCCCCAGCACCTTTACGACCATGATGGATATTACCAGCAGCAGTCACATAGCTGTCAATATTAAGTGTGTTCCCAGCTTGTAGCCAAAGGGAACCATTAGAATGAACCCTACCCAATAGTGACATGGTTGGTCCAGGTGCAATTTCTAAATCATTACCATAGAAAACGGCAAACTGAAAAATTGGGACTAATGCTCGTTCAAATGTTTGCGAGAGTTTAACAGATGCATTGTCAATTTGACTAACAGCAGTAGCTTGCATGGCGTATGATTTTACTTGTGCATGGAGTCCCGCAAGAGTGCCATTACTTAAAGTTTTAATTTCAACAGGTCCTAAATCAACTGTCTCATATGAATAGTCTGAACCGTTTATATTGCCAGATCCTTCTGGCATTGTTGTTGTGATTGTACCTACTGAATCAGAGAGGAAATGTAATCTTGCCGCAGCAGTTTCAAGTGCGGCTTCAGCAGAATAAAAAGCTTTGCTTTCCTGAAGTTCATTACCAGTTATAGTTACTTCATCATTAGATCTTGACATTGCAGCTAATCCTATAAGTGTAAGCATACCAACCATGATTAAAGCAATAAGAGCAGCAAAACCTTTCTCAGAATTTATTACTTGTGAAAATTTCATCATATACCTCTGGCTTTCTTAGATTCCAACATTGCGTAAAAATACGGAAGTATTATATGTTCGTTCCCGAAAAACTCGATTTTCATCATTACTACCCTCAGCATGAGGGGAATTAGATCGTGCCGACAGCTCGATTAGTACTTCTCTAATATTTTCCGCGATGAGCGGTACATCAACAGTCATACCATTTTTTAATTTATACTGAAATTGTAAATCAAAAACATTATCAGCATATATTTGAGGAGTTTGTCCCATGATTTCAATCATCAACTTTGGATGCTCCACATCGGTTGTGTTATCTATGTAAAACTTTACTTGAGTCATGGCAAAGACGAGGGCGTTTACATCATATGTTCTTGAAAGTGACATAGTATTATGTTGTAATTGTAATGTTGCTGTTTGTACTTGAGTAATTTCAAGCCATTCCCCTTTTGCGGAGTCGGCATCAAAAATATAAATCCATTGTCCATTATAAAAACAGGAAATATCTGAACCACATTTTAATTCTGCCGATGTGTTTGGCGTCGGTGCCGATAAATATGTGTCACAACCTGAATTTTGATATGTCAATACGATAGTATCTGGGTTAGTATCATACGCCTCGATGCCTTCAAGCCCTAAAGGAAGTTCATAGCCAGCCATACGAATCTGACGCGAAAGTTCATCTAATGACGCTCGGGCGTTTTGTTGTATGTCGGTGACATCATCTTGGATAAGATAGTTCTCATGTTGGTTCACATAAACACCCAATATTGAAGCAGTCACGATACCAGTAATGACAAGTGAAATGAGAGTTTCAAGTAAGGTGAAACCTTTTGGGTTATCTTTAATTATTTTCATAGTTCACCTCTTATAATGAATCTGTTTTAACAAATGATGTTATACTGCTTGAGACTTCATAACCTTGTATATTTTGCCATGTTGCGGTAACATCAATTTGTTTGAGATGTTGGGCAGCACTCGATACTGTCCAGGCTCTTGAAATTCCAGCAGTTGTATCAAAGCCACTAACCGATGAATTCAGATTCGGGACATTTCGTAACTGTTCTAACTTTTCTTGGATAGCTTGTGTGGCAGCAGTATTTTTATTCGACCAGTCATTACCATCTAAGGCAACCATCGACATATTGAGAAGCACCAGCAAAGCCATACCTAAAATTATCATGGCTACAAGTACTTCTAAAAGTGAAATACCGTTGTTCTCATATAATTTTTGTATCTTCATTACTATTCCTTTTCCTAATTACTGACATATAGAGTAAATTCCATACCGAATGATAATAAAAAGGCATTCTATATTGGTATTGTCTCATACTATATTATCGGACAATAAATTAGGGGATCTTAATTAAAAGAGGAGAAGATGGAAAATAGTTTTAATAATCTATTATCTTCAATAAAAAGTAGTTTAATATCAGAGAGATATAGGAATATTCCCACACACTAACATGAAGTTTTTTTATGTTGAAGATAGAATTTGTCTTGTATCTAAGGTAAATAATTATACAGATAGGGTCTTGGATGTGACCCTATCTGTAAGTTGTAAATCAATACAGAACTTATTCAGAGTACCATGAAGTTTGTACCAGCAAAACTTTGGAATCATCTTTAATATTTAAAAACGTTTTTAGTCGTTGATCGTAATGTAAGTTTAACCCACCTCCAACTAAAACACCAACATCGGCTGCAACAATTGAACCGTTAATGGTCATTTTACCTAATGTGTTAGATGCTTTACGAGTTAAAGCAAAAATTGAATTACTTGTATAAATCTGTCCGTCAATTTTGAATTCTTGACCTGAAGGACGTGCCGCATCGTTTGCCACCCACATTGATTTTAAGTTTTGAGGTGAAATCCAGTTTGAGGTGGTTGACAACGTACTGATAGATGCACCAGACAAAGCAGGTGTGCCCGCATTCAGTTTAGTTAAAACACTTAAATCATATGAAGATGCATGTTCTTTTACCTGCCAGCTATTTGAGGATGGATCCCAGTAGGTCCCTTTGGCTTTCCCTTTTTTATCCGTATAGTTTTTATTAAAGATATATACAGGATCACCTTCATTCATCACATAATACCTTGGTTGATAGCTTGGGTCATAGGTGCCATTTGGAACTAACCCACCATTGGCGTCAGGTAAAAATTCTTGGGTCTTGGTCCATTCACTTCTATTAAACAAAGTCATTTCTGATTGCGTAAAAGAGAACATTTCTCCTCCACTTAGATTGCCAGGGTCGTTGTCACTTATATTTGTATGATCACCTTTTTTAGGAGTGAGGTAATCACCCACCATTACATTTTTTCCGGCGGCAATAGAAAGTGCGTTTTGTCGTCCATTGGCTGAAGTACCAAAAGTTCTGTTCCCATTGTTTGTACCATCGGCATAAGTCAAATCGCCTGTTATATACACATTACCACGAGCATAAATTTGACCAGTACCAATAACTTTTCCTTGAATAACAACATCACCATCAACTGCAATATCACCAGATAAATCAATTGGGTTTGCATCGGTTCCAACTAAAATAAGGTTGCCTGAATAGGTGCCATTCACAGATGTTTCATTACCTGAACTTGGTAATGCACCAGAGTTGTAAGTTTGATTAGATTGAACACCATATATAATACCACCTGAAATTCCACCATTAGCACCTATTGCGATTTCGTCAAATTCAGCATCATCAACAATTTTATTCCCGTTACCATCTGGAAAAGGAGGAGGGAACTCAGTTGGTAAAATACCATCAGTCATATTTCCTTGTTCAGTAGGATAGTTAAGATAGAGGTTCCCGTTTTGTGGAAGAGGTGAACCAGTAGCTACAGACAAGTTGACAGATGTTAGTGGCTCTTGAATTTTTCCATCGGATGCATTTATTGCATACCCTTCAACACCAGCACCAGTTGGAGATAAGTTAGTAATTAAATTACCAGCTTTATCGGTGACATTGCCACGTGTATAAATAGTTCCTGCAACATATGAATCTGCTTTTGTATCACGAATTAACATTGATTCTAAAGAAGCAACTTTGACTCTGTCATAGGTGCCTTCTTTTGTAGGGTCAGTATTATACACTCTATCTACATTATCAATTCTTGCATGACACATAATACAGTTGATATTATTTGCTAAAATTGCAAATTCAAACCCTTTGAATGCTTCACCTTCAACTCGTAATTGTGCTGAAATAGTATTTTGAGAGCCATCTAAAGCGCTTCCTGTTGAAGATACAGACAACAAAGTTGTACCTGTAACATCGGTTCTTGTTACCGAAACTTTTTCAACTGATTGTCCTCCACCTAAGTCAAATGAGCTATAGAGAGTAGAGGTTGTGTTATCTGTAAGCCCGAGATTATCAAGATATTTTTGATAGGTTGCCCGATTCCCTGTTTGTCCAGCTATTTTTTGAGGGTTTGTTGAACCCCACTCTACATAGTCACTCCACAGCATACTTTTTGCTAAAGCTAATCCTGCTTCAGATGAGTAGAATGCTTTAGTCATATTATTTGAATTCGAGGAAATCGAGACATCATCACTTGATACTGAAAACATCGAAAAACTGACTACTGTCATCATCAATAAGAGCATCATAGCGACAAGGATTGCCGACCCGTGTTCGTTTTTAATTTTGTTATACATAATCATATTCTCCAATTAAAACCTATTATTTCGAATTAAGATATCGGTGCTTAGTGTTCTACGACGACGCCCATCATTAGAACGTTTTGCAAGTTTGATATCAACATTAGCTGTATGAGCAGTAAGATTTACATTGACGACATGTACTGTGTCTGTTACTGCTACCGTTGAAACAACACTATTATCTGAAAGAGTATATAGCAATTGAAAATCATCGATATTTTCAGCATAGATTTGTGGAAGACCACCATTACTCATTTTCATAAAAAGAGGATTGGCAGTATCAGCACTATTTATAAAGTATGTGACTTCTTCCATTGCGAGAAGTTTATCGCCTGGCATTGGGTCAAACTGTAGTGTTTGCCCTTGATGATAGACTTCCTGCCAACCAGCACCATTATCAGGGACTATTTGTGTAATCGTGAGCCATTCACCCGAATTGGTATTTTGATGCCACAGAAATACTGTCATACCAGCACTAAAGGCTGATAGATTATCACTTGTATTAAAGTGAATTGGCGATGTCTGCAGGACTTGAGTTTGTTCACCCACATCAATACTTCCGTTCATATAAGAATATCTAATGACAAGTGAATCAGGATTTCCATCGTTAGATTCAATTGATAAAAGATTATTTGGAAGATTTGACCCTGCGTTTCTTAAAGTAGAAGTAAGTTCCTGAATACATGCACGGAGGTTTTGTTGCATATCTGAAACATCATGTTGCACTAACATATTATTATGTTCAGAAACATAAAACTGCAATGTTGCAGTAGTTAAAACGCCAGTTAATAAAATAGCAATCAACACTTCAACAAGAGTAAATCCGTTATGTGATTTTAATTTTTTCATAGTATCTTCCATTATCTTATATTTTTGATTTGAAAGTTGAATACTGTACAGTGCGTTGCTGGTTTTGTTTATCTACCCAACCAATATCGACACTAATTTTATATAAACCTGCTGGAATCATCGCATCAGAAATATCGTCTTCAACAATACGATTGACTAAATAGATTCCTCCAACTGAATCTGTTGTTGAATAAAAAGGGATTTGACCATAATCTGATTGGTTGATCAAAACTTCAACTTCTTGTTGAGCAAGTGCATTGGCAACTGTCAGATCATCAGAATATGAGTTGCCATAAATTGAAACTGTTATTAAAGGAGCGAGTCCTAAAATACCGATTGCAAGTACTATCATACTAATCATAACTTCAAGTAAAGTGATTCCACTTTGATTTTTTAGCTTTATTTTTTTCATATTATTTCCATTTCCTTTATTATTATTACTTTTTTGTTATGTAAATTTCATACCAACGACGGTAATAATATTGATAATAATAGTTTTCTTTTTCTATTGCTATGTCGGATAAATGGTTACTTTTGTAACTCGATATATCGTTTAATATTAAATTGATTAGTTTTACCCCTATTTTTTAGAAAAAAGTAGTTTATTTCTGTGATGTATGGGAAACTTCCTACACCTTTTATGGTTATACATATTAATAATAGACCGATATTTATGGTATCTTATATAAATGACAATTGGGTTAGCTAAGGAGAGCTATATATGCTGAATGCATCAGAGATTTTTGTTAAAGCGTTAGAAAATGAGAAAACTGAATACATCTTTGGTGTACCAGGGGAAGAAAATATTGATTTCTTAGAAGCATTGCGGAAATCAAATATTGAATTCGTGCTTACTCGACATGAACAGGGTGCGGGGTTTATGGCTGATATCTATGGAAGACTCACTGGTAAAGCGGGTGTCTGTCTTGCAACTATCGGACCTGGCTCGACAAACTTGCTCACTGCTATTGCAGACGCAAATTTAGATAGAGCACCACTGGTTGCTATCACTGGACAAGCCGATACCAAACGGATGCACAAAGAGTCGCATCAGTTTATCGATATCGTTTCGATGTTTAAACCAGTCACAAAATGGAATACTTCTATAACCAGACCAGATATTGTTGCTGAAGCAGTTCGCAAAGCGTTCAAAATTGCCGAAGCTGAAAAACCAGGAGCGACACATCTTGAATTTCCTGAAGATGTTGCTATCGAAGAATGTAAACGCCCAGAATTTTTTGATGTAAAAAAAGTTCGTCGTCCAGCCCCTGATCATAAAGCGGTCAAAATGGCAATTGAACTTATAAAAAATGCCAAGAAGCCTTTGATACTTGCTGGTAATGGAGCGATTCGAAAACGTGCCACAAAACAACTTCGGATACTTTTAGATAAAACAAATATAGCTGTATGTAATACTTTTATGGCAAAAGGTGCCGCGGGACATTTGTATGAACATAATTTGCTGACTATTGGACTACAATCAAGAGACCATGTTACCTGTGCATTCGATGAAGCCGATCTGATTATTTCTGTTGGATACGATATAGTAGAATACTCTCCAGAGTTTTGGAACCCAGATGGTGATAAGAAAATTATCCATATCGATTTTGATTCTGCTGAAGTTGACTATTGGTATGACCCCGAAGTTGAAATTGTTGGCGATATTGCATCGACACTTTGGGAAATCAATGAACTAATCGATGATACCTTTCCAAAAAATATTGGTAAATTTGCTACCAAACATCGCAGAAAAATTTTAAAAGAGATGCATGAATATGATGATGATAAATCATATCCAATAAAACCGCAGAAAATTCTACATGATATTCGTGAAGTATTGGACGATGAAGATATTCTCATCTCCGATGTTGGTGCTCATAAAATGTGGATTGCCCGTATGTACACTGCTCGTGAACCGAACACCTGTCTTATCTCAAATGGATTCGCCACGATGGGGATTGCACTTCCAGGTGGTATTGCTGCTCAAATGGTTTTTCCAAAGAGAAAAGTGCTTACAGTCTCTGGTGATGGTGGATTTCTTATGAATGTGCAGGAACTTGAAACAGCAGTTCGGCTCAAGACTAATACCGTTAATCTTATCTGGACTGATGGTACCTTTGGACTTATAGAATGGAAACAGAAAAACAAATATGGTCATGCTTTTGGAACAAAATTTAACAACCCCGATTGGGTGAAGATGGCTCAATCATTTGGAGCGGTTGGTATCAAAGTGAAAAAAGGGGATGACCTTGTCAAAATCCTCAAAAAAGCATTTAAGATGAATAAACCTGTTGTCATAGATGTACCAGTTGATTATTCTGAGAATGTAAAACTGACCAAACGTCTTGGACAGCTTGTCTGCCCTATAGGATAAAGGAATTATCATGGCTAAAAAATATAAAATGTATCTCGGTGGCAATTGGGTCGACCGAAAAGAAAAAATCGAAGTGCGGTCACCATTCGACAACAAACTTGTCGGTGTCTGTGCGGCAGCATCAAAAGATGACTACACCAAAGCAATAGATGCTGCCCAAAAAGCATTTGCGATCACCAGAGAACTGCCATCGTATGCTCGTGAAAAAATCTTACATCAAATTGCAGATGGGCTCGAAAAAAATATTGAAAAGTTTGCCATTATGATGGTCAAAGAACTTGGTAAGGCTTACAAAGATGCACGAGGTGAAGTCGTTCGTTCGGTTTCTGTTTTCCGTGTTGCTGCCGAGGAGTCCAAACGTATCGGTGGTGAAATTGTAGACCTTGATTGGTTACCGGGTGCTGAAACAAGGATGGGATTAGTGCGTCGTTTCCCGATGGGAGTTATCGCAGGCATATCACCGTTTAACTTTCCTCTCAATCTTGTTGCTCATAAAATCGGACCAGCGATTGCATCGGGTAATACAATAGTTCTCAAACCAGCGACATCAACTCCGCTTATTGCTTTGATGCTTGCCGAGATTATTGATAAAACAGATTTACCAAAAGGTGCCGTCTCTATTTTACCAGGTTCCTCAAAAGAATCAACACCGCTTCTTGATGATGACCGTGTAAAACTTGTTACCTTCACTGGTTCATCACAAGTCGGTTGGTGGATAAAAAATAATTGTGGTACCAAACAAGTTGTCTTGGAACTTGGTGGTAACGCAGGCGTTGCTATTGCCGATGATGCCGATTTGGAATTTGCGACTACTCGTCTGCTCTATGGTGGTTTTGCTTCGGCGGGGCAGTCATGTATTTCGGTGCAACGGATTTATGTGCATGAAAATGTCTATGAAAAATTTCTAAAAATGTTTAAAGCAAAAGTGAAAAAACTCAAAGTCGGTGACCCAATGAAAAAAGATACCGACATCGGTGCCATGGTTACTGGCAAAGCTGCTGATGAAACTATCGCTACTATCAAAGATGCTGTCAAGCAGGGTGCCAAGCTTGTCACAGGTGGTAAGAAAAATGGTTCGGTGCTTGAGCCGACAGTTTTGACAAATGTGAATAGTTCGATGGACGTTTGTTCCAAAGAAGCGTTTGCTCCTCTGGTTGTAGTTGATACTTATAAGAGCTTTAACAAAGTCGTTGATGAAATTAATAATTCTGAGTATGGTCTTCAGGCAGGAATTTTTACAAATCGTATGGATGATGTTTTTTATGCCTTCAAAAATATCGAAGCGGGAGGTGTGGTTGTTAATGATATTCCTACTTACCGTGCCGATCATCAACCGTATGGTGGTGTCAAAAATTCTGGCTTAGGGCGTGAAGGTATCCGCTATACTATTGAAGATATGACAGAGATAAAAATCCTGTCGATGAACTTCAAAACAAAATAGTGCCATTGACACATACAAAACCATCCCCGTGAAAACGGGGAACCAGTATAATTGTAAGGAACAGGCTTGCCTGTTCCTTTTTTTTATCGCTTGATATACATCATTCAAAACTGTATAATACGAATAACATATACAAAACCTTGGGAGGTTTTATGCGAATTATTATATTGTTGTTTTTATTAACTTTTCTCTTCACACCATTGATGTCAGCCAAAGGAAAGGGTGATATCAGAGTTTATTGTGACAAAGGTTTTAAAATTTCTTTGGACGGAGAATACAAAGGAACAAAAAAAAGGAAAAAGAAATTTTTATTAATCGAAGATGTATTGAAAGGTGAACATATTCTTGAGTTTATAAAAAAAGGATTTGTTCGTGATACAATACATGTTTTGTTAAATAAATCATTATTAAAGATTGATTTAAATAAAATTATTGCTGATAAAAATATAATAGCTATCAAAGCGGTTACAAATTCCTCTAATTCAAATTATGATAGAGATGAGTATTTTAGAGTGATGCAGTTAGATGTTGATTCGACCGTTCCTATATTTAACGAGACTACAGAGTATTTGATACAAAATGGTGGCGAGTCCATTCCAAGTATGATTAAATATCTTCGTCCAAAGTACCCTGAGAGTATGATGAAATCTGGTAAAATGGGAACTGTGTCGATTCATGCTTTGGTAGGTTTTGATGGAAATGTTATAAAAGCAATAGTAGGGAAAAGTTCAAATCACCCAGCACTTGATAATGCCGCAAAATTTGTTGCTAAAAAGAATTTGTTTATTCCAGCTGTTTTTAAAAATAAACGAATCAATGCTTGGGTAACATATAAAGTTGATTTTAAATTAGTAAACTAAAGGATTCATGTGCGGATTATAATATTATTACTTTCGATGACATTATTTTTTACACCCTTGGTGTCAGCGTCTTCTGATAAAATTCCGAATAATTATAAAAATGAAAATTTTCCAAAACCAATGGAAAGCAAATAGCTGTTTGGACAGTATACAAAGTTGAATTTACACTTGATAAATAATTATAAGGAACGAACATGAATATACTTATACTCGGTGGAACGCAGTTTGTCGGGAAACATATCACGACCGCCGCGCTAAAAAATAATCATACTGTTACTCTTTTTAACAGGGGTAAGACAAGCAAAGAACAAATAGACGGTGTAACTTATCTAGTTGGTGACCGTGATGGAAAGCTTGATGCACTCAAGGGTAAAAAGTTTGATGCTGTCATTGATGTCAACGGCTACCTGCCACGACTTGTCAAAGATACATGTGAACTCTTTAAAGATAACATTCCACATTATGTTTTTATCTCAACTATCTCGGTCTATGACCATGGCTTTGGCGAACCGATTGATATTGATTCCCCACTTGCCACTCTTGAAGATGAATCAACTGAAGAAATCACAGGTGAAACTTATGGTGGGCTCAAAGTTCTCTGCGAGGATGAAGTCTTAGAAATTTATGAAGATAACGCCACGATAATTCGTCCTGGCTATATCGTTGGCTCCGATGACCACACCGACCGTTTTGGCTATTGGGTACGCAAAGTAGCAGAGGGGGGAGAGTTGCTTGTACTATTCAACGACGACCAACCGATGCAGTTTATCGATGTTCGTGATTTAGCCGAATGGACAATCAAACTGACAGAAAAAAAACAAGCAGGTATTTACAATGCGATTGGACCAAACGAAAAACTAACTCTTGCCGATTTGCTTGTCAGAATGAAGAAACATTTTGATTCAGATTCTCAGTTTGTAAAAGTCTCTAAAGAATTTATAGACGAAAACGAAATATCTGTAACAGCCTTTCCGATGCTTTTTTCGTTCAAAGATATTGCTCATTATAATTTTATGGAAATTGACCTACAACCATCAATTAGACAAGGACTAACTCATCGCACCCTCGAAGATACCCTCCAAGCGTCTCATGATTATATCAAGTCACAACCAGTCAATTATGAATACAAATGCGGACTATCAAATGATCAACATGCAAAACTAATCAAAAAGTGGAAAGACAATAATTAGTAGTAAAACAGTTAATAGCTGTTGACGGTGATTCATAATTCACGTACTATGGTGGCATGGAAAAATATCTCAAAGCCCTAACAGTTGTATTCTTGTTTATTGGAGCATTCGGAACTATAACTGGTGCGATTGTATTTATTCATTTTAAATCATCTTTATTTACTGGTACTTTTATCGCTGATTTTATTAACGATAATGGAATACAGGAAGCCCAAGCTCTACGAAAATTAATAGTTTATGTACCGATGTTGGTTGCATCATTAGGACTACATCTGAAACAAAAATGGGGTCGTATCATTGCTATGCTTTGGTCTGTTTTAAATTTTGCTGATTTCCCTGTTGGAACGGTATTCGGGATTTTCGGTTTATGGGTACTTCTTAAAAAAGAAACGAAGAAGATATTTAAAGTCGAGGAAACTAAGTTTATCTAATTGAGGTTACTCTTCATGGATAGAAAATTATACACTTCTGGTTCTCCCTATGAAAAAACATTTGGATTCTCTCGTGCTGTAAAAGTTGGCAATCTTTTAGTGGTGTCAGGGACAGGACCAATTGCTCCAGATGGAACAACCGCATCTGTTGGTGATGCTTATGGGCAGGCGATGCGTTGTCTTGAAATTATCAAGAATGCTATTGAAGAAGCAGGTGGGGAACTTGACAATGTCATCCGTACCCGTATGTATATAACAGATACGTCAGTACAAGATGCTGTTGGTAAAGCCCATGGTGCATATTTTTCCGAAATCAAACCAGCCGCTACAATGGTTGTGGTCAAAGGGTTAGTACGTGATGATTGGTTTGTCGAAATCGAAGCCGACTGTCTGTTAGAGTAAAATCTACTTGCTTTGTATTGGTTGAATCAAACCAAACTTTTCAAGCCTTGCCCGAATTGAACCTATCGAACGCTCCAACACATCAGCAATCTCTTTTACCTCTTTACCACTTTTATACATACTGACCAAATTATTATCCTCAGCTTGGTTCCATTTAGCAAAGGCTCTTGGATTAGTCTTTTGCAATTCTTCAATAGATTTAAAAATATTATTTTTGAAAATAAATTCCATCTTTAATGCAGGAATTATATTTCCATGCATTTTGACCATACTCCCAATTATCTCCTCGGCGACTTTTGCCGACAACATAATATCTGCATGAGTCATCTGGGGGTATTTTAGGGTAATCTGTTCATAGGTATACCCATTCCCGATAAGTTTTAGAATATCAGTAATCTTAACATTTGTATCTCTAATTTGTACATCAGCCATTATCTGTTCCTTTATTTATAAGGTTTAAGTATTCGAGTTTTTCTTGTACTCTTATAATATCCTTTCGCATCAACTGAGCAATATTTTCAACTGTTGCTCCAGAAAGATGTAAATTTACTAACTCATGTATTTCATTTGCTGACCATTCAAATCTGACCGAATTTTTTTGGATAGGTTTGATCCTTTGTATAGTCTCAAGATAACTGTCCAAAATAAGATGATTATGCAGATATAACGAAGCCCGCATCAATAGTTCTCTAATTTCTGACACAGTTATAAAAATGTCATCTTTGGCAATATCATCTATTGATTTGCCATGTTTTAGCGCATCAAGTATCTCAAATAAATCAATTTCTGTACTACCAACTTTAATCCAACTTGGTCGTGTCATCTTATCTTCCCTTAATAAAAAATAGCCCCCATTTTACTTCATGGGTTCCCCGCCTTCGTTACTAATATCGTACATATGACTGTCAGGGTCTGTCAGTCTAATTTCAGTTTTTTTCTTTTTTTATTCAAAGACAGGACTTGTCTTTTATCATCTAATCCTATATTTTGTATTAGAAAAGATTATTCTAATAACGAAAAACGAGGTTTTGCATGCAATTTGGAGCACATGAATCTATAGCTGGTGGTGTTTTTAATGCCATCGAACGGGGTAAAAAAGCAACTTGTGACACTATTCAGATGTTTAACAAGTCAAATTCACAGTGGCGGGCGAAAACTATCACCGAAAAAGAGTTGGAAAAATACTTTTCCGCAATTGATGAATTCGGCGTAACCGTCGCAACTTCACACTCAAGCTACCTTATAAATCTTGCCTCTCCAAAAGAAGAGCTGAACGAAAAATCTTTTCATGCCATCAAAGAAGAGATGGAGCGTTGTGAAATGCTCAAAATTCCAAATCTCGTTTTCCACCCTGGTTCACATGTTGGTGAGGGCGAAGAAGTCGGCATGGATTCAATTGCCAAAAATGTCGTCCGTCTTTTTGAAGAGCTTCCCGAGTCCGACAATGTGACACTGCTATTTGAAACGACAGCAGGACAAGGCACCAACCTTGGCTATACCTTTGAACAGCTTGGATATCTGATTGAAAAATCTGGTTCGCATGACCGTTTGGGTATTTGTTTGGATACCTGTCATATTTTCTCTGCGGGCTATCCTATTTCGGAACCGAAAGAATATAAAAAAACGATGAAACAATTTGAAGAGTGTATCGGAATCGACCGTCTTAAAATTATTCATATGAATGATTCAAAAAAAGAGTTTGGTCTCAAAAAAGATCGGCACGAAGCAATTGGTAAAGGTTTTATCGGGCTTGAAGCATTCCGAAATATTGTCAATGACAAAAAACTCAAAAACGTCCCGATGATTTTAGAAACTCCGAAAGGGGATGAACTGCTTGAGGATATTGAAAACTTGAAACTCTTGCGTTCACTGGTGAAGTAAGTGGAATATTCTTTATTGAAATAGATAAGAAACACAAATATGAATGGTAAAATATGAGTAAACTGAATAAAATAAACTATATTGAATTTCCTTCAATAGATTTAGCCAAAACAAAAATTTTTTTCTCAATTGTATTTGGATGGGAGTATCAAGATTATGGTCCTGAATATGTCGCTATTTTAAATAATGGTATTGATGCGGGATTTTATAAATCTGATTTGAACTGTAGCACTTCCAATGGATCAGTACTTGTCGTGATATTTAGTGAAAAGCTTGAAGAAACTGAATTGAAAATTAAAAACGCTGGTGGGCAAATTATTAAAGAGATTTTTGAATTCCCTGGTGGAAGACGTTTTCATTTTTTAGATATTACTGGAAACGAATTTGCCGTTTGGTCCGATAAGTAAAAAACGATATTACCTCTGTCTACCCAGACAGATAGATTGAAACATGTACAAATGGAAGTGAATTACTAGATGAAACATGAACAAGCTGATAGAAAAATTGAACTATCTGCAACTATCAACACATCTCTTGACAAACTCTGGTACGCATGGACAACCGACGATGGCATCCAAGCATGGCTTGTGGAAAATTCAAAAATTGAACTATCTGTTGGTGGAAATTTTGAAATATATTTTTCGATGGATGTTCCCCAAGGGTCACGAGGATCTGAAGAGTGCAAAATTTTAAGTTACGCACCGATGTCGATGCTTTCGTTTTCATGGAACGCTCCGCCGACTATTCCAACCCTTCGGGCTGATGGCCCATGTACATGGGTTGTTTTGCAATTTGAAAAAACCGATGATGCACATTCAAAAATTTCTCTCACCCACTACGGTATCAAATCAGGTTCAACAGAATGGGATGAGTACCTTGCTTATTTTGAATCAGCATGGCCACATGTGCTGACTGCTCTCAAAAAACATTTCGCATAATCTGCTATTGTTGATTCTCTTGTTGACCGAGTCGATTTAATCGTCTATTTTAGCTCTATACAATATAATTGGCAGGGAATAAAAATGATAGGTTTTATAAATAAGTAAACAGCATGGAGGGTGTTATGAGTCAAAAGTTAAAGATTGTAAGTTTGGTATTAGTCTTGGTTGTATTCTGTTTGTCAGCGATTGTTTCATCAGCTTCAAAAGAACAGGCAGTAAAAAAGAAAATTACCCATTATAAACAAAAGGTCGAAAAATTTGCTGGTGGCGAAGATGAACAACAAATTGGAACAGCATCACATTCGACAAAACCAATCTCACAAATAAGCAGAAGTGCATCGTCAGTATCGCCTGGTATTGCTGTTGGTAATACGTGGTATGATTATCAGCATAACGGTTCAATAGGACGTATGATTGACTGGGGTAACGATCCGAATTCAAGTGGTCGAGCAATTGTCCATTTTGGATGGATGAAGCTCCCCGGAGCTGCCTTTGTAGAACGCAACTATGCCTACAACCATTATAATGCCGATTTAGGAGTGTTGGGGATTTCTTCTGATGTACAACCAACAGATGAATATGCTGGTTTTGTGAATATTGCATCAGCTTATGATGCAAGTGCCTTGATTGGGGGACATAATGACCAAGGTTCTGGAAATCAGACTCATCTTTATTCAGATTTTTCTGCGGGGTTTGCTTTCTGGAGTGGTACTCGTGTACCTGATTCTGTCGCTGCCTATGGTGCAGTAGCTCATGCAGTCATTTGGCCAAAATTTGCATATCAAGAAGGAACAGATACGGTAACTCACGTTATAGCACAAGTATCATCAGCAGGTGCTGGAGACCCTCAAGCAATTTACTATTTTCGTAAAGTTGGCGTGAATCATACGGGGCTCTGGGATTATCCACCATATATAGTCGACACAATTTTTGACCTTTCTCATGATATCACCGCCTCGAGAACATCTGATAAAGTTGCTATGGTCTGGACTGCAAATTTGGCATACGAGCCAGGTACAACTGACGGCACTATGAACGCATCGTGTGATACCTGTTCCGATACATCACCATTTTCGCTACAATGGGACAATGATATCTATTACCAAATGTCTGATGACCAAGGTCTTACATGGAACCCACGAGTCAATGTCACCAAATCACAATATGGTGAAGCAGGCTTTCGTGCCTATACCGATTTATCTTGTCTGATTGATTCCAATGAAGATTTACATATTATTTGGTCAGCGATTCCGTGGGATGCTGATGTTGCTAATACATTTTTAGATTCACAATGTCGCTTGTTTCATTATTCCGAAAATGTTCCTTTTATTAGAACTGTGGCAAATGCTGAGTGGGCAACATCTCAACCAAATGGCGACGCTACTTTTGAGTGCGGTCCGGGTGCTTGGAATATATTTATTTCCAAAATGCAAATTTCTGAATGTGATGGAAAAATGTATGCGATGTGGGTACAGTTTCAAGATTTGCCAAATGGTGTCACCGACGATTGCGCCGCACGTGCATCAACAGAATACTCAGGTTCTGCCAATGGTGAACTCTATATCTCGGTTTCATCCGATGGTGGAGCGACATGGGATATCGCGCGAAATCTGACAAATTCACGTACCCCAGGATGCGACCCAAATGGTGGTTTTGGCGATTGTGAATCTGACAACTGGGCATCGATGGCGGAATATGGGAGACAAAATATCGCAGGCGAAGATTGGGGAACTGCTGTGGTAGTCGATCCATCGGGCTCCTATGCGGGTAACTATTACCTTGATATACAATATGTACATGATAGAGATGCGGGGGGGATAGTTAAAGGTGAAGGGACATGGCAACTCTCAAATATCAATTGGTTCCGTATGGCTTGCGTAGAACCTGAGCCTGCACCACAAATTGCTTTTTCACCACAAAATATTGATGCACCAACTTGGACAAAGCCATCTATCGAGTTATCTCTTGATTTGAATATTGAAAATAATGGGAACGTCGCATTAACATATTCGATAACTATTGAAGAAGATAATGGAACAGCAGGATGGTTAGCGGTTTCGGGGCTGTCTGGTGCAGTTCCATCAGGACTTTCAAATCTTGAGGTCGGAACTCTCCATCTCAATAATGGGGGAGTGCAAGCTACTGAAGCAGGGATTACTGGGCGCCTTATTATTAATTCAAACGCTCCTTCTTCTCCTGACACACTTGAAGTGATTCTATTAGTCCTTGCTGATCATATTTCTCCTTCTCCTCCTGACACAGTGCAAGGTTATTTGTCTCTTGCGGTTAACAATACAGGAAACTATGGTAACAGCGGTGACAATAGAATCAATTTAGATTTTGTTACTAATGGTGCCGAATGTGATTCAACCGCATCTGTATACCTCTATGATGCCTCTCCTGTTATTTTACAAATTAATGGTTCAGATACATCACTCGCTGGTTCTATATTTGATGATAACTGGTTGTCACCAAACGGTTTTAGACCACAAGGGAGTCCATCAAATGGTTCCGAAGCGACTTACAATTGGTATACGACGGGAGTATTCTCTACACCAGATTCAACGATTGGGTTTGAGCAAACATTTTATGCCCCGACCGCATTAGGTGCGAACTATATACTCAAAAAATTAAAAGTCTTTTCATTCGATGGTGCCGCACATGCTGGTCTCAGAATCGGTGATGCTATCGACTGGGATATACCATCTGATACGGGTGCATGGAACAAAGCAGCATTTGATGTAACACGTAATTTGATTTATCAAATCGGTGCTGAATTCGATCAACATGATACTCTTGATAACGGTTCTATCAATCCTCAAGGCGATGACTGCGTTGATGCCAACAGACGTTTTGGGGGAATGGCGTTTTTGAAATCTATTCTTAATGGTGTTGATGGCGATGAATTCCCTCATTCGGCATACACCGCTCGTAATGATTCCTTTGTTTTGCCAAATAGTAACTTTGTTGCGGGAGAACTTTGGGATAACATGGGAGCATCTGGTTACAACGTTGAAACTGATGTAGAAGATCAACACATGGTTATGTGTTACGATGACAATTTATCGCTTGGAGCAACAGACACCGTAGAATACTGGATCGCGTTAGTTACGGTACAAGATGGAACTTCAGCCGACATCCAAGCAGCAGCAGATTCTGCTGAAGCATTTTTATATTCAAGATTCTTCTCATGTTGTGTTGGAAATCGTGGAAATATTGACGGTGGTCCAGATGATGGTACTGACAGTTCTATTGACATTAGTGATTTGGTTTATATGGTTGCCTATATGTTTCAAGATGGTCCTGCCCCTCCGTGTTTAGAGGAAGCCGACTGTAATGGTGACGGTGACATTGATATTGCTGATTTAGTCTGTATGGTATCATACATGTTCCAAAGTGGTTTCAATCCTGCCCCTTGTCCATAGAGATGAAAATTTATAATATGAATTAAAACTACTTATAAGACTTAACCTGTTATTTCAGATAACGGGTTGGGTCGGTTAGTTTGCCATTGACAGCCGAGGCTGCCGCAGTAGCAGGGGAACAAAGATAGATTTCTGAATCATCAGTACTGAGTGATCCAAAGAGATTATAATTTGATGTGACCAAAGCACGTTCACCCTTGGCAAGAAGTTTACATCCGCAGTCTAAAGCATTGTGCGAACCTGGGAACAAAATTGTCGCTCCTGCTTCAACCAATACACGAATTAGCCCTTTTTTGAGTGCTTCCAAATAAACAGATCGCGAACCAGGGTAGACGATCAGTCTACAGTCAGGCGATAAACGTCGTCCTTTTAGAATCTCTGCTGCAGATCGTAAATCTTCAAAACGTCCGTTATTGGATGTCCCAATTACAATCATATCAACTCTGATATTTTCAAGTTCTGATAAGTTATTGATTTTATCCTCTTTGCAATTTGCTGCAAGAGGTTTTAAACTCTCTATTTGAAATTGATAGAGATTTTCATATTCAGCATTTTTATCAGCGATGATTGGATTATAATGTTCCAAAGTTCTACCCGTCAGGTACCGACGAGTCACCGAATCAAATGGACATATCGCCGAAACAACACCTAATTTTTGTGAGAGATTACAAAGGGTGAATCGTTCAGCAATCGACATCTGAGAGATTACATTGCCATAAAATTCAATAGTTTTTCCAGAAAGATTTTCATTGTGCAACTCTTTAAGCAAATGAAGTGCTATGTCTTTGCCATAAACCCCTCGAGAACGTCGCCCATTGATTTCAATTCGAACTGTCTTTGGTACTTTGATGCTAATTTTTCCCGTTGACCAAATTTGAGGAATCAACTTTTCAGGAATTGTTTGAGCATACGATGAAATCGCCCCATGCGAAAGAGTATGTGAATCGGAACCGACTACAAATTGTCCTGGGAGAATTTTACCACTTTCAAGCATAACTTGATGCGAGCAACCATCGGAGGATTCGAAAAATCCTTTGATACCTTGACGTTTAACAAATTCACGTATTTGTTTGTCACTCTCTGGAGTTGAACCATTATTTTGAAAATGAGTTCGAGTCAATGAAATAGCTATTTTGTTTGGGTTCCAAACCAAATCGGTATTGGAATCTAAAAATGATTGTAGGATTTGAGAACAGTTACCATTTGATAGGACTACATCGGGTTCAATTTCATATTGGTTATCTATTTCAATTGATTCCGTATCAAGTTGAGTCGCTATTACTTTTTGAATAATAGTTTGTTTATTATAAAGAGAAACTGCTCCAGAGTTGAGTTTTAAACCAGGAAAATTAAGCTCGAGCTGTTCGAGTTTGAGAAATGCAGGTTTTTCTTTAATATTATATTTACGACGCCAATTATAAAAAGCAGCTTTGGAAATTCCTAACTCCATTCCACACTTATCATCATCGCCGTAGCGTTCCCATAAATTCAGTATCTCTTTTTCTGAAAATTTAGGTTGTGAATGTTTGGCGACATTTTTTTTGCGACGCCAGTAGGCAACCAAGTATGCAGGAACCCCGCCCAAACGTTCACCAATTTTTTCATCAGTTTTGTATAAACGTTGCAGTTGTATAAGTTCAGACTTTGTAGGAATCTTCTTTTTAGCCATGGTAATTATCAAACTCTTTTTTTAACGCTTTGTAACATGGCTCGAGCGGAATCGAAATAACATCTGTTTTGCCAATAACAGGCATAAAATTAGTATCACCAATCCAACGAGGCACAACATGCATATGTAAATGTCCTGGAACACCCGCACCAGATGAACGACCGAGGTTCATGCCAATATTAAGCGAGTCAGGTTTGAAAATCTTTTTGATAAATTTAACTGTCTGTTGAGTCAGAGCCATAAATTCAATCGATTCAGCAACAGTCAATTTTTCTAATTGACCAATATGACGTTTTGGAATTATGAGTGTATGCCCAGTATTGTATGGGAATTTATTGAGAATAATGATACACTTTTTACCTCGATAGACAATAAGATTTTTCACGCTATCTTTTGTTTTTAAGCGATTGCAAAAAACACAACCTTTCTCTTTTTTCGAGAGTATAAAGTTAGCCCTCCACGGAGCCCATAATTTATTTTCATCCATGTGGACAACATACTATAAAAATTGATATTTATCAACCATATATATGGCAGTCTTTTACGACCGCTCGCAACTCATTGAGTGACAACAAAAAACGATTCTTCTGAAGATATTTTATTTCTCTTGCGAAGGCGATTATTTATCCACATCTTTAACTGTTTACTATAAAGCAGATTAGTTACTTTTATTTCATAAATAACGAATAAAGGAATTATATATATGTCGAAAAAAATATTGGTAGTTGGTGGAACAGGAATGCTTGGAAGACCAGTCGCAGAAAAGTTATCCACATCTGGCTTTGAGGTCACAGTTCTCTCTACAAATGTGGATAAAGCTCGAGAAAAACTTTCAGATTCAATCGCAATAGAGTATGGTGATGTAACAAATATCGAGTCGCTGAAAAAGCCTATCGAGGGGAAAGATTTTGTCTACATAAATTTGAGTGCAAAAATAACTGAAGAACTTTACGAGAAAATCGAAATCGGTGGATGTGACAAAATTGCTAAAATTTCTAAAGAGATGGGAGTTAAACGAATTGGATATATCAGTGGGGCGTCATCGCATGGCGAGAAAAAAGGAATCATTTATTTAGACGGAAAAGTCGAAGCCGAAAATAGAATTATCAATTCAGGTGTTCCATATTCGATTTTTCGGGCATCATGGTTCTACGAATCATTACCGAAATTTATCCAACAAGGCAAAGCGATTATTTTGGGGGACCAACCTGTTGAATTTAGATGGTTGGCAGCATCGGATTTTTCTGCTCAGGTAGTGAATGCATTTTCAAAGGATGAAGCTGCGGACAAATGTTTTTACAATGGTGGTCCATCCAAAATGATAATGACTGAAGCGCTGGCTGTATTTTGTTCGATTTGTTATCCCGATTTATCTCCTGAAAAGATGGCGTTTGGAATGGCAAAAATGTTTTCAAAACTTCCAGGAATGGAAGTTCTCGACTTGGCTGTTCCATTTTTTGAATACTTTTCCAAAAACGTTGAAAATATAGATACCACCGAAGCGGATTCTCTTCTTGGTAAAAACAATACAACAGTCGAAGAGTGGTCTCGTCTTTATAAAGAACAAATGAACTAAGAAAGATTATGAAAATAAAACTCTGCTTGATTCTTATTTTATTAATATCACAATCATCGTTTGCTTTTGATTCCGAGCGTGAAGGTTTTATCATTTCTGCTGGGTTAGGCTTTGCCCCATCTGCCTCAACACAGATTTCCGATTTCCCAAGTTCACGAGTAAAGACAAATGGATTCGCTCTTTCATTGATGGCAGGTTACGGCTACAATGAAAACACGATGTTATTGTTCATGCTTGAAGGATTACAATCAAAAGACTCTACTTTTATCTCGCCTGTGGAAACAACTCGACAAGGATTCATGGGAGCAGGAATTCGTTTTTATTTTAATGAAATTGGTCAATCTGTCTTTATTACAAGTTGTCTTGGGATTCAAAAATATATGAAGACGGATAGCAATGAAGAATTACATGAGGCTGGGTTAGGCTATTTGGTAGGCTTTGGCTATGAATTTGCGGAAAGTTTTCAGGTACAGGCAACATTGTCAAGCGGTCAAACTAAAAATTCATTTCCATGGGATCATTCACAGTTTATCCTAACGGCTTCAATTATTCTCTATTAATATTTTTTTGTTGAATATTAAGACTCGTTCTATATTTTTCAATATGGAAAAGAACCCGCTCCCACGTCTTGATACAAAAGTAGAAGAACTTCGTAATCATTTACTTCCATTTTGTCGTTTATCTATTGGAGACACGTGGACTGACCCTCAAGGGAAACACCATATCGCTTGTGGAGATTCATCAGATAAAAACTTTATCAAACAACTTTTTAATAAAAACCAAGCTGTCTTGGCGGTTCATGACCCTCCATATAACTTAGTTATGTTTGAAAAACAATCGGTCGATGAATTTATCGACTGGTCTTACAAATGGATTGAAAATAGCTATGATGTGCTTTCCGAAAATTCTGCTTTGTATATTTGGCTGGGTGCCGATCAAAATGATAATTTCCAACCTCTGCCACAATTTATGCTGATGATGGGCGAGACCGAATTTAAGTCAAGATCATTTATCACTATGCGAAACCAACGGGGGTATGGAACGCAAAAAAACTGGATGGCGATTAGACAAGAGTTGCTATACTATACCAAAGGCAACCCTGACTATTCGGTGCAATACACAGATATTCCAAAAATCCTCAAAGGCTACTATAAAGAAATCGACGGAAAAATGACTGACAATTCAGAACGTGGAAAATCGCCAACAATTCGTTCGGGGAATGTTTGGGTTGATATTCAGCAGGTTTTTTATCGCATGCAGGAAAATGTCAATGGTTGTTATGGGCAGAAACCGCTCAAAGCAATTGAACGGATTATAGAAGCATCATCCAATGAAAACGACTTAATAACCGATTTTTTCTCGCACTCAGGTACAACTGTTATGGCGGCAGAGTTGACAAATCGTAAATGTATCACAATTGACATCGACCCGATTTTTGCTGAAATTTCGATTCGTCGTATAGAATATTTTAGAAAAACTGGTAAGACAGGATGGCAGGCATCGAACCCATTTGCCAAAGAACTCTCAAAATTAAATAAGAATCAATTAGAAGAAATCGGCATCATAGTGTAAAATTCCTATTGACATTAAAAATAAATGCTCTATCTTGGCTCGCTAAGAAATAAGACGAACTATAAAATTAAGAATAAGAAAATGTATCAAAAAAACCTTTTCCAGATTATAGATTTATCCACGTATAAGCAGATGTTTAGTTTACGACATACTGATATGGATATTTATATGCAAAATCAGGAAAGGCAAAAATAAGCAAATAGTTAGAAACTAATAAATTATAAAGAGCCTTTCCAAGTGGAGAGGCTCTTTTTTTTGTACCCATAATTTTAAAGGAGTATGTTATGAAGAATTCAATGCAAAATTTAAATATAGTTGTCCAAAGTTCTGTTAAGATGGTGGATAATGCCCATAAATCTACATGTTATATTGCAATTGATTCAACAATTGAACTTTCATCAGATGAAGAAGGTGGTTGACGATGACATCAAATATCTTTGAGTTTGCTGCTTTAAGTTTTGTTTCATTGATAACTATGTTAAATCCTGTTAGTACGATTCCGATTTTTGTATCGATGACCTCGGAACTTACCCATCGTGAGTCCAAAAATATCGCCATTCGGGCGTCGATAGTTGCTTTGATTGCCTTGCTGTTTTTTGCTATTGCTGGGAAACTTGTTTTTGAATTTTTCTCAATTTCTATTGATAGTCTACGAGTTGTAGGTGGTATGATTTTCTTTTTAGTCGGCTATGAAATGTTTCATGCACGAATTCCAAAAATGAAATATGAAGAAGAGATGGAAGATGAAGACGTGCAGGATCAGGCAATCACACCTATTGGTATTCCTTTAATTTGTGGTCCTGGTTCAATAACTACGGTTATGTTGCTAATGAATCAGTCTGATACTATTTTATATAAATCGGTACTTTTTGGAATAATTATCGTTTCTATTGGTATCACGATGCTTTTGTTAATCAGCTCAAAAAAAATTCTACAAGTTATTGGAAACACTGGTAAAAAAGTCCTGATGCGAATTATGGGACTACTTGTGATGGTTATTGCCGTTGATTTATTTTTTAATGGAGTGAAACCGATTCTCAAAGAAATATTTTGTCAATAATTAATAGGTCGTGATTTTGTAAAATTTCGTTAAAGAAAGGCAGGTCTCGGTTCGGAGACCTGCCAAAATTAGATTTTATTCTTTTGGAAATGTAATCAATCCAACAGTAGCACCTGTTGGGTCAGCAATAATTGTGAATCTGCCAACATTTGGAATATCATTTGGTGGGCAAAGCACTTTACCGCCAAGACCTTCAACTTTGGAAGCTAAATCATCGACATCTTCAACAGTGATGTATGACATCCAGTGAGAAGGAACATCGCCCATTTCAGGCATACGAGCCATCATACCGCCAGCATCATTGCCGTCCGCTTTCCATAAGGTATAAGGCATTCCGCCAGGCATTGTGGCTTTTTCCCATCCGATAAGTGAGGTATAAAAATCACCCGCTTTTTCAACATCATTAGTGATAAGTTCATTCCAGCAGAAAGTTCCATTTTTTGGTGCTTCTTTAGCCATTGCTAGCTCCTAAAATTAAATAGATTAAAATTGTCTTTAATTATATGTTCTTATACGTCAGTATGCGATAATTTGTTGCATATGTATATCACATTTTACAAGAAATAGTAAAGTAATGCCGCAAGTGCGGTGAGAATAAATGACATTGTGAGCAACAACTGAATTGATTTTTTAATGATAAATAATATCAAGACTGCGGCGAGAATTCCTATTACACCATGACTCAGAGCTGTTTCAACTGATAGAAAAACAAAGGAAAGAAGAGATTCTGCGGCAGGTTGGGCATACGAAAAATGTGCGATACCAGTAAATGTCGTCATAGCAAGAGCTAAGAGAATAAATGCGATTATTTTTAACATGGTTTAGCTCTTTTCTTTTATCTCGTATATAAAGTCATGATAATTACCGTCAATGATTCTGTTTCTTGGTATCAGATATGCCATAGCAGAATCAATAAAAACAAATGTATAGCTGTCGATTGTTTCTACATGTTCAATTTTTGAAATCTCAGTTGAATTTTGACCTAACTCTATTTTATCAATGATCAAGTTATTTGCAATTGTCAGCTCATGCGTTCCAAAAAGATTTTGATGCTTTTCATCTTCAAACGATTCGATAACCTTTTTAATATATTTTTTCTTATGATAAAATGGAAGATAAATTAGCCAACAAATTCCAAGAAGTCCCCACACATATATAAGTTCATTGGTCGTTTCGACATACCGAATCAAAGCACCGAATAACAAAAGTGTTGGCACCGAAAAATAATAAGTTTTTTTCAGATGCTCTTTCACTGTTGGTGATTTTTGATAAATCAGTTTTGCGTATGCGGAAATATCTTTTATCGATGTCGTGTATGATATTTTCATTTAAGACTCAACAAGATATTTAAGTTCAATTTTATTGTTTTTAATTTTGACATACGAAAAATGATTAATAAAATCACCGCTATTTACATAAGTCCCAGATTTAAATTCTTTAAAGACAGGAAGATGTAAATGCCCTATGGTGACGATATCATAACCATCTTGTAATTTTTTCTCCGCATAGTTTTCATAATCTAATTTAAATGGGTGGTCTTGTCTGGCGTTGTATTCTCGTGATGAACCTGAAATACGTTTTGCTAATGAAAAAGCGAAATCAGGGGGTAGTTGCCGATAGAGCCAAATGCATAATTTGTTACGAAAAACTTTTTTTAAAAAGTGATAGCCTTTATCAGACGGGGAGAGTCCGTCACCATGTATCAGATGTAATTTTTGGTTTTCATATTTCAAATCTAAATAGTCTTGATGTACATCAATTTTTATTTGTGATGAGAAAAAATCATGCATCCAAAAGTCATGATTACCACTTATATAGTCGACTTTGATGCCTTTTAAAATCAATTCATATATCATATACAAAACTGGGAATTGGTCTTTTGGCATAACATGTTTGTACTCAAACCAAAAGTCAAAAAGGTCGCCGAGAATAATCAATCGGTCGCCATCCTCTTTGATCATAGCAAAAAGTTCAGCTATTTTATTCTGTTTTTCGATTTCTTTCTCAGGTGGTCCCGACCCAAGATGTACATCTGAGAAAATATACAATGCCATATAATATGCCTTTAGAAAAAAGGTATCAGTTACGATACCTTTTCAATTTTTTCAGTCATTGAATCATAAAATGCAGTTGTCATCTGAGCAAGGGGTAAACTTATTGTATCATTGATAGTGAGTTCTGTTCCACCGACAGTTCCAATTTGCCTACATGCGACACCTGCTGATTTAAAATGTTCAGCAAGTTTATCAGCATCTGATACCGAACAAGAAATTACGATTCTTGAAAGTGTTTCGCCAAAGAGAAGAGCATCGACGCGGATTGAGTCATCAAGTTTTATCGTAGCACCAATTTTGTCGTCTTCATTTGAGATACAACATTCAGCGATAGCAGTTGCAAGTCCACCTTCGGAACAATCATGTGCCGAATTGATTAGTCCATTACGAATAGCGGTAAGCAAGGCGTCCTGCATTTTTTTCTCAGCATCTAAATCAAGTTCTGGCACATCACCTTTAGTTACGTTATAAATCGTATGTAGGTATTCCGAGGCACCCAATTCTTCTTTATTCTCACCAAGCATAAAGATAGCATCACCATTATTCTTAAACCATTGAGTTGTGATATGGTCAAGATGTTCGATAAGTCCTATCATTCCAATTGTCGGAGTTGGGAAAACTGCACGGTCAGGGTCTTCGTTGTAGAATGATACATTACCACCTGTTACAGGAGTGTTGAAGACTCTACAGGCATCACCCATTCCACCGATTGCTTCGGTGAAACCATAGTAGATTTCAGGTTTGTACGGGTTACCAAAGTTAAGGCAGTTAGTGATTGCCAGTGGTTGTCCGCCTGAGCAAACGATATTGCGAGCAGCTTCGGTAACTGCGGCTTGTCCGCCACGACGAGGGTTGACATAACAGTATCGGGCGTTGCAGTCAGTTGTCATCGCTAAAGCTTTATCGGTTTTGCGAAGACGAAGCACAGCCGCATCGGAGCCAGGTCCTACTGCGGTGTTTGTACGAACCATTGAATCGTATTGGTCATAGACCCAACTTTTACGACAGATGTTTGGTGAGGCAAGCATAGTCAGAAGGGTGTCATTCCAGTCACGGTCTAAACTGTAATCATCAAGATTTATTTTTACGATTTCATCCATATAGGTAGGACGTTTTGTCTCACGTTTGTAAATCGGAGCACCACCACCTAAGACCAAGCAGTCAGATGGAATCTGTGAGACAATTTCACCGTTGAGTTTGACGGTGAATAATTTATCATCGGTCACTTTACCGACAACTTTGGAATCAAGTCCCCATTTGTCGAAAACTTCAGTGACGGCATCGGTCATTCCTTTTTTCACACAGACAAGCATCCGTTCCTGAGATTCAGAGAGAAGGATTTCGTAAGGGGTCATTTTTTCTTCACGAACAGGAACTTCTTCAATATTTATTTCAATACCTGATTCACCTTTGGCAGACATCTCAGATGAGGAACAGGTAATGCCCGCAGCACCCATATCTTGAATACCAACGATTAAATCTTTTTTTATGATTTCAAGTGTCGCTTCGACTAATAATTTTTCGGTGAATGGATCACCAACTTGTACAGACGAACGTTGTGATTCAGATTTTTCTGACAAGTCTTCCGAGGCAAAGGTAGCTCCATGGATTCCATCACGACCAGTCTTTGAGCCGACAATCATTATTGGGTTGCCATTGCCTTCAGCAGTAGCCGAGGCAATTTTTTCAGTTTCCATAATACCAACAGCCATCGCATTGATGAGTGGATTGCCTGTATAGCAGTCGTCAAAATATACTTCGCCACCAACAGTTGGAACACCAAAAGCGTTACCATAGTCACCAATCCCTCGCACAACACCATCAACCAAGTAACGTACTCTTGGATTATCTGGAGAACCAAAACGAAGCGAGTTTAAGGCGGCGATTGGTCTTGCTCCCATTGTGAATATATCACGTAAAATTCCGCCAACGCCAGTTGCGGCACCCTGGTATGGTTCTACAGCCGATGGGTGGTTGTGAGATTCGATTTTGAAAACAATAGCCATGCCGTCACCAATGTCAACTGCTCCGGCATTTTCTTCACCAGCTTTTGCGAGTAGATTATCGCCATCACGAGGGAGGGTTTTGATGAGAGAAATTGAATTTTTATATGAACAGTGTTCTGACCACATAACTGAGAAAATACCCAGTTCGGTATAGTTTGGTTCGCGACCTAAAATTTCTTTAATTTTTTCGTATTCGTCAGGGGTAAGTCCGTGGGTTTCAACCATTTCAGGGGTTACTTCGGGCTGGATATGTTGTTGAGACATTGTCTCTCCTATATTTTAAATCTATATTTTCCAATACTACAATAAGAGATGAATATAGGGGGGAAATGAGACATGGTCAACAGTGAAGTAGGGGAAATTAACTTACTTTAATATATAACAAAAGCAGGCTTTAAGACCTGCTTTTGAATTTATTTTTGTAATTTCTTATTACCCAATCGGTGGTGGACCACCGTTGAACATATATTCGACTAACCAGACTAAATCGGCAATATCTATTGTACCGTCACCATTCATATCAGCAGACATAAGTGGTTCTGGTGGAGGACCATCTTGAAACATATATGCGACAAACATAACCAAGTCGGAAATATCAGATGAACAATCGCCATTCATATCGGCAGGGACATTACAGCTAAAATCCAATATAGTCCAGCATTCAATAGTAAGACATTTAGAAAATTGGTAAGCACCAATTTTGAGTGTATCGATAGTACCTAATTCAGCTGGTGAAACTGTATGAGTCCATTCTCCTGTCAATGTGTCAATAGTACCTGGACCATCAACAATGTAGAATTTTGCGAATGCTGGAACAAAACCGTTAGCGTCATAATCATATGAGATTGTATTTCCGTCAGTAATTTTTAAAGTATCAACACAATTTGTAAATGATACTAACCCACCAGCACACATAGCTGTAAAACATTGTTGTCCCGACCATGTAGGGAAAATATCACCACTTGTCGTTGACCATCTCCACACTCCTGTTTGTCCATAAAAAGTAGAATCAATACAGAGAGTTTCACCCTCTTGTACTCCACCAGTGATTATTTTATAAGCTAAAGTATCATATCCATTTGGTAAAGCAGTACCCAGTATGCTACCTCCTATACCTACAGTATCTGATAAGATACCATCACTATAAATATTTATGGCAAAAACTAAATCAAAGTAACTCGGAAAGTAAGGATCAAGTATTTCTACTGACACAGGAGTGAAATTAGTACCTCCAGTTGTCCATATTCTATAACCGTTAGCAAATCCTGTGATACCATAGCCTGAATTATTAGTGAATCGAATATCAAAAGAAACTTCTTCATTAGGTAAAATTCTCATAACTCCGTTATCATCCCAAGTTCCATGAACAGCATCAATAGTAATACTTGAAGCAAATGAGATTTTAGAAATGAATAAAAGTAATACAACAAATGTTATAGTAAATACGATTTTGAGTTTCATAATATTCCCTTTTTATTACCCTATCGGTGGTGGACCACTGTTAAACATATATTCAACAAGGTATACTAAATCGGCTATATCAAATTTACCGTCTCCATTTACATCAAAAGAGTTGTAATTCTGTGGCTCAGGACCACCTTGGAACATAAAATCTACCATATATACCAAATCAGCAATATCAATAAAACAATCAAAGTTTAAGTCACCGACAACAAGAGAATCAGTAAATGTCAAAGTTGTAGTGCAAAGTGAAAAACTTGAAGGACAATTTATATTGTATGCTTTAATGGTTATTGTTTGGGTGGTACCGTAATCGGAGGGGAGAGGCATGTATTGCCAACGACCATCATTCTCATTGATTGAACCAGGACCATCAGTTACTAAATATCTGACTACGCTATTATTTGAAGAATCAATATTAGCTAAAAATTCATGAGTGTAATAACAGTTGAGGATGGAAAGAGTATCAGGGCATGAAACAAAAACTGGAGGGTAACATGGTGTTTCAACTGCAAAGCAATGAGGACCGTCCCAAGTTGGAAAAACATTTGAAACTGCTCCTGACCACACCCAAGTTCCACTTGTTCCAAAAAAGGTCGAGTCGAGACAGATAAAACTACCCTCTATGAAATTTCCAGTTTGAAGCCAAAAAGCAACTTCATTAAATCCTGCAGGAATTGTAGAGTTAACACGAAAGCCAGTTACATTTCCATAATTTTCAATCGGAGTAAAAAGAGTTGGAAAAATTGAAGAACCAACCATGAAATCACCTGCACCACCACTTATCCTAAAACCATTAGACATAGATGTAATAGTTTGATTTTCGTCATTGATAATGCGAAGATGAAACTTGACCGGACTTCCGGGGATGATTTTATAACTCGCCCCATCAAACCAAGTACCTTCAACATGGTCGAGCAGAACCTGTCCTGCCGATAATGATATTGCAAACATTAAAGAGATAACGATAGCTAATAGTAATTTTTTCATATTATTTCCCCAAATATAAGTTTGTTTATTCTTTTCTAAATTATAGATAAAAGAATAAATTACGTCAAGATATTTTTTAGCACAAAAAAAGCGGTAAATGAATTACAATTACCGCTTTACAAAACCTAAATATTTAAAAAGTCACCCTGAACACCCTGCAGGGTGTGAGCGGAGTCGAAGGGACTTTTTATATCAGAAATACTATTTCAGAAGTACCATTTTCTTTTTCTCTGAGAAATTTGATGTTTCGAGTTTGTAGAAATAAAGTCCCGATGCGACATTGCTACCATTATCATCAGTACTATCCCACAATACATTGTGAACACCAGCATCCAACTCTTTATTAAATAGAGTTTTAACTTCTTGTCCAAGAATATTGTAAATGACCAATGAAACAATAGTCTTTTGTGGAAGAGTAAAATTGATTGTCGTCGTTGGATTAAATGGATTTGGATAGTTTTGAGAGAGCGAATAACTCAACGGAATCGTAGAAAGTGATTCAAACTTTAAGTTAAATTTTCGACCATTTTCATCTACAGCTATCGCATTAGAAAGTAGTGCTTCACCATTTATAGAAATAATCTGATGCTTACCTATCTCAAAAGTTTTTGATGTCTTTAAATCCAAAACTCCAATATTGACAACATTGTTTTTCTGAGTTGAAAATTGTTGGTAGTCATTAGAAGTGAGTTTCTTAATACTTCCTTCATTCGTACCAGTAACATCAAACTGCAACCCTTTGATGGCTACTTGAGTTTCTAAGAAAATAATTGTTTCACTATTAATAGTTTTGGTGTACAACGATGCGAAACTTTGTGAAATATTCTGTTTCGCTGGTACAGACCCACATGGACAGAGAGTACCAGAACCCGATGATACATATGTGCTGAGCAATATAAGATCAGAAACATCAATGACTGTATCGCAATCAGCAACATTTCCCGACTCAAATGGAATTGGGTCAGGCCCACTACTAAACATAAAGGCAACTAAATAATCTACATCAAAACTATCCACAACTTGATCAGAATTTACATCTCCACAAATATTAGTGATGACAGGAGCAGCAAATTTGTTCAGATAAAAATCGCCATCTTTACGACCAGCAACAATGTACATGTTATCAGCAGTCACCTTAATATCGTGTGTTTGTAAATCAGTCGTTCCATTTAATGTTTTTTGACCTAAAACATTACCAAGAGTATCAATTCGTACTGTATATGAACTGAATACAGATGATGCTTCAGATGTACCCGTGATAACATAGCCATCGTCAGTTATCTTAATCGATTGAGCAATAGCATCACCACCAGTACTATAGGTGTTATGCCAGACATAACTGCTGTCAGCATCGATAAGGATAACTAAGAAATCAGAAGAACCTGTTAATGTGTCTTCACGACTACCAGCGATTATATAGCCACCATTATGTGCAGGCTCTACAGAGTAGGCGATATCATTATATGCTGAATTTCTAGCAGGACTTACTGTCCAGGCAATATTTAAATCTTCATCATATTTTGAAACAATTATTTCTTGATGGTTATTGACATTGTTTTGGAAACCAACGACTACACAACTATCATTTGGAGAAGGGATAATATCGTAATATTTATCACCATCTGAACCATAGATTGAGTGTGATACCTCATTACCAAAAGCACTTTTTGCAATCATAGCACCATAACCAGAACGCCACCCTGCAAAAATTCCATTTATAGAATCAGCTTTATAAATGCTTTTGCTATGTAGACCAGCATTGAGCCCTAAACTACTATTTGTAATAAGATTCTTAAGAGAATCGTATCTGTTAAAATACCAGTCGTTATTAACATCACCATGAAAAAGTAACTCGTTAGCAGAAACTGCATGAACATCATATGCAGCATCGTTATTTAAACTTTGAGGGGCTAAATCGTACCAAATAGGTTGACCACATTCATTAAATTCCGCCATGAAGAAAACCGTTATCGAATCTCCTTTTTGACCAGCAACGATGTATGTTCCTTGTGGAGTTTGGTCTATCCCATAGAGAGCATCCAAAGTACTTAAATCAAAAGTAGCTTCCCATGCATCAGTTGATTCACCATAACAATCACAGACATCTCCTTTGCCATCAGAATCAGAATCTACTTGACTATTATTAGCAACATATGGACAATTATCACAAGCATCAGGAATACCATCACCATCTGTATCCAGTGATTGGTCGGGGTTATAATCATTAGGGCAATTATCACAAGCATCACCTAATCCATCGCTGTCAGTATCTAACTGATTAGAATTAGCTGAATCGGGGCAGTTATCACAGACATCACCCACATCATCGCTATCTACATCCGATTGGTCAGCATTTGCCATATCAGGACAATTGTCATAGTTAGTGCTTGATAAACAACCAGTAATAGTTAGTCCAGAATCACCGTAGCCATCAAAATCGCTATCATAACAGTCATCACAAGCATCACCAAGATAATCATTATCGTAATCTTCTTGATTAGGGTTATAATCATCTGGACAAATATCACAATCATCATTTACAAAGTCATTGTCTACATCTGCAATAAGAGTATCACAATGAAATATTCTTAAAGTAGGATCACCATGAGAGACATGGTATTTATCATTCGATGAAAGATAAGCAGTACCAATCATCTCACCTTCACCAATTAATTTATAAAAATTACTTCCAACTATTCCACCAGTTTGTTTAGTTGATCCAATTGCACCTAATCCACAGGAATCAGTAAAAATATACCATCCAGCAAGATAATTATCTATCGCATAATAGGCATTATTACAAGAACTTAATACATAAAAATGTGTTTTGGGGTTAGCACCAACAATATCTGATGCTTCGATATATGGAACAATTGGTTGCCCGTTACCATCATAAAATTGATGTGCCGTTGTTCCTCCATGTACACCTAAATCAATAAATTCATAATTGTCAGATAATCTACTTAGATAATCTGCTCTTGTTGTAATGGCAAAATCACGAATATATGTCATATTTCTATATGCTGGACGTACTTTGTTAAGAGTAGCGATTGAATCTTCTACTTGATCATTATCATGATAAATCAGAGCTCGTTTGTTTAAATCTAATTGTCCAGTACGATACAAATGATTTTTTCTAAAATAGTTATTTACTAAGTATGCTTCAGATTTTCCACCATAGGTAAGTGGAGATGCTGTCAATCTGCCTAACCATATGTCCGCTTCTTCAAGATTAGAATAACTATCTAAAGTATCATCAGAATTTGCATCCCCCCATGTACCATCTAAATCGCGATAATACTGATCAGTTGGTAATCTAGCACCTGATGGTGGTGGTCCAGGATACTCATCATACCAAGCTATTGGTAAATCTCCAACAAAGAGAGCTCCAATCATACCGTTTCCATTATCCCATAGTGCAATGAGAGAATCTCTCAATGCTTCTTTGGTACCTCCTGATGAGAGATAAATTGAAGATGATAGTCCTTCATTAGTTAAATCTGTTTGATATTGTGCGAGACTTGTCGAAATTGAATCATATAAATCTGATTCAACTACGATTATGATTTGTGAACCAGTAGATAAAGCTTTTACACCACTTACTTTACTATTGGCAAGTTCAAACACAAAAGGTCCTTGTTTGAATCCTGGAGCCTCCCATATTTCTACATTTTGATTGTCATAAAATTCTTGTAGTTCAACAGATTGTGCTCTGTCTGTTGGTAAGTCATCAGCAATAATAGAACTGACTAATAAAATTGCTATTAATTGAATAATTATAACTTTTGTTAAAAATGTACTTCTTGTAAACATAAATCCTCCTCAATTCTAAGTTGTATTTGTATTAAGTTTCTAACTTAATAAACCTGATGAATATTCTTATATTACATATTTCCACCTTCCAAAATATCTTCAAAAGAGTCGATGTTGCATCAAAGTCTAAGATAACTTCTTTTTATTACTTTTGTCAATCACTTAAGACACAAAAAAGCGGTGATTGAATTTCAATCACCGCTTTTCAAATCCTATAATTTTTAAAAGTCACCCTGAACACCCTGCAGGGTGTGAGCGGAGTCGAAGGGACTTTTATAGATTATTTCAGAAGTACCATTTTCTTTTGTTCTGAAAAATTTGATGTCTCAAGTTTGTAGAAGTAGAGACCCGAGGCGACATTCGATGCATCCCATTCAATTGTATGCACTCCCGCAGAATAAGAGCCAGTAAATTGTTCAACACGTTGCCCATTAACGTTATAAATTGTCAAGGTTGCGTTGTCAGCAACTGCTAATGAAAACTGTATCGTTGTAGTTGGATTAAATGGATTCGGATAGTTTTGAGCAAGGGAGAACTCATCTGGAATCAGTTTACTATTGACACTGGCACCTTGAGGGGTAGCAAGTTCAACTGACAAGATTTTATTCTCAGTTAGTAAAAACTCGCCAACAAAACTGAAACCCTTTAGGCTATAGATGAGTACCTTAGTCACATCAAGACGACTATCATATT
Source organism: Candidatus Zixiibacteriota bacterium (assembly GCA_024280215.1). Classification (GTDB taxonomy): domain Bacteria; phylum Zixibacteria; class MSB-5A5; order GN15; family FEB-12; genus QQUK01. The sequence goes on from JAJRQO010000022.1 coordinate 78,737, forward strand.
CAGATTTTAATGTCATTTGATTGGCAAGAAGTTCGACATCAGCCTGACCGCTTATCAGCACAAAAGCAGCACCGGCCTCAGCATCTATTTTGAGTCTGTTATTTTCAATTTGAATTGCGATTTCTGTAGAGGCAAGTTTCGCATATGGTTGGGCATCACCTAAGATTATACGAATCATATAAACTAAATCGGCAACCGAGAGAGTCAAACCGTCGGCGTTTACATCAGAAGCGGCAATCTGTCCTTCGACATTAATATTTAGAACTCCAAGCCCGTAGACAAAATAGTTACTGAGCAAAACCGCATCAGCAATTTCATTGGAAACATTGTTTAAATTCATATCACCACGACCATCAATTGAATCAGCACAGGCAATTAAGATACAACCATTGTTGAAACTTACGTCACGAATTGGCATTTTAAGTGGGTCGGTGAAACAGTCTTCATCCTGAGCACCAAAAAATGTTGGATAACCATAAGAAGGGTTTTGAATCTCTGAGCCATTTGGTGGGAATAGAGTTGGGTCGCCATCATAGACTACTTCTGAAATATGTAAGATATTACCATCTACCGAAGAAAAGGCATTGTCGCCACAGTCCATCCAGAAAAACCGAATAGGGATTTCCTGACATTCAAAAGTCCTATCGTTTGAAACTAAGAAATCCATATTAAATAATTCTGAGACCGCAAAACAATCAGGATGGTTTGGACCATTGTTTGTTTCAGCTATTGCGACGATACGTACAAGACCACTCGGACATGCATTGCCACAATTCCCATCAGAACCATTGCGATAGGTGAAATATTCCCATTGACAGTTTACTAAATCAGAGCTTGGAGTTGCAGATTGAAAACTCAAGACAGAATTATCATAAGAAATCAGTATATCAAAACCACCAACTTCTTGGCTATTCAAAGTGACAGGGACTTCAACATGTTGTCCTTGGAAAACAAAATTAGAAGATTGATTACCAACACAACCGATTTCTGCTTGGTAAAGAGAACCGTATCCAATACTTATAATATCAAAGGAACATTCGGAAGACATATTACCATCAGATGCTTGAACTGTAATTACATAATTTCCAGCAATTTGAGCTGTTACCGTAATGAATCCAGTATTAGGGTCTATTGTTGCCTCTACTCCAATATCCATTGTCACAATTGAAAATGTAATAGGGTCACAATTATCTGTAGCAGTTACTTGGAATGTATTTACGGAACTACCAGAAACTGCTTGAGTACTTGGACAACTAATCACAGGTGCTTCATTTGTAAAGGTCAAGTTTACATCAGCGGTAGCATCACAAAATTCAGTAGCGGTAACTGTCAAAACAATTGACTGACCGACATCGGCAAGTGTTGGAGCATAAGACCAAACACCATTGGCATCGATAGTGCCTAAATTTACAGACCATGTTGCAGATGGTGAGACCGAATTAAAATCAAATGTCATAACATCACAATGAGAACCTGTCAACGATGCGGGGGCATTATTAATTTCAGGAGGTGGACAAGGGAGCACTTTTGCTACATAACAGTGAGGTCCGTCCCAAGATGGGAGAGTAGTCCCCGTTGAGCTCGCCCATTTCCAAGTACCAGAAGGAGGGTAGAATGCAGAGTCAAGACAGAGTGTTTCACCTTCGGCTATATTGCCCGTTGATAATTTATATGGGACATCATCAAAGCCTATTGGTAGGCCTGTACCAAAAAGTTTAGAGCCTCCAAAACCAACAGTATCTGCTACGGAACCATCTTGAGAAAAATGATTTACAGCAAACACTAAATCAAAGCCACCAGCAAAACCTGAAATAATAGTATCACCAACAAGTGGAGTAAACGAGGATGGTCCATAAATTCTAAATCCATTAGAAAGACCATCAATAACAACTCCCTCGGTATTTGTTAGCCGAATGAAAAAATCGATTGGTTTGTTCGGTTCTATGAAAGTTGTCGTTCCATCGCTCCAGCTTCCATTCATTGCATCGAGTGATAGGGATGAGGCGGATATTGATTGTATAGTGAAAAGAGTAAGTAACAGTAAAAGTATAATTTTTTTCATGGTTCTTTATGAACCTCCCAAAAGCGTAGAAATTATATTTTTAGTACTAAAATATGGTTAGTACATTTAGTAAGTATCTTTAATTGTTGCTACTATTATGTAACAACCTGTTTGGCTATAATAGGGGGGAATGTCGTTTTTGTCAATACGATTTTTCTATATCGCAATTTATGCTTTTTGAGAGGGGCAAAGTGTCTGCAAAAAGCACCTTTTGCACTCTGGCTTTCGTGCTTTGCAGATAGCTCGACCGTGGTCAATCATTAGATGAGAATACAGAATCCAGTCATCTCTTGGAACGATTTTGACAAGGTCCTTTTCTATTTTTACCGCATCAGAATGGTTCGTAAATTTAAAATGATTATTAATCCGACCAACATGGGTATCCACCACAATCCCTTCCGCAAGACCAAAGCCTGCTCCAAGAACGACAGAGCCTGTTTTTCGACCAACACCTGCAAGTTTTACAAGCTTCGATAGTTCTTTTGGCATCTCACCATTAAAAAGTTCTATGAGCTGTTGTGCTGATTTTTTTATAGATTTAGCTTTGTTTTTGTAGAACCCTGTCGGGTAGACTATCTCTTCCAATTCAGAAATATCAGCATCGGCATATTCGGGGATAGATTTATATTTTTCAAAGAGGGTAGGAGTAGTCTTGTTTACCCGTTCATCGGTACATTGTGCTGACAAAATGGTAGCAACCATTAGTTCATGGATTGTAGTATAGTCAAGAGAACATTTTGCCTCGGGATAGTTCTTTTTGAGTAGGCAAATAATCTTTTTCGCCCGAACTCTTTTATTTTCAAGTGATTCTCTTGGCATCTGATTTTAAGAACAGCTTAATATTATAACACGGTCGATATTGTTTAAATCTTTCATGATCACTATCGACTTATAGTCGTCGTTTTGCGATGTTAAGTCAGCAACTTTTTCAGCTTGGTTGTAGCCGATTTCAAACATGATACGTCCATTAGGTTTCAGATATTTGGGAGCGTCACGCAAAATAGTCATAGCAGCACCAAGTCCATCATGGGCAGAAGTTAATGATACTTTCGGATCAGCTAAAACTTCGGGGGGGAGTTCTTTGTATTCTTCTTCAGAAATATATGGAGGGTTGGCGAGAATCAAATCAAATTTTTCCCCGTCAGTAACATTGGTAAAATAATCTGACTCAATAAAAGAAATATTTCTTGATGCTTTTAAATCTATCGCATTCTTTTTGGCTACTTCCAAAGCGTCAGCGGAAACATCCAATGCAACAACTTCGGCATTCGGAGATTCCAAAGCGAGGGTAATAGCAATCACACCTGAACCAACACCAAGGTCGATAATTTTAGGTGCGTCTATCTTTTTCTCTTTGATAAATCCAAGAGCGGTTTCGCAAAGAAGTTCTGTCTCAGGGGTTGGAACCATGACCGCAGGGGAGACAAAAAATTTACGTCCATAAAACCATGACTCTTCTAAAATAAACTGAAGAGGTTCTCTGGTAAGACGACGAGTTATGATTTCATTTATCTGTTCAATATGACTTTCTTTGATTAGTGACTCGCCGTGCAAATAAAGTTGCAAACGGTCGCATCCTAAGACAAAGCAAAGAATCATTTCGACTTCACCTTTGCTACGGTCGATACCTGCATCTTTAAGGAGTTGTCCTTTTTCGGAAATAAATTTGGGGATATGTTTTATTAGTTCTTGAGACATGTTTTGTTTTTCTATGATATATATTAGGATTGACGCACTCAGAGAACTATTACATCTCAGATTGAATCTTTAACTTTTCTTCTTGTTCATGTTGACGGAGCGGGAGAATTAAAACATCCAAATCACCATTCATAACCTCATCCAATTTATACAAGGTAAGCGAAATCCGATGGTCAGTCACCCGTGATTGTGGGTAGTTGTAGGTACGGATTTTTGCCGAACGGTCACCCGATGAAATCATCGTCCGACGTTCTGCCGAAAGTTTATCCTGTTGCTCACGCATCTTAATATCATAGAGTCTGGCACGAAGTACTTTCATCGCTTTGGCTCTGTTTTTTATCTGTGATTTTTCATCCTGACATATAACCACCAAGCCAGTCGGTATATAAGTCAAACGCACCGCCGAGTCAGTTGTGTTCACCGATTGTCCACCAGGTCCAGATGAACGATAGACATCAACTTTTAAATCTTTTTCAGCGATGTCAATATCAACCGCTTCAACTTCAGGAAGCACCGCAACTGAGATAGCCGAAGTATGCACCCGTCCTTGAGTCTCAGTTGCAGGAACACGTTGTACACGGTGGACACCCGATTCATATTTCATCATACCGTAAGCACCATCACCCGCAAGTGAGAAAATAATTTCTTTGAATCCGCCAGATGTTGACGGAGATGAGTTGATGACTTCTTGTTTCCACCCTTTGGAGTCAGCATATCGTTGGAACATTTTATATATATCACCAACAAAAATCCCTGCTTCATCACCACCTGTGCCAGCACGCAATTCTATAATAGCTGGTTTGTCATCGGCAGGATCACGTGGGAGAAGTTTGAGCTTAAAATCTTTTTCTAAATCACCAATGACATTTTTGTATTCATGTAATTCTTCTTTAGCCATTTCGACTAAATCTGCATCTTCATTGGCAGCAATTATTTCTTCCGCTTCAAGTATGCCAAGCATAACTTTTTTATATTCAAAGCCAACTTGTAAGACATCTACAATATGAGAACGTTCCCGATTGAGTTCAATTAACTTTTTTTGATTGGTTAATATCTCAGGGTCAACCATCTGTTCGTCGATAGACGTTATTTTTTCTTCTAATTTTTTTACTAACTTTAACATATTTTATCCTAATAAATTTATGCCAAAATACGGCAAAAACTTAGAAACAGCAAGAGTATAAATGATTTCTTTGTCTAATTAAGCAGCAGGGTTGTTTTCGACAGCCTTTGCTTCAGTTTCTATACCTAAAGATGCCTTTAGTGCAGCAAGGGCGACTTCTATTTGGTCTTTTGATGGCTCTTTAGTTGTTATCATCTGTAACCATAAGCCAGGTTGGATGAGAAACTTTGTGAGGGCATTTTCTCTGGTCTTACCAGAAATCTTGAGAAGTTCGTATGAGACACCTGCGACAAGTGGCAAAAGTGAAAAATGCACCGCAAATCGTTCGTACCAAACTGGAGCAACACCCATATATACAGTGAAGACAGTATCAGATACAGCGTAAATGACCATTGCTAAAAGTGCAACGATTAAGATAAACGATGTCCCGCATCTTGGATGTAGCCGTGTGTGTGTGGCTGCTCGTTCGGGAGTGAGGTCGTCGCCCATTTCATAGGCGTAGATTGATTTATGTTCAGCACCATGGTACTGAAAGATTCGTTTGAATTCGCCAAAAAATGAAATACCCCAAACATAGAGGACAAACATTGTTAATCTGATTCCACCAGCGACCAAGTTAAACATCAGGGCATCTTTTGTGATACCAAAATAATCAGTAAGCACGAGTGGAGTCAAAAAGAAAATTGCGATACCAAAACCAAGAGCAAATATCGCCGAAAGGGCGAGCATCCAACCATTCGATTTTTTTTCTTCGACTTTATACTCTTCACCTTTTTGTTCGGCTTCTTCTTTTTCCGCTTCCTGCATTGCAATGTCAGCTGAGAAGTTAAGCGTCTTGATGCCGACAATCATCATTTCTACAAATGAAACCGCACCTCGAAGTATAGGTATATTGAGAATTTTATGTTTTGCCGAGAGTGATTTGTAGTCTTCAGTTTTTACTAATATTTCACCGTTTGGTATTCTGACAGCGGTTGAAATTTTATCCGATGAACGCATCATGACTCCCTCAATGACTGCTTGTCCACCAACATTTAAATCAGGCATATAAAACCCTCAAGTTTTTTCTGTTCATTTTTGTATTAATAACAAATAAGCGGTGTCGCATATCTTGTTATACGCACCGCTTATTAAATTTGTTAAGAAAAAAGATACTATTTTGTGTCTTCTTGCTTTAGACCGTATTTACGACGGAACCGTTCTACACGACCGGCTGTATCAAGTAATTTTTGTTTACCAGTAAAAAACGGGTGGCACTGTGAGCAGATTTCAACTGCTATTTTACCTCTGGTAGAACGTGTTTCAAACTTAACGCCACAGGCACAAGTTACAGTCAACACGTTGTAGTCAGGATGAATTCCGGATTTCATTTTATGAACCCTTCTATATTAAAATTATCTTTTCTTACATATCATATCACTATATACCTGAAAAAGTTCATACAAAATCTTTTTCACGATAGAGCTACACAATATATAGAAAAATATCATTTTGGCAAGTCAAACAATCGACAAATTATGAAAATAGCTCTTTTTGTTGTATTACAACGACTTATAGGGTGAGTGATTGCTCTTTTCTGCCAATAAAATCGCTGTTTATTAGTGTAAAACCTCAATTGATTAACACTGTTCTATACAACCCCTTACCTGCGGACGCAGGTATCCAGCATCTAAATTGGGGATCCAGTCTTTTATCTTTGACAATTCATTTCATATTTTCGTTCTTTATAGTATGATTGCTATTGAAGTAAAGGTGAGGAACTACTTAAATTTACTTTAAATGATTGATTATTTTGATAAATTCAAAAGGAAGAAAATGAAAGATTACCCGAAGAGTCTTAAAGAGGAAACAGTTAGAACTGCTCGTGAACAATTATTAAAACAAAAGCACATCTTACCACTCACATTATTTGTTGGAAAAATTAGAAAAGAACAAGGGGAGAACGCTTATATACCTTATTTTGATCCTCTTGATGGTGGAATTAAAGCGAAATGTCTTTTCGTATTAGAAGCCCCAGGTGCTAAAACAAAAAACTCTGGTTTTATATCACGGAATAATAATGATGAAACTGCAAAAAACTTTATTGAAATAAATGTGTTAGCAGGGATCCCAAGAGAAAAAACTATTGCCTGGAATATTGTACCTTGGTATATAGGAACAAATAAGAAAATTCGAACGGCTAAGAATTCTGATATAAAAGTTGGACTGTTATACTTATATCAACTGATTGAACTTTTACCTAAGCTACAAGTGATTGTACTTGTAGGAAAGAAAGCTCAAAAAGTATCAAGAGAACTTACAGGAAAATATAATAATATTGAAATTTTCGAGTGTTATCATCCGAGTCCTATGTTTGTGAATAGAAAGCCTGCAAATAAGCAAGTGATTATCAATCAGCTCAAAAAAGTAAGTAAAGCCCTAGAGCTTGTAAGTAATTTTGTGTAAATGTAAATAATTACTTATACTTTGAAAGACACAAAGTATATTTACACAGGAGATATTTATGAGCGAGATCAACAAAGATTTAATCAAAGCACTTCTTAAAGATTACAAAAAGCCC
>JAJRQO010000023.1 GCA_024280215.1 Candidatus Zixiibacteriota bacterium
GAATATTATGAAGAAATGGACTATGCCGATACGGAACTGGCCGCTGGCTGTCCATCAATTTGCTATACGATTTGGAGACAGAGTACCAAGAATTTGAGATAACCAATTAACTGTTTACACAAAATTTATGACACAGCCTTTTTCACTTTAATTATATAATCTCTTATGATTGAATAGGTGAAAAAAGCTACAATAAAGCCTGATATAAACATTAAAATAAAATAAACAAAGTTTATGAGATTGTTTACATTAGTTTTGTACATTATTACTAAAAAGCATATTAGAAAGAATATTGCCTGTAAGTAATATTTTTTTAATAATCTAAACATTAGATTGACCTACAAATATTTTTACAATTGTAATAAAGGTTTGAAATTTTTGTCCTACCATATATTTCCTCCGTGCGTATATAATATAAACGTATAAGTTTAATATAATGATTAATGTTTTGTGTGTCTATCACATTCGTATACTAACATATTAGAAAAGAGACTCACCCCAAAAGGTGAGCTACCGAGTTTTAAACCGTAGGACAAGCATCTAGTTCAGGTCCATTTCTAAACATGTAACCTACAAGTGCAACAAGATCACCAATATCAACAGAGCCATCGCTCACTACATCGGACTCTTCAAAACAAATCGGAACAAGTCCACCTCTGAACATATAATCCACTAGATATACAAGGTCACCAATATCAACAAAATCATCAGCCGAAGCATCAATATTACCAGTAAGCCCGACACAACATTGCCCTGAATTAACTGACATCAACTCTTTTATTGAATTATTATTGACTTGGTTTTGATTGAGATAATAGAACAATTCTCTATAAATATCTGGAAAACGATATTGATCAAAAGCGTGAAAAACTATCCCCATTATTTCATTTTCATCTACCTGATCTAAATTCGCCTTTATATAATCCAATCTTTCCACAGCAAACTCGTAATTAATAGAATCATCCTCTATTATCAGATTATTTATATCTGTGTATACAGAGACTAATTGACAATGCGAAATAAAATAAAAAGTTTCATTAGGAAGAGAAACAGTATCAGGTATTGAAATTAAGTCTTCTTGGTTACCACCTTCTGTCAAGTACCGTATTTCGTCTGGTTTATCAATTTGAGTATCTGTTATGCATCCTGTAACTACACTGTCATTTAAAGTAGTGGCTAATTGTTGTAAATAGATAAAACTCTGTTGCATATCGCCCCTATATAAGCCAGAATTTAAATACCTGTCCAAATAAAAATCATCACCTGGATATACGGTACCCTGAAAACGATTTGTGTAGCCCCCCCAATCTACATGACCTATCCCATGATGGTGCATTGCTAATTCATGTCCATTTTGCACCCAATCATTAAATATATTTATTTTTTGAGTATCTCGCAAAATGTATTCTGCCATTTGAGATTGTAATGCTAAGGTTAACTTAATATTAAATGAGTCGGCTGTTTGAACCATACTTACAACTGATGGCCAAATCAGACGTTGAAATGTTAAACTATTAGTCGTTAACGAATCAGGCGGATATCCGAATTCATTAAATAAAATATCGTTAATTAGAGGATGTGTCGTATCTCTGCCGGCTTCAAAATGAACCATTATAAATACTTTAGTTATATTCTGTTCAAATGTTGAACTTGGGATGTCTGCAAATGTTGTAGCTGATATATGCCCAAATATATTTGTTGCAGATAAACATATAAGCAACAGAGTTACATAGGAACTTTTCTGTAATATTTTATTCATAATTTTCTCATTAAATAATTGTTTGTATATATTAAGACAATTTGATAGCGAGAAAGATTAATGATTAATGTTTTGTGTGTCTATCACATTCGCAGAACAAAACAGTAACCGCTTAACGTATGAAATTAGTAGAGGTTAACTAAAGTGACTATTAATTGTAACATACATATTCATTGTTTCTCTCTGAAACAGTTTTATGCAACCGCTCTAACTACAACAGATACAACATCTTTAATAAAAGAAATAATTAATAACATTCGCACACTTGACGGTGGATAACTCATAAACTATCTATAGTCACAAGCTTATACTTGTTTACGAATGTGAACAGCGTGTGGATAATTTTCTGACGTAAAGTAAAAACTCATTGTCTTTCTTTACTTTATATGCACCACAAAAAAATAAAAATGTTAATAAGTTTGTGTATAACTTTTGTATTGAATGTGAATAATTATATACAACTATTGAAGAGATAACAAATTAGTATATGGATATAGATGTTAATAACCGCTCAGGGGGGATCCTGAATTGAATGAAGTAATGACTAACTCAACACAATGGTCTGACTGTCTTAACTACCTATCTCACCGGGTAAAAGAACAGACTTTTCGTACGTGGCTGAAACCAACGATTGGTACGCCAGGTAATAATGGTGATTTTAATGTGTCGGTTCCTAATCAGTTTGTTGCTGATTGGATTCGAGACCATTTTCAAGAACTTATCGACGAAGCTCTTACTGAGGTATCGGGGAAAAAATACGATGTTGTGTATGTTATCAAAAATAATGATGACGCCGATCAGCGTTCTATTGATTTTTATGCCCCTCCTCAAGAAAAAAAAACTTTGACGATAAAATCGGTAGCTGAACAAAAGAAACACAACTTAAATGAAAAGTATAATTTTAATTCGTTAGTTGTTGGTGATTTTAATCAGTTTGCCTGTGCGGCCGCTAATGCTGTTGCCGAAGCACCTGGGTTGACCAAGTATAATCCGCTGTATATTTACGGTGGCACGGGACTTGGCAAGACGCATATTATACAAGCAATCGGGCATAAGATATTGGAACAGTTTCCTGATAAAAAAGTTATGTATGCGACGTCTGAAAAGTTTACCTCAGATTTTATCTCGTCGATCTCGAGCCACTCGGTTGCTGATTTTACTCGCAACTATCGTGATGTAGATGTGTTAATCATTGACGATATACAGTTTTTTGGTGGGAAAGAATCTACGCAGGAACAATTTTTCCATACCTTTAACACATTGTATCATTTAGGGAAACAGATAATCTTGTCATCTGACCGTTCTCCAAAAGATATTAAGGGGCTTGAAGAAAGATTGCTCTCTCGTTTTTCATCGGGGCTTGTGACTGACCTGCAGGCACCAGATATGGAAAACCGTTCGGCTATTCTTTTGAAGAAGCTTGAGTCTGAGGGCGTCACGCTTCCTGACAATGTTGTGCGATATATTGCAGATAAAGTCTCAACGAACGTGCGTGAGCTTGAGGGAGCCTTAATCAGGCTGTTGGCATACTCATCACTCAAGAACGAAGGTGTGGACTTAGAGCTTGCTAAAAAAGTGTTAGCTGATACTTTTTCAAGTAAGAAGAAAGAAGTTACTATTAATTTAGTACAACAACAAACTGCTGAACATTTTCATATTGACCTTGAGATGATGAAAGCGAAAAAGAAGACATCCAATATTGCTTTAGCACGTCAGGTTGCGATGTATTTATCACGCTCTCTTACCGAACATTCGCTCAAAACTATTGGTGATGAATTTGGCGGACGAGACCATTCAACAGTAATTCATGCGTGTGATTTGATCTCAAAAAAGATGTCAAACGACCCTTCATTACGTGATAAAATTGATAAAATATCAGCTTCTTTGCTCTATTGATAAGCTGTGGAAATATTTGTGGATAAACTATGAACTGTGTGAGTAAAAATTTTAGTGTGGACAACCTATTTAAAATGTTAGAAAGTGTGAATTTAGTTGTGGAAAACTTTCTTTCTGATTATCATATGTTAAGTTGTTTGAAGACTATAAGTAAGCCTCGAGTTGAAAGCTCGCAAGTTGACTTATCGACATTTACACAGTAGTTATTATTATTGTTTTATATATATAAAAGAGAAGAAAAATAAGATTATGTGTGGATTTGTAAATTTCAGGAGAGTAAATAAATGAAATTCGCTTTACCAAAATCAAGGTTGTTTAATTATCTACAACACGTATTGCAAGTTGTACCATCAAAGTCAACATTGCCAATACTTACAAATATTTTAATCGAAGCATTAGATAATAAGATAAAAATATCTGCGACTGATTTAGATATTTCAATAACCGCATCAATTGATTGTACGGTTATAAAAAAAGGTTCAACATCAATTCCTGCTCGAATTTTATTTGATATAATCAAAGAACTTCCAGAGTCTGATATTTCTTTTGAAGCAACATCATCACGAGTTGAGATTAAAATTCCAAATGGTTCTTACAAGATTGCCTCGGTTGCACCTGATGAGTTCCCAAAACTTCCTGCGGTCAACACCAAAAAAGAGATTAAAATTTCAGGTTCTGATTTAGCAAAGATGGTCTCAAAAACGACATTTGCTTGTTCAGACGATGAGACTCGTCCAGCATTAAACGGTGTTCTTTGGCAGACAAAAGGTGACAAGATGCTTATGGTTGCTACCGACGGTCATCGTTTGGCGAAAATGTCTGTTGAAAATAAAAAACTAAAAGGTTTATATGACGACGTTATTGTACCCCCTAAAGTGTTGAATTTGATACCAAAATTTATCGGCGATACCGATAAAGAGATTGGTATTATTTTTGGTGAGAATAATATTATTTTTAATATGGATGATATTGTATTGACTTCTCGTTTAATTGATGGACCTTATCCTAATTTTGAACAGGTTATTCCAGCGAGTTCTGATAAAAAAATGAGAGTCTCAAAAGATGATCTCTCACGTGCCGTTAAACGTGTTTCTATTCTATCAAACTCTTTAACTCATCAAGTGAAGTTTACGTTGAAGGACGCTTCTCTCACACTCTCTACAACGAACGCTGATGTTGGTGGTGAGGGTAAAGAGTCGCTTGAGTGTGATTATAATGGTGACGAATTAGAACTTGGTTACAACGCAATTTATGTTAATGATATATTAAATAAGATGGATGCTGATGAAGTAATTTTTGAACTATCATCATCGGTTGCTGCGGGAATTATTTATACTCCATCAACACCCCGTGAAGATTTTCTTTGTTTAATTATGCCACTTCGTTTAGCTGACTGATAAAATTATTATATATGAAACGGTAGGTATAAAATATCTACCGTTTTTTAGTTTGAGATAGAAATGATAATCAACTCCCTTTCGTTAACAAACTTTAGAAACTTTGAAAAGCTACAAACAGAGTTTTCACCCACCGTTAATATTTTCTATGGTAAAAATGGTTCTGGTAAAACTAATCTCTTAGAAGCGATATTTGTCTTATGTCTTGGGCGTTCACATAGAGCGGCATCGGAAACTGTTCTTGTACAAAAAGAAACAGATTTTTATCGTATAGAGGGAAACTTATCACAAGATGATGTTTCTATCGAACTTGCTGTTGCATACCAAAAACATACTCGTAAAAAAATCATGCTTGATAAAGTAGCGATTAAGACGTCAGAATTATATGATAATTTTTGTGCGGTTGCCGCGGGACCTGAAGATTCAGAAATACTTGCGGGTTCTCCATCATCAAGACGGAATTTTATTGATATTTATCTTTCGCAATACTCAAAAAAATATCTTCGGCTTCTCACAGATTACCATAAAGTACTTCAACAAAAAAATGCAGGTCTAAAAAATAGAGTTGATATATCAGCATACAACGAATTACTTGTTTTAAATGGTTCCGAAATAATTTTATTACGTAAACAATTTTTGGACGCTATTAAAACCGAAACAAAAGAATATTATAAACTGATTTCTTTAGGATCATATTTTGATTTACTTTATAAACCATCAATAAAAGAGACCGAAAACTTAGAGTCAGTTGAATTGATTCAAGAAAAATTCAGAGAAGTACTTGAGAATTATCGCATGAAAGAATCTATTATGGAACGATCGCTTGTCGGACCGCATCTTGACGATATCTCATTTACAATTAATAATCTTCCTGCTCGTAACTATGGTTCACAAGGTGAAATTCGTACAGCCGCTTTGTCGTTAAAACTTGCGGTATATAAACTGATAAAAGAAAAACGTCAGATTACCCCCCTGCTTTTATTGGATGAAATATTTGCTGAGCTTGATGTAGGACGTGCTGAAGGGTTGATAAATTTATTTGCTAATTTTGATCAATTGTTTTTAACTACAGCTGTAGAACCACCTGAGTTTTTAAAATCTCAAGGCAGATCGTTTTTGATTGACGATGGAAAGATTATAGATAAAAAATAATGAACTCACTCTATCTAAACAAAGTATTTAAATCGTTTGGAAAAACTAAAGTTTTAAATAATATAAATTTAGAACTTAATGAAAATGAACTGTTGGTAATTCTTGGTCCTTCAGGTTGTGGCAAGTCGACACTACTTCGATTAGTTGCGGGGCTTGAAGATTTGACATCTGGTGAAATTTATCTTCATGATAAACGTATAGACAAATTAGAACCAAAAGATAGAAACGTTGCGATGGTTTTTCAGAATTATTCTTTATATCCACACATGACTGTTGAGAAAAATCTTGGCTTCCCTTTAAAAATTGCAAAAGTTAAAAAAGAAGTTATAAAAGAAAAAGTAGAAGCTATTGCTGAGATGCTTGGACTTACAGATAGGTTATTATTTAAACCATCTGCACTCTCCGGTGGACAAAGACAGCGAGTCGCACTTGGGCGGGCTATTATTCGGAAGCCTGATATTTTTCTTTTAGATGAACCTCTTTCAAATCTTGATGCTGATTTACGTTTGAAGATGCGTGCTGAGATTGTGCGGATACAGCAGGAGCTTGAGATTACTACTATTCATGTAACCCACGATCAAGCTGAAGCACTCTCAATGGCGGATAGAATTTTATTATTGAATGACGGTGAGATTGAACAACTTGGAACTCCTGAAGAATTGTATAAAAACCCGAATTCTCTTTTTGTAGCAAAGTTTATTGGTTTTCCGAAGATGAATATTATTGAAGCTACTATTAAAAACAATCAGCTTATGCCGTTTGGGATACCTTTTGAAAGCAAACAGATAGATGGTGTCGACGAACTCTTGGTTGGGATTCGTCCTGAAGATATTTCGATGATTTCAAATGGGCAGTATCGGGCGAAAGTTGTTTCGTCTGAATATTATGGTGAACAATATATTATTACAATCGTATATAATAATATAGTACTACAAGTCTCAGGATGCCAACATTCAAAAAATATAGGCGATACGGTAATGTTTTCAATAAGCGAATCAACTTTACACTTTTTCAATAAACAAACCGGCTCAAGAATTGGGTAAAATTATAGTTATCTTAAAGGGAAAAAATTATGATTATACAAATATCATGGATAGATAGAAAATTAGGTTTTGATTTTCCTCTTGAGATATTCCCGTGTTTGATAGAACGGATTCGTTTTACGACACAACATCCCCACCTTAGTCCACTGATGCGATGAAATCAAAAGTATTGAGAGTATTAAATTTTTTGACACTTTGGGCAGTAGTGAGCCGAGCGGGAACCGATTTTTTCCCTGACAATTTTACGAGAACATCGCTGGCATTGTTTACCTTCTTTACCATACGCTTTTAGATAATTTTGAAATTTCCCCGTCTCCCCATTCACTCCAGTATAGGTATCCACCGACGAACCCATGTTGTCTATTGCCATTGACAAAATTCGCTGTATGTTTCCATGGAGTTCAATTAGTTTTTTCTTCGACAACGAAGAGAGAATTCTTTTAGGATGAATCTTCGATGCGTACAACGATTCATCGGCGTAGATATTTCCAATACCAACAATAAGAGACTGGTCAAGTAGGGCTGGTTTTATCATTCTATTTTTTGATTTAACGAGTGTAACAAAATCGTTTGGTGAAATATCAAGCGGTTCAGGTCCGAGTTCTTTGAGACCCTTCTGCTCCATTACTTCATTGGTATAATAGAGACGGTTCCTGCCAAATCTTCTATAATCATTGAAGATAAGTTTAAAATTGCTATCTGGTTTTTTGAAATGAAAAGTTATCAAATCATGTTTTTCTTTTTTAGTCTTTATATTTTTGTAATAAAAATGACCTGTCATTTTGAGGTGTACCCACAAAGTTATATCGCCAGACAATCCTATCAGAATATTTTTGCCACGCCTGTTGATTTGTTCAATAGTTCTGTTTTTTAAAACAGATTCAAATGATTTGTTTTTAAATGATTCCGAAACGACAATTGATTTAGGTGGTGCATCGACAATAACTTTTGCAATAGTTTTATCTAAGACAGTTTTACGAAGTCCACGGACTACGGTTTCTACTTCTGGAAGTTCAGGCACGGGCGAATGCTTCTTTTAGTTTATTGTTAAAATACTTGTCGGGTTCTACATTCGCTGTCGCTCAATTATGAACCCGACCTACAATGATTTTACTTGTTATAATTATTTTTTCTTACTTAGTTCACGTTTTAGGTAATGACCTGTGTACGACGCTTTTACTTTGGCGACCTCTTCGGGAGTTCCCGCTGCAAGAATCCGTCCGCCCTCGTCGCCACCTTCGGGACCAATATCAATTATCCAGTCGGCTGTTTTTATGACATCAAGATTATGTTCAATAACTAAAATTGTATTTCCACGGTCGACCAGTTCATTGAGTACCGAGAGGAGCATACGAATATCTTCAAAATGCAAGCCTGTTGTCGGTTCGTCAAGAATGTACATAGTGCGACCAGTTGCCATCTTCGAAAGTTCGGTGGCAAGTTTTATCCGTTGGGCTTCACCGCCCGATAGTGTCGTCGCTTGTTGTCCAAGGTGTATATAACCGAGCCCAACATTGAAAAGAGTAAGCAGTTTCTTTTTTATACGTGGAATGTTTTCAAAAAAGTGCATCGCTTCTTCGACCGTCATGTCGAGAACATCGGCAATTGATTTCCCTTTGAAAGTTACCTCAAGAGTCTCGCGGTTATATCGTTTTCCTTTGCAAATTTCGCAAGGTACATAGACGTCAGGTAAAAAATGCATTTCAATTTTTATAATACCGTCACCTTCGCATGCTTCGCATCGTCCACCCTTGACATTAAAAGAGAACCGTCCTGGCAAATAACCACGAGCTTTCGCTTCGGTTAGTGATGAAAATAAGTCGCGAATATGGGTGAACAGACCCGTATAGGTGGCAGGGTTTGAGCGAGGGGTTCGTCCGATTGGAGATTGGTCAATGTCGATAACCTTGTCAATATGCTCGAGCCCTTTGATTTTTTTATACGGAAGCGGAGGTTTACGGCTTGAATAAAAATGTCGTGCCATGATTCGATAGAGGGTTTCATTTATAACAGACGATTTCCCTGAACCAGAGACACCAGTTACACAAACAAAACAGCCAAGTGGGATTTCGACGTCGACATTTTTTAGATTGTTGCCTGTTGCTCCAAATAATTTGATAAAATTGCCATTTGGTTCACGTCGTTCTTTTGGAGATTCTATTTTACGTTTACCTGACAAGTATTGCCCTGTGATAGACTTTTTTGCTTTTAAAATATCTTTTGGGGTTCCGATTCCGACAATCTCTCCACCATGTACGCCCGCACCAGGTCCAAGGTCAATGACAAAATCGGCGTTTTCAATTGTCTCGCGGTCATGTTCAACAACTAAGACTGTGTTACCGATGTCACGAAGTTCAAGAAGCATTTTCAGAAGTTTGTCGTTGTCACGTTGATGTAACCCGATAGATGGTTCATCTAAGATATATAATACCCCTACCAAGCGAGAACCTATCTGCGTTGCGAGACGGATACGTTGTGCTTCACCACCTGACAATGTCGACGCGGTTCGGCTGAGGGTAAGATAGTCAAGCCCGACATCGGACAGAAAACCTAAGCGTTCTTTAACTTCTTTTAATATTTGTTTGGCAATCGTGTTTTGGCGTTTGGTCAGTTTAATATTTTTGAAAAATAGAATCGCCTGTTTGATAGACATCGCCGTTACGGTGTCGATAGTCTCTCTGTCAATAATGACCGAAAGTGCTTCGGGACGTAATCTTGCACCCTCGCATGCGGGGCAAGAGTTTTTGGACATGTAAGATTCTATCCAATTACGAACACCTGTTGATTGGGTTTGTTTGTAGCGACGATCAAGGTGTGGGACGACGCCCTCGAAAGTTGATTCGTATATACCTGCGGTGCGAGCGTTGCCAGATGATGGGACATATTCAAATTTCATTTTCTCTTTGCCCGAACCATGTAAGATAACCTGCTGAACTTTTTTTGGTAACTTGTTAAATTTGGTAGAAAATTTAAAACCGTAGTGATCGGCAACACCCTTGACCATAGCACGGTACCAATTCGACATATCGGGTCCGCCCCACGGTTTGATAGCTCCTTCGTTGATGGTCAGATTATCATCTGGGACAACAAAGGCAGGATCGACTTTCATTTTCTGACCGAGACCATCACATGTCTGACAAGCACCAAATGGTGAATTGAACGAAAAGAGTCGTGGTGATGGTTCTTCATAAGAGATATTGCAATTGAGACAGGCAAACTGCTCGGAGAAAAGTAAATCTTTATTTTTTATATTTATAAGGACTGTTCCCAGAGCAATTTTAAGTGCGGTTTCGACTGAGTCGGCAAGGCGACGTTTTGATTTTGCTTTTACAACCAGACGATCAACGACCGCTTCGATAGTATGTTTTTTCTTTTTATCAAGTTCTATATCAGAATCAGTTTCGACAATTTCACCATCGACACGAAGTCTGACAAACCCTTCACGTTTGGCTTCATCGATAATATCTTTATGCTCACCCTTTTTGCCACGGACAAGTGGGGCAAGAACAATCATGCGGGTTCCCTCTTCAAAGGTCAGCACCGAATCAACAATCTGTTCGACAGTCTGCTGGGTAATTGGTTGACGACACTTGACACAATGCGGTACGCCAATACGGGCAAAGAGAAGTCGGAAATAATCGTAGATTTCTGTAACTGTACCAACGGTCGAACGGGGATTTTTGGCAGTACCTTTTTGTTCAATTGAAATTGCTGGTGAAAGTCCTTCAATAAAATCAATATCGGGTTTTTCCATCAGCCCTAAAAACTGACGGGCGTAGGCAGAAAGCGACTCAACATAGCGACGTTGCCCTTCGGCGTAAATAGTGTCAAAAGCGAGCGAAGATTTGCCCGAACCAGACAGACCAGTAATAACAGTGAGGGAATCACGGGGGATTTTGACGTCGATATTTTTTAAATTATGTTCTCTGGCTCCTTTTACGTGCAGGAACTCTTTGTTTTTCTTATACTTATGATTTTTTTGTGCCATTTATCTCTCTTTTTTACAATCTTGTAATATACGCAATAACTCCTCTATTTAAAGAGAAATTTATGTTTTTTTAAATCACATATTGTACTTATGGCACTTTTATTCGTTTATATAGAGTTCTTTCAATTGAATAGGATTTAAAAGTATGGTAAGAGTGGTGTAGAAGTATATACTATGTAAAGAATTCAGTTGCGACCGAAAATACTTGACATCTAAGCCTATAACTATATAATAGG
Organism: Candidatus Zixiibacteriota bacterium; assembly: GCA_024280215.1. Lineage (GTDB taxonomy): Bacteria > Zixibacteria > MSB-5A5 > GN15 > FEB-12 > QQUK01. The sequence goes on from JAJRQO010000023.1 coordinate 11,472, forward strand.
GTTACTATGCATGATAAACATCAGGAATTTTTCGATAAGCTCGCCGAAGAGTGGGACTATACCTTTACTGCTGAAGACCTTGACCGTCTGCGTCATTTAGTCAGCAAAATAGGCGTTAAAGAAGGTATGCATATTTTGGACCTTGGATGTGGAACAGGAATATTGTTTGATATGCTCCGTCGGGCTGTTGGCGATTCTGGTTCGGTGACCGGTGTTGATTTCTCATTTGAAATGGCTCAAAAAGCTCATCGTAATTTCCCATTTCCAAATGTCAATGTTGTCGATGCTGATGCGGTTGCATTGCCGTTTGTCGACTCATCGTTTGATATGGTTGTTGCTTTTGCTTCATTTCCACATTTTAGCAACCAACAACGAGCTTTAGATGAAGCCCATCGGGTGTTAAAAGCAGATTGTAAAATCAATATTATCCAACTTGAATCGACTAAAGAGATGATTGAAATTCATCACAAAGTCGGCGGAGTTGTTGCCGACGATGATATTCCATCGGAAGATATGCTTCGCGAGATGCTTCAAAAAAGTAAATTCAAAAACGAATCCATCGAAGACCATCCTGGCTTATACTTAGCCACCGCTACCAATAGTAAGTAAGAGTATATATTTAAATTTCCGTAGGTCGGTGTTCCAAGCTACTTGCTTGCAAGTTGCAGAACCCGACAAAATTATTCACCAAAACTTTTATCTGAATCAAACCTAATTTTATTTCCCCAATCTCTTTGATAATATCCACCCTCAAAATATTTCATTAACGAAGAATGGTTATATGTAAATGGGTCATCTATAAATTTATGTTTTACGGGATTGTAATGTATATAATCTAAATGATTATTGAAATCATTTTTGTCTCTTATAATATGATCCCAATATCTGTTTTGCCAAACCTTTCCTTTGGCAACTGTTTGGTTATAGTTCCATGTGTAGGTTCTTTTAAAAGAGTGCATAATCTTTAAAATCTCTTGTTGTTCTACATTAAGCATAACATGAAAGTGGTCTTGCAGAATAACCCAAGCGATTGGTTGAATAGTTTTCCAGCTTTTCCAGAAGAAATTTATATTATTTAAAAGAATTGGTTGTCTGTTGTGAGTTACAGCTGTAATAAAATAATATCGATTTTTAAGTTGGTATCTTCGAAGTGATTTCATGTATAGAATATATATTGTATGACTGACACATAGTGTCAGTATTTGTCGGGTTCTGCACGCTAAAGCGTGCTTGGAACACTGACCTACGGTTAAAATACTACCCAGATGTCAATAATATGTCAGTTCACTTTGAATTTGTTCTAACTGTTTCTGCACTAGATTCCGGCTAAAGCCGGAAAGGAGTTGTGATGAATTGTAAATACGTTATAAAAAATAGTTATTAGTTTTAATAACATATTACAGTCAACGTCTGTTATTCTTCAAATAATTCGCAACCTTTGTGAGCACCATCGCAAAACGGTTGCTTGGTAGATTTGCCACATCGGCAGATAAAGGCTTTGCCTTCTTTAGTAACGATAGACCCATCTGGTAATTCAATTTCGATAATATCCGCTTCTATTTTTGCTGAAGCATTTTTATGGATTTTTATTTTAACTTTGTTAGGCATTGTGTTGATTCCTTATATTTATTTTCTGTGTTTTTCGGGTTCTATAACCACCTATCGGTGGTTGTGTGAACCGCGACCTACTCGGAAAGTCTACTAAAACAAATTTCAATTTTTTAGAATGGTGACTTCGCCAGAGTTAATAGTTTTAATTTCGCCATCACAGTCAAGTAGTAATGCACCATCTTGGTTGATGTCCAACACTTTTCCATCTATAATATCATTGCCATATTCAAGATGAATTTGAGTACCGATAAGCGATGAATAGTCACGAAGTTTTGTAAGTATCGAGGTAAGCCTGTCTTGATTATATTGCATATAATAATTTTCAAAATTTACGAGAAACTTTTGCAAGAACTGAACTCGATTTATTTGTGTTTTGCTTTCAAGCGATAACGATGTTGCTGTTGATTTAATCTCATCATGGAAATCATCAGTTGTGTGGTTGATGTTCATACCGATTCCAATAATGACATGATTGATTTTATTTTTTTCAGCTGAAAGTTCTGTGAGGATTCCTGCGGCTTTTTTACTATTAAGCAAAATATCATTAGGCCATTTTATTTGTACCGACGCTTGGGTAAACTGTTTACAAGTGTCCGCCATTGCCACCGCAGTCATAAGCGACAATCCTGGGGCATCTTCGGGGTTGAAATTTGGTCGTAAAATTATCGAACAGTAGATTCCTTTTTTTTCGATAGAATACCAGTGACGGCTAAACCGTCCTTTCCCCTTAGTCTGTTTCTCAGAGACGACAATAGTTCCCTCGGTGGCTCCTTGTTCGGCAAGATTTTGTGCGGTACTGTTTGTTGATGCGACCGATTGAAATGCCACAACTTTGCATCCTATCAATTTTGTTTGTAGTCCAAAAGAAATTTCGGAATCTATAAGTGCATCTGGTGCTGAGACAAATGATAAATTACTGTTTTCATTGTTAATCGTGTAGCCCCATGATGCGATAGTTTTAAGATGTACCAGTAAGTCTTGCAAGCCGATTGAAAAGAGAGCAAGAGCTTTGTCTATTGGAATCGTCTGATTGATACGGATTTCGTTTATGAGTCGTTCGGTGACTCTTTCTTTGGTAGCGTTATTCATATCAACCTTCATGGGTAAGCAATGTAAAGTCTGAGCTGACTGCCGAATGTGTCAAAGCACCAATTGAAATATAGTTGACGCCTGTTTGGGCAATAGATGCGACCGTATCAAGATTTACATTTCCTGACGCTTCGAGCATGACGGCTGGGTTCATCGCTCTCGCTTTTTGTACCATCGCAGCAAGAGAATCAAGCGACTGGTTGTCCAATAGTAAACGCATGACACCGCAGTCTATAGCTTCAGCGAGTTGGTCGGTCGTGGCGACCTCGACTTCGATTTCGATTTTATCTCTTGTCGTATCAAATTGTAAACGAAAATCTGGAGTATCTAAAAACTGATCGGTCTGTTTAATAGCATTTGAAATAGAACCAGCCGATGCAATATGATTATCTTTGATAAGTATCATATCAAACAAGCCAATGCGATGGTTGTGACCGCCACCATGAGTAACGGCTTCTTTTTCAAGCATCCGAAGCCCTGGAGTTGTTTTACGAGTATCTAAGATTTTACAATTTGTATCTTTTACTTTTTCGACAAATTGATTTGTCAGCGATGCGATTCCGCTGAGGTGTCCTAAAAAATTGAGAGCGGTTCGTTCGACAGTAAGCACTGTCTGGTTGAATCCTTCGATTTCAAATATAATATCACCCGTATTGAAAGAATCACCGTCATTTTTGACAGGGCGGATAATATTTGCCGAGTCGACAATATCAAATGCAATCAGTACGGGTTTGACACCCGAAAGGTAGCCGTCGCATTTTGCTTTTATCTGTGCGGTCATTGGATTTGGCTCAATACAGGCAAGCGAGGTCAGGTCGCCTTTACCGATATCTTCTTTGAGAGCAGTTTCTACAATAGTGCGAATTGATGCTATTTTATGTTCTGGCGTCATTTTTAATTCTTCCTCATTAAATAAGTCTACTTCGACTCCGCTCACAGCTTGCAAGCTGTTCAGCATGACTTATTTTGTGACATTAAACAAGCTCTTGGCAATCTGTCGTTACCTCAGTATATTCAGTTCATGTTGAAAAAGGAATTGAAAAATAAAAAAATCGGTGTTTTAGGCTACGGCTCTCAAGGTCGAGCAGTTGCCTTGAATTTACGTGATTCGGGTTGCGATGTTATTATTGGGCTACCGTCTCAATCAAAATCACGAAAATATGCCAAGCAAGATAACTTTGTCGTGACTACAACACCCAAAACGGTCAAGCAATCTGACGTTCTTCTTTTTGCTCTTCCTGACCACTTGCAGGGAAGGATTTACAAATCTGAGATTGAACCAAATTTACAAGCAAAGACAACATTTGTTTTTCTGCATGGATTTGCTATTCATTTTGGCTTTATTAAACCCCCTAATGAATCCGATATCTTGATGATTGCTCCTCATGCTCCTGGGATTGCCTTACGTGAAAAATATCTGACCGATAAATCGGTCTCTGCATTTCAAGCGATTGAAAACGGTAAGAAAAACTCCAAGCAGCTTCTAACCGCATTGGCAGAAGCAATCGGTATTCGCAAAAATAAACTTGTAGAGAATAGTTTTAAAAACGAAGCAATCGGTGACCTTTTTGGCGAGCAGGCGGTTCTTTGTGGTGGGTTGAGTGAACTGGTTTTTAATGGCTACTCTGTTTTGACTGAAAATGGGCTTGACTCTGACAATGCATATTTGGAAGTATGTTACCAGCTTGATTTGCTTATCTCTCTCATAAAAAAGCATGGCATTATCGGTATGTATGAAAGAATATCTGTTGCGGCACGGTATGGATCGGTAAAAAACAGTAAAAAAATTATAGACTCATCGGTCAAAAAAAATATGCAGGCGGTCTACGATGATATTACGTCGGGCAAGTTTGCCAACAAACTGAATAAGTTAAATGAAAAAGATATTGAAAAACTTTCGCATTCTTTGAAAAAAATGAGTTCGGTTTCATTTGAAAAATCTTCTAAAAAATTCTCTAACTAACCTAATCATATATATATAGTAAGAGTTAAAAACATTTCCATCTGATATTTCTTCTATGCAGTATAATATAAAAATGGTGTAAATTTGTCTATTATTTGACAAATTGATGACATATTGATTGTTTTAACTTCGTACATTTTTCAATAAAATTAAACCGTTTTACTGGAGTCCACGATGAGAAAACAATTTGTTATTTCTTTTATTATTGTATTACTATTTGTTGTGTCAATAGATGCTGCTACTATCAAAGGTCTTGTTTTAAGCGAAGAAGATAATAGCCCTTTACCAAATGCTACAGTTAGAATTTTAAATAACGATATCTCGCTAAAAACTGATGCTGATGGTAAATTTGAAATTAAAAATGTCGAACTACCTGTAACAATTTCTTTTAGCTATGTTGGGTTTATTACTAATGAAAGTAAAGAACTTTTGGCAGAGACAGAAAATATAATTCTGCTCAAACGTTCTTACACCGTTTTAAATAGTTATGTTGTGACTGCTAATCGATATCAAAAAGAAGCATATAAAGTATCACAACCGATAACATCTGTTTCTTCAGAAGAAATTATCAATAAAGGTTATACAATTGTATCGGATGTGATTCGTACATTTCCTGGTGTTGATATGAATGATGCTGGACCGTTTCGTTCTCGTCCTGTTATTAGAGGACTTTTCGGAACACGTATTTTAGTTTTAGTTGATGGTGAACGACTTAATGACCAACGTGACATTTCAGAGTTTGCTGGTGTATCGATGTCATTAGTTGATGTTTCAGAAATCGAACGTATTGAAGTTGTCAATGGTCCCTCGTCGGTGTTGTATGGTTCCGATGCGATGGGTGGAATTATTAATATCATCACTAAGAAAAATAAATATAGTGGTGAACCAAAAATTTTCGCACGCTACAATGGTCGTTATTCTACTGCCGACGAACAACATTCCAATAGAATTGATCTTGGGTATGAAACTGAAAAATGGAGTTTTTCAGGTGGCTATCAATATCGTGAAGCGAATAATGATTTTGCTCCGCCAGATGGATGGAATGAAAACGACGATGTCTACAATGTATTCAGACCTGGTTTCTACGACTCTCTGAACAATGCTCAATCTGCTGATTATAGTTTAGATAGATTAGCAAACTCACAAGTTCGTGTGAACAATTATGATTTTAAAGCAGGTTATAAAATAAATAGTAAAAGTCATCTGGATTTTGATTTTGGCATGTTCCGTACATCTGATATTGGTTATGCTGGTGTACCAAATGATTCGACGCCGTTTCTATTTTTCTGGCCAAACCATGACAGAGATAATTTTTCATTATCATATACTGGCACAGGAATATCAGATAAAATGGCTCGCATAGAAGGAAAAATTTATTATCAGAAAATTTCTAAAGACTTCTTTACAAATTTTTATGGAGGAATTGTAGTTAATCCATTTCCAGGTGCGTCGATTATTCCACTTACTTCAGCAAGTTCAACAGAAGTTACGAAAATAGGTTTGAATTTTCAGGAATTGTATAAACTGAATAGCAAATCAACTATGACTTTTGGTTTTGATGCATGGCAGGAAGAGATAACTGGCGGGATTACATCGTATACGCTTTTTGAAGGATTTGGTCCAACTCCGTTTGTAGATACTACCGTAGGTTCATCGGTTCCTGAAAATAATTGGAAATCTGTTGGTGTCTACGCATCAGGTGAGTTTGATTTTGAACCACTAACTTTAAATGCTGGTTTACGTTTTGATAATTTTTGGGTGAACACCGATGAAACTGACGGGTATCTTGATGATAATGATTCTTTGCTTCCAACAGCAGATGAAACATATAATTCGTTTAATGGTTCTTTGGGAGCTGTATATAGTTTGGGTGATGGTATCAACTTGGTTGGAAATATTGGAACTGCCTATCGTGTTCCAAATGTTGTCGAGCGATTTTTCTATGGTTCTGCCTCTGGGAGACAAACAAGACCAAACCCAGATATTCAACCTGAAAAATCTGTTTCAATTGATTATGGAGTCAAAGCGGTTCACACAAATATAAACTATTCTCTTATGGGGTTTTGGTCAGATTATAAAGATTTTACACAACTGAAAATTTTTGGTTCAGGTCCAGAAGGTCTATTGTGGCGTTTTGAAAATGTTGACGATGTGACTATCTATGGATTTGAAGCAGTTGTTGAGGGTAATTTTAGCAATGGTACTTTTGGCTCTTTGACATTTAGTTATCAGCATGGTCAAAATAAAGTAGAAGATCAACCTCTGTTTGTATCACCTGTGAAAACTACTCTTTCTATCGGTCACCAACATAAACGACACGGATTTATCTCAGAGTTTACAATTCGTCGGGTTGAAGATCAAAACCGTATTGCCAATGTGACTTATCTTGATGATATAGCGACAAAAGGATTTACTGTGGTTAATTTCACCAATGGAATAGATATTTTTGAAAATGTTAGGTTGACTGGTTCTATCAATAATATTTTTGATGTGCTGTATTCGGAACCATTCAACGGTCGTAACCCTGATAATCCGATTCCTGAATCTGGTAGAAATTTTATTATTGGTATTAATGCTGGAATATAAATAATCAAAATATGAAATAGAGCAAAACATCCCTTTGAGTTGGCTCATAGGGGTGTTTTATTTTTATATATTAAATTGTTGACGACTATCTCTTTGACTCGTAAATTTTAAGAATGAAAAATAAAATAACCACCGTACTGGTGCTGCTACTTTTTACCGTTGCGGCATATTATATCTATGACCAACTTCGTACCCATTCAACTGAGGAAAAATTAGCTGAGATAATTCATCTTGAAGACAGCCGTGCATCAGTTGACAAATTTTCAGCATATTTAATTGACGAAACTATAAAAGTTCGTGCTCGCACAGCCCTTGCCATCGGACGTATCGGAGCCAAAGATGCGGGTAAGACACTTTTTAATTTAATAACTACTGACGTTGATGATGTCGCTGCTCAAGCTGCCTTTGCAATTGGACTAACCGATGAATCATCGTACGCAGAAAAACTTTTGGATATTGGTTTTGATGCTCCGTCGCGTATTGGAGCGATGGCGGTTTTGTCGGCTGGTCGACTTGCCGATAGTACGCACAGCTCGGTGCATACTTTCCTGACATCATATTTTGACCATCCATCTCCTGAAGTTCGCAAAGAAGCGGTTATGGCACTTTTTCGTTCGAATGGCAAAAAAGAATCTGTCGCACTTTTGCAATTTTTACAAGAGGAAAAAGATGACGATGTTCGCATAGCAGGTTTGTTTGCCCTTGCACGAATGCGTGTTGCTGAAGCGTACGAGTATTATGTTTCGTTTTTAGCAGATGCTGATCCATATGTTCGTTCACTTGCGGTACGTGGTGTGGGACTTTCTGACAGAAAGAATGCAATTCATTATTTGACAATTGCCTTGAATGATTCCGATAACAATGTAGTCGCTCAGGCAATCAGTTCGTTAGCATCGAAAAAAACCGAAAAAGCACAAAATAAACTTCTGCAAAAATTAGAACAAGAACGTGATGAAAAACTGACTACGCATCTGATTGACGCTTTACTCAAGCAAGACAATGGTAACGGTGTTGAAATTGTTCGTAATATTCTCAAACTTAATTCATCTGCCAACATAGCGATTTCAGGGTTACAATACCTTGCTACATTTGAAAAAGATAAATCGGTTATGCTGATTGATTCTTTGATGCGACATGAGAACTACCGAATTAGAGCCGCAGCCGCGAATGCTTTTGGGACAATAAAATCACAAAAAGTGAAACCACGCTTGAATAAACTGTTTAATGATGAAAATATTTCAGTTCGGGTAGCTGCTTTTAATCAACTGCTTCTTATTGATTCTACAAACTTAAAATTTTATATAGACCAAGCATTAGCTGACTCAAACTATATGTTACCAACGATTGCTATTGATGAAATAGGTAGTCGTAAACTTAAAGCGTATCTTCCTAAGCTTCGAGAACTTTCGATGCTTCCTCTTCGTTTAGAGGTTGATGTCAGACGTACGTTGGTGAGTTGTGCCAAAACATTTTTAGAAGAAAATAAATCAGATAGTAACGCGTTGCGAATACTAATCAATGCAGTGTTAGATAGAGAATATATTGTTCGCAAAGATGGTGTCGATGTTTATAAATCAATTTTTGATGATGACCGTTCGGCAATGCTAAAAAATCCAGAAACTCGTATCTCAACATCGGAAATTTATAGTGCAATAAAAAAATATAAAACAAACCCGTATGTAAAAATTATTACCAACAAAGGTGAGATAGAAATGGAACTTTTCTTCGATGTGGCTCCATTAACAGTTTTAAATTTTATTGACTTAGCTGATGATTATTTTTATGAAGGTTTGTCGTTTCATAGAGTCATTCCAAATTTTGTTGTGCAAGGTGGCGATCCAGAAGGTACGGGGTGGGGTGGTCCTGATTATGCGATACGATGTGAGTATTCAAATGAAAATTATATTCGTGGGACTGTTGGAATGGCAACCTCGGGAAAAGATACTGGCGGGTCACAATTTTTTATAACGCATTCGCCACAAGCACATCTTGATGGTCGTTATACAATATTTGGTCAGGTGATAAGTGGCATGGATGTTGTCAATCAGATTGTTGTTGGTGATGAAATTCTTGAAATAATAATTGATGAAGGATCTTTCTAATGATAAATAAATTTATAATATTTTGCTCTTTACTGTTTGTTTGTGTAACTCAAATAATAGCACAAAATAACAACGAAGCCTCTACTCTCGTACATCAGATTCTTGAAGTTGAAAAATTTCAAAAAGAAAAAGTACAAAACGTTACATTCGATGCCGAGTATATTGAAGCTGAAGAAAAAGATGGTAAGTTTGTTGAAAAAATTCGTTTTGATAAAAAGATTTATATAAAATACGACAATGACACCGCTTATCTTTTTGAAGATTATCTGGCATATTATAAAGAATCCAAAAAACAATCGAACGATGATTTGCTGTCTGCTTCTAAAGAGAAAAAAGAAAAGAAGATAAAAAGAAAATCAAAAGATATTTCATACTCGATGCTAAAGCCATTTTATGCTTCAAACTCAAAATTATATGATATTGAATATGTAGGGGTTGCCTCTGATAAAGTTGAATCATATACCTGTCATCACTTCAAGGTAAGAGCGAAAGAAGCAAACCAGGACCTTATCAATGGTGATTATTATTTTGATGCCGAGTCATTTCAATTGGTACGTGTTGAATTTTCTCCTTCTAAGCTTACTAAAAAGATGATGTTCAAAATGAAAAAGTTGAATATGATTATTCTTTATAAAGAATATGAAGACAATCTTTGGTTCCCAAAACAATTTGAGATTTCTGGAAAAGGGAAAGCGATGTTTTTTATCGGGGTTAATTTTGCAGGTACGGAGTATTATCGTAATCCACTGGTTAATCAAAATATTGACTCTAAATTTTAGCTAAACCTATGCTTATATTTTCTAAAGATAAACAAAGACTCAAACGACATTTTGAAAAAGATGTCGTTCTCTTTTCGTATCATCTTGGTGACTTGGATGATTTCTATTATCCGCATTGTCAATGGGCGGTTGATTATGGCGATAAATCTAAAATCGAAGATGCTATTTTGGTGTATACTGGGAATGAGGTTCCAGCAGTGCTGGCTTTTGGATTAACAGAGTTATTTAATGGACTTATTAGAGAGATGCTACCACTATTGCCTATGAAATTTTATTGTCATTTTCAAGAGAAACATAGAGACTTATTTTTGGAAAACTATAAAGAGACAGTTCTTGGTTCACATATTAAAATGAAACTTGAGAACTATCAATCTATTAGAACAAATTCGGACTTAGATATCCAACAACTTGATATGTCACATCTTGAGTTGCTGAAGCAACTTTATAGTGAAGCCTATCCAGAAAATTATTTTAACGAACGGATGCTTGGGACGGGTAAGTATTATGGATGCTTTATAGATAATGAAATAATATCGGTGAGTGGTGTGCATGTTGACTCAAACGAATATAAAATTTCAGTCTTAGGAAATATCACTACCGCTGAAAAATATCGTGGCAAAGGAATCTCTACCCAAGTGACTTCGAGATTGCTTGAAGATTTAACTGCTGATAATAAAACGGTTTGTTTGAATGTCAAAGCTGATAACGAACCAGCGATTGCTTCGTACACAAAACTTGGTTTTGTCAAAGTGCATGAATACGAAGAAGCATACTTCGAACTTAAATAATAATTAGGATGGTTTATGAAAAATCTATTTGAATTAGGTGTTAGATTAATTGTTTTATTTTATTTATTACTTATGATAAACCCACTAATCGGAATTATTGATTATATCATAACAGGAATAATGGAATATGATACACTTCCATTTGATTATTATTCAGCTTTTAAATTAGTAGTTTTTATTATTGGAGTTATTGTTTTCCTAAAACCAAATATCCTTACAAAGTTTGTAAAAATTAATGATGATGAAATAAAAATTTCTATTGAGAATGAACAACTTTTACGAGTTGGACTTATACTTTTGGGTGTTTATTTCTTGATTAACTCAACAACAAATATCACAGCTCTATTGATGAGATTAGCAAATATTAAGGATATTGTTAAGAATGATGTATATATATCACCTTACTATATTAGCATTATTATTAATGCAATCTTTATATTTATTTCTTTTATTTTGGTGAGGAAATCTAAAAAAATCGCCAACTTTTTATTGAAAGATAAATCTCAGTAAGATAAATAAGAGCGGCTTCAGTCGTTAATTTGTGAAGAAGTCAAATATATTCCCAAGCATGCTGGAATCGGCTTTATAAAAATCAGTATATTTACATCTGGCACATGTTACCGATGTAAACTTTGCTCCCTGTACGTCGAATATCTTGCTCCAAAATCCACCTGCTGCCCGCATTTCGCCAATTTCGTATGTATCTGACCCGCATTTATCACATTTAAAGTTAATTCCTTGTTGCATATTATCTCCTTTTATAACAATACTTTATTTATAGCAAAAGATTCAAAAGAATATTATTATAGATTGATACGCAGTTTTTGTAGAATTGTTTTGTTCAAGAACTTTATTTTCATAAAGTTCTAATTATCTATATGACATGCTGAACAAATTTGGTTTGTTAAACCATTTTCGTGCCTGAGAAAATATTCTCCTTCAACACCTGTATTTCCATAGCGATGAACTGAATGACAAGTTTCACACACCATCATGTTGGCTGTTGCTGATGGCCAATCTGCTCCTGTGTTCCCATCTTCATCAATTTGGTTTGCCCATGGAACCACTGGAGTTAATCCATTATTCATTGAAATATCTGATGGAATTCCTATATAGTGTGTGTTTCCTCCGATACCTGGAGCTTGTGAACCGTCATGACAAGAAATACAATATGCCGAGTTTGTATTATCCATTTTTAATAAATAAGGAATATTAGTTGAAAGTGGGTCATGAACGTCGTGACAAAGATCACATCCACCTGTTGGAAATGCTCCTGTTAAGGAAATTGATGGGTGTCGTACTTCAGTGCCATCATTTACAGCTTCAGAATATAAAAGGCGATCATTTGCTGCTACTCGTCCTGTACCAACAACAGCTTCACCTGGGGCAATCCCAAGGTGGCAATGAACGCAAAAATTACCGTAGTACCCATCAGCTGGCATATTGTTATGTAATAAAATTGGATTTGTAAGACCTGCTGGATTGTTAGTTTGGACTCTGGCACCATGAACCGTATGACACTGCTCACATCTGAAAGTTGTACCATTTGTAAAATGTGTTAACCCTGCTGTGTGATCTCCCAATCCTTCTGCTCCTGGAAACATTGTATCATCATGACAGGTTTCGCAATAACTTCCGTTGGTTCTTTCAACAACAACAAACCTACCAGTACCATTTGGATTTTGGTTGTGGACATCATGACATCCTCCCTCACCTGAACAATCTGTTCCAACTTCAATATGTTGTTCATCGGTTTGTTCAAATATCGTTGTACTACCAGTTGTAGTTACTGAACCGTCATGACAAGTGTAGCATAAATCAGCAACACCTGAAAATGTCCCGCCAGGTACCGATACCCATAAATTTTGTCCTTGTGCATTGTGCGGGAGATGACATGCCATACAAAGTTGTTGCCCTGATCCCGTTAAATCGTGATCAGATCCATCAACACTTGCATAAACTGAACCTGTTGACAATAATGAAATTACAAAAATTAGTATGAAATTCTTCATAAAATTCCCCTTGCTCTATATGTCCCTTTGTTCAATTCAAGAAGTAAGCGGTGGGCAAACTTCAAAATAACCTAATAAATCCATTATACTCAATTATGAAATAATAGCAAGATGAAAAGTGGAGTATCGTAGATGCAAAACAGATATAATAGGCTGCTCAATAAGGACTTACAGGGTATTGAAAGTCTGGTATTGTGGTAGAATTCAAAATAATTAAAATAATACTTGGTAAAACAGTAATTTTAATATAAGTTAAGTGTAAACTAGTTTGTAACGCAAACCGATAAGATTAGTAGTTAATGTTAATGTTAATGTTAATGTTAATGTTAATGTTAATGTTAATGTAATTATAAAAAGTAGGAGTTTATGATGGTAGAACAACCAAATCTAAAAGTTTTAGAAAAATCGTTTTATAGCAAATTCCAAGAGGATGGTATTTGGGATTTAATGATTGGACTGTTTTTTCTTAGTTTCGGGTTACTAATGGAATTTTCTGATACTACATATGTAGGATTTTTTGGCGGTTTAGGTGGTTCGTTAATTTATGTTATGAAAAGAAAAATTACAAGACCAAGATTAGGCTATGTGAAGTTTTCAATAAATAACCTCAAAAAACATCGTAGTTCATATTTCTCTCTTGCTATGATATTCATAGCGATAATTATTTTGGGAATTATGATTTATTTAAAAAATTATCCTATAAGTTATTCAAACCAGTTCTTTGTTTTTGAAAATAAAATTTTGGCAGTATTGTTCTTAGCTTTGATCTTGGCTGCAGTTGCTTTTATGTTTAATATAAAAAGGTTTTTGTGGTATGCAGTATTGATAATGCTATTGTTTTCACTTGGCAATGTAATGCAGTTGAATAAGTCATATATATTTATTCTTTTAGGTACTATTATTATTGTTAACGGAATAAAGCTATTGCTAAGTTTTATCAAAAAATATCCAAAGCTCGATGCGACGATGGAAAGCAATGGGGTCTAACTTGGAAAAGAACCAATCCGATAAGGAACCTAAAATAGAACTCGATCGTGTGATACATGAACCAGCACGACTTTTGATAGTTACTCATCTCTATGTACTAGATTCAGCTGATTTTTTATTTCTGCTAAGTCAGACAGGACTTACAAAAGGAAATTTGTCATCACATTTGAGTAAACTTGAAACTGCAGGATATGTTGAAATACACAAAGAGTTTATCGAAAAAATTCCGCATACAATGCTGACTCTTACCAACGCAGGTCGGGAAGCACTTATGCAGTATCGTTCTTATATGCAGGAAATGCTAAACAAACTACCTAGTTAGAGTTAAATAGGTTCAGTTTAGGATTTATGGAAATTCAAAATGATTTTTAGGAATTCGCCTTCAGGCGATAGTCTTCGATAGCGGCACGGATAGCATCGGGGGCGATTGTTGAGCAAGCGATTTTTGCTTCGGGGAGTCCGTTGAGAACTTCGACAATATCCATCTTGCTGAGTTGTTCGGCTTCCTCGATAGTTTTGCCGATAAGGATTTCCGATGCGACCGATGAGGTCGCTATTGCGGCGGCACATCCGAACGTTTTGTACTTCAGGTCGGCAATTTTGCCATCTTCGATTTTGATATACATCATCATAACATCGCCGCAGTTGGGGTTGCCGACTTTACCAATACCATCGGCGTTTTCGATTTCGCCTGTGTTGCGAGGGTTCTGAAAATGTTCCATGACTGTTTCGTTATACATGTCGCTAATGTACGGAATTTAGCAAATTTGGCAAGTGAGAAATTTGGGGGAGTTATTCTAAATATTCGGGATGGTTTTCTTTAAGCCAATGCTTGAGGTCGTATTTTAACTCAGACGCAATTTTTGTAGCTTCAGCTACATCTTGCTCGCTTATAGTACCGACAGCATCATATTCGGCATAATTTCTTTTTTTCCTAATTTCGTGAATAACAATTCTTGTAATATTATCTGTATCCAATGTAAACTTTAAGGAATCAATAGTTTTTTCGTGATGTCCTCGACCTACTGATATTCGATACCCCGAAACTTTTAGAGCTATCGACCCTATTGTCAGTATATTATTGTATGCAAATGCTAATCTCCAGTCGGGGCTGATTTCCTTTATCTCCAACTGTATTTCGTTAACTTCGATTTTTTTTAGGAGTGCATCAATTTCAGATTTACTTGTACGATGTTTTTTAATCCACCTATTATTTTGCCAATCTTGTAAAGACATCAACTTCTCCAAGTATTGGTATTATTTTTGTTTTCACAACTGACGACATAAAATGATTTTCTTCAAGATTCTCTTTTTGTAATATCGTAATTGGATATATAGAAAAGTTGATTTCTCTTTGTAATACATCTTCAAGTGGTTTTAACAACACAGCAAATTCTCTAAATGATAAATCAGATACAAATAAAACATCTATATCACTATTTCCAGTATCTGTTTTTTGAGCAACTGATCCGTAGATAAAAGCGATTTCAATTTTATCTTTTAATGGTTCTAATGCTTGTCTTAAAATATCAACAACCCCAAATGTTTTAATTACAATTTCACGCAAATCATTATAAATAAAACAATTTTGATTTACTTGATAATATCTTCGGTTACCAGAAAATTCAGTATTCAGTATTTCAGCATCTACTAAATTTTTTAATTCTTTTTCTACAGAACCAGGTGAAGATTTTAATAATCTTATTATCTCTCGATGATAATATGATTTATCTGGGTTTAAGAAAAAGAGCGATAGTAGCTGTCTTTTAATTTTTTGGAATAAAGCTTCGCCTAAGCTTTTCTGAATTTTGTCTTCTGTACTCATAAGTAGTACAATTGTACTATATTGTAGTACAATTGTCAAGTATAATATGTACTTAAATATAGTACAATCGTACTATAAAAGAGTACAGTGATCAGACCAACCGTGCTCGTTTGGATAAAAAGGCGTATAGGGCTTTGTCAAATGGCATCGAGGTATCTATCGGGACATAGTCGATATTGCTGGCTCGGCAGGTCGTTGCGATTTTGTCTGAAAATTCTTGTACTTGTGTAGCGAAATCTTTTTTGATTTGATATGGGAGGGTGGTAATCTCCTCGCCAGTTTCCATATCTTTAAAAATCGCTTCTTTTGAAAAGGCAAAGTCCCGTTCGCGAGGGTCTAAAATATGAAAGACGATTACTTCATGATTGTTGTATCTAAAATGCTTCAGTCCCGACAATATCTTATCAGGTTCATCTAATAAATCCGACATCAATATAATCAACCCTCGACGTTTGATTCGTTCTGCCATTTCATGCAGAGCGTTTGAAATATCTGTTGATTCTGACGGGGTCTGTTTTGCTATCTCATTGAGCAGCACATGCAGATGACCTTTTTTGGAGCGGGGTGGAATATACTGACGAATCTTCTCATCAAATGTTACAATCCCGACCGCATCGCGCTGCTTCAATAACATATACGACAAGGCACCCGAAAGCATGCCCGCATAGTCGAGCTTATGCACTCTTTTTTCATCCGATGTATACGCCATAGATTTGGAACAGTCCAAAAGCAGATACGCTTTCAGATTGGTTTCTTCTTCATACTGTTTGATATAATAACGGTCCGACTTGGCATATACTTTCCAGTCGATATCGGAAATATTATCACCTGGCATATACTGACGATGCTCGGCGAACTCAACTGAGAATCCATGATAGGGAGATTTGTGCATCCCAGCGATGAATCCTTCAACGACAAGACGTGCCTTGAGATCCATTCCTTTGAGTTTGGAAACAACTTCGGGTTCTAAATATTTTTTATAATCATCTGACATATATTTTTCTACACTCTACCTTTCATTGCGAACGACCGTAGGGAGTGCAGCAATCTCATGTTTTATTTATTTAAGAACGAGATTGCCACGTTTCGATTGTTGTCACAATCTCAACTCGCAATGACTGTTGTTTGTTATTTCATAAAGTGACATTGTCACTCTTCTACAAATATCTTTACCGATAGTTCTTTGTCATTTGCCGAAAAAGATGCACGGTACATTCCAGGGGTGTTCATCGGCATTGCAATATTTCCATCTTTGTCAATTGCAATCACACCACCCGAACCATCAATAGCGGATAATTTACTGATTGCTTCTTTAGAAGCATCTATTAAATCTAAATTCTTATAACTCATCATATCGGAAATATCTTTGGCGGTAACAAGTCGCATAAAATACTCGCCATGCCCCGTAGTAGAAACGGCACAGGTAGCGTTGTCGGCGTAGGTTCCCGCACCAATCATTGGTGTGTCGCCAATTCGGTTGAACCGTTTGTTGGTCATACCCCCCGATGAAGTCGCCGCCGCAAGGTTACCATCTTTATCTAAAGCGACTGCTCCAACAGTTCCATGTTTACTGTTGTCACCGTCATGGTCTAAAATCGTTCGTGTTGTCTCGGTCTCTTTTTCATTTTCTTTGACAACTTGCAGTTGGAACCATCGACGTTTGGTATGAAAATATTTGGGTTCGACAATTTCAAGATTATGTAACTTGGCAAACTGTTCGGCACCATCTGATGCCAGTAGAACATGTTCGGATTTTTCCATGACAGTACGTGCAAAAATTATTGGGTTCTTAATATGTTTAAGAAGGGTGCCACATCCGCATGCGAGTGTTTTTCCACACATGATAGATGAATCCATTTCGTTAGTTTCATCGTGTGTGAAGACAGCACCTTTGCCAGCATTAAATAGTTCGGAGTTTTCCATAACGATAATAGCAGCTTGAACAGCATCAAGTGAGGATCCGCCATCTTGTAAAATTTTATAGCCATTACTTATAGACAATGTTAAGGCTGCGCGAAATTGTTGTTCAAGTTTGGGTGAGAGTTTTTCCCTGAGAATAGTTCCTGCCCCGCCATGTATTGCTATGCCGAAGTTATTATTCATGTTGACCTTCGGGCAGTTTAAACAAATCTACGATTATAAGTAAACACATATACGGAATGACAACTAATAATGTCACACCACTTAGTGCTAACAAATCATCAAAAATCGAATAGAAGCCTTGTCCCGTTAATCCGATAGAATGAGTAAAGACTGCAATCCCAAAAATCCAATAAACATATTTTTTAATTTTATCTTTTGTCGATGTAAACAAGAAGATAAAGCCAATAACAAAATACAAAAGAGTCTGTCCGTTGATATGGGTATGGGCAAGACCGACATTGTGACGAAGTTGCGATTCACCATTATTATTCAATAGTGATTCTTGAACTTGTTCGGTTTTGTCTTGCATGTAGAGTGGTTTGTCATTATCTCCCATAATTCCTTGATCGACATAAAAAATAATCATCGACCATAAGACAACACAAAGCATAAGAGTCGTTGTTATGCCGACAAATAATTTTCCATAGGGTGGAAGATTTTGAAGTTTTATATTTAACATAGTAATTTGAGTACCCTTCGACTCCGCTCAGGGTGACAGATATTATTCCGTCTTTGGTAATTTCACTGAGTCTAAAATCTTTGAGATGATTTCCATTATGTCAATACCATCCGCTTCGGCATTAAATGATGTCACGATACGATGACGTAAAACAGGATATGCCGCAAAGCGGACATCTTCAGGACCAGGAGTCGGGCGACCCTCAAGAACTGCTTTTGTTTTGGCAGCCAGTATGAGATATTGTGATGCTCTCGGACCGGCACCCCAGTTGACCCAGTTTTTGATATAATCAAAAGCGTTTTCTTCTTTTGGCCTTGTTGCTCGCACGATGTTCACGGCATACTCTATAAGATGGTCTGAAACTGGAACTCGTCTGACTAATTGTTGGAATGCGATTATTTCTTCATGTGATAATATTTTCTTAATCTTCACATCTGAAACTGCTGTTGTCGATTTTACAATTTGATGTTCTTCTTCAGCAGTTGGATAGTCGACCATTATGTTAAACATGAAACGATCAAGTTGAGCTTCGGGAAGAGGGTAGGTGCCTTCTTGTTCTATTGGGTTTTGAGTCGCTAAGACAAAAAATGGTTCATCGAGCTTAAATGTTTCTCCAGAGACAGTTACCTCATGTTCCTGCATTGC
This sequence comes from Candidatus Zixiibacteriota bacterium, assembly GCA_024280215.1. GTDB lineage: Bacteria > Zixibacteria > MSB-5A5 > GN15 > FEB-12 > QQUK01. The sequence continues at coordinate 30,461 of JAJRQO010000023.1, forward strand.
TTGCAAAAGTGCCGCTTGAGTTTTTGGAGGAGTACGGTTGATTTCATCAGCTAAGACGATATTTGCAAATATCGGACCTTTGACAAAACGAAATTCCCGTTTGCCTGAAGTGTGATCTTCTTCGATAATTTCGGTACCAGTAATATCTGATGGCATCAAGTCGGGAGTGAACTGAATGCGATTAAAATCTAAATTGAGCACTTCGGCAAGTGTAGAAATCAATAAAGTTTTGGCGAGACCTGGTACACCTACTAAGAGACAATGTCCCGATGAGAAAAGTGAAATCAGAAGCTGCTCGACAACTTTGTCCTGACCGATTATTACTTTTGAGACTTCTGTGCGAATTTGTTGATAGGCTGATTGTAAATTTTCCACAGCTTGGAGGTCGTTTTGGTTGTCGCCTGCGGTCATCTATTATTCCTTTTTATTCAAATAATCATTATTAAAAAAACAGCATAACTTACATATAAGTAACTTAAAAAGTTATATACCGTTTATGCACACACTTGTATTATACTTTCAGCCCACATAAATGGCTAAAAAAATAGTAAAATATTGATCTATAACTTAACAAAAACAGTCTAAATATAGATATAACACCAACTTAATATAAAGGCTGTTTATCTTTGTTTTGTGGATAAACAGAATCTATAATCAATTAGTAAGCGAGATAACAAGAAGCAGGATAACAACATAGGGAGTTGTCCACAATTCAGGAGGGTTTTCCACAATAGTGTTAAGTTGTCAACAACTAAAAGTTGGAATTATCTTTATCGCTTATGACTGTTTCATTTTCTGCTTCTGGAGCTAAAAAACCAAGATTTGGCTTGGTATCTTTCATATTACATGCTCCACAGAAAATAGCACCCTGTTCAATGACAAGTGATTTGGTGCGAAGATCGCCTTCCATTTCACATTTTGCCTGAAGCTCAATTTTCTCGGTTGTGACAACATTGCCAAACATTTTTCCAGCTATAATTGCTGTTTCGGCTTCAATTTCTGCTTCCACGATTCCCGTGGCACCAACTGTGACACAGTCAGAGCAGATAATTTTTCCTTTAACCGTACCGTCAACACGGAGAGCACCTTTGATATCGAGGGTACCATTAATAACGGTGTCTTGTCCAATAATTGTGTTCATAAGTCCATCCGTTTCATTATTTTTTTTCATCGTATTAGTTACCTAACGGATCTATAGGTTCATTGTTTATTCTCAATTCATAATGTACATGCGGTGCGGTCGACTTGCCAGTGTTTCCCGACAATGCAATCCGCCCACCTGCTAATATATTGTCTCCGACCTCAACTAACAACTCTTTATTATGTCCGTAGACAGTAGATGTTGTATCGTTGTGCTGCAAGACAATCATGTAACCATAAGTCGAATCAAAATCGGCATAAATTACAGCACCATTTGCTGTTGCCAAAACGGGTAGCCCTTCAGCACAGGCGATGTCAACACCTGGATGATAATGTTGCCCGTCATCAGTTCTAAAATCTTGTGAAATAAATCCAACAAGTGGTAACCCAGATGGATAGGAAAAGTCTATCGAATTTTTACGTGGCATCAGCGTGTTTCTTTTCTGATCAAACGATGCAAACAATGTTGAGTCGTCGGGTAGTTCAGGAAATTTAAAATCTATTCCTGCAAGCTTGGTCAATCGTGTGACAATGTCTCGTGCTTCTATTAAATTCTTTTCCAACATCTGTACTTTATACTGATATTTCTTTAATCGTTCATTTTCTTTTTCATATGCATCTGCTTCTGTCGCTCTTGTTATAATTTGCCCATAAAAGATAAAAAAAACAAGCATTGAAACTTGAAGTAGTACAAAAACAGAAACAACAAATTTGAAGAGCCATTGTTTAACACGAAGTCCTTTACGACTCTCAGTTCCATCAGGAACCAGCATGAGGGTATAGTATTTTGAATCAGCCATTGTTTTATTGTTCTATTTTTTTGAACAGATCAAGCATCCGTTCTAAATCTTCATCGGTGTAGTATTCAATCTCAATCTTACCACGCTTGAGACCTGGTGTAATTTTTACCGATGTTCCTAAGAGACGTTTCATATAATTTTCAACTTCAACTAAGGCAGGAATTTTTCGTTTTGGTATCAACCTACGTCTTTTCTGTTTTTTCGCAACCGTTTCTACTTGGCGTACCGAGAGAGAATTGTTTACAATCTGATCGGCGATAGTAAGCATCTCCGACTCTGTTTCAAGCGAAAGAATAGCACGTGCATGACCTTCGGTTAATTTATTTGCACGAAGCATTTCTTTGATTGTATTAGGAAGACCCATTAGTCGCATTGTATTGGCAACGGCTGTTCTACTTTTTCCAACACGGTCTGCAAGTTCGTTTTGTGTTAGCTGACATTGTTCAGAAAGATGTTTGTATGCTTCCGCAGTTTCTATTGGATTAAGATTTTCACGTTGGATATTTTCTATCAAAGCAAGCTCAAGCATCCGAGTGTCGGACACATCATGCATTAACATAACAGGAACTTCGGTAAAGCCCGCAAGTTTCGATGCACGATAGCGACGTTCACCTGCTATTATTATATAATTGTTTCCATTTTGTTTTACAACCAACGGCTGCATGATGCCATTCTCTTTTAATGAACGAGCCAGTTGTTGCAAAGCTTCTTCATTGAATTGTTGTCTTGGCTGTTGAGGATTGGGAGCTATTTGCGAGAGTGGTACTTTTAAATATTTGTTTTCGCTACTATCGCTTGCTTCTTCAGCAGGGATTAATGCGGAAAGTCCTTTTCCTAATACAAGTTTACTCATTGTGCTAAGACCTCCTTGGTTAATGACATATAATTTTCAGCACCAGTTGAAAGTATATCATACAAGATTATTGGTTTGCCAAAAGATGGTGCCTCTGATAAACGAACATTACGAGAGATAACTGTCTCATATACTTTTTCATTAAAATATTTACGTACTTCATCAGAAACTTGACGTGATAAATTCAGTCGACCATCATACATAGTAAGAAGCACCCCTTCGATTTTTAACGATGGATTGAGGTTCTCTTTGACAAGGTTGATTGTATTGACCAATTGCGACAGTCCTTCAAGGGCATAGTACTCACATTGTATTGGAATGATTATTGAATTGGCTGCGGTCAATGTGTTGATAGTGAGAATCCCCAATGATGGCGGACAGTCGATAATAATATATTCGTAATCATTGTCAATTTGGGTCAATGCACTCTTTAATCGTGATTCTCGTGACATCATATTGACCAGTTCAATTTCAGCACCAACTAAAGAAATCGAAGATGGCACGATGTTGAGATAACCAAGTTCGGTTGGCTGGATAGCTTCGTGTATTGATTTGTTTCCGATGAGAACATCGTAGACAGACGGCTCTATATCTTTGTCAAGTCCGATACCGCTTGTCGAGTTTGCCTGCGGGTCCATGTCGATTAAGCAGGTTTTATGTTCGGCGGCAGCTAAACAGGAAGAAAGATTAACAGCGGTGGTAGTTTTACCAACTCCACCTTTTTGATTCATAATTGCGATAATTTTTGCCACAAAATACTCCTTAGTTCATATATACAAATATCTTACCTTATTGTACACATGCACAAATAGTAACGCAACTAAAATCTGCTATAAAGTTATATTTATTTTGAGATTAGGGAAAAATATTTATCAACTGAATTGGGACCGCTTGAATAAGAATAGGTTACAACAGATAGAGACTTATCGGAAACTTCAAACTCTGGCTTGTGGTAATAGATAAAAAGTCCATCTTTTGAGAGAATTTTGGAGATTTTTATTAATAGCCGATTATTGAGCTTTACTAACCGCATTGTAATCAAATCAAACTGCTTTTCGAATTTACACTCTTCTACTTGTTTGCTGAATACAGTCAGGTTCTCAAGAGATAAAGATTCTTTCATGCGTACTAAAGAGTCCGCTTTTTTGCCAATACGCTCAGTAAGAATACTATTTTCTATATTGTGCGTCAGCATAATAGGAATCGATGGCAATCCTCCCCCTGAACCAATATCAAGATAGTTTAGATATGATTTCTTTTCTATCTGCTCAAAAGGTAATAATGATTCGGCTACTAACTGAGGAAGCTTGCTTTCGATTGTTTCACGTGAAACAAGGTTCAACTTTTCATTTTCGGACTTGAGCGAGGTGTAGTATGCTTCGATTTTGTTGTGGTCATATTTTTCAAGCAACTTGCCTATATCTAAATGTATTTTTTCCATATTATCCTATTTGATCGACTCTTTATGTCTTTTTAAGAAAACCGATAGCACGGCGATATCGCCAGGTGTGATTCCTTCGATTCTTCCCGCTTGTCCTAACGAAAGTGGCTGGAATCGACTGAATTTCTCTTTTGCTTCATTTTTTAAACCATTTATATTAGAAAATGTGAAATCTTCAGGGATAGTCTCATTTTCCATCTTTTTGAATTTATCAATCTCTCGTTGCTGTTTTGTGATATATCCAGCATACTTTATCTGAATTGCTGCTCGTTCTAAGACTTCTTGTGAATTTGAAAAGGTTTCCTCAAAGCTATCAAGCAATGGTAATAGGTCGGTAATAGTGATACCTGGTTGTTTTAGAAATTCTTCTAAGTTTATAGATTCTTTCCGTTTAAACCGTTTACCGATTTCTCCAATTTTAGAAATTGCAATACGAGTTTTTTTTAATTTTAGTATTTCTGCTTCGGTCTCTTGTTTAAGAGATTCAAATGATTGTAAATAATCGTCAGATATAAGTCCGTATTTCTTTGCGTACGAGTAGAGTCGATCCCTTGCATTATCTTCCCGAAGGGCAAGTCGGTATTCCGCTCTCGAAGTAAAGAGTCGATATGGTTCTGTTGTCGAACGAGTCGTGAGATCATCAACCATAACACCTAAATATGCCTCAGATCGATCCAAGACAAACGGTTTTTCATCTTCGATATAAAGCACTGAATTTATTCCTGCCAGCAGACCTTGACCAGCCGCTTCTTCATAGCCAGATGTTCCATTAATCTGTCCAGCGAAGAATAGTCCTGCTATCTTTTTAGTTTCCATTGATGGTTTTATCTGATGAGCTGGACAGTAATCATATTCTACCGCATAACCAGGGATAGTAATTCGGGCATTCTCAAGACCTGTTATTGTCTTAACCGCAAGATGTTGAACATCTTCAGGCAATGCTGTCGAAAAGCCATTAGGGTAGATATCGTCGGTACCATTTCCTTCAGGCTCCAAAAAGATCTGATGGGTTTCTTTATCAGCAAAGCGGTAAAATTTATCTTCAATCGATGGACAGTAGCGTGGACCGCTCGAATTGATCTGTCCAGAAAATATCGGCGAAAGATGAGAGTTTGATTTTACTATCTCTTTGGTTGCTTTGGTGGTATAGGTCAAGTAACATTTTGCTTGCTCGAAATTTTCCCGAGAAGAATTATGGGAAAAAAATGGAATCGGGTTGTCGCCAGGTTGTGCCTCGCATTTGTCCCAATCGATAGTGTTTCCGTCAATACGTGGTGGAGTGCCAGTTTTAAGACGACCAAGCTCAAAGCCGAGTTCATGAAATGATTCCGAAAGTTTATAGGCTGCATTTTCACCAATTCGTCCTGCTTTAATTTGTTTTTCACCAATATGAATTAAACCACCCAAAAATGTTCCCGTACAGACAATAACTGCTTGAGAGAGAATAGTTTCGCCAGATTCGGTGATAATCCCTGTTATCTTATTGGTTTCGGTAAGAATTTTTCCTGCGAGCCCTTCTATGAGGCTTAAATGAGCTTGTGATTTTAGGAAGTTTACAATGTAATTATTATATTTATGTCGGTCTGCTTGCACTCTGGTCGACCAGACTGCGGGACCTCGCGAGAGGTTAAGGCGACGGAACTGTATGCCAGTGGCATCAATTGCTTGAGCCATAATTCCGCCCAAGGCATCTATCTCTTTTACAAGATGTGACTTACCTATCCCACCAATAGCAGGATTACATGACATCGCACCCAGTTTATCAAGCTCCATTGAAATCAAAGCAGATTTTTTCCCCATTCGAGCAACTGCCAAGGCTGCCTCTACGCCAGCATGACCTCCTCCGATAACTATGACATCAAATTCCTTGTTCATGAGTCGAGATATTTTTCCTGTATAATTTTCATATGATGAATCGAATGTCCAAGTATTAAAAAGGCTGCTGCTGAAACCGAAAAATTGGTTTCGGATGTTTTTCCGATAATAGCAAATTGTTCATGGGAAAATGATTTAAAAAGAGAAATTGTAGACAGTCGTACTGTTTTAAGCTCATCAAGCAGGTCGGTTGCAGTACGATTATTAGCATTTGAGTTTTCGGCGTACACATTTTCATGAAATCCAGGTAATATAGCTTTATCACCACGAGCATAAGCTAATGCTCGGTAAGCAAATACCCGTTCGGTGTCGATTATATGAAGGAGAACTTCTTTGATTGTCCATTTGTCATCAGCATAACGATAGCTATATTTGTCATTTGGCATTGATACAAAAAGTTCGATAATGTCTTTTAAGTTCTGAATCATATGATCGATTAGGTTTATATCATCGGGAAGATAGTTCAGGTATTTGATAGCATAGTCGGCATATTCACCTGGTTTTGGTTTTGAAAGTATCATATTTTTATAACCGTTTCACGTGAAACTTTGTTTATTTTCCAATACAAAATTTAGAGAAAATTTTACCTAAAATATCTTCATTGTAAACTTTACCAGTAATTTCGTCAATTTCGTTGATTGCAAGTCTTAAATCAAACGCAGTAAGTTCTGGTGTTTCATTCGTTTGAAGCTTTTTAAGGGCTTCTTTAAGTTTAGAGAGTGCACCATGTAGTTTTTGTTTATGGCGAGCTGATGTCACTATCAGTCCAGAGGTCAAGTCAGGCATAGTAGCATCTATACGCAGTAGAATCTCTTTTTTTAAGTCAGGAAGAGCTTTTTTTGTTTTACAAGAAATTGCGATATGATTATAAGGCAATTCGGTGTTTTTTGATTCGTCTAATTTGTTGCCTACCAATATGTTATTTGATTTGTTGTACTTGTCGTTATCTTTGGAAAGATTACTTTTCCAGTTTTTTTGAGTCAGGTCATACATCCAAAGTACTAAATCCGATGAATTAATAATTCTTTGAGCAGTTTTCTGTCCCTCTTTTTCAATGACACCACCAGATTTTCTAATACCTGCGGTGTCGATAAGTTCGACTTTGTAGCCACCTAATTCGATAGTTTCCGACAGATAGTCACGGGTAGTGCCAGCGGTCGGCGTTACTAAGGCTCGGTTTTGTTTGAGTAGGAGATTAAAAAGAGATGATTTCCCTGCATTTGGTCTGCCTGCGATGGCAATTTTGTATCCCTCTTGTATAATCTTGCCGCCTTTGTAGCTGTCTTTGAGTTCTTTTATTTGTGAAATTATTTTTTCTAAGTCTGATTGAAGCTTTTGTTTTTCTTTTGGGTCGATTTCATCTTCAGGGTAATCAATCGATGCTTCCACTTCGGCAATAATATCAATCAACGCTTCGCGGAGCATGCCAATATGCTCCGAATATGCTCCCGTGAGATGCTCCCGTGCTGAATTAAAAGAGCTTTTAGTGTTAGCAGAAATAATTTCAGCAACCGATTCTGCTTTAGTGAGATCGATATTTCCATTTAAAAATGCCAGTTTACTGAACTCACCTGGTTCAGCCATACGAGCACCACTTAATATGATTGCATCCTGAATAAGCATGACAACTTGTCGACCTCCATGGCAAAAAATTTCAATCTGTTCTAAGCCCGTGTACGATTTTCCATGTGGCATATAAACCGCCATAACTTCATCGATAATGTTTTTATCAGCATCAATAAAATGTCCAAACCGCATAAGGAATGGTATAGCTTTTGTTTGTTTTTTAGCAATTGGTTGAAAATGTCGTTTGAGTAAAGACAAGCTACGCTTGCCAGCGATTCGAAGGGCGGCGATTCCGCCTTCACCTGGAGGAGTTATAACAGCGACAATTGTTTCATTATCGCTGTTATCTGTAGTTTTGTTAATTCTATCATTCAAAATATTATGCAGTTTTGATATTTGTATTTTTCAAGCTTTTTCGTTTGAAAAGGAAATAATCTACAAGAGACATGAGTGAGAAGACTGCCCAGTATAACACTAAACCAGATGCAAAAGTATGGAACATGAAACCCATAAAGAGTGGCATCATGTAACCCATCATTTTATTTTGTTGCGTACCACCACCCATAGTTAATTTCTGAGAAATAAATTGGGCACCAATCATGACCAAAACTAAAATCATATAAGGGTCTGTGTATGATGTTGCGCCTCTTGAGAGATCATCGAATATCCAGAAAAATGGTGCGTCTCGTAATAAAATTGTAGAACGGAACACAGCAAACATAGCAATGAACAATGGCATCTGCGGAAGCATCGGCAGACAACCAGAAATCGGATTGACACCATTTTCCTTATAGAGTTTCATCGTTTCTTTTTGCATCCGTTGAGGATCTTTACCGTATTTCTTTTTAACTTCTTCAAGTTGTGGTTGTACTTCTTTCATCGCATTCATTGATTTAAATGATTTCATTGAAAGCGGTAGAGTAACCAGTTTAACAAAAAGAGCGAAAAGAATTATAACGATACCATAGTTAGGTATAAATTTATACATTTGTGGTAATAACCACATAATAGGAATGGCAAACATTTTTACCAGCCAACCTACGACTGGCCATGTTCCAATATCCATAATATCTTCGAGGTGTACGTCGTATGAAGACATCATATGGTAATCAAGCGGTCCGACAAAAACAGTAAAGCTATCGGTAATTGAAACGACATTCGCAAATGGCATATCAATTCCAACAGTTACTAAACGTTGATCAATCATTTCGTCGTTAGTTGAAATCGTATTTATAACACCATTGGCAGATACAGCATCAGCGTTTCTATTTTTAGGAATTAAAACTGCCGAGAAATACTTTGAACGAACACCTGCCCAAAGGGTGTTGCCATCAAGTGATTGTTTTAATTTGCCATCTTCGAAATCATCTAAAGTTTCAAGCGAGCCACCCTGATAGGTCATTGCGTTCATGACTTCATAATCAGTTTTAGGTTGTGGTTCTGTAACGCCAAGTGGAGTGTTCCATGTAAGAGTGTATTTACCAGTCAATCCCATTTTGTGAGGTTCAACAAGTTCGATATCTAAATCATAATGATATGTGTCTGGATAGAAACGATAATGTTTCTTAATTGCAGAACCATCCACTTTAACAAACTCATAGCTAATAGCAAATTCGCCCGAAGTAGCATCGTAGGTTCCAGCTTGACGAGTTGATGCAAACATGGTTTGGGATGTATTGTAGGTTCCGCCTGCAAACGATGCTGATGGAGTTGCATACTTAGCGTTCGGAAGCATTTCAATAAGTGTGTCGTTGCGGTAATCAAATTCTTTTAACTTTAGAGAAACAGGTCCGCCACCAAAAGTAGACATTGTGACGATATATTTATTTGTTTCAACAATGACAGTATCACGAGAAACAACTTCCACTGTTTGTTCAACTACAGATGAATCAACTTGTTGTACATCATTTGTTACTGGAGCAATACTGTTTAAACTTTGTGCAGGTAGAGTCTTATCAGTGTACTGAGTTTTTTGATTTGTTGTTGAATCAACAACAGTTTCTTTAACTGGTGGTACATAAGGGGTGTAGAGTCCTAATGCTTCCATAATGTCGAAATAGAAAAATAGTAAAACTCCTAATGCGACTACAAGTCCGATTGTTTTTTTGTCCAACGAAAAATCCTTATCTCAAATTATTTTTTATCTGTTTTATCTTATACTCTTATAACAAGTGCACAATAAAAAAAATCAAATGATGCTTGTCAAAGAATCTTCAATATATAATACTCAAATATCATAAAATTATTCAACTGGGTCGTAACCACCTTTATGCCACGGGTGGCATCGGAGCAGGCGTTTAGCTGCCACCATGCTCCCCTTAAATGCTCCGTATTTGTGTAAGGCATCTTCCGCATAATGTGAACAGGTAGGGTAAAACCTGCAATTATTTCCGATTATAGGAGATAAGGTTATACGGTATATATATATAGCAAATATAAGGGGGAATGTAGCGAAATGTGAGATTTTACGCCATATTGTTGATTTTTTTGAATAATCTAATGATTTCAGCATTAATCTGCTCAAATGTAGCTCGTTTACACGCTTTTTTCGGGAGAATCGCTATATATGAATCATCAATCAAATCATGATAATTCAAACGAATCGCCTCTTTGTATAGTCGCTTTATTCGGTTTCTTTCTACAGCGTTGCCAAGTTTTCTTCCAACTAAGGTAGCAAACTTAAACTCTTTGGCCGCTGAATAAAAGAGTATAAACAAATCCCCGGATACTTTATGACCATTATTCAGCAAAGTGTTAATATCGACCTTGCTTTTGAGGCTTTTCTTCCGGGGGAGTTTATTTCTTACGAGCAACTTTTACGGTTAATCTTTTTCTACCTTTTGCACGACGACGTGCTAAGACTTTTCGTCCGCCTACGGTAGCCATTCTTGCTCTGAAACCGTGGTCATTTAACTTCTTACGGTTCGATGGTTGAAACGTTCTTTTCATATCATTTACTTCCTTTAAATTAGCTCGATAATATACACAAAATTCAATAATAGGCAAGATATTAATAAATTTTCATAGCAATTTATTATAATTTCTCTATTATAGAGAATGAATCAGAACGAACTCACAAATAAGCTCCAAGAATTGCTTAATTTACCCCATGAAACCGAATGTGTGGAGTTTAAGGAAAGAAAAACGGACATAAAATTTGATAAAATTGGTCAATATTTTTCAGCATTGAGTAATGAAACCAATTTGAAAAATAAGACTTGTGGATGGTTAGTTTTTGGAGTAAATAATCAAAAAGAAGTAGTTGGAACAAATTATTAAGAAAATAGAATCTCTTTAAATAATATAAAAAATTAAGTTACTCAACATTTGTCACCGATTATTACTTTTGAAGAAATCTATGTTGTGAATTATGATGATAGAAGAGTAGTACTTTTTCAAATACCACCCGCACCAAAAGGGATGTCAGTATCTTGGAAAGGACACTGGTATGGAAGAGATGGTGAGTCTTTAGTTCCTTTAAGAATAAACGAATTAGAATTGATAAGAAGTCAAGTTCAACACGAAGATTGGTCAGCGAAAATTATTTCAGATGCTACAATTGACGATCTTGATATACAAGCTATTGAAAAAGCACGAATCGAATATAAAAATAAAAACCCAGAATCTGATATTGATGCTTGGAATAACATAACTTTTCTAAATAAAGCAAAAATAACTATAAAAGGTAAGATTACTAATACAGCAATAATACTATTAGGCAAACCGGAGTCGGAACATTTTATATCACCATCAATTGTCAAAATGAGTTGGATATTAAAAGAAAATGATAATAAAGAAATAGATTACGAACACTTTGGTTCACCACTTCTATTACATGTTGATAAAATTTTAGGTAAAATTAGAAATTTAAAATACAGATATTTTCCCGATGGAACTTTATTCCCAACTGAGATTTTTAAATATGACTCCGAAGTCATTCGTGAAGCACTTCATAATTGTATAGCACATCAAGATTATTCTCTAAGTGGAAAAATAAATATAGTTGAGTTTCCTGATAGTATTATCTTTTCAAACCTTGGTTCATTTATTCCAGGATCTATTGAAAATGTTATTACACAAGATGCTCCTCAATCATATTATAGAAACAAATATTTAGCAGATGCGATGGTAAACTTTAATATGATTGATACTATTGGAAGTGGTATAAAGAAAATGTTTGAATATCAAAGGAACAGATTCTTTCCTCTCCCTGATTTTGATTTGAGTAAAGCCAATGAAGTTAAAGTTTCAATACAGGGGAAGATTATAGATCAAAACTATACGAATCTACTGATGGATAATTCCGAATTAGAATTAAAAACAGTTATCTTGTTAGACAAAGTACAGAAAAATAATAAGATTTCTAAAGAAGAACATCAGGTTCTTAAAAGCTATAAACTTGTTGAGGGCAGATACCCAAACCTTTATGTATCAGCGAGAATTGCATCTGCAACTGGCATGAAAGTACAATATATTAAAAATCGTGCTTTTGACACAAAGTATTATAAAAGTTTTATTATAAGTTATTTGGAAGTAAATAAATCAGCATCTAGAAAAGAAATTGATGATTTGATAATTGGAAAACTATCAGAAACTCTTAATGAGAAACAGAAGAAAGTCAGAGTGAAAAATATTCTATATTCAATGTCTAAAGAAGATAAAACAATTGAAAATATTGGCTCTTTAAGAAAACCAATCTGGATATTAAAAACTACTTAAGTGGTTTTATGTCTATTTAGTAAAATAATTAGACAAACTTTAATAACTACTAGACAAACTTTTGCTATAACTACCTGACTATTAAGGACTTAAGTTTACGATTAGAATTCTAACTAGACAAACTTAGAATTCAGAATAGCTTTAATATCTTATGTGATGGGTATGTGATTAAACTAAAAGTTCTAAAACTTAACTCGTTGTTGCATAAGAATATAAGTTTAGAATTCTATGTGATTTAAGGCTTTTAACCTGTTGGAGGAAATATTGAAACTCAGATTTTATACTTTTTTAGTTCTTACTTTAACCGTTTTACTCTTACTTTCTGCTGTGCAAGCTGATAATTCAAGTGATAGTTCAGCTTTTGTCTGTTTGCAAAAAGTTCAGAAAAATATAGTTCTGAATAATTATATTCAGGTGACTGATAATAAAAATTATTCTTATAGTGGATATTTTAAAGGAATTGATTATGAGAAGAATAAAATTACTTTTTTAAGAAATGAACCAGGTGTAGATGCGATAATGAAATCTATGCAATTTGATGATATTTCACAAATTATTGTACAGAAAAAGAAATTAAATAAAGCAAATATGCGGAGATGGGCAATTGGTGGAATTTTTGCTGGCTTTTCAGTTGCTGCAATAAAAGTTATAGGAAAAGATAAAAATATAAATGGATTAGGTAATCAAAAGAAGGATTTAGAGTTTACCGATTTTATAATACATTCAGCTATTGGTGGTGGAATAGGTGCTTTTATAGGATTAATCTCTGGCGGAAAAGTAACTGTTTCACAAACTATAACATGTGAGAAATAATATGATGAGTATAAAAGCGAAAAAAGTTATAAAAAAACTATTCAATGTAGGTGTAAGAAAAAATGTCCGATTATAATAATACATACAGTTCACACAAAGCAGTTTTTGGAGAGAAACCAGAAAAAATACTTATCGACTTTTATAAACAAATCGACAACTCTTCGCCTGTTTTAGATATTGGAGCTGGTCAAGGGAGGCATTCTCTCTTTTTAGCAAGTGAAGGCTTTGCCGTTGAAGCGATGGAACCATCTGAAGTTGGCATTAAACAGATAAAAGAACTTGCCGAAAAGAATTCGTATCCGATATTTCTTTCTCAATGCGATCTGTCAGAGTTTGAACCTCGCGTAGACTACTATTCGGCGGTGCTTCTTTTTGGGCTACTACAAATTTTAACTCGTGCTGAGATAAATTCACTTATTAAGTCTCTGTACAATTGGGTTGCTGAAGAGTCGCTTCTATTTATTACCGCATTTTCCACTGAAGCATCATCATTTGTATTACATAAAGAAAATGATAAAGAGATTGGGAAGAATTCATTTGAAGATTCAAATGGAATGGTTCGGACATATTTGGAACCGAATGAAATTTTGGAATTGTTTCCAGATTATAAAGTGCTACATCATCGAGAGTACCTTGGTGAAGAACATCATCATGGCGATGGTAAGATGCAGCAGCATGCTGTCATTGAAGCGGTTTTGAGGGTCTGATTTATGAAAATGAAGAAAGTGATTGATTTTCTATCTTAAAAGCTCGTAATTAATAGTATGGCTGAAAAAAAATTAAAATTTATAGATTTATTTTGCGGTATTGGTGGCTTTCGTATAGGTTTAGAACGAGCAGGAATGCAAAATGTTTTGAGTTGTGATATTGATGAAGCTTGCCGAAAGACATATTTTGATAATTTTGGGGTAATACCCGAATCTGACATACAAGAAATAAATATTAGTAAAATCCCTGATTTTGATGTACTAGCAGCGGGGTTTCCATGTCAACCATTTAGTATCAGTGGGAAAAAGAATGGTTTTAACGATACCAGAGGCACATTGTTTTTTGAAATTTTAAAAATAATTAAAGTAAAATCTCCCAAAGTTGTTATTTTAGAAAATGTTAAACATTATGTACATCATGATAAAAAGAAAACTTTGAAAGTTACTTTGGACTCTTTAAAGCAACTTGGTTATAAAATTTCTTTTAGTGTGTTGAATGCTAAAAATTATGGAGTTCCTCAAAATCGAGAACGCCTAATTATTATAGGATCTAAATATGATTATTTTGACTTTTCAAGATTAAAAACTAAAGAAATTAATCCATTAAGGAACTTTTTAGAAGATAGATTGGATTATCAATATCTTGATAAGTCTGAATATACATTGATTGAAAAACCTGTTTTACAATCTTCAGGTTTAATTTTTGTTGGCTATAGAAATAAGAATATGCATAAAAATGGTATAAGACCAAATACAGAACATCTTTCTCGTGTACACAGGCAACCTAATAGGATTTACTCTATTGATGGCTTACATCCTACGATACCATCACAAGAAACAAGTGGTCGTTTTTTTATTTATATTCCAGAATTAGATAAAGTTAGAAAGTTATCAGTTAAAGAATGTTATAAGTTAATGGGATTTCCTGAAGACTACGTTATGCACAAAACGTCAGTTCATAAATATAAACAAATAGGTAATTCAATTTGCATTCCTATGGTTGAAGAAATAGGTAAGCAAATTTTGAAGCAAAAAATATATGTCAATGAACCACAAAGAGAAATTAGAAGAGATTTATCATCGCTCGGTTTCAATTACTGATGTCGAAGGTTTGCCTCAAAAAATAAAAGATCATTGCGAAGTAATAAGTAATAATTGCTTAAATCAAAAAGGTGTTTATACTGTTTTAATTACACTCATAATTCATAAGATACTACACCCTAAACAAGACGTTCGCTATCATCAAGCAAGTATGGAAAATGGGTTTTCTGGTAGATCAATTGATACTGAATTTATTACTCCTACTTTAAAAGAGCTTGGATTACCATCAATGGCAGAGAGTGGTTGGCTTACTCGTTCTTTAGAACAACCTTACCCATATAATTTGGGCTATGAGGGGCGTATCAGCAATACTGCTCTTAAAGATTCCTTTTTACAAATACTTGACATAATTCAGAAGGACTCATCACTATGTCAAGATATTGTTGCGATGATTCTTATTGGGGCTAAAAAGAAAATTGATGAAAATAAAATCGAAATTAAGCCCTTAAAGAATTCGGACACAATATCAATTGACCAAATAATAAAAATATTAGAAGTGCATTTTTCTACAAGTTATCATGTTGCTGGAGGAGCTAAGTTACCTGTACTCGCTTTTCATGCGATGTATCAAATGCTAGTTATAGAAGCAAAAAGATATGATGGTTGCATATTAAATGACTTAAGTAGCCATACAGCATCTGATAGAACTTCAAAAACTGCTGGTGATATAGAAATTTTTAAAAATGATTTTCTATATGAGGCTATTGAAGTGAAATTAGACAAAGAAATTGATTCTAACATGATAAGAATTGCATATGAAAAGATAAAAAGGTTTAACCCTAAAAGATATTATGTTTTATCTCACGTAGGTGTTTCTAAAGATGATGAAAATGTAGTTTCCGGGTTAGTAGAAAAGATAAAAAACGAACATGGCTGTCTGGTTATTATAAATGGAATTATCCCTACATTGAAATACTATCTTCGATTAACTGAAAATTTAGATGATTTTATTAATAATTATATTCACTTAGTTCAAATGGATGATGAATTAAAACCTATTCATAAAACGACTTTAATTGAATTATTAAAACAACAATAAAAAAGCAGGAACGAGAGTTCCTGCTTGGATATTTTTAATACATAAAAAAATTATGATTTAATGATTATGTCCATCATGTTCTCCGTGTGCTTCCATACCTGCCATCATCTTTTTCATCTCTTCAGCGTTCTTATCAGCCCAAGTATGAAGTTCTGTGACTATTTCAGCGTTGTCAGATGTGAAGAGCATGATGTTACCGTTTGAAGTGGCTACCTTTTCATGTTGGAGTCCTTTTGGAAAGAGAGAAGCAAGCGATGCACAGCTTCCGCATAGATCCATTTTTTCACCAGCCATTAGTTTAGCCCCCATCGCATCTCTTGCCTGACAAGAACGACCAAATGCTTCCATATAATCTGGTGTGACTGTTGCAACAGAAATAATACCATTAGAGATATTGTGCTGTTCCCATGTCATGTGTTCCATGAGACCTTTTTCAGCCATCATTCCAGAACACATAGTACAGTTTTCCATGTCGAACCATTTGGCTTCATCTGCTTGTGTCATACTGATTCCAACTCCAACAATCAGTGCAATTACGAGAGTAATCATGAGTAATTTTTTCATTTTCATTTTCCTTGTGTTTTGAATTTTGTTGTTATTATTTGTCTGTAAAATACGAGATAGAATTTTAAAACACAATCACTATTTAGGTATATTAGACCTATGTTATCGTCATTATCTTGTTAATATGTTATATTTCATTCACTTACATTAAAAACTAACAATAGAATATATTTTAAGGAAATTTTATATCTCCTTGACAAACTTCTGTTTTTACTCCTATTTCGCATGATGACAAAAGGTATACAATATATTCTGCTTGCGACTCTGTTTTTTACATTTATGAGTATTGGTGTAAAATATTTACAAACTATCCCGTCATATGAAATAGTTTTTTTCAGAGCTTTGGTCTCATTAATTGTTTGTTATGTCATGGTCAAGCATCAGAGAATTCATCCGTGGGGAAATGATAAAATAAATCTTCTGCTTCGTGGGACTTTTGGAACAGCAGGATTGCTTATGTATTTTTATACAATACAACAAATGCCTTTAGCATCGGCAGTAACAATACAATACCTTTCGCCTATTTTTACTATTATTATTGCTGGGTTTATGCTCAAAGAATATCCACGTCCTATACAATGGTTCTTTTTTCTACTTTCTTTCTCTGGTGTTATAATGATAAAAGGATTCGATCCAAGGATTTTACCCTTTGATGTGGTTATCGGAGTTTCGGCTGCAATCTGTTCTGGTTTTGCCTATAATTTTATACGGAAACTAAAAGAGAGCGACCATCCTCTTGTAGTGGTGTTGTACTTTCCGCTTGTGACGGTTCCAATTGTAGGGACGTATACAATGATGCATTGGGTACAACCACAACCAATTGAATGGCTGATACTTTTAACAGTAGGGATTGCTACAACTTTTGCTCAAATATTTATGACGAAAGCATATCAACTTGAAAGAGCAGCCAATGTTAGCAATTTTAATTATCTTGGCTCGGTCTATGCCTTGGTAGTTGGATATTTTATATTCGGAGAGTCTATTGGATTGTTGGGTATGGTTGGCATGGTGGTGATTTTTGGTGGTGTTCTTTTGTCGGCAAAATTTAAAACTAAAGTATAAAAAAACCGATAGTAAATGCTATCGGTTTTTATTGTACTTTTAAAAATAATTATTTTTTTACAACATTATCATTTGATAACACAGAAAATAATTCGTTGAAAACAAAACCTGATGGTTTATCAGTAAATGGCCCAAACGAAAGTGAAGTGTGTTCCCCACTGATTTGCACTCGTTTGAGGTTTGCTTCACCATTGGAATCTTTAATATTCATAATCATTGGGTGTGAGAAATTTTTATCAACACCACTCGCGTCAACTTCTACAGAAATAAAGTACTCGGCTCCCTCTTTATAAATACGATAGGTAACATCAAATGTCGGTACGGTATAATTAAACAACCATTGATCGAAAAACCATCTCAAATCGGCACCATGATATTTTTCAGCAAGTTTGATAATATCTTCATTTGTAAAAATCTTTCCATTGGATAGCATAGCTAATCTATAGAAGAATTTTGTAAAGTTTTGGTTTGAACCTGTTTCAAGGTCAAGCATAACCATCCGAAGCATGTGGAAAAACCAAATTCCTTTATTGGTATTGATTATTTCACCTGCTCTTTTATTAGCATAAAGAGGTCTGGTCATTTTTTGCTGGTCAAATTTGTATAAAGAATCTTGATGCAGTTTCATATTGGTATAGTAAGCAGTTGAACTTTTACTTTCAACAAAGAGCAATGAAAGGTACTCCGCTGCGGATCTTTTAAGCCATGCTTCCCTTGTAGAGTATGGTTTTAGAAGGTGGCCAAACCATTGTTTTGCCATTGCATGCCCAGCTAATTTATCGAAACCGCCGAGTGGTTCTGAGTAACCAGGGTTATAACAAAGCACTTGTGGCATTTCAACTAAACCAGGCATCGACATAAAATTTTCAGGGAAAACATTAATACTAAAGGTACCAATTGGAGCTCCAACTTTTGAAGACATAAAGTTGACAGCATCCATCATTGATGTTTCATAAATTTCATCAGGAATAAAACAGCTTACGCCTTTTTTAATTGCTTTTGATTTTATGAAATTTATTTGCATTCCCAATTCAGAAATTTTAGAAAGCGTGTCATAGTTGGTTGCATATCCTTGAAAATAAAATTCTGAAAGTGGTTGTTGAGGGAAGACAGAAAATGTATCAGTTCCCTTGTCTGCTTTGGCTAAGTCTCCCATTCCAGGCATAAGATAGTTGTAGCCTCTTGGGATTGTAAAATGCAAGCTATGATCGGTCGCTTGTCTGTTTTCGACATACGGCATGAGATAGTCGAAGTTTTTACCGTAGTACCAGTATGTTAAATTAAGGGTGTCTCCTTTGTGAAAATACTCTGGAAGTATTATACCTATAAATTTAAAATCTTTTCGACGATGATAATCTACTGGGGAACCGTTTAAGTATATTGAATCCAGCTTGAGATTATAGTGTAAAAAAGTGGAGACAAATTTTAAACTGTCAGCGTTGACAACAAGTTTAAAATTCGTTTGTGCTGATTCTAATTTTTTACCATCCAAACCTGCCATAGTAAGATAGATTTCATGGCTTATTGGTATTGTAGGAAATGTTATATCTGATAAACTTTTGGTGTCAATTTCATTTTGGAGATGACTTTTGAGATAGACAGCGTCGGTGATTTCCATATCGTTTATTTCAAATTCATATCCAATAATAATTGCTTCTGGTCGACTTGGATCATAGGTGAAATTATAGCGGTTAAAATCAATCCAGAAATATCCATTGTCACCATCAAGTTCACGTGTGTAAAGTGAACGTGCTAATTGGAAAAAATTGTCATAGGTATGAAAAATATTTGGTTTAAACAAAAACTCACCTTGAGATTTTTTAACCTGTTGAAAATCTTTCCATTTTAATTTTTTTCTGACAGTGCTGAATTTTTCTTTTAACCGTAAATCAAAATCATCTGCCATGCGAATAAAACAAATTTTAAATGATTCATCTATGACAGAATCTTTTGCTATGCCCATGAGTGTCATCCGCTCGGCATGCGATGGAATCGAAATCTTGGCATGTCCTTCACCTATAAATACTGCTGTGGTAGGACGACCATCAATATAACGGAGCAAATACATCTTTCCACTTTTAAAATAAAATGTTGCTAAATCTTTTTGGTAGGTAAAATCTTCGACATCCATCTCTTCGATTTCATGTCGTAAAAGATCTATGTCGATTGTTTTATAATCTGTTTCAAATTTTTTGAAAAAATTAGATTTAGCAGAAGCGTTTGTACTGCTGAAAATTAATATCAGGGTGAGAACTGTAATGACTGTCATTGACAGCTTTATTCTCTTTTGTAAATTCATTTGTATTACCTTCCTGCGTTATTACTATTATTCATATCTTCTATATTAGAAGACGATAAAAAGTCTGTTTTGTTAATTATTTTTTTCACTAATGATACTCATCAAACTCTCTTTAAATTCAATAAATTTTTCTTCAATCGAATTGCGTGCTTTTATAAAATAAAAATGATGGTGTGATGACCATGCGGTTTTGAGATTATACTCTATTTCTTTTGCCTCGGCAATTGATTCATTTCTAATTTTGTCAGTTTTATAAAATTTGTCACCCAAATTTGCGGAACTTTCAAGTAAAATTACTGCCGTATATCTCTTATACTCTTTTTCTATGCTCGAATTGACCTGAGCGGCTGTGTCGGGATGAAAAGCAAATGTGTCAACTGTGCCTCGGTCAGTGATAAATGATTTAGAATTATTATCTTCACGTTCAACCTGTCGGTTATAGATATCGAGATGAAACTGGTTCCAGTTGGAGCGATAGGAAGGTGTCTCTTCTAAAAGTTGACGAGCGAGTTCATCAAAAAATATGAACTCCGAAAGAAACAACTCTGTTTTCACTCTTTCAAAAAAAAGAGTTTTCCCCGATGCGGGAGCTCCAGTTATGACAATACGATGTAACATGTTTGTAGTAAAAAAGAATCTACATGAAATGTCAACATCTGCATGAATATTAGTTAAAATAGTGATGTCATAGTTGCAAATTAGAGGATTTTAACTATATTCAAGAGTCGATTTTAAATTGTAATGTGTGAGGTACGTTTTGAAAAAAGTTTTCTTTTGTGTTGTTCTGTTTGTAGGTATAAGTCAATCAGTACATAGCTCTGATTTTGATTTTCAAAGTCATTATTATGGGAACTATTTAGATTCAATAGCTATGACTGGAAACTTAGAAGTATTACAAAGTGAAATAATAAAGCTCAGAAACAATAAGGAAGTAAATAGCCTGACATTAGAATTGTTAGGCAACTATAAACAAATATTGAATTATAAGACTAATTTTCCCGTCAAGAATTCTTCAAAGTTAGAGAAATTTGTAACCAGTAAACGAATCGAGGAAAAATATTTTTCTGAAAGTTTTGCAGGGGAAAATGCATATATATCGTATCAAAATTATTTAGAGAACGCTGATGCCAATAATTTTTTTGAAGCAGCCAAGTATTATTTTATCGCAAATTATTTAAGAACAAAAAATATTGATTTTAACCTAAGAAATATACCAGATGTTTATAAACTAGCGTTAGATTTGCATGATGCTGGTGAGTATCAAAAGTCTTTAGATTATATTGAGGCAAACAAAGTCGACCCAGGCAATAATTATATTCTCAAAAATTATAATGATGATATCAATGCTTTAGTAGACCTAAACCAGAAAAAGTTAAAAGCTCTTTCCGATAAAGAATTGTACTGGCATAGTAAGAAAAATCTGACCAAAAGTTGGTTTTTTTCTATAGGTCTCCAGTCGGTATTTCAACCATCCCATGAAAATATTATATTTGATTTTTCCACTCAGACACCTGCCTTTGTCTATACCCAAGGGTTAGTCGCCAAACAAAATAATTTTGGATTTTCAATCAATTTGCAACATACTTTTTCCGACCGCTTTGCACTTGGAGTCGATATGATGAAAACACAACTTTCCTATACCTCAGAGTTTGATCTCAATCAGATTTATTATGATTATAGTTTTGATGTTGTATCGACGCATCTAAAAGGAATATATTATCTAAGAAAATATGTTGGCTTTCGTCCTTATGTTGCGGTTGGTGTTGGATATTTGAGTGCAACACGTGAAGAGTCTGAAGTAAAAGTTATAATCAATCCGCTCGGACCAATTTCAAACAGCTACACACTTCCTGAAAAAACATTTTCGAGCATGCATTCTCTCTATGAAGTCGGTATCCAATTTATCGCAAATGGAAATAGTCAACTATTTTTTAATGTTAAAGCGACATTCTATAAAAATCATGATGAAGACATCGCTTTAAAAACTGCGACAAAATCTATTGGATTAGATATTGGGTTTTTGTTTTAAATATTTATAGTGCGTTAATCATCTGAAAGTCTATATCTTGTAGACTTGCGACGATTCTATCAGCAAGTGAAAAATCATTGTCAGCGGTATAACAATTTGGTACCGCAATCGATTTCATTCCCGCTTCGTGGGCGGCGATGATTCCTTTTTGGGCGTCTTCGATAACAACGCATTCGGATGGATTGATTTTGAGTTCATCTGCTAAGTACAAGAATATATCTGGTGCTGGTTTTGGAATCGCTACCGATTCTTTGTGGGCGACCATTTCAAAAAAATGTTTCATGCCTAATCGTTCTATAATAAAAAGAACATTTTTACTATACGAACTGGAAGCCAGTAAAAGTTGGTAGTTGCCCGACATCCGTTCTAAAAAATTTGTCGCAAAGGGCATCTCATCTAAATCCGCATGTAGCATATCCCAGAAAATTTTTAACTTATGATTTCGAACCTCATCTGGATTGAGTGATAGTTGTTTTTTCTCAACATGCTCCGCTATACCCTGACCATCACGAATCCATAAATCAATATACTCTTGGTCGGTGAGTGTCTGTCCAAAATGAGCCAATGTTTGTTGATACGCTTTGAGATGCAAAGTCTCGGTATCTGAAAGCAATCCGTCCATATCGCATATTATTGTTTTAATCATAGATTACAATGTATGGAAAAATATTCAGATGACAAGTAACTTAAAATAGGTATATTCTATTATTGTATAGTTGGGAATTTTACACAACGATACGCTGTCAGGAAGGGTTCCTGACGGCTCATATCGTTTATTATCGAATCTGTAGGTCAAGACTCTTGCGGTCTTGACAATTTAATAATAAGTCAGAAGCACAGGGCTTCTGACCTACGGAGTTACTTGAATCATTAGTGGAGATACAAATGTTAGATATAGAACAATTTCATACAGAACTTAACGAAGCGGTCGATTATATTAAATCAAAAATTGATTTCACACCATCCATCGGAATTATCTTAGGCACAGGACTTGGGTCATTAGTAGATGGTATCGAGATGGTCGGAACAGTTGACTATGACGATATTCCGCATTTTCCAGTTTCGACAGTTGAGTCGCATCACGGGCGTTTGTTGTTTGGAAATCTTAATGGAAAAAAAGTTGTCTGTATGCAGGGACGGTTTCATTTTTATGAAGGCTATTCATTTCAGCAGATAGTTTTTCCTGTGCGAGTTATGAAAGCACTCGGTATGGAGACAATCATCGTTTCAAATGCTGCGGGTGGTATGAATCCGAATTTTGTTGCGGGCGATATTATGTTAATCAGCGATCATATCAATTTCTTCCCGGGCAATCCGCTTATCGGAGCTAACGATAATACATGGGGCCCTCGTTTTCCTGATATGTATGAAGTCTATAACAAAAAGTTTTTACAACTTGCCAAAGATATAGCCCTCAAGCAAGACTTGCGTTTGCAAGAAGGTGTCTACCTTGCGGTGACTGGTCCATGTCTTGAGACTGCTGCCGAGTATCGGATGTTTCGTCGGATGGGCGGAGATGCTGTTGGTATGTCGACCATTCCCGAAGTGATTGCCGCTCACCATCAGGGCAACCGAGTCTTGGCGTTCTCGATTATTACCGATATGGGGCTACCTGACAATATGCATCCATGTACTATTGAAGATGTCATCCGTATTGCAGGTGAAGCCGAACCGAAACTGCGTGACTTAATCGCAGGATGTGTTGAGCAGATGTAACAGCCGAATGGCTTGATTGGGAATTCGGTTTATAGTAAACTTTATATTAGACAAAGAGCAGCATTATTACTAACTTCTTGTAAGTAACAATATAGTTTTTAATGGGAGAATTTTTGATACAACTTGAAAAGTTAGAACCAATACACGTTGGTTTAGTAGCACTAATTGTACTAATCTTATATTTTGCTAATAAGATACGAGTTACATACAGTATCAAAAAACAATTAGAGCAAATCAGAAATAATTGGGGAAAACCTTGCCAAAATAAAAAATTTTCAGAATCGACACTGCTTTACTATTCTCTTAAAGAAAAATCAAAAGATGATAACAGTTATCATATAGATGATGCTACTTGGCATGATTTAAACCTCGATGAAGTATATTCAATTCTAAATAGAACTACAACAGAAATTGGTTCTCAATATATGTATAATTTACTTCGTAATCCAGTTATGAGTCGAGAAGAACTACAAAAAAGAGAAAAACTGATTGGTTCATTTGGTGAGAATAAAAATTTAAGGGAAGATACTCAACTTTGTCTGACTTTCCTTTCTTCAACAGATGGAGCTTACATACCTTATTTGCTTTGGGGTGCTTTGCCTGAAAAATCTCTATTTAGATATGTTGTTCCTGTTTTACATTATGTCTCAATATCAATTTTATTGCTAACAGTTTTTCAATATCTGCACTTTAGTGCTATTCTCATTATGTTTTCGGTTAATGTTTTAGTACGCTATTTTCTAAAAAGAAAAATTGATATGTATATATATTCTTTTAAAGATTTAGTTAAACTACTCTACACAGCAAAAAAAATCTCAAAACTAAAGTTTCCTGAATTAAAGAATTTACAGGAGCAACTAAAAGAGAACCTAAAAAAGACAAATAGTATTCTTAAGAAAATATTTATCTTTCAATTTAAATATCCTATAGGTTTTATAGACTATGTAAATAGTTATTTTTTATTTGATATAAAAAGTTATTACACGGTATTAGCAAAAATAGAAAAAAATAAAAATCATCTAAGAGAAATTTATGAATTGATTGGATATATTGATTCTATGATTTCTATTGCATCGTTTCGGACAGAATACTCTAAACATTGTCAGCCTATGTTTAATGCTCACGATAAGTTTGTTGAAAATATATATAACCCGCTTATAAAAGAACCTGTTTTAAACTCATTTATTTTTGAAAATAATAGTACAATCGTAACTGGTTCAAATATGTCAGGGAAAACAACATTTTTAAAAACAATTGGTGTCAATAGTATACTCGCTCAGACTATTCATACCTGCCTTGCTGACAAGTATCAAATGCCATTTATAAAAACAACTTCTTCATTGAATATTGCTGATAATCTTTTGGAAGGTAAAAGTTATTACCTCTCTGAAATAGAATCAATCTTGAGAATTATTAAAGCGTCTGAGTCTGATACTTTGCATTTGTTTTTATTAGACGAAATATTTAGAGGTACAAACTCAACCGAACGACACGCAATATCAATTGAAGTGTATAAGTATCTTGCAAATAATAAAGATATCGTACTTGCTACAACGCATGATTTACAAATTTGTAATCATTTAGAAGATATATATAATAACGTTCATTTTAGAGAACAGATAATCGATAGTAGTCTTGTTTTTGATTACAAAATTCATGAAGGCATTTCTACCAGTCGAAATGCTATTGAACTCTTAAGGCAAGTTGGCTATCCAGACAAGCTTATTGATAATGCCAGAAATTTAGTTGATGTTGTAGAAACAAAATAATTTAACAGAATCAAATTATTGCTAATGACACTCTAATCTCACAATCCACTTGCACTCTATTGTTTCGCAGAAAAACCTTGTATTAAAGACCGACTTAACCTATATTGCTGCTTCAAACCCTATATAGGTGAATCAATTAAGGAGAAGTCGTGGCTTTAGAAGCAGGAATAAAACTCGGTCCCTACGAAATTATCGAACAAGCTGGTGCCGGTGGCATGGGTGAAGTCTACAAAGCAAAAGATACCCGTCTTGACCGCATTGTCGCAGTCAAAGTTTTGCCAGCGACTTTTGCTCTTAACGATGACATCAAAGCTCGTTTCGAACGTGAAGCAAAAACAATCTCATCGCTTAACCAT
The DNA here is from genome assembly GCA_024280215.1 of Candidatus Zixiibacteriota bacterium. Lineage (GTDB taxonomy): Bacteria > Zixibacteria > MSB-5A5 > GN15 > FEB-12 > QQUK01. The sequence goes on from JAJRQO010000023.1 coordinate 56,310, forward strand.
CCAAATATCTGCACCCTCTACGATGTCGGCAAGCAGGATGGCTTAGACTATTTGGTTATGGAATTTATCGAGGGCGAAACGTTATCGGAAAAGATCAAACAAGGTCCGATTCCAATGAAAGAGTTTTTAGAAATTTCGATCCAAATTGCCGATGCTTTGGACAAAGCCCATCGCCAAGGACTCATACATCGTGATTTAAAACCAGGCAATATCATGCTGACTAAAGATGGTGCCAAGCTATTAGATTTTGGTCTTGCAAAAATGCAGATGGATAATTCTGTTCCTGGTGTTCAAAGCATTACACAGACAACTCCGCTTACTGGGGTGGGGATTCTACTCGGCACAATGCAGTATATGGCTCCTGAGCAACTCGAGGGTAAAGAAGCCGACACTCGTTCCGATATATTTTCTTTTGGTGCGGTCATGTATGAAATGGCAACTGGTACTAAAGCGTTTGGTGGTGGTTCGCAAGCAACGCTTATTGCGTCTATCTTGAAAGATGAGCCAAAATCAGTTTCGATAATTTCACCTCAACTCCCTCCTTTACTTGAGCAGACAATATCACAATGTATCGACAAAGACCCTGACCAACGTTGGCAATCGGTTGGTGACCTCAAACGTTCACTTCAATGGATAGCTGATGGCAAAGTTGGTTCTGCGACACACAGTTTAATTCCAGAGAACCGTTCGACTCGCGAAACGATTACGATGGTTGGCATGATTTGCTTCTTTTTAGTCTCTGCTACTCTCGCATATATACACTTTAAGTCAGACAATTCAAAAGGACAGACAGTACGAGCAGTTATAGTTCCACCCACTAACGCCGAAGTGCAGTCATTTGGTGGTGGGCATATTTCTATTTCGCCAGATGGCTCAAAATTAGTTTTTCTTGCTAAAGATACTGCAACGGGTGATAATCTCTTATGGGTGAGACAAATAAATTCATTGTCGGCGGTTCCGCTTCAGGGAACCAAAGATGCTATATATCCATTTTGGTCACCAGATAATAGGTATATTGGTTTTTTTGCGGACAGTAAAATGAAAAAAATTCCTGCTATTGGTGGACCAGTTCTTACTTTGTGTAACACAGAAGATGATCCTCGTGGCGGAAGTTGGAACAGAGATAATATTATTCTGTATGCACCGAGTATAACTGACCCGATTTATAAAGTCTCGGCAGCTGGTGGAGAACCTGTTGCTGTAACTGAGATGGATAGTACATTAAATGAAAATTCACAACGGTTTCCTGAGTTTCTTCCCGATGGTAACCATTTTATATTTTTCTCAAGGGTAAGTGGTGGTAATGGAGGCGAAAGAGATGCAGTCTGTTTGAGTGCTCTTAATGATCCAACTGTACATCGTCTTTTTTTAGCGAAGTCAAATGCTATCTATGTTGATGATTATATTTATTATATGCGTGATGATTTTTTGATGGTTCAACCATTTGATGAAAATTCTTTTGAATTGACGGGTGATCCATTTCCTATTGCTGAAGAAGTTATTTTTGTAAATAGATTTAATAAAGGATCTTTTACTGTTTCACAAAATTCGGAACTGTATTATGAAAAAGGAACTGCAACAGACGGTTCTTTACTGTTAATAAGAAATAGAAATTCTGTTGAAGTTGATACGGTGTTAAGTGGTGAGTTATATTTTTCGGCAGAATTTACTCCAGATGAACAGACTATTGTGATTACGTATGTAGAAGATGCAGGTGGAGATGCAGATGTTTGGTTATATGATTTTAATCGAACCATTAAAACCCGTTTTACTTTTGAAAAATCAGCAGACTATTTACCTATTTACACCCCTGATGGTTCACACATTGTTTATGCATCCAACAAACTGGATACAACTAATTCATTGCAGGATTTATTTATTAAGGATGCTAATGGAATCAAACCAGAATCTTTGCTCATAGCAGATGATAAAGCCAATATATTCCCTTGTACTTTTACACCTGATGGTAAAACATTGATTTATCAACAGCTTGAAAATTCAAGTTGGGAATTATGGACGCTTGATATGGAAACTGGTGAGACAGAATCTATATTTGATTCTACAGAAGATGTTACATGGGGAATGATATCGCCAGATGGTAGATGGTTAGCTTATCAACTGACCAAAGATAATAAAGATGCGATATATATTACTACATTTCCAAAACCATTGGGGAAATGGCAAGTATCCAAAGGTGTAGGTTATTTACCAAGATGGAACCAGAATGGTCAAGAGTTATTTTATATGAATAACAATAATGAACTTTGTGCTGTAGAGATAAATGGAGAATCAGATTTTCTGAAAATTGGAAAAATAAAACCAATGTTTCAACTAAATCCACTTATTCCGGGTAAAGTATATGTTCCGTTTAATGATGGTGAACGATTTATCACATTAGAAAATTTTAGTGCTGTAAGCGAAAACAAAATCATCTTTGTACAAAATTATAAACAAGAATTTATAAACAAATAATCTCTCCTCGGGAATTTTTGTGGATATGTATAGGGAACCGTTGATTCGGTTCCCTTTTTTTTCTTGACGAAAAAGCTATTTTTGTATACTATAGTTATAAAATAACTAACTGATTTCTACATTCAGCCAAGATTATACAGGATTTTACCATACTACAGTTTCATGTACATACGTACGATATATATAGATAGATTACCAACCGTCAATTTTTGAGGATCTATTTGAAAAAACTGCTCATTATCATTTCTTTTACTCTAATTGCAACTTCCCTTTCTGCCAATATAACTGTTCGGCTTGATAGGCTCTATTGCATTTCATCGGGCGAAATTGTCGACTTGCCTATTCTTCTTGAAAACAGTTTTCCGTCGTATCAATTAGGCGGTTTTGATTTCTTGATTGAACATGATAGCAGGCTGATTTTTTTGCAAGCATCACCTGGCGAATTGTTGACAAATTGTGGATGGGAGTATTTCACTTATAGTTCTCCGTCGGTTAATACTATCCGTGTCGTTGCCCTTGCCGAAACCAACAACGGCCCCAATCATCCGAGTTGTTTTGCAGAAACATCAGGAAAGCTGGCATCGCTTCGATTCCAAATAGCATCCGATACAACTTTTATCAATGACTTCCTTCCAGTATGGTGGAGCTGGTCAGACTGTGGCGACAATACGGTTTCATCGCAGGATGGAAACGCACTCTATATCTCTGACTCTGTTTATTTTTTCAATGGCTCCAATGAAACTAACATTACACAGGATGCATTTTTTCCAACCCCTTATGGTTCTCAAGCAGAATGTATTGCCGAAGTTTCCCCAACACCGATTCGTATGATTGATTTTTATACGGGTGGATTTGATATTTCTCCAAATGGGTTTCAAGTGACTTGTATTTCAGATATAGTGACTGCAAACGATAGTGGTACTTGTGGAGCGATTGTAGCCTTTGAAATTCCGATAAACTCAAGTTGTGCTGGGATGGGAGTAGAAAATTTTCCACCTTCTGGTTCTTTCTTTCCAATTGGGTCAACTATTGTAACATCAGTTGCGACCGATAACATCGGGCATATTGACAGTTGTTCATTTTTTATAACTATTGAAGATAGAGAAGCACCGACGGTGATTGAATTTCAAACTGATACAACATTATATACAGTCACTGGCGAATGGTGGTCGCAACTCAGCTATGATTTTTCTGCAATAGATAATTGTTCGGAGGTGACGCTTTCAAGTTCTCACCCGACAGGGTCATACTTTGCTATTGGCAATACAACTGTTTACTGTTTTGCAACGGACTCATCGGGTAATGTCGACACAACATCATTTGTCGTAACAGTCATTGACAATGAAGCTCCTGTTGTAACATGTCCCGAGACAATATTTCTTCCAAATGAAAACTCTTTGTGTGGAGCAGTCGTTCAGTTTTTAGTGACTGCATCTGATAACTCTTTACAATCAACACTAACTGTCTCTGAAACCTCTGGTACATTTTTCCAAGTCGGTACAACCTATGTTGCCGCTACCGCAGTTGATCCATATGGTAACTTTGATAGTTCTGGATTTTATATAATTATAGAGGATGTCGAACCACCTCAAATTTCTTGTATCGAAAATATCGTTATTGCAAATGATATCGGAACTTGTGGAGCAGTTGTAACTTACGATATTATCGCAACCGATAACTGTGGCACACCTACCATCGAAAATTCGGTTCCTTCGGGTTCATTTTTTCCAATTGGTTCAACTTTAGTTGTATCAAAAGCAGTTGATAACTCTCTTAATATTGACAGTTGTCTGTTCTACGTTATAGTGCAAGACAATGAACCACCACAAATATCGGCACCACTTGATATTGTTACGAGTGCAGACCCTGATGCCTGTGGGGCGATTGTTGCTTATGAGTTTACAGTATCGGATAATTGTAGTGGATATACGGTACAAGCAAATTATGAAGCGGGGTCATTTTTTGAAATAGGCTCGACATTAGTTCTCTTGGAGGTAACTGATGTCGCTGGTTTAAAAGATTCTGCTTCATTTACTATTGTTGTCGAAGATAATCAACCTCCAACTATATCAAACTACCCCGACTTAAATCTGTTTTCAGACTCAGGCTTCTATGGAGCAGTTGTCAATTACGATCCTCTTATCTCCGATAATTGCCAACTTGATTCAGTAACTATAAATCCTCAGTCGGGAGCATACTTTGAAATTGGTTTTAGTGAGGTTCAGATTGTGGCAGTTGACATGTTTGGCAATATAGATTCGGTAACATTTATTGTCAATGTAGAGTTACAGGACGTCGACAACGACCAAGTCGCAGATTTTGAAGATAACTGTGTCACATCATATAATCCACTTCAAAAAGATAGCGATGCCAACGGAGTCGGAGATGCCTGTTGTTGCGTGGGGATTCGTGGGAATATCGACAATGGTTTTGAGAACCCTCCGAGTAATAATGGAATTGATATTTCTGATATTGTCTTCTTGGTCGCTTATATGTTTGGTGTACCGAGCGGTCCTTCGCCTGCATGTCCCGCAGAAGCGGATATTGATGCGAGTGGAGCGATAGATATTTCTGATATTGTACATTTGGTCGGTTATATGTTTGGCGATTCTGGCGTGCCACCCCAAAATTGTCTATAAAAAAAGCGTCTACAATTGTAAACGCTTCTAACTTTTTTCGTTCACGACGAAATTTATATATGAGACAAACATCCTTGTCTGTCACAACATAATTTATCCTCAGCTAAATCCTGAACTACACCCACCACCGTTGCCTCCACATGATGGAGAAGATTTTGAACTACTAATCGATGCAGCAAAAGAAGAAATCTGTTTTTCGACATTTTCGGATTGGCATGTTGTACAGACAACAGTTGAACGAGAGCCAAGGACTAACTCTTCAAATTTGTTGTCACACTCTGAACATTTGTATTCAAAAATTGGCATAGATTAATTCTTTTCTTTTTTATCAAACGACATCACCAGACCGGCAACAGCACCAAAGAGTAACATTGGATACGGGTTCGATGTCAATTGTCAGGTGGAACCCATGGCACAGATAGCAACATAGTATCCGTAGCCGAGTACCATACCTGCTCCAACAAATAGTGATATACGTTTTATTTTATTCATACTAATTTAGTCGCAACAGCTCCTACAAACTTTCTTCTAATTATGTGATTATCCTTAAACAGAAATATCCATAATATGTTTCAATTTCTCTTCTACTTCCATTGCCATCTCTTTAAGTTCATCTTTTTGAATAAAAGAAGAAATGACAGATGGGAGAAATAATGTTACTTCGACTTTTCCATCTTTGTCAGTTACCACATATTTACATGGCATAAAAAGAGCGACTGATGGATCGATACCTAATGCTTTATAGGCAAAACCAGCGTTACAGACTTCCATAATTTTGAGCGGATTGATAGTGAATTCTTTTTCGGCAAGCGTTGCAGTGACATCGTGGGTGTGGAGTACTCGAAACATATTGTCGGCAACATTTTTCTCAAGTGATGCGATAGTCTCATCAAATGATTTTGATGATGTTTTTACGTAAGTTATATTTTGTTCCATTTTGTATATCCTTTATTTACATGTTGTTCATTAGACGTTTTTAAGCCGAAAATGATTCAATTTAATTTTTCAAGACCCTTCGACTTCGCTCAGGGTGACTTGAAAAATTAAAATGTGTCTTGCGGAGTGGAGTCGAAGTATGCTCTGTTAATCTCTACTCATTTATAATTTCATAACTCGATGTTACTTCGGCGACTTCTTTCATTGTCTGGCTAACAACACAGAATTTTTCCTCAGACATACTTATTGCTTTTTTAAGGCGTTTTTCTTCAAGATTTTTGCCCGTAGCGGTGAATTTAATCTCAAAAGTGTGGAATGGCTTTGGATAGTCATCTTGTTGGTGAGCAATAACTTCAATCTTGAGAGCAGTCATTTCCTGACGTTGTTTTTTCATCAGACGGACAATATCGACACCCGCACACCCTGCTATACCATAGAGGATTAGCTCAGTCGGTTTGTAACCTGCCGATGTGCCACCATGTTCTTCGGCGGTGTCGGTTGAGATATTATGCCCAAAGGCAGAGACCGAGTCAAACTTCATACCGCCAGCCCAGTTCATTTCTATTTTCATACAAACTCCTTTTTAAATTCACTTGAATATATACAATGAGTACCGCCCTGTCTCCAAAAATTAAGAATTATTTTTCTGCTAAATTTATATATATTGTTTCGTTAGTTCCTGATTTTGATTTATCAAAATTGAGAACTAACGTTTATGTGCAAGTTCTCAATTCACTAAAAAGTGAATTAGGAACCGACACAACAGGTTAATGTCAATGAGTTCTCGCCATATCATCCCAGAATTAATCTGGAAACCAGTCTTTTGAATTTTTTCTCTATAATTTGATCACACTCTTAATGTTAGAGCAGATTGGGTTTGTTTTGTCAAATTTTAGTGTTTTATTATTATCTCTTCTTTTTTCTAAATTTATATATTATCGCATAGAACCGTAGAGGAAGCGATTAAACATTTGTTTTGTATTGAATTTGAAAAGAGAAAGAGACTATTTTAACAGAATCATTTTCTTAGATGATTTGTACTGTTCTGTTTCTAAACTGTAAAGATATATCCCGCTTGTGACATTTTTCCCTAAGTTATTTGTTCCATCCCATGTTACTGTATGACTGCCTGCTAAATATAGATTATCAGTTAAAAGTCGTACTTCCTCTCCTAATATATTATAAATTGTAAGTTTCAAATCGGTTTTAGTCGGTATTGTAAATGATATTTCTGTTGTAGGATTAAATGGGTTAGGATAGTTCTGACTTAACTCAAACCCAGTTGGAAGTTCAGCAGAAATATCATCAATATCAGTAGGTACTTTTCCAAAGGCATAAACATCACCAGTTATCGATGCGATAAAAAGCTTGTTATTAGCTATTGTCAGATATCCGCCTGCTGGGTATTCCCAAACTTTTTCTTGAGTTGCTAAATCAAGGGCTATTGTTTTATTTTGGGTAGATACGAAGATAAGTCCATTTGCAATTGCAGTTGAATAAGCAGTAAGGGTATCGAGAGGATATCGCCATTGTTCTTCACCAGTTAGACCATCCATAGCAATTAAAGTATCTAAAAAGATATTGTATACGTTCCCTTCACATATTGTTGGAGTACTTAAGATTACATTCCACATAGAAAAGAAATCTTTTTTCCAAATACGTCGTTTTGTATCAAAATTAACCGCATAAAAACCTTCATGGTTAAATGAAAAGATCATACTATTAGTAGTGTCAAGAACTGCGGCAGTATTCATACCTGAAGTAGAAAATGGTGGGCTATAGGACAATTCTTCAGAAAGAGTATTTTTTAGAGAATTACTTTTTAAGTCAAAATTTGAAGTAATTTGCGAATTATTTTTAGGATATCTAGCTGTATCATATAATTCTGGAATCATCCACCAAAGATAACCTCCTTTTGTGAGATGTTTTGCTCCAATCAAATCCTTAGTCCAAGTATAGACTACTGTATCATAAGCTGTAGGAGACCATAAGTCTATCTGTGGCAAATCATTCCACCATAGAAAAGAATCAACTGCTAAATCAATAGCCATAACCCCATTATAATACACTGCTGGAAAGAACAATTTGTTGTCATATACAATGGGACCAAGTTGATCAAAATGTTGGGCACCATAATAAAATCTTGTTAATAGAGAGCCTGTAATCAGATCATATTCACCAATTCTGACAGAATCATTATCATAATGTGATTCAATTACGTAAATATTATCATTATGATAGGTTGCTTGACTTAAAGAAGGTAGGTCAGTACCTATATACTCTTTTCTCCAAAGCTCTGAACCATCGTTAACATTTATTGAGAAAATATTAGTATTTACAATTGGACTTCCCCCGCAAAAACGGACACGGAGTTAAGTATGTTTTGTCATCACTTCAAATTGAGCTGGACTTTTGTATCCTAAGCTCGAATGACGACGGTTACGGTTATAAAACAATTCAATATACTCAAA
>JAJRQO010000024.1 GCA_024280215.1 Candidatus Zixiibacteriota bacterium
CAGAATATTATGAAGAAATGGACTATGCCGATACGGAACTGGCCACTGGCTGTCCATCAATTTGCTATACGATTTGGAGACAGAGTACCAAGAATTTGAGATAACCAATTAACTGTTTACACAAAATTTATGACACAGCCTCTTTTTCGGTTTAATATTATCACCACTTACTTTAATTTCTCCAATAAGTTCTTGTTTGTGGTTGTAAGTGTAAATTGAAATATACGTAATCCGAATTTTTGATTCAATTCGATTTATTGGGGCATCTTTATCAATCAATACTGTTGGTTGAATGCCAGTTGTTGAGCGATCTCTTTTATTCTTTGTTTCATTCTCATGAACATTATACTTTGTATCATTGAATTTTAGTTCTTTGGAATTATGAACAAATATTTGAATTTCACCTGAACCAATCATGTTTTGATAAAAGGATTCATTATGATTTTTGAGTAATTCAATATAAACTTCATTTACATAACGTTGATTCATACTATTTAAATCAATAATTGGATTCAATGTTTGGGTAGCTCTTTCATTACCAGAGTATTCAATCTCTATTGGTATATTTGAAATTGACCAATTTTGAATTGATTGAATTTCTTTACCGATTACTAATTTTTGAATTTTTACACTACTGCATCCAGATAGCAATAGTATTAAACAGGAAAAAAATAAGTATAGTTTAAGGTATGGTTTCATTATAGTATATATAAGTAGATTATGATGGTTTTGTAAAGAAAAATTATTTTGCACTTGATTGTATGTGACAGAAGATTGACTTTATTATTTACACTTTCTATATTAAAGATGCTTAAAGTGAAGAAATCTTTGGAGGTTGGACAATCGTTTTGATTAAAACTATTACTTTTATATTTGTATTTATTTCGACTATAGCATTGATACCGTCAAATTCTGTCGCACGTCCTTCTCGGCTTGATACGGGAATACGGATTGTGTATCATAAGGATATTCAAGTATATTCTCCACAGTTTCGGGCCAGTCAAAAATTTCAAAAAGGTAAATTTGTTATCGGGACTCATTTTGATATGATTCCATTGATAAATGTTAATGGAACGATTAACGTTGGGCAACAATATTTATTGGAAATGGGGATTCCTTCTCTCATTCAATATATTTCCAAGCGGAGAATGATTGACGAAAATGATTATAATAAATTACTATTATATTTTATGATTTATGGGTCAAATTTTGAATTTCATCTCAATAAACATATCGCTCTTGTTATGGGGCATAATTTAGACATCATAATTTTTAAAAACAAAAGTAGATTTCAGGGAGCATTTATAACTCCTCATATTGGAATTGATATTAACGGAATTCCATTTCATTATCGGTTTACCGTCTCAAAAGGAATTCTTTGGGATTTTAATGTGAAGAATAAAAATTATGATTTAACACTTGGGTTTAGTTTCTATGCGAATATGCCAACATTTTAAAAATATCTTTTTCTTTATATTTATAACTTTTATAATCACTTTGCAAGGGTGTTCATTTTATTCTCAGTATTATTTTGAGACGTATGATTCCAATATCAAAAATGATAACTGGGAGATTTTCGAGCCATTAATTATTGAATGCAATGGACATACCTTAGGCAAAAATGTTCCAGATTTTAATAGATGCTTTTATTTTAAACTTAATTTAAGTTATCAATTTGAAAATGGTAAAAAGTTTTATTTTCATGAAAATCATATTTTTACTCCTGAAAAAGAGAAAAAACAATTAGTGCAAATTGGAAGTGCATCCTATTCGGTCGACTCGTTGTTAGTCATAGTTGATTCAGTAAGAGTACTTAATAATAAAAAAGAGTTAATCACTGAAAAACAAATTTCAGATACAATGTATATAGGCAATGATTCATATTTTTCTTATATGAAAAATCATTATGACGAACAATTTCAATTTCATTTAGATTCTCATGACAATGAAATTTATATACAGGCATTGACTACATTATATAAAATTGATAATGATAGTTGTCTCAAGACACTCCGAGTCGAATTTTTAATGACCCCTACAAAACTAAAAAGTTTTAATGTTGGAATAGATGACCATTAAAACTTTTTTTAATACCTACAAGCCATATGCAACGCCTATCATAAATCGAAGTTCAAGTTTTGGTTGATTGATTGCGTTATCGGCATCTTCGTAAGTATAATCATTTCGTTCAAGTCCTGTTGTGCTGTTAGGGTCATACGCTGTGTCATGACCTTGCAGTCTGTTTTCTTTCATATAGTTTACACCTGAAGTCAAAATAATATTAAACTTTGGGCTTGCAGCAAAATACGTTTCAAACCCCGTTCCGAGTCCCCATTGGTTGGAGCGAATATCGAAATCTCGTTACCACCAATAAAATTGAAGTTCGCAGTAAATCTTTTATATCTCGGTCCTACATATAAGAATGATTTCTCAAATGCAAATAAATTAAACGGTATGAGAAAATCAAACTTGTAACTATAAATCCGTCCCTTTTCAACAGGTACTCCATTGGTTGCATCGTTGATAAATATCCGTCTGGCATCAGCTGGAATACCTGGCTTTAGAGAAGTATAACCAAAAGCAAAGCGAAGATTTATTGGCATTTCCTGAGTCAGGTTTGAAATCATGCCTTGAATTTCACCACCAAAGCCTCCGTTACTACCTAAGGCTACTCCGATTTTAACAGAAGGTTTATTAGAAGAATCAGATATTTTGGCTGTTTCTGCACTAATTAGGGTAGTCATTAGCAGAATAACCATCAAACAAACAGATATTATTTTTTTCATTTCAATCTCCTTCAAATTATTAACATGTTGCCAATAAACAAAATAGGCGGAATAACCGCCTATTCTCTCAATATTTCATGTATAGATAAAATCGACCAATAAAATCTGATTCTTTAAAGAAATAATATTTATTTTTAGAAGGATGGATATAAAAAAGTCAGGTCTCGGAAAGACCTGACATATAAAGTTAGTATGTTTGAACATAAGTCCTACATATTAAAAATAATAGAGGTAGAGCCTACTAAAAATCAAAGACTTTGCGTTTCTCTTTGTCGGAGGTATCTCTAAAATCCCATTTGTTTTCAAGACGAAGAACACCACGTGGACAGACATGAGCACACATCCCGCAACCAACGCATGATGCACGTTTGAAGTCTTGGTTGGTCTGAGCGTAGGCACGGACATCGATGCCCATCTCACAATAGGTTGAGCAGTTACCGCATGAGATACACATTTCATCCTTGACAGTTATACGGAAGCGTCCGAATTTTTGTATCAAGCCAAGTAAGGCAGCCATCGGACAGAAGAACCTGCACCAGACTCTACTTCCCATAAGAGGGTAGAGTCCAACACCAAGGACACCCGAGAGCATCGCAACAACTAAGAATTGATAAGTGCCTTGAATCTTCGAGGCAATCAAATCAAAAGTCGCATAGTTTGTCACCCATTCCCCAGCAGAGTTTTCAAAGTGCAATCCCCAGTTGATAATGACAAGAGAAGTCGAAAGAATTGCCAGCAGAAGTACGGTGTGAATCGAGATCTGTTCAAATTTCCACGCTTTGACAGATTTGCTTGAAAGCTGACGGAACGGATCGCCCGCTGTTTCAGCAAGCCCACCGCATCCGCAGACCCATGAGCAGTACCATCGTTTTCCATAGAGTAGGGTCAAAATCGGTGCAACGATGAGAGAACCAATAAAAGTGTAGACAATAATTAAGAGTGGATATTCAAAAATATATTTAGGATTAAACAAATCAATCCCTAATGGCCAGAACTTGGCAAAGTTGAATCCTTTGGATTCAAACAGTCCCATAATTTCAGGAATAGAAAAAGCAAAAATAATTTGAAAAAATATTAATGTAAAAGTTCTAAACTTTTGGTAACGACTATTGCCATGAGTGTTGATAAAAAATAATCCACCAGCAACAATCGAAATTGTATAAAGTACACCATACAAGTTCCATTTGCTTTCAAGCCCAACAAAATTTGCCCAACTATCTGGAATATTTGTAAAATAAATAAGCAGATAAAATGCAAACAATAAAAACGAAAGAACCCAGGCAATCATCCCTTTAGATTTCAAAGGAGAATTATATGTAGACATCAAACTATTTTGCATATTGTCCCCCTAAGATACTTTTTGGTTGAGTGTAAATGTTGGCATGAACTCTTCATCATAGAGTGCTTCATGGAGATGTTTTAGCACCCATTCAAGCTGACGTTTTTCATCTACCCAATTGACAAGTACACGATGGTCCCATCTTCGTCCGAGCATATTAAACCCAACGACTGTGTTGTCGGCAAGGTAAGTGATACGAACGGTGTAGTAGGTACCCTCTTCATGAGAGAAGAAATTTTTCTCACCATCCAATTTAAAATTCACAAGCCCAGCAGTAGTATATTCGATATCAAAAAACTTTGCAGAGTTATAAAATGTACCACGTTTGTAAATTTTCTTCATACCAATCAAATTAGATGCGACGATTCGACCTTGGTCACGACCTGTGTACCAAAGTTGTTCAGGACGACGGACATTGTTAAACCACATGACTGCGGCACAATCTCCCGCAGTAAAAATATTGTCGTAGTTTGTTTGAAGATTATCATCTGCGATAATTCCACCTCGTTCATCAAGGGCTACGCCTGAATCTTTGAGCCAGTCGGTTTGGGGACGGACACCAACACAGATAACAACTAACTCGCAATTGATAGTTTCGCCGTCACCAGTTTTGACACCGATGACCTTGCCATCTTTGCCAAGTATCTCAGCAAATTCAGTTTTCAAACGGAGGTTAACTTTATGATGACGTATATGTTCGGCTATGATAGTTCCTTCGGTTTCATTAAGTGCTACAGGCCAGTAAAAATCTTCACGCACTAAAAAAGTAACTTCGATACCCGCGAGTAAAAGTACTTCGACCGTTTCGATACCAATAAGTCCACCACCAACAACGACCGCTTTTTTTGCTGTCTTAGCTTTTTCTTTGAGCCATTGTAAATCTTGCCATGTGACAAAATTACCAACACCATCTAACTCAGAACCTGGCCATCCATACATAGCAGGCAGAGACCCGCAGGCGATAAGTAACTTATCAAATTGCACCGTCTTGCCACTTTCAAGAGTGAGTTTGTTGGCATCAGGATCAAGTTTACTGACTTTGTCGTTGATACGTTTGAAACCCATTTTTTCATAGTGGTCTCGTTCAAACGGCTCCACGCATTGTTCACTAAGCTGACCGCATAAGACATACATGAGAGCGGTACGACTAAAATGATGTTCTGTTTCATAGGAGATAATTGTAATTTTAGCTTCATCATCATAGTTACGAAGTGAGTTGGCAGCATTGATACCAGCAACGCCGTTACCGATTATGACATAGTGCATATATGCTCCTTTTTGTTTTGCTTGATAGTAGCTTAAAGGAGCAATCATTAGCTTGTATTGTAAAGTTTAAACTTCTAATTGATTAACTCCGTTTCAGAAAAAAATGAAATCCAAGCAAACCAATAGGCAGTTACGACACCAACTGATTTATTATTTTTTAGTTCATTCATATTAATTTTATCTAAGGCATAGTTTGTTTCATAGGCAGCGATTGTGCCTGATGCTTCATCATAATTGATAACGATTGTTACAGAGTCTGATTTGAATGCGTATGTTTTATTTGCGGTGAGATAGTCTTTTGAGATAGCGATAATTTTATCACCATGACGAATACCAAAAACTAAATCTTTGCCACCTAATTTGCTAAACGTATCATCACGTCCGAAAATTCCGAACTTGGTGCTGTCGTCCATGTATTTTGTATAATGCGAGCTGGCATCACCGAGGATTTCTTTTTTTAACAAACGACCGTTCGGATATTGTTTTTTGAATTCAGCAAAAGTGGAATGATGGAAATTGTTAAAGATTGTAAGCGATTTCCCTATTAAATCACCTTGAATTGCTTCGCCTGTGATTTGTGCCCACATTGATTCAGTTTCTAAATCTTGCATGACTAAAGCGTCCTGCCAGAGAGAACCAGATGCTTGGAATGTGTGACGAACGGAATCTACATTAGCGGTATACACGATACCAGTATAGCAAAGTGGTCACCATGTGACCGTGATAGCTTTTCCATTGATGTAGTCATTGACAATTTCATGTTGGTCAAGATGCCAAATCGAATATGCTTTGGCTTTGTTGCCATCGGCGACAACAATGACAGGTTCGTTGGCATAGAAGAGTGACTCTGCTTCAGCAATTGAAATAAAAACAGGATCAAAAATTGCAGGGATGTCACCAGGTTTGAGTAGGGTGTACATCGTGTGTCCCATGACTTCGGTCTTTTTTGGTTCAGGACGTTGGGCAAAAACAGATGATGCTGCAAATGCAACAAAGCAGAAAATCATCAACAATTTTTTTGAATGCATAATCGTTCCTTTTAGGTTATGTAGTATTTATAATCAATTAACAGATGTAAGAAGTGAATTGTTCCTGAAAATATCAAGATAAAGAAAAATCAAGCGATGCGACGATATTGCCGTTGATAATCAGTTCGACTTTGTGTCTCCCCGTATAATGTTTACGAGTCGACATTTCTTTGAATGAATGTTTTGTTGAGGGAGAAATTTGCTGGTTGCCAGCGATTTTCTTTTCTGAGAGTTTGAAAACTTTGGGGGAGAGTTTGCCGTTTTTTTTCATGTAGTACAATTTATAATCAATGCTAAGTTTTTGAGTTTTTGATGATGTTGATAACAAGTCAAAAGTAAAGAAAACTGAATCGCCAATCGATACTTTTTTCTTATCTATTTTTAATTTCGATATTTCTATTTGCGGGTTTTCGGTGAATCCAAAAAGAGGGAAGACCTCGGGTTGTCCCTTTTTCAAAAGTGTACGGCAGGCATGTTTGACAATCCAATTAGTTTCGGGGCAATTTTTCTTGAGCCATTTTTTACCAAGTTTAATCACAGTCATCGGATTGTCTTTAGAAATATCATTGAGATTATTAGCGACCGCTTTGCGAACATACAATGAACTGTCCGCTTTCAATTTTTCAAGAAGTTTCAGCACTTCGGTTGGATCTTTTTTGAACTGTTCGACATGAGGCATCCAGACGCCACGAGGACGGGTTCCTTCTGCGGCAAGGCGACGGACATGTTTGTTTTCATCTTTCACCCAACGATGTAATATTGGCAACATCTTGTCAGTATACTGAATCATATAGGGGCGGATTGCAAATTCGGCTGTGCTATAACGAGTAAGCGTTTCCATGGCAGAAACTGACTCATCAAAATGCTCAAGTCCAAATTTTTCTACATAGGTGAGCAATGCCCAGTTTTCAAATGTTCCAAGATGCGGAGCAGTTTTGCTGATTATTTTGATTGCCTGATTGTACTTTTGAGGGAGAAATTTTTTGAGGGCATCGGCGATTGCGTTAATGCGTTCTTTGAGTTCAAGAGTAAAGAAATTGTCATTCAGTATAAATGTGGCAAAGCCACCTTGGTCGAACTTTTTGGAAGCTCGACCAAGTTGTGCAGCTAATTCTTCTACGGCTTGGGCATTGAGTGAATCTTTCCAGAGACCAGTCTCTGGTCGTATCTCAACATCAGGTGCCATATTTTACGAGAGTTCATCCACTAATTTTACAAACTCATCTACATCGGCAAGAGCAGTGTCAACAGCACCTTTCCAGAATGCTTCTTGTGTTAAATCAACACCAAGATGTTTTTTTGTCAACTCTTCAGTTGTCATAGAGCCAGTATCTTTTAAGAGGGCATCATACTTTGCTGAAAATGTAGCACCTTCTTTTTTGGCTTGGTCATACAAGCCACCAGAATACATAAATCCAAATGTATATGGGAAGTTATAAAATGGTGCTCCAGTAAAGTAGAAATGTAATTTTGAACACCAGAAAAGTGGATGGTAGCCTGACTCATCAAGCAAATCACCATACGCTTCTTTTTGAGCGACGACCATCAAGTCTTTGAGTTCTTGTGTTGAAAGAACACCATCTTTACGTTTCTCATAAAACATTTTATCAAAGAGATAACGAGAATGAATGTCACACATCATCGTGTAAGCACCTTGTAACTTCTGCTCAATGAGCATCAATTTTTCCTGCGTATCTTCAGTTTGTGCGAGAGCAGCGTCGGTGACAACAGCTTCGGCAAATGTCGATGCAGTTTCTGCAAGGTTCATTGGGTAACTTTGAGCAAATGGTGCTTTGTCATTGAGTACCCAGCTATGATAGGCATGTCCAAGTTCGTGGGCAAGAGTGAGTAAGTTTTCATAAGTATTGGCGTAGGTCATAAATATTCTTGATTGATTATTTTTGCCCATACCAGTACAGAAGCCACCGCCACGTTTGTTCGGACGATCTTCGGCTTCAATCCAGTTTTTGTCAATAGCCATTTTACAAAATGCAGCCATATCAGGTGAAAATGATTTAATATTTTCATAAATAAATTCGGTCGCTTCATCGTATGGATACTGCTTTTCAGCATCACCACAAGGAGCAAACTGATCGTACCATCTGAATTTATCAATGTTCAATAGTTTTTTCTTGGCATCAATATATGGTTTGAGACGGTGCAGATTATCTTTGATAACTTTCCACATCGTGTCGAGGGATTTTTGTTCCATGCGAGACATTTTGAGAGGTTCGTATGTTGCCGACTCCCATCCACGACGTTCATAGACAGAAAGTCTGAAACCAGCCATAGAGTTTAAAATCATAGCAGCCAGATTTTCACGAGATTCCCATGCTCCAACCATTTTTTCAAAGGCTTGTTTACGGACATCACGGTTAGCATCTGACATTTTAGTGGCAAGTTGTCCGAGTGACATTGTCGTAGTTTTGCCATCTTCTTCAAACTCAACTTTGAGCTCGCCTGACATTTTGCTGTAAAGTTGGTCCCATGCGTGGTAACCATTTACCTCAAGCTCAAGTGCTAATGATTCCATTTCGACAGGCATCTTACTTTTTGCTAAGTCACGCATTTCATTTAAGTAAAACTGAATTTCTTTTATTTTATCGTGATCAAGAAACTTATTCCAGTTTTCATCAGATTGTTGTAATGCGAGTGATTCAAGGGTCGCTTTGATTTTTTGCCAACGTGAATAGTAGACCATGCCTTCGCTCTCGATAGCATCGGCTTTGTCGTCGGTTGTGTTTTGCGATGTGAGACATCCAGCGAATGAAAGAATCAATTCGATATCTTCGCCGAGTGATTGCCATTCTAAAATAAAGTCAACCCAAGTCGTGAGAGATGAATCGTCGATACCAGTTTGCAGTTGACCGATATTTTTTTCGGCAGTTTCTAAGCGAGTTTTGACAGCATTACGATGTTTTTGGTATGCTTCAGAAGAACTACCACCTTCAAAAATCGAATCTAAATCCCATTTTGGGGCGGGTTTTGTTTGTGTTGAGGTCGTCATTTTCTATATCTCCATAGATAAATATGTTATTTATTTGAGGTGTTAATATAGTATAACGTGAAATCAAAGGCAATAGTTTCCGAATGGACAAATGAAAAATTTGAGGTGTAATATCTTTGGATGTTTTTTCAAGACCCTTCGACTCAGCTAATTGGTTGCAATCTGTCAAGGTGACTTGAAAAAATAAAATATAATCTTGTCATGTTGAGCACCCTGTAGGGTGTGAGTGGAGTCGAAGTATGCTCTAAATCCTACCAGTTCATGCGGTAAACACGTTGTCTATTGCCTCGTGATGAACCGCCTCCACGACCAGTTATTTTGACTATCATTTTTAAGACAAGCCACCCGAAAATAAAACCGCCAACATGAGCTAAATATGCGACACCACCACCCGAAGAGCTTCCGGTAAGAGAATTAAAGAGTTGAATGGCAAACCAAATACCGATAACGATTTTGGCGGGAAGATGTATAAATTGTATAAATATGAAGAAGAAAAGAATCGTGATTTTAGCTTTTGGATGTAATATCATATAGGCACCCATGAGACCAGCAATCGCACCAGAAGCTCCGACAAGTGGCACTTGTGAATCTGGTCCAAAAAGAGTAAACATACCGATAGCAGCTAAACCAGCGATAAGATAGAAAAGTATAAATTTGACTGGTCCAAAGTAATCTTCAATATTATTCCCGAAAATCCATAAGAATAACATATTACCTATTAGATGCATCCAGCCACCGTGCATAAACATTGAAGTGAACATTGTAAGGTAAGTTGATGCAGGTAGTTGGGGTGTCATTTCTACTGCTTGAGTTAGCTCGACTGGAATAAATCCAAATTGGTAGGTTGTCATCGTGAAAGACTCAACACCCTGCATATATGTAAATAGAAATATTAAACAGTTTGTGGCTATAATTCCAATTGTAACATACGGGGTACAAACAGTCGGAGCATCATCTCGAATTGGGATAAACAAATTATTTTCCTTTGGTTTTTCTTGTCGCTGTATTCTTTACGAAAAATTTCAGGTATTGTTGAGCTAAATTTCCAACACGGTCAACAATTTCTATAGATAAATGATGATTACCATGTGATAATGGTTGAGCAGGTCGTGCAATAAATTGTTTTGTCTCAGTATCATATTCTGGAATCAGCCACTCTTTGTCAAGTTTTACCTTAAATGATTGGTCATCGGCAATATCTGATAAAACATCTTCAACTAAAAAAGTAACTTTCAGATTTTGACTCTTATACGTTAGTCCGCTTTTCAAATTTATGCGACTAATAACTGGAGGAGCTAAATCGTATACAACGGCAAATGTTCCACCACCAGATGACTCTGCCGTGAGTGTATGACCATCACGTTGGTTGTCAAGCCAGACCCATTTTTTTTCATCCTCACTATACCAACAGATTCCAGCCCGTTCATAGAAAGGGTCTTTTTTCTTTACCGTATAGCTAACTTTAAAATTTGATTTACACAAAAATGCTTCTGGTTTGATTTCCACTAAAGATGAGACAACTCTATCGATTGGACCTTTTAAATAGAAACGTTTATCTATTTCAATAAATCGAGGGCTGTAAAAATTTTCTTTATTAAATTCAAAGTAAATATTTTCATAAGACATGATTTGTTTATTCTTATGTCCAACCAGTGTAAGGTTTAAATTTTCTACAAATTGTAACGGATAGGTTGTGTCTTTTGACATGGCAAACCCAATTTTATCGATATGTTCATATTTTTCAAGAGGAGGGATAAAACAACGATATGTCGTCATATTAAAATATGTCGGATACAAAACATCAAGCAGTGAATCTTTATAAAAGAGTTCAATTCTGGATTCAGAAGACTGTCGAGTTTTGACATTGAGATTTACAAGTAGTCCATCTTCCAAGATTTCATAATTCAGGCGTACCGATAATTTCCCTTTTTTCATAACTCCCGAGAATAAATTATCACGAATGACAGCATTTTTTGAAAACATAAAAAGGCGTATGGTAGTTGTTGGGGCTGAAGAGCCTTTAAGTTTCACAAGAAGCTGACTATTGTCGAGTTTTTTGATTTCGGCTTTTTTGACAACTCCCCATTGATCCCCACGATTTAGATAAGGGAGAGTAGAGTCAATTTTCATTGTTGTTAAATCTGTAGTAGGGCTAAAGAAATAATATTGGTCTATCCTATTTTTTACTATATGAGAATCTAATTGGTATAATTCTTCTTGAGGACCAAAGATAAAATCAAATGTGAGTGAACGTTTATTACCAAAACAATCTTCAGCGATAATCTCGGCTGTGTGATGACCGTATGAGATGTTTTTATTTAGTCCGATTATACCATTACTATTGTTTGCAGAAATGCTTCCATTAAAATCGTTTCCCTGAGCATTATAAAGCCGTTGAAACCTTTTTTCTTTATTGACTGCTTTGTGATATTCATACCGAAAATTAACTGCCTTTTGCTTATCAAAATCAAGCTGCTCAAAAGTAACTTGATAAAATTCCTTCTTGTCAATTTTAAGGGTCAGCTTATAGATTGACTGTTTCATCCCTGCATTTTTCATTTGGTCGTATACTGAGGTGAACAAACCAAAAGGACGGTTAAAATATAAGAGTGTATCGAGATAATATTGATTTGTCTGATTATTAAATTTGACATCGTATGTCATATTTCTGTTACCATTATCAAATAGCGAGACATTGTCGAGCATTTTAAAGCCTATTTTTGAAAAAGTCGGTTTGATTTTATCTTTGATTGAAAAACCATTGGTCAGTGGATTTAGTGGAAAATTATTGGCTGTTCGTTTTTCAAAATGCAGATGAGGGGCACCAGCTCCAGTTTGTCCCGTATATCCTAAAAACTCACCTTTTTTAATTCTGATTTCATCTTTTTTGAGTTCAAAATCCTGAAAATATCTTTTGTCAGCTCGTTGCTTTGCTTTGATAAGTAAATCAATTTTTGGTTGAAAATCATGTAAATGACCAAACACGTATATAAATCCATCATCCCCTTTCAAATAGAGCCCTTTTCCATAACCATTATAAGAAGTGCGAATACGTTGAATATACCCAGAAACAGGGGCAATAAGCTGAGTTCCGACTTTTCCACCAGTTCTTATGTCAATTCCAGTATGGAACCTATTCGCTCGAAAATCGCCAAAACCACTTGAAAGGTCGATTTTTCTTTGAATTGGCCAGTCGGTCGCAAAAATTGACAGAGGGCTAAGTATAAGAATGATAATAATTAACGATTTTATTAGTTTGTCCGATATGTGTAGCATGATGTGAAATCCTCTATTTTCATATTTAAACAATGAAAGTACTGTAATGATGCAAAAAAACAAACTTTTAAATAATCATAGTTGTAAAATTATGTCGGCATTTATGTACAATTTAATGCTTTTTTTACTAAAAGTTAGGTTGCCAAATCATAATATTAAATTATATTCATAGACTCCAGTTCTCTGAGCGAATTGGGTTAAAAAAGATTGAAAAAATATAATATATATCTAAGGAGAAACACCTGATGTTTGATTTTTTTAGAAGGATGATAGTACCAATTATCATGATTGCCCTTATTGGATTTTTAGCAACTATTATCTTTTCATGGGGTGCTGATATTAATAGTCGTAGTAAGTATGAAAGTAGTAATCTTGCTGCTGTTATTAATGGTGAAGAAGTATCGTGGACAACTTATCAACAAGTGTACGATAATCTTGTTAAAAATGAACGACAAAACTCTGATGCTGAAATTTCTGATGCCAAAAGAGCCGAACTGCATGACAACGCCTGGAGCCAGATTCAATATGAACGGTTGCTGGGACAACAAATTGCTAAATACAACATCACTGTTTCAGATGATGAATTATATGACTTTTTGAAATATTACCCACCGACTGATTTTCAACAATCAGCTACTTTCCAAACAAATGGTCAGTTTGATTATCAAAAATATCTCTCTGCATTAGCTGATCCATCTTACTCAGCATTTTGGGCAAACTCAGAACCATATTTCAAGTCTGAAATTCAAAAATCTAAACTTCAAGAACAGATTATCCAAGCAGCACATGTTTCTGAAAATGAAGTTAAAGATTTATTTGTTGCATTAAATGAAAAAATTAAACTTGGCATGGTCAATGTTGGTTATGGTAAATATACTCGACCAGGTCCTACATCAACCGATGCTGAATATCAAGAGTATTATAATTCTCACAAAGAGAAGTATAATATAGACGAACGAGCTTCTGTAAGAGTTGTAATAATTGAAAACAAACCAAGTCGTTCAGATTGGGAAAACGGTCTTGCCCAGATTCAATTGATTGCTGACACTATTGCTACTGGTGCCGATTTTGCTGAAATGGCGAAAGTTTATTCTGAGGATGGTTCTGCGGCAAGTGGTGGTGATCTTGGATGGTTCTCTAAAGGACAGATGGTTCCTGAATTTGACCGTATGGTATTCACAATGAATGATGGTGATGTCTCCCGTCCTGTGAAAACTAAGTTTGGATGGCACATTATTAAATCATTTGGTTTCAAAACTGAAACTGAAAATGGTAAAGAAGTTAAAAAAGCAAAAGCGTCGCATATCTTAATTAAAGTAGTAGCATCCTCTGAAACAAAAGATGCCACTTTTGAAAAATTAAATAAATTTAGAACTGAAGCTTTAGAATTAGGTTTTAAACAAGCTGCTGTCAAAAATGAATTAAAGCATCAGACAACGGAACCATTTATTCGTGGCAACGCTATTCAGTTTATAGGTTTAAATTCTCTTGTATCTAACTTTGTCTTTAAAAATGAAATAGATGCAATCTCTCCTGTCTTTGAAGGTTCAACAAGTCAGTATATTGTTCAGGTAGCTGAAAAGTTTCCTGCTGGTGCAGCTTCATTTGAAGATGTGAAACAAAAAGTTGCACTTGATCTCTTAAAAGAAAAAGTTCACACTATGTGTGCTGATACTGCAAATGTTATCTGGGCTGAAATTCAGGCTGGAAAATCAATGGAAAAAGCATCTGTCGCCCATGGCTTTGAATACGAAGAAACTGTTGAGTTTGCTCGTGGTGAATATGTCAAGGGCATAAATAACCAACCAGAAGTTATTGGAAGGGCATTTGCCTTGCAAAATAAAGGTGACATGACTGGACCTATCGAATATAATCAAGGTACTGTTATTCTTAAACTTCTATCAAAAACTTCAGTTGATTTAAATGAGTTTACTACCAAGAGAGATTCATTATACAATGTCTTGTTAGTAAGTAAACAACAGGAATTGTTTGGGCGTTGGTATGAGAATTTAATCGAATCATCTGATATTGTGAACAATCTGGAAGCATTACGGTCTGCTAATCGCAATAACTAAATAAGTCAACCTAAGCTTTTAAAACGGAATTTTCATTTATTGGAAATTCCGTTTTTTTTGTCTGAAAATAGGCAACAAATTTGGTTGATTTTCGTGCAATAAATTCGATAGATTGTCAATGAAACAGCTTGACTAATAGGATAAAAGCTATATATAACCCTTGTGAAAAAAATAACAAAATAAGGTCGCAGCTCTAATGTTGATTTGTAGACCATATTTGTTTTAATAAATTGTAGGAGTTATTTTTATGATAACCAAACAACAAGCATTAGAATACCACGAGCGGGGACGACGTGGGAAAATCGAAGTCACCCCAACTAAACCATGCTCTACTCAAATGGACTTATCTTTGGCCTACACTCCTGGTGTAGCGGAACCATGTATGGAAATACATAATAATCCTGAAGATGTCTATAAATACACTGCTAAAGGAAATTTGGTCGGTGTTGTCACAAATGGTTCGGCAGTATTAGGCTTAGGTAATATCGGACCTGCTGCGGGTAAACCTGTTATGGAAGGGAAAGGAGTCCTCTTCAAACGGTTTGCTGATATTGATGTTTTTGATATAGAACTCGATACACAAGACCCTGATGAAATTATTAAAACGTGTCAGCTAATGGAGCCAACTTTTGGTGGGATTAATTTAGAAGATATTAAAGGACCAGAATGTTTTTACATAGAAGAAGAACTCAAGAAAACAATGAGCATTCCAGTTTTTCATGATGACCAACATGGTACCGCAATTATTTCAGCAGCAGCTTTAGTGAATGCATTAGAAATTGTTAAAAAAGATATTACCAAAGTTCGAGTTGTCTATTCTGGTGCTGGTGCCGCGGGTATAGCATGTGCCAAGTTGTATTTATCCTTAGGTGTATCGCCTGAAAATATTTTGATGGTAGATTCCAAGGGGGTTATGTATGAAGGTCGTGGTGATACATTTAATAAGTACAAACAAGAGTTTGTCCGTAAAACTGATATTCATACATTAGAACAAGCAATGGTTGACGCTGATGTATTTGTAGGTGTTTCTGTTAAAGATTGCGTGACGGCAAAAATGGTGAAGTCTATGGCAAAAGATCCTATTCTTTTTGCGATGGCAAATCCTGACCCTGAAATTATGTATCCTGACGCTATGGCTGCCCGTTCTGATGCTATCGTAGCTACTGGTCGGTCTGATTTCCCTAACCAAGTCAATAATGTTTTAGGTTTCCCGTTTATTTTCAGAGGGGCTTTAGATGTTGGTGCCAAAGCAATCAACGAAGAGATGAAAATTGCTGCTGTAAAAGCATTAGCAGATTTGGCAAAAGAAGATGTCCCTGACGAAGTAGCTCAAGCATACGGTGTTGAATATTTCAAGTTTGGTAGAGAGTATTTGATTCCAAAACCATTTGATCCTCGAATTTTAGTATGGGAATCTGTGGCAGTTGCAAAAGCTGCGATGGACTCCGGTGTTGCTCGAATAAAAATTGATTTAGAAAAATACAAAGTAGAGCTTGAAAACAGAATTGGAAAAGGGCGTTCGATTATGCGCGTCATGACCGAAAAAGCAAAACTTAATCCTAAGAGAGTCGTATTCCCTGAAGGGGATTCATCACGAATTTTACGAGCTGCTCATATTATTAAATCTCATGGGATTGCTTCGCCGATTGTTTTAGGGAAACCAAAACGGATTCAAGCATTAGCGGAAGAGCATGAAATTGATATGACTGGTATTGAAATTATCAATCCTGCTAAATCAGACAAACAAGAAAAATATGCCAAAATCTTATTTGATAAACGGTACCGCAAAGGGATGACTCCTGAGAAAGCAGCCGCAAAAGTAAAGAATCCAACTTATTTTGGATTACTCATGCTTGAAAATGGCGACTGTGATACTGTACTATCTGGGGTAACATCTGATTATCCAACGACTATTCGTCCAGCATTGGAAATTATTGATTTAGAACAAGGTGTGTCAAAAGTTTCTGGTATGTATGCAATGATAGCTAAAGATAAAGTTTACATGTTTGCCGATACAACCGTAAATATCGACCCTACTGCTGAAGAACTGGCTGAAATTGCTATTGAATCTGCCAAGGTTGCCAAACGGTTTAATATCGAGCCTCGGATTGCGATGCTTTCATTCTCAAATTTTGGTTCAGCCGTGTATCCTGAATCTAAAAAAGTTGCTAAAGCGACTGCAATTGTAAAAGAGAAAGCTCCTCATCTTATTTGTGATGGTGAAATGCAAGCTGATACTGCTTTGGTCTCTGAATATCGCCAGAGAAGATATCCCTTTTCACAATTGAAAAAAGATGCTAATGTGCTTATTTTCCCTGACTTAAATTCAGGTAATATCGCCTATAAGCTTTCGCAAAGACTTGGTGGACTGGATTCGATTGGACCGATTTTGATGGGGCTTTCAAAACCTGTCCATGTTCTGCATTCGATTCATACTGTTGATGAAATTGTCGACATGGCTTCAATTGCGGTTGTTGAAGCGCAATAAATTATAAGACCTGGAGAGTTAAATTCTTCAGGCC
Organism: Candidatus Zixiibacteriota bacterium; assembly: GCA_024280215.1. GTDB lineage: Bacteria > Zixibacteria > MSB-5A5 > GN15 > FEB-12 > QQUK01. Next base: position 17,300 of record JAJRQO010000024.1, read on the forward strand.
TTTTCCTTTTTAGGAAATATAAATATTGCTCATTTATTTAATTCTTTTTATTTGCTCTTTAGCCTTTAAATCAGTAATATGCTTCATATAGCATATATCTATATATAAGATAGGTATAGTTTTTTTACATCTTTTGGTTAAAGGGATTTGACTTGGGAATATTTGATTCGTTATCTAATGATATAGGGATAGATTTAGGGACAGCTAATACCTTAGTGTATGTAAAAGGGCAGGGAATTGTCCTCAATGAACCATCAGTTGTTGCGATTGAAAAATCATCGGGCAAAGTCTTGGCTATTGGTTCAGCAGCAAAGGAAATGATGGGTCGTACACCTGGCTCTATTGCTGCCATCAGACCACTCAAAGATGGAGTGATTGCTGATTTTGATATTTGTGAAAGACTTATTGCTGATTTTATCCGAAGAGTTGTAAAGCATAAATTTTTAATGAAACCACGGGTTGTTATCTCGGTTCCATCAGGCATCACTGAAGTAGAAAAAAGAGCGGTTCGTGATTCTGCTGAAAATGCAGGTGCAAGAGAAGTCTATCTTATTCAAGAACCGATGGCAGCTGCTATTGGGGTCGGGCTTCCAGTAGACCAACCATCTGGCTCAATGGTTATCGATATCGGTGGTGGAACATCGGAAATCGCTGTGATTGCACTCAATGGTATTATCAATGATACTTCTGTTCGTATTGCGGGTGATGAGTTCAACTAAGCAATTATTATGTATCTTAAAAAGAATTACAATCTGCTTATTGGTGAACTAACCGCAGAAGATATAAAAATTCAAATTGGTTCGGCATTTCCTCTTGATGAAGAGCTTTCAATGGAAATCAAGGGTCGTGACCTTGTTGCTGGTGTACCGAAAAACCTGACTCTCTCTTCTGTTCAAGTTCGTGAAGCTATTTCTGAGACTATTGATACTATTGTAGAAGCAGTCAGACAGGCTCTTGAGCAAACTCCTCCTGAACTTGCCTCTGATATTTTAGAACGAGGTATTATCTTGACTGGTGGTGGGGCATTATTAAGAGGCTTGGATAAACGACTCAGACAAGAAACAAATCTTCCTGTCAATGTCGCCGAAGACCCTTTGACATGCGTTGTTCGTGGGTCTGGTAAGGTTTTATCAGATTTTGATGGATATAGCAAAGTTTTAGAAAAATCTCGTAGAGATTAAATTATAAGTAAGTTGTTGAGCCGGAGTGATATCCGGCTTTTTTTATACCTATTACCATAATAAGATTAATCTTTTTAATTGATTATTTTGTCTTATAAGTGAAAATGATATCGATGAAAACAGAAAGCAATATAACGATTGATGACCTTGTTAAACAAGCTCAGGATGGTGACCGAAAGGCATTTTCTGAGATAGTGAGAATACTTATGAATAAAACTACTGCTCTTACATATAAAATAACTTCCGACAGAGATCTCGCCGTAGATGTTGCCCAGGACTCATTTGTCTCAGCTTGGCAGAATCTTCATACTTTTAAGTTCGAGGCGAAATTTGAAAGTTGGCTCTACCGAATAGCATATAACAAATCACTCAACGCAATTAAAAAGGAAGTGCGTCAAGTCAAAGACTATGACTTTGATTTACAAGCATCAAATTCTAACCCAGAACGTGATTTATATCAAAAAGAATTACAGACAAAAGTGCTTTCTTTTCTGGACACTCTTCCAAAAGAACAACGAGCAGTTTTTGAGTTTCGTTTTTATAAAAATATGGCTTTCGCTGAAATATCAGATACAACAGGAAAGGCTTTAGGGACTGTGAAAACATTATATCGTGAAGCAGTGAAAAAACTTCGTGATAGAGCTATTAAACAAAGGTGGACAGTATGAGCTGCAAAAAATTTGAATTTGAAATGTTTGAATCATTTGGCTCAGGCGATTTATCCCTTGAATTACAAACACATTTAGAAAACTGTTCTGCCTGTCAGGTGATTTATCAAAATTTACAATCTGTTTCTACTGAGATTGGCTCCGATGAACTTTTCTTTGAATCAGATGAAACTGTGAATAAAAGAGTTGAAGAAGTAAACAGTCAAATTGACCAGTTAGAACTTTCCAAAGTTGTCGAAGTCTCAAGCAGATGGAAAGCATACGTTCCAATGGCAGCCGCACTTTTCTTAGTCTTTGGTGTTGGCTTGATTACTAAATTTGCTTTACAGTTTGTTGAAACACCAGAAACTGCCGAAATTTCTCAAGTTGAGGTGTTGTTTGTTGCATTCACCGATGATGATGCCCAATCGTTAACTGAAATCGAGTTTTCTGAATTTGTTGATGATTATACTACCGAATATACGCTTGATTATGAATTGAAAATGCTTGATGAAATGACTGAAGAAGAATATAATTACCTTGAAGAAAATCTTAATATTGGAGAAATTCTCTAATGAATAAATATATAATTATAATAGCATTGATGCTTTTTATGTTTAGCAGTAGTTCTGATTTGTTAGCCCAACAAGGTCAACGTCAGGGTGGACAACGTCAACAAGGACGGGACGGACAAATGGGTCCTGGACCAAATAGGCAAGGTCCACAAGATGGCACTCGCCCAGGGATGCAGCAACGTCGTCAGGGAATGCAAGATCTCAAACGAATTGAACGACTTCGGATGATGAAACTTCTGGACTTACTTGATCTTGACACTGATACCGAAGCACTTGTTATTCCGCATATTCGAAAACATCATAAACAACTGTTTAACATTATGAGAAAACACCAACGCAAAATCGACCAACTTGCAATTGGTTTGAAGAAAAATAAATTTTCTGATGATGAAATTATTAAACGAATAAAAGAGATAGATGGTTTGGAAGTTGAACGACATGAAAAAATTAGGTCATTTCATCGACAGGCAAGCGAGATATTAACCGCTGAACAGTTGGGAAAACTGTATGTTTTTCAAGCACGTTTTGGGGGCGAAGTGCTTGAAAAAATGCGAGATTATAAAAATCGTCAGAATGAACAACGGAAACAAGATCACAACTAATATTTGGATACGCTAAAGGAGCAAAGTATGAAAAAAACTATTACAATTTCACTTATGTTAGTTCTCTTAATTGCTGGACTTGTCATCGCCCAACCTGGCGGTGGTAGAGGCGGATGTGACGCTAAACATGGTGGTAACAGGCATGATGGTATGCCAATGTTATTAAAAATGGCAGACAAGCTTGCATTGACTGATGCTCAGACAGAACAAATCGAGGCGATGTCGATTGATTTCAGACTTGAAAAAATTGATTTACAAGCTGAGATTAAAAAAGAACAAGTCATGATGAATTCTCTCATGCGTGATGACGATGCATCTGAAAAAGCAGTCTTTGCTAAAATTGATAAATTAGCTCAGCTTAAAGCAGAGAAGAAAAAAATGCATTACAGTCACAAAACTGCTGTACAATCTATCTTGACAGATGAGCAAACAGCAAAATTAAAAGAACTTCGTAAAAACCGCGGACCAAAAGGTCAACGTGGTGGTGATTGTGACCAAAGTAATTTCGAAGGCAGACGTGGTGATGGTCAAGGTCACAAAGGAAACTTCCGTAAAAATTAAAAACATAACTCCCCTCTATATGTGTGGTAGGTTATAACATCCCTACCCACTTATTATTTTTTTACTTTGTATTAAAAAAGCCCGCTCCTCCGGCGGGTTTTCTTTTGTTAACTTCTATTCAGAATTGTATCTTAACGTTAATACAATCAAATATTTTTACTCTTGCATTTAAACTTATAAAAATGTATCATTTAAGTCTATGCTAATTCAAGTAATCGGATTTATGAAATTTATCGTATTGTCTAATAGACGAGAGGTTAGTGATGTCAGTAACTGATGGTTTTGATGTTACAGCTCATCTTGATGGTGTTCTGTTAGGTCGGATACAGTCAGGTGACCAATCTGCCTTATCTGGGTTATATGATAGCAGATCCCGTTTGATTTATAGTATAGTGCTTAATATTGTGCATAATACTGAAGATGCTGAGGAGGTGACCCAAGCGGTTTTTATGCGTATATGGGCAAAAGCACAGAGTTTTGATCCTCAAAGAGGTTCTGTTTTGGTTTGGATAGTTACTATAGCAAGAAGATTAGCAATTGATAGAACCCGTTCAAAACATCACCGAATTCAGAAGTTTTCGGATAGGTTAGAGTCTGTGTCCCAGCAAGATTTGGTACAGCCAGGCTCTGAAAATGTGCATAATCAAGTGATTCAAAGTATTTTGGTTGACAGAGCATTAAAACGTCTTAATAAATTGAATAGTGAACAAAGAGAAATAATTGAGCTCTCTTATTATTGTGGGTTTTCGCAAACAGAGATTGCCCAAAAAATAGCCACACCGCTTGGAACTGTGAAAAGTAGACTAAGAGCTGCAGTCACTCGTCTAAGAGATATAATGGGTAATGGTGAATAAGATGCAAATGGAACATAAAGAAATTTACGAACTTATAGATGCGTACGTTTTCGGTATCTTGTCTCAAGATGAATTTGAGGCTGTCGAAAAACATCTCGAGAGTAAATGTACGGATTGCCTTCAAAGGTTGCGTGAGGTAGGCGAATTGTCTGTTGGGCTTGCTAAAGGCTTAAAAGAAACGACTCCACCTGCTCATCTGAAAACATCATTGATGGAAGCTGTAGAGAAAACAATGATTTCAACTGAATCCGTTACACCCAAGAACAACATGTTCCAATCAAAAATAATTACTGTCTTAGGCACTGCAGCAATTATTTTGTTAGTCTTATGGAATGGTTCGTTAAATTTTAAAGTTTCAGAACTTCATAGTCAGCTTGAAAATTCTATCAAAAAACTGGATAGATTAGTTGCAGATAATTCTGTTCAAAATGAAGCGACTTTACTACTTGGGAAACCATGTACAAAATTAGTCGATCTCCAAGGAGTAAGCCCAAACCTGCAAGCATCGGCTAAGATGTTCCTGCATCCTGATGAAGATTTTGGTATTCTATATGCCTATCAACTACCTGTAGCTCCAGCTGACAAAGAGTATCAAGTTTGGTTAAAACAAGATGGGATTATGCAAAGTGTTGGATCTTTCACTGTTCAGGAGAATGGTTCTGCCTTAATTGAAGTTCGAGGTTTACAGAAAATCCCTACTATAGACTCATTTATGGTTACGATTGAACCTGTTGGAGGGGTCGATAGTCCAACTGGTATGACGTATCTCCTTGGGCAGAATACTCTTAGCTCTCTCCATTAAAAAATTTTTTGTCTTGCTGGAAAAAATAAGTAGACAAATATAATCCAATATAACTTTTCTATCGTACTCTTCTATGACAGGTAGTTAATCCAATTTATTTTGGAGAAAATTATGCGAAATTATTTTCGTAAAACATTTTTAGGAGAAAAAGTATGAAAAAAACAACACTTATGTTGCTCACAATTCTTACAATTTTTGGCATTTTGTTTGCTGGTTGTAGTAACGATGATAATGGAATGAATTCTATTTCAACCGATTTGTTAGAAACAACAAGCTCTCAAAAAAACATCCATTCGATTCCAAATGCTTCTGGCTCCGACGATGACGGTGATATGCGTATCTACCGAGTGACAATTCAAAATATGAGTCACGGGCAACCTTTGGCTCCACCAGTAATAGCGACTCATGTTAAAGGTTTTACAATGTTTCAAAAAGGTAAACTTGCTTCACGTGGTTTGGAAGCGATTGCTGAAAATGGTGATGTCTCGTTGATGTTTAACCGTTACAACAACTCAACGTCTGCGACAGAAGCAGTAAATATCGGTATGCCTCTAACCCGCAAGGGAACATCGGTTGGTGGTTTTATGGATAAGGTAACGTTTGAAATCAGCGGAAAAAAACACGACCGACTTTCTATTGCTGCAATGCTTATTTGTACAAATGATGGATTTACGGGATTAAATTCTGTTGAATTACCGGAAGATGGAAAAAAAGTTTATTACATGAAGTCTTATGATGCCGGTACCGAAGAAAATACTGAAAGAAGTGTTGATATTGTTGACGGGTGTTCGGCTCTTGGTGCAGTTGCCTTAGTAGGTGACCCAAACGGTAACGAAAATGATGCTGTTGACTCAAGTCCACATCAGAGAATCAGAAAACATAGAGGTACAAAAGGTAATGGGGACCTTGACCAAATGGCTCATATGATAGAAAAGAAAATCGCAAAAGTGACTATTGAAATTATCTCAGGAGGGGACCACGATGACGACGACCAAGATGACGATGATCACGATGACGATTAATTTGTTTTAGCGTTAATCTTAATTAGAATTTAAAAAAACTCGACAATTTTATTGTCGGGTTTTTTTGTGGAAAACATAAGATATCTCAAGATAACAATCCTGACATAATGGCTGTTTTCTTTCTTTTATCCTTGACTGTTGTGTGTCAATATGGCATATTTGGCGTATGAAAATAACTCCACAAGAAATTATCCAATTTATTAAAGCCAAGTCTGATCATCCGATGAAGATGAAAGAGTTGGCACACGCACTTGCATTAGCTGGTAGCGAATACGCTGCATTTCGAAAAGCGGTCAAAGCACTTCTTGAATCAGGCGAATTAGTCAAACTCAACCGTGGGCGTATCGGCATCGCCGAAGAACTAAGCGTACGGGTCGGAACTCTCTCAGTCGCCAAAGGTGGATTTGGGTTTGTCATGACCGAAGGAACCCCAGACGATCTCTTTATTCCGCAATCAAATTTGCTAACGGCACTTGATGGCGACAAAGTCATGGCTCGCATCGACGGCAAAGATGGCAAACGTCAAACAGGAACTATCATAAAAGTTATCGAACGGGGGATTCGTAATATTGTTGGCGTTTTCAAGAAATCTGAAACCTTTTCATTTGTTGTCCCAGATAATAAAAAGATTCAACGTGATATTTATATTCCGCTCAAACTTTCCAAAAAAGCAAAAGATGGACAGAAAGTGGTCTGTGTTATTACCGAATGGGACGACCCATTTAGAAATCCTGAAGGGGAAATAACAGAGATTCTCGGTTTTCTTGGACAACCACGGGTCGATATGATGACGGTTCTCAAGTCATATGACTTACCCGAAGCATTTCCACAAGAAGTCCTCAATGAAGCAGAAATTGAATCTGCTAAACTTGATGAGATAACTGGCGATGATAGGCTCGATTTGACCAACGGATGTATCTACACTATTGATCCGTTCGATGCCAAGGATCATGACGATGCTATATCGGTTGAAAAAATTGAAAATGGTTTCAAACTTGAAGTTCATATCGCCGATGTCTCGCACTACGTCACCGAAGGTTCTCAGCTTGACAAAGAAGCCTTCACTCGTGGCAACTCGGTTTATCTTCCTGGCATGGTGGTGCCGATGCTTCCTGAAATTTTATCAAACAATATCTGTTCGCTTAAGGTAAATAAAGAACGCCTCGCACATTCTATTTTTATTGAATTTGATATCCGTGGAAAGATGCTCAACTTCTCGTTCGCTGATACAATCATTCAATCAAAAGCAAAATTAAGTTATGAAGATGTCGAAACATATTTTGTGACTGGTGAAGTCACGACCAAGATTAAAAAAGTACAGAAAAATCTTGATGCTGCCAGAGAGCTGGCAAAAATTTTAACATACAAAAGAACTGTTGATGGTTCACTTGATTTTGATTTACCCGAATCATCTATTGTCTTAGATAAAAATGGTGAAGTTATAGAACTCAAAGCAAAAATTCGCTTAGAGTCGCATAGGCTTGTCGAAGAATGCATGCTTGCTGCCAACCAAGCAGTCGCATTGCATCTCTTTCGCAACGCCCAACCATTTTTATATCGAGTGCATGAAAAACCAGACACAGAGCGGCTCAATGAATTTTCGTCGCTTATGAAACGAATCGGTTTTTCATTCCCAGTGTCAGATAATATGAAACCAAAACAGTTCTCACGTTTTTTAGAAAAAGTTCAACATGACCCCAAAGCAGATTTTATCAACGAATTACTCTTACGCTCTATGAGTAAAGCAGTCTATCAACAAGAAAATTTAGGGCATTTTGGATTGGCGTTTAAACATTATACTCATTTTACTTCACCTATTCGTCGCTATGCCGATTTGGTCGTGCATCGTCTTCTACGAAAATTAAAAAATGGAAAGTATCCACACGCATACGCAAAAAAAGTATCCGACTACATTGATAAAGTTGCTAAACAATGTTCTGCTACAGAAAGAGTCGCTACAAAAGCGGAACGTGATGCTATCAAAATAAAACAAATTTCATTTATGGCAGACCGAGTTGGTGAAGAATTTAATGGTGTCATTACAGGTGTGATGTCTTACGGCTTTTTTGTTCGACTTGATGAGATGGGTGTTGAAGGCATGGTGCGAATGTCGACGATTGACGATGACTATTATGTTTATGATGAATCTCATTATCGTATTGTCGGGAAACGTCATGGGACTATATATCAACTTGGAGATAAAGTAAAAGTTGGTATTCTAAAAGTTGATGCAACCGCAGCAGAGATGGATCTTTATGCCGTCATGTCTGAAAATCAAAAATCTAAGAAGAAAAAAAGTACAAAAGAAAAAATGAAAAAGAAATCTTCTTCACAGAAGTATCAGATGAAAAAGTTTGTTAAAAAGAAACAAAAAAAGAGTAGTAAGAAAAAATGAAAAATAATGTCGTCATACTCTCAGGCAATGATATTCACAATACTATGGCATGGAAGAAAATTGGACATGTCGTTGATGAGTTATCAGAACTCTATCAAATTGTCAAAGAATCAGAAGTCGACTTAATTATTGTTGGTGATGATAGAATAGATTTGCGTGGACAAGTTGCGGTGAAAATTAGACGTTTTAATGGGCTGACAGATATTTGGAAAGTTACTCAAAATAATTATGACGAAGATAAGCTTGAAGACTATTTCGATGGTTCTTTTTCACTTGAAATTGGTGAAAAAGGGATAACGAATAAGGTCAAGCAGATTTTAAAAGAAAAAGATATTCTATCCAGATACAATATTATTGCTCGGTCTCCACAGATGAAACTTGTCGCAAAAACAATTCATCGCATCGCACCAACAGATGTGCCTATCTTAATCGTTGGTGCATCAGGTACTGGGAAAGAATTAGTCGCTAAAGCAATTCATAAAGATTCAAAAAGAAAAAGTGATGCTTTTGTCGCTATAAACTGTGGAGCAATTGCCGAAGGTCTCTTGGAGTCTGAACTCTTTGGTCATGAGAAGGGAGCTTTCACAGGGTCAGTTTCAAAAAGAGAAGGACTCTTTAAGAAAGCTGATAATGGTTTGATTTTCTTAGATGAAATCGGTGAAACTAAACCTGAAATGCAGGTGAAGCTGTTGCGTGTTTTAGAAGATGGAACCTATTATCCCGTCGGTTCTTCAAATGCGGAACATACTAATGTACGGATTGTCTCGGCAACAAACAGAGATTTACTTGAAGCCATAGCTGAGAAAAACTTTCGGGAAGATCTCTATTTTCGTATAGGGGTAGTCAAAATTATTTTACCTCCTCTTTTTGAACGTAAAACTGATATTCAAGCATTGTTAAAACATTTTTGGCATAATGAAAAGTTAGATTATTCTGACTCTGCCTTAGAACTTCTGATGAGATATGATTGGCCTGGCAATATAAGACAACTTAAAAATTTTGCGGATAGAATGGTCGCTCTCAAACAAAAAGGGATGGTTGATGCTGATGATGTTAGGCAGTATATCGAAGAGCAACATTCGCAAAGTAATAATCTTCCTGTTGCAACAGGTAAGACATCTGAGGAAGCTGGGCAGGAGCTTATCTATCATGCAATTCTCTCATTAGGTTCTGAAATTAAAATGCTTCGTGACTTGATAACATCTCATTTGCCTAATGCCAATCCACAAGAAGTGCACCCAGATTCACCTGAAGCGGTCAAGGGGATGACTGTCGACCAGATGGAAAAGATGATGATTCGTCAAGTACTGTTAGAGACAGATGGGAATCGCAAAGAGGCTGCTAAGAAATTAGGCATGGGTGAAAGAACTTTATATAGAAAATTAAGTAAATATAATTTGAGTTAGATTTGAAATATCTTTGTACGGGTTTAATCCTATTTTTTATAATTTCAACTGAAATCTGTTGGGGAGTTCAACAGATTGAAACCATTGTCTTTCCGTCTGAAGATGAAATAGTTGAAGCATTAATCTTGGGTGAAATTTCAATTGAACAATTTTACATCTTAACTGAAATTATATCAACTGGAGTAATACAATCATCGTTTTTGTTAGATGAAATTCCTACTTCATTATTTCGTGTTGATACGACAATTTCACAAAACAATCAAACGAAGTATTTTATTACATCGGTAAACAAAAAATCCGCTTTTGTGACAATTCAAAATCGTTACACCTCTTATTTGAATGAAAATGCGTCAACACGAATGCAATCTTCTGTTCGGTTTGACAAAGATGATTTCGATTTTAATATTATTTTGAGAAAAGAATTTTCTGGAAGAGAACGGTTTGTACGCAGGTCAATTGCTTTTAAACCAGTAGGAAACTCATATAGCTTGATTGTTGGAAATTTTTCAAAACGGTTTGGACTTGGTGGAGTTATTGGGTATAGAGGGAAACTTTTATCCTACTCTGATGAAATTGATTCAGAGTCTTTGCTTTTTCCTGACTATGGTGGGTTTAATGGGCTTTATGTTCTGAAAACTTTTGATAATGATACCTTAGAAACAGTTTTCTCATATAATCGTGATGAAGATTTTTCTGTTTTTACAAATTCGTTCATGTACACTCATGAAAAATTTCCATCTGTAATAATTTCGCTAAACGAAATCAAAAATAGAATGAATAATAAAAAATTTTCCGATTTGAAAACATCTTTTTATAAAAGATATAAATATAAGAGTGGTGAAATATCAACCGAGCTTGTAACTGAATTTAATAAGAAGAATAATTCGATAGCTTTTCTAATTGATGGAAAACATAAAACAATAAAACAATATATTAAATATTCATTTTGGAAATACGGTAAAGCATTTGTTGATATAAGCGGAGGAAGTAAAACATCGTTAATATCAGAAAAAGTTTATCTCGATACTGATTCTGTAAATTATATGGTGAGTAGTAAACGTTCTGACCAGATTGGTGGACTACTGAAACAAAAAATTTCACTTTCACACCAATGGAATATTGATGTTGCATCATTATATTCTTTTAAAAATTCCGACACAACGGAATTACAGTTTTATGGTGAAGTATTGAGAAAAATAAAATCTAAAAAAAGCCTATCAATAGATTTTCTCTTTCGTAGGAAAGTGAGAAATACAGATAATCTTAGTACTCCTTTTGATAAAACTCAGTATAGGTTGTTGTTTATATATGCTCCTGAAAAATTGTATGTTAGAACGTATCTTAGTTACATAGATAAAACAGAGGAGTTATCGTATTCTGGTATATTTTCCGAGCTTAAATACAGAAGCAATAATTTTGGTTTAATACATCTCTGGTTGAATATTAATCGATTAAATTATCATACAAACCAACTTGACTATTTTTATGGGTTTCTTAAAAACCAAATCAACTTGTATAATTCTTTGTCTCTGAGTTTTAAAATTAGTCACCGTTATAATAGGTTGACAACTGATAAGTATCAAAACCAATTTTCTATAGATGTGAAATGGAAATTATGAAAATAAAAACTCTTGTAATTATTTTACTTCTCTCACAGTCACTATCTGCCAAACTTATCATCAACGAAGTTCTTTCAAATGAACCAGCTTCATCAACAACACTTGAATGGATAGAACTTTATAATGACTCAAACAGTTCGGTGCAATTATCTGAATATACTTTGGTTGTAGATACTAATACTATCTTATTACCTGCTCTGTTCATAGAACCAAATTCGTATATTATTATTTGTAAGAGATTGTTTTCTATAGCTAATGAACCAAGCTTTGAATCGTATTGGGGCAATGATTCGAAAATATGGGGTGATACTGATTATGAACTTGCAATTGTAGAACCAATCGAAGTTTCCTTCTCTATACTAAAAAACGATACTGGAACTATTCAACTGTTACAGCAAGGTAATCTTGTGTCATTTTTCAAATGGGAAGAAAAGAGTGAAGATGGTACCTCTTGGGAGCGAAAATTTCCAGACTCTGCTATTATCTTACAATCAGAATCATTTAGTAAATCTACCGCAGGATTTATGAATTCAATTACACTTGAGAAAAGAGATTTAGCTATAGAATTTGTAGATATAATCTTAGACAATTTTGTTCCTATTTATACTTTTACAATTTCAAACAGAGGACTAACATCTATCGAAGATGGTGTCTTGCTTATTGACCAACTGCAGTTTGAGTTGCCATATCTTATGAGTGACAGTTCGCTCATTATTAATGTCAATTTAGATACCGACCAAAGTTCTCTCTACAAACAACAAACTGCGATTGTGTATACAATGGATGACAATCGTACAAGCAATGACACTTTAGTTTTTACCACAGTATCAAATCAATATCCACCTTTAATACTCTCAGAATTTTTAGCAAATCATGATGAAAATAGAAAAATAGAATGGATCGAAATTTATAATCGATCCGATGAAGAAGTTGATTTAGTCAACTGGTCTGTTGGCGATGAAATAAAAGCATATCCCATAACTATTGAGTCTTTTATACTTTTGCCCAATCAATATGTAGTCATAGTAAAATCTGCGAATGATTTTATTGATGAATATCCTCTCTTTGTTGGTGATTTTATTGTGCCATTAAGTGGGGCGACTCTAAATAATGATAACGATGCCGTTCGGCTGGTTGATAATTTTAATATTATGGCAGATATATTAACCTATACAGATTTGTATGATGATAATTACACGATGTCTCGTGAACTATTTGATATCGCTTATGCATGGGGGAGATCATCAGAATCAAAAGGTACACCCGGCTATGAAAATGAAATCTTTCAACTTTCTAATGTGGTAGATATCAACCTTTCATCAAAATATATTTCTCCTGATGGTGATGGGTACGAAGACAATGTTACTATTGAAGTTGTTGTCACTGATTCAAAAAATTATACTTTAAAAATATATGACGTCAACGGTAACATGGTAATATCTTTGTACGATGAAGTAGCCTATATTTCAAACAGCATTGAATGGGATGGTCGCTCAGATAATGACGAAAAACTTCCGATAGGCATTTATATACTCTATCTATCAACGGACGATGGACTCAGCACTAAGGAGACAATTGTCATTGCGAGATAAATTATACATACTACTCTTCTTGATTTTGTTCTCCGCTTCAGGTGTCGCTGCTGAGACATCTCTAATTGCCTCAGGACGTGCAAACGGTATTGGTCAGACTATTGTATTGTCAAACCCGATGGCATCAGAACAATTAATAAGCGGGGTCTTATCGAATAATAATATAACTTTGCAAGCAGATTTTGGCTATCAACGGAAATATAATTTGAAAGAGTTGGATGAAATCTATACAGCATTTTCTTATCACTTTAAAAGTTATACAATAGTGGCAGGTATGTCGCAATTAGGTGACCCTGACTTGTACACGCAAAAAGAAATTCGTATTGGTTTATTGTATTCAAAATCAATTTTCACTATCGGAAATTTTATCACGTCAGAATCTCATGATTTTAATAACAGATATAAGTCTCTCAATCAACTCTCTTATAGCTTCTCTTTTACAATCAAACAAAAATATTTTATTCTTAGCAGTGTCCTTGAAAACTTAGACCGACCCTCATTAACTGAAACCTCACCACAAGATGAAGTAAAGTTAACAATGTATGGAGAGTTGCTGAGAGCAAACAAATATAAAACAACTCTGATGTTTTCAACTCAAAAAGGTAAACAAAATAAATTTGGCGTTGGCGAAACAGTAGAAATTTCTCAGACTGCTTCACTCATGTTTGGCTTTTCGACTGTTCCAACTCAGTTTGGTGGAGGAATTGAATTGAAATGGAAGAAGAATGCTGTTATCTATAATAGTTTGTATCATCCTGTATTGGGTTTAACACATTCGGTTAGTTTTTTGATGCGAATAATAGACCATTGATATTTGATATAAAAAAGGTTATCTTATTTGTATGCATAGTAGAGAGTCGATAGAAAAAGTTGAACGAGAAATCTTGGCACCCTATGCGTCATGTTCGGCAGATTCACGAGGTAGAGTATATCAGATTCCTCAACATCCCCTCAGAACAGCATTTCAAAGAGACCGTGATAGGATAATTCATTCGACCGCATTTCGTCGGATGGAATACAAAACGCAAGTCTTTATTCCTCATGAAACTGACCACTATCGCACTCGCCTGACCCATACAATTGAGGTTGCACAAATCAGCAGAACCTTAGCACGTATCCTTCGTCTCAATGAAGATCTTTCAGAAGCGATAGCGTTAGTGCATGATGTCGGGCATACTCCCTTTGGACATTCAGGTGAAGATGTTTTGGATGACTTGCTCAAAGATTTTGGTGGTTTTAATCATAATCGTCAATCGCTTAGAATTGTCGACCTGCTTGAACAACGATATGATGCTCACCCTGGTTTAAATCTTTCCTATGAGGTTCGAGAGGGGATAGTTAAACATGAAACAAAAAATCATTTTGTCTCAGATGAGTTCCATCCAGATGAACATACTTCTCTTGAGGCGTCGCTTGTAGATTCCGCCGATGAAATTGCCTACAATGCTCATGATATAGATGACGGTTTATCGTCGGGAATTATTACCCCCGATGATTTACGTCAGCTTGGTTTTTGGAAATATATGCAGTTGGGAAACTTAGTTGCCAATCTTTCTGAAGAAGATGACAAACAGCGCTATGCCTTGATTCGGTCACTTCTTGATTTTATGGTGACAGATTTAGTCAATGAAACCAAACTGAGGTTGGTGCAACACAATATAGAATCTCTCAATGATGTACGAAATTGCAAAGTGAAACTTTGTGGGTACTCTGACGCGAATGCGATTATTGTTGGTGATTTAAAACAGTTTCTAAATGAAAAGTTATACAAACATCAAAAACTACTTTCGATGGCGGACTGGGCAGAAGAAATTCTACAATTTATATATAAAAAACTGATGTCTGACCCATCACTTTTACCAAAACGGTTCAAGTCAATGCTTGCCAAGGAAAAACAAGAGCGAGTTATCGCCGACTATATTGCCGGTATGACCGACCGCTACGCTGTTGCAATCTACGATAAACTCCAGTAGCTTCTACGGATTACTATAATTTATTAATTTCCAAGTTTCATTTATGCCAAGATGAGGGATATAAATTCGTTTATAAACAATTCCAATAGAAGGATATATATAATCAATCTCTTCATGAGTGCAGTCATCACAATTGTAAACTGTTCTTAAAGCATAAGAAGGGGAAAACCGACCTGCTGAGGTTTCAACAGTTGTCGCAAAAACAACTTCTGTTTCATTTTCAAATGGAAATGTAACCCATTTGTTTCCAATAGTTATCGGAAATTGAAATGATTTGTAAGAGACTTGAATTCTTCCGCTTGAAACAAATGTTACGGCATTTTCCTCAACAGAAATAAGTTCCTGCCACGATGAATCACCCATTGTATAATTCCATATAGCAACAGTTGATGATTTGGCAACTTGCACATAGACAGTATCAAATACTTGTCAAATTATCTTATCAAATATGCAATGAAACGTATTCAAATTTGATAAAAACCATGTATACCGATGCATATTTAAAGAGATTAGATTTGCTTGTTTTTCCTAACACTCACCTATATAACAGCTTAGATGATATTTTATAAAAAGGCACAGCAGTTGCATGAACACTCCTTATGGAATGTTACTTTGGATCATACAAACTGCCGGTCGACAATGAAATCGACCAATCTGCCGTAGTTCTCTTTTCAATACCAGAACTCGGGATAAAATTCAAGGCTCCTTTTGACGGAGTGGATGATGACCATAGCGATTATGCGTCATTGCTTGCACTATTGGAATTTATTGATGGAAATCAGAAATATTTTTCCAATAATACCTACCAAATTTTTGGCAATAATGTCAAAATTATCAATCAAGTCAATCATCGAGAAGTCTCACCGATGAAATTCACAAATCTCTTAGGAAAAGCAGCAAAATATCGTGATAAATACCGCTATTCCATTGAGTGGATTGCCGTTGATGAAAACCCTGTATTTCAACAGCTCTTTGAGTAAAAGCAAATTTAATTTTGTCATGCTGAGCAGAGTCGAAGTACGCTCCAATTAAGAATAGGTTAAAAGGGAATAAACTCTTGCATTCAACAGCTTTTTGATTGACGACAAAAGCTGTTTTGTCGTATACTAAGTCTGTATGGCAAATCCTAAACAACTATTAACAGAGATATCTGCTGGCAAATTTAAACCAGTCTACTATTTTTATGGTTCTGAAGATTACAGAATTTCAGAAGCGATAAAATTTGTTTCACATCAGTTTTTACCTGATGAACAATTCATTACAAATTTCAGAAAAATCGACGGGAAGAAAACCAAGACGGGTGATATACTCACCGAGCTTGCCATGATTCCTATGCTCGGAGAAAAACAGGTCTTTGTTATAACCGATTTCCAATCTTTTAGACCAAAAGAGATTGAAAAAATAATCTCGATATTAAAACCTGTTGACCCAAACAGAATTGTTATCTTCTCATCCCCATCATCAAAGACACCCCGAAAAAGCTCTGCTTTCATTCGTAATATTACTAAAGAAGCAGTCGTGGTCGAGTTTCATAAAATAACCAAAATTGAAACGATTTCACTAATTCAGGGTAAACTCAAAAAAGAAAACATCACTATTGACCATGACGCTCAAGAGTTTTTAGTAGATTTGCTTGCTGGCAATAGAGGAGCTATCGAAACCGAAGTCGCCAAACTGATTGATTTCATTGGCAAAGATGGTAACGTAGAACTCAATGATGTCAAAAATCTTATCAATGGCTTTCAAATTTTTACTGTTTTTGAGATTGCCGATTATGTTGTGACGGGACAAACCTCAAAAGTATTACAAATGCTCAAGCAGCTTATCGCCGAGGGAAACGCACCAGTTATGTTGACGACTCTTTTACAACAGCATTTTACCACTCTCTATTTAGTCCGAAATGGAAAACCGCCAATTGGAAATCGTGGCTGGATGGTATCTAAATTTAAAACTCAGGCAGCAAGGTATTCTAATCGACAACTTGAAAATATCATTATTCAAATTGCCGAAGCCGACGCAGATTTGCGTCGTTCGGGAATGCCTCCAGCGATGACACTTGAAGTTTTAGCAATGAGTCTGACTGGAAAACAAAAATAGTATGAGTAAAAATAATTGGGAAGATTCTGCTCGTTCATCGGTATCATCATCAGAGAGTAAAAGTGATGAACAAAAACTGATAGAATCAGCCCAAAATGGCAATAAAACAGCATTTGGCAAACTTATTCGGATGCACCAGAAACGACTTTTTCGGTTTGTCTATGGTCTGGTCAATTCATTTGATATGACTGAGGATTTAGTACAGGAAACATTTGTGAAAGCGTTTGAAAAAATTAAGACATTTAAAACTGGTTACGCTTTTTATCCTTGGATTGCAACAATTGCCAGAAACAGTGCATTTAATCTGATTCAGAGAGAAGAGAAAAAAGAGTCTTTGGATAAACTAACCGAAGTTGGCTTTAACCCACAGACGGTCGAGTTAGGTGCTTTGGATAAACTACTTGATGATGAAAATAAAAAACGACTCTATAAAGCAATCTCTGCTCTTCCTGTTAAATACAGAACAGTGTTTATTATGAGAAATTTTGAAAAAATGGATTACGCCGAGATTGCCAGTTATCTGAAAATACCACCTGGTACAGTTGACTCACGACTCCATCGTGCCAGACAGATGCTATTAAATGCGGTGAAAGATTTACTCTAACGGAAATGAATATGGAACATCAATTTTTCAAAGACAGACTATCAGCTTATTTTGACAATGAACTCAAGAATGAAGAGCATGCAATTGTACAGCAGCATATTGAGGGCTGCAACGAGTGTCAGGTTGAACTCAAGCAACTCGAAAAAATTGAAAACCTTTTCTCCAACAAGACTGAACTTTCAGGCAACGACTACTGGGAAACGTCTGCACAAAAAATTGAATCAGCTTTAGAACCATCACCAAAAGCTGAAATAGTTGAAATTGTCAAGCCAAAATCAAAAGGTCTTTGGTGGAAACTAACAGGCGTGGCGGCATCGCTTGCCTTGGTCGCACTATTTACTCTTGAAGAAAAAAAGCAACATGATGATTTTATCCCAGACACAATTTCAAACGAAGTTCAAGATATTTATGCTCCGACACCTCAAGCAATCACCATTGATTCTTTCAAGCAAGAAACTGTCGAAGTAACAACAGCACCTGTAGAAAATGAAATAGAATCTGATGACGAAAATGAAACTGTGACGAATAATGAAACTATTCAAGCACCACAGAAACCTACCGTCGAATCACAGCCAACTCCTCAACCAGTTCAGAAGACAAAAAAACGTATAGTACTAAATTCAGCTTCAAAAGAACAAACTCCTACACCTGCGAAAGAGAAACTCAGGTTCGAAGAATTTGAAAATGGAGGAGTCCAAACTTCTAATGGAAACATTGATGCATTAGTGAAATCGGAAGAACAAGATGCCGATATTTCGATTCGTGGAGGTCGTTCTTCTGCCGTTGAACTTTCTGATGCCGATTCAATTGTAAATGCATTGTCTGAGAAAGTTCAGCAAAGTAAAGATCGAAAATCTGCCCGAGCAAAGTCAAGTTCTCTCGTGCCTGATTCTGAAGAGAACTATCATAATGTTTTAACCACTCCTCAAGAAAGTATATCGCAAAAAGGTATTACTAAAAATAGTGAGCTGAATTACTGGCGACGAAAAGTTACTGAAAATAAAGAGCGTCTGAAACTGTATTCAAAAAAATCGGTACAGTATTTAAAACCAATCCGTAAAGATGCTTCTAAAAAGAAAAATAAATCTGCTGCTCTTGATATCGGATTTACTTATAAACAAATTTTCGAGGGGTATTATCATGTTGCTCTTTTGACCAATGATTCGCTTGAGGAAAAACAAGCAATCGGTTATTTGACAAAATATGCTGACTCTCTGACAGAGAATTATTCAAGTAACGCCTTATACTATTTACAGTTATACAAGACGAAAAAAACAGAAATAGAATCAAGAGAAAATAAATAACCTTTTTGAATATCAGTCGTATATATATTTAGAGAAGATTTCAATTTGAAAGGATATGATTATGGAAAAGAAACTAAAACGGTCTCGGGTTAATAAAGTTATTGGTGGTGTTTGTGGTGGAATCGGTGAATATTTTGATATAGATCCAGTCTTTGTTCGTATTGTTGTAGTCATTCTTGCCTTTGGGTCAGGTGGAATCGGCATTATACCATACATTATTGCGATGATTATTATGCCTAAAGATGAAGTTGAATTTCATGTCAATGAGCATGGTGAAACTGTTCAAGTAGAAGATGCTCCACGAACATATTCATCATGGAACAAATATCTCCCTGGTTTGATTTTAGTATGCATAGGTGTTGCATGGTTAATCCCTGAACATTTTACATTGATTGTTTGGGATGAGTTCTTGCCACTCGCTTTAATTCTTGGTGGTTTGTTTATGATCTTTCGAAGAAAATCTAATAATAAAAGAGAAGATATTACCGAACCTACTGTTGAAGTGCATAATAACAATCCTCAGCAAGAAAATGGAGGGTCGACAGTATGACACCTGCACGCTTTCGATGGGGAATGTTTCTGATTCAAGTCGGGATATTGATTCTCTTACAAAACAATAATCTTATCGGCGATACTGCTTGGGAAGGATTAATTGTTCTGTTCCCAGTTGTACTTATCGCTGTTGGTATAGAAAAAATATTTACAAAAAGTAAAGTACAATTTATTTCTTATCTGACTACTATCGCACTTTTCTTTGGCGGTTTTGCTATTGCCTATAACGCAAGTGGTATTGACTACCAAGATGAAAATTATTTTACGGAATCTATTTATCAAGAAGATGCCAACCCTGATGTCCGTTTGGTCAAAGCGACGCTTAACTTAGACTACAATGATTTGAAAATCCGTGACTCTGGAGAAGAACTCGTATTTGCCGAATTTGATGAATTTACTCGAAAACCTAAAATTAAATCTATAGTAGAAGATAATATTGCAATTGTTGATTTTGAGGCACAACAGAAATCTACCTTTTTGGGTGGACATATTATTGTACATGATGAAGATGTCTCCGAATGGAATGTGAAATTTTCAGAAGACTTACCACTTGAGCTTGAGTGTATCGGATTCGATAATACTCTGCATCTGAATTTTTTAACATCACGATTGCAAAAATTAATTTTAGATACAAAAAATACTTCAATTCGTTTAAATATTGGAGCAAACGAACCATACGTACAAGTCATAATTAAAGGCGACGACTCTAAACTACGTTTGAGAGTACCAGAGAAAATAGGGATGAAACTAATTGGAAATGATACATCGTTTTTTAACCAAATTGGTTTTACCGAATCTGATGATGGAAGTTATATCAATGCCAACTATAATGAAGCTGAGAAAAAAATTGATATAGAATTAGACGACAGACTGATTTCATTCTCATTGGATTATTTTTAAACTTCAACTGAATTTATAATTTTTAAAGCGGTGTTTGACACCGCTTTTTTTATTGTCTGAAATTTCGTATTGTAGTATCATAAGGGAAATAATTTAACCAATTTGAGGATTTATGAAAAATCTTATATATATCTGTTTAGCACTACTTATTGTTACCTCTTGTACACAAAAAGAAATGGCACAAGATGAAACTCGTACAGTCCTTCGGATCGGTACCGATGCGACTTATCCTCCTTTTGAAATTGTCAATACTGAGACTGGTCAACCCGAAGGTTTTGACATAGATTTGATTACTGAGCTTTGTAAGGTCAATGGGTGGAAAGCTGAGTTTATGGTGACACCGTTTAGTGGTATTATTCCAGGACTTCAAAATAAAAAATATGATTTGGTACTTTCTGCGATGACAATAACTCCTGAACGTGCGGTGGTAATTGACTTTTCAGAACCATACTATTTAGCTGGACAAGTGATTGCGGTTCCTCTTGGAAATAATTCTATCTTCTCGATTGATGATTTAATAGGGAAAAAAGTCGGTGTGCAACTTGGTACAACTGGTGAACTGATGGCGAAAAAAATGGATGGGCTCGAAGTATTCTCATTTGATAATATAGGTGCCGCATTTATTGATATGAATAATGGCAATCTTGATGCGGTTCTAAATGATTTCCCAACTACTCAGACATATATCAACATTCATAAATCAGCAAAAACGGTCGGAGAGATTCTCTCTTCTGAATACTATGGTATGGCTGTTAGAAAAGGGGATTCTACACTTTTGAATGCTGTCAATAATGCTTTAGCAGAAATAAAAAAAATGGCAGATATAAAGCTATGCATCTAAAATGGTTTTTAACTGAACCGTCAGAGCAGTTTATGCCAGACGACACACTTGAAACTCTATAAAATTTAAGATAAACTTATTGCATTTTTAATAAATTTACCGTTACTTTTCATCTATGGAAAACAGACCTCTTAAATTATCATCATTAAAAGGGAAGATTGTTGCAATTGATGGACCTGCTGGGTCTGGTAAGTCGACAACTTCCAAATTAATTGCCGCCCGTATCGGATATACATATTTAGATACTGGAGCGATGTACCGAGCCTTGACGTATTATGCTTTGACCAATAAAATTGATTTATCTGATGGAGAAAAACTGACAAAGCTTGCTCATATTCTACCGATTGAATTTAAAACATCAGAAGATGTCAATCGTGTTTTTCTCAATGGTGTTGAAGTTACTGATGAAATCAGACGTCCCGATGTTACCAAAAATGCTTCAGAAGTTGCTGCCCATAAAGGAGTACGGGAGGCGATGGTTCGCAAGCAACAAGAGTTTGGTAAGCATGGTTCTATTGTTGCCGAGGGAAGAGACACTACAACTGTAGTCTTCCCGAAAGCAGATTTGAAAATATATCTTAATGCTACTGTGGAACAACGAGCTCAACGACGACTTCTTGATTTAATGAGAATGGGTATTACGACGACGCTTGAGGAACTACAAGAAGATATAAAAAATCGTGACCATAAAGATTCCAGTAGAGAACATTCTCCTCTTATGAAAGCCAAAGATGCGGTAGTTGTCGATACGACCAATATGACTCTTGAAGGTCAAGTTGACTATATAGTGAATCTTATTCGTACTACTTTTAAATAATTATGAAATTAGTCTATTATACGGGTTGGACCTTTTTTAGATCAATCACAAAAATTCTTTTTAGAATAAAAATCTCTGGTCAAGAGAACTTTCCGAAAAAAGGTGGATTTATCTTGGCTTCCAATCATCAATCATATTTAGATCCCCCTGTTGTTGGCTCATGGGCTCCACGACCAGTTTATTTTATGACCAAAGCGGAACTCTTTAAAAATAAAGCTCTTGAATGGTACCTCAATAATACTAATGCCATCCCAGTAAGACGGGGAGAGATGGATCGTCAGGCGATCAGAGCTATTCTTGATGTTATCTCCTCTGGAAATGGAATCACGATTTTCCCAGAGGGTACCAGATCCCAATCGGGTGAGTTTTTAGATCCCAAAGCTGGTATCGGTATGATTGCTAAAAAAGCGGAATGTCCAATAATTCCTACCTATGTAAGCGGTTTTAATCAATTAAAAAATGTTTTTTGGGGAAAAGCAAAACTTTCGATTACCTATGGAAAACCAATTCAAACCGAATGGGTTGTGAGTCAGGAAAAAGGTAAAGTAGGGTATAGTGCTATTGCTCAACATGTTATGGATGAAATTCGTAAAATAAAATTGAGCCAGTCTAATTCTTAAGTAATTATCACATTCTTCCGATGAGTTATCTACATTTTATTTAAAATAATTCTTGGAATTTTTTCAAATTTTAGTATATAAGATGACTGCTAATTAGCAGGTACTGCTTTCAAGCAGGTATCCGCAATGCGGATAGATTTATCGGTCTCCTTGTAAAAGGAAATCCAAGCCGGTTGATCATGATTAAGGAGGTTCTTTTAAGAACTATGGCTGAAGCCAAAAAAACTACTACCGTTGCTGCTAAAACCTCAAAGAGAAAAGCACTAATAGGTAAAAAATCCCAAAAAACTAAAGTCAAACTAACTAAGACGGATGCTGTTGTTGAAGTTAAAGCTGCTGTTGAGACTGAAGTTCAAGAACTTGTTGTTACCTCGCGTCATAAACGTATGGCCGAAAAAGCTAAAGTGAGAGCAGCTCTTCCAAAAGCTGAAATCGCTGATGTTGGTAAAGTTCGTATTACAGATGTATCTGGTGTTGTCTACGATGAAGACGAATACAACGCCATGGTAGAGATGTATGATGCCACGATTAGAGATATACGTGAAGGCGAAATCGTCAGCGGTACTATCTTAGGTGTCACAAGAGACGATGTTATTGTCGATGTCGGATTTAAATCAGAAGGTATTATTCCGATTCAGGAATTTACTGGTGTTGATGAAATCAAAGTCGGTGATGCTATCGAAGTATTCTTGGAACAGATTGAAGACTCACACGGTCAACTCATTCTTTCCAAACAAAAAGCAGACTTCATGCGAGTCTGGGATCAGATTCGTGAATTTCATGATTCTGGTGAAAAGGTCGAAGGCTCTGTTGTTCGTCGTATCAAAGGCGGTCTTGTCGTTGATGTTATGGGCGTCGATGCTTTCTTACCTGGTTCTCAAGTCGCTCTTCGTCAGGTTCCTGACTTTGATGCACTTATTAACCAAACGATGGAACTTAAGATTATTAAAATCAATAAAGCTCGTCGTAACATCGTTGTTTCAAGACGTATGGTCTTGGAAGCAGAACGCGAATCTATGCGTGACGAATTATTGGCTGATATCGCCGTCGAACAAGTTCGTAAAGGTATCGTAAAAAATATTACTGATTTTGGTGTCTTCATTGATTTAGGCGGTGTTGATGGTCTCCTGCATATCACTGATATGTCGTGGGGTCGGATTCGTCACCCATCCGAAATGGTAACTCTTGGTGAAGAAATCGATATTAAAATCTTAGATATCGACGAGAAAACTTCTCGTATTTCCTTAGGACTCAAACAAATGACTCCTTACCCATGGGAAGATATCGAAACCAAATACCCTATCGGTGATAAAATTGTTGGTCGGGTTGTATCGATTACTGATTACGGTTCATTTATTGAACTTGAAAAAGGTATCGAAGGCTTGATTCACATTTCTGAAATGTCTTGGACACAACATATCAAACACCCATCCAAAATTATGTCGGTGAATGATAATGTTGAAGCGGTTGTTTTATCTGTTGATAAAGATAACGAGAAAATTTCTCTCGGTATCAAACAGATGGAACCAGACCCATGGCAAACTATCGATGCTAAATATCCAATTGAGAAAATCATCTCTGGTAAAGTAAGAAACCTTACTGCCTTTGGTGCTTTTGTCGAACTTGAAGAAGGTATCGATGGACTGGTACATATTTCTGATATGTCTTGGACAAAACGTATCCAACATCCTTCTGAAGTTATGAAGAAAAATGACACTGTTGAAGTCAAAGTTATCAAAGTTGACCATGACAACCGTCGGATTTCTTTAGGACTCAAACAGTTATCTGAAGATCCTTGGGCTGAAATTGCTGAAAAATATGCAATCGGAACTGAGTGTTTAGGGACTATTACAAAAGTAATGGACCGTGGTGTGATTGTTGACCTTGATGGAACTGTTGAAGGTTTTGTTCCAACAGCCCAACTTGGTAAAAAAGGATTATCAGATGCATCCACAGCATTTAAAGCTGGCGAAGAACTTCATTTACATGTAATTGAATTTGATCGTAAACAGCACAAAGTTGTTCTCTCTGTTGAAGCGTATTACAAAACTCGAGAACAGAGTGAACTGGATGAATATCTTTCTCAACATGAAAGTTCAGAAGTTCCAAGTGCGATGGCTGATGCAATGCCTGATGCTTTAAAAGAAGCTGCTGCAAATGCGGATGAAACTCCTGCTCCTGCTAAAAAAGCAAAAGTAGAAGAGGCACCTGCTGAAGAAGCGAAAGCAGACGAAGCACCTGAAGCGAAAGCTGATGATGCTGACGACGCAGCAAAATCTGAATAATTTGTAGGTCGAAACCAACCACTCTTTGAGTGCCTGTGGTTCAGACAACATTCGATTTTATATATTGGCGGAACATTTATTTGTTCCGCCTTTTTTATTGCATGTAGGGTTCGGGCATGCCCGAACCTTTTTAATTGTAGGGAAGAACCCTTTAGCGGTTCTGCCATAATGGAACAGGCATGCCAGTTCCCTACAAAAATATTATTTGACAAAATTGTCAATTATACGTTATTGTATGTATACCATAAACTTGAGTTGAGGTTATGTCTAAAGTTAAACTAGTTTATATCATATTATTATTTTCTCTTTTCTTGTCATGTGATGAGAAAAAGCCAACCGAATCAATAGAAACTGCTCAATTAACTGGTTATGTCTATCAAGTTTTGAACGGATTTTCCAATCGTGTTCCTAATGCTGATATATCAGTTGGTGAATATAATACTATCTCTGATTCTCTTGGGTTGTACAGGATCGAAATTCCTATCGGCGAACAGACGATACAGATATCGCATGAGCTATTTGATACAACAATAGATACGATAAATGTTCGAGGTGATAGAAGTTATTTAGTCAATTTACTAAATGGTCCCGTATATTCAGTTTCTGGAGTTGTTACAGATACTTTGGGTGCTGTTGTTGAGGGAGCTATCGTAGAACTGGCTCATTTGCGAGATACAACGGATATAGATGGCAGTTATGAATTTTCTGATATTTTAGCAGGCAGTAGAATCTTGAGTTGTGATTATTTGGATTACTATCTTTTTATTGATACTCTTGAAATTACAAACTCAATCATTTCAAAAAACATAAATCTCATAAGACATGGATATAATCTCTCAGGTACTGTCTCCCATCCTGTTGATGGATTACTAAACGGTATTGAAGTCGTTTTAGATGATACACTATTTGATACAACGAATATAAATGGAGAGTATCTATTTGAAAATATCTTTGTAGGCGAACATCAAATACAGGTTAATTCAGCTAATTATAACTATAATGTTTTTCAATTTTCACTTGTTGATTCAGATCTATATAAAGAATTGGTAATTAGTAAAAGCACAATACAAAAGATTATGATAGAGAAAGATGCAAGAGTTAGTTTTCATGGGACTAGCAATGACACAACACGAATTGATCAAAATTATGGAGAAAGCTCTCGAATAGGATTCGGATACGATATTGTCGATGTTTTTTCTCATTCTGATGGGACATATACATACTGGAACTATTCAAACAGAACATATATGGAGTTACCTCCATTTAATAATACTGTTGATTCTGCTTTTCTAGTCTTATCTATAAGTACCGGTTTTATTGTTGATACATTTAGTATTGTAAAAATATCAAATTTAGCAAGTCCTTGGGAAGAACTAGAAATTACTTGGAATACTCAACCTCAAGAAAGTAACCAATACATTAGTCTTCAACCTTCTCTTGATGATAGTTTAAGATGGACTATAGACATTTTAGAATATTATGATATTTTTGCCAGTTCTAATGGATTTAAAATGTATTATCCTTCTGATCAGGGTTGTTATGGAATTTGTTTAGCAGGAAATTCTGTCTATTCAAGCGAAGCAGTAGAAGTTAATAAACGTCCGTATATATTGCTATACCGAACTCAATAAAAGACTGGTTTTCAGCATTCGGGACTGTTGAGAAACCTCTTATTTGGAACATACTTCGACTCCGCTCAGTATGACAAATTATAAGTTGTTGTCTTTCAAGTCACCCTGAGCGGAGTCGAAGGGTCTTGAAAGACTGTTTGGACTTTTTCAACAAGCCCATTCGCTGGAATGACATTTTTGAAGTAAATCTATCCCAATATTCCCCCCTAATTTCTCACTTGCCAAAACCTCATTTTTCCCGTACTATTACTGCCTATGAAACTTGGAATAATTGGAAAACCTCAGTCTGGAAAAACAACCGTATTCAACGCCGCCTCAGGGCAGCAGGAAGCTGTCGGTGATTTCTCAAAAGCGATTCACAAAGCAATCATAAAAGTACCCGATGAACGGCTTGTCGCACTTTCACCATTGGTAAGTGCCAAAAAAATCACCTATGCCGAAATCGAATTTCTCGATGCCCCTGGATTTTCAGGTAAAGGGAAAGAGTCGACCGAGCTTGAAATCTCAGCTGATTTACGTCAGATGGACGCCCTCATGCTGGTGCTTGATGCATTCTCAGATGATGCCGATCCAAAAGCGGATATGCAAGATATAGTCGATGAGATGATACTCGCTGACCAAGTGACGATTGAAACTAATATTGAACGCCGTGAAAAACGTATTCGCACAACCAACGATAAATCACTTATTCAGGAAGTCGCTCTTCTTAAAAAATGTCAAACACATTTAGAGCAAGAGAAACTGATGATTGACCTTGAACTGACCAACGACGAACACAAGTCGCTTCGTGGATATATGTTCATGACTGAAAAACCACTACTTATTGTTGTTAATGTTGCTGAAGATAAAATTTCTGAATCAGAAAAATATGATGCACTCTTTGCTGATTTTGTCTCTGACAATAAAAGAGAGTTAACATCTATTTGCGGTAAAATCGAGATGGAGTTAATCACTCTTGATGATGACGACCGTGAGATGTTTATGGAAGAGTTGGGAATAAAAGCTCCCGCTGTTGATGTTGTTGTGCAGAAATCATATAATCTGCTTGGTCTCATCTCATACTTAACCGCTGGTGAAATGGAAGTTCGAGCATGGACAATCCGCAAAGGCTCAGTCGCCCAAAAGGCCGCTGGTGTCATTCATTCTGATATCGAACGTGGGTTTATTCGTGCCGAGGTTATCAAATATGCCGATTATATTGAATATGGCTCAGAAAAAGATGTCAAAGCCGCAGGAAAGTTCCGACTTGAGGGTAAAGAGTACATTGTCTGTGACGGCGATGTGGTCAATTTCCGCTTCAACGTCTAAAAACAATACTCCACACATTTTAAAGGTAAGTTTTATGGTAAATGTTTAAGTTGCTACATGTTATGCGATATATGTATTATTGTGTGAGCATGATGTGATGTGAACAAAATATGATTACATGTGTTATAAATTGAGAAATAAGCGTTTTAAAATGAAACAGGCTATGGCTGTAAAACAGCCTTCAGGCTGTTCAAAAATTGAGCAGATATGCCGATAAAGTCATAAAGAATGTGACTTAAAAAGAAAAAGGTTTTACCGTGACTGAAGTTATAGAAAAGAAGAAAACAAAGAAAAAATCAACGGATAATAATGTGTTGCCGATACTTCCTCTAAAAGGGACTATCGTCTTTCCATATTTAATCGTACCGTTGATGATTACTGACCCCGAACAGACTCGCATGGTCGATGACGCCCTGATGCGTGGTTCTCGGATAGCAATGTTTTTGCAAAAAGATGCTGACATTGATAATCCCGGATTGGATGATTTGCACGAGATTGGTGTTTCAGGTAATATTTTAAAAATGCTTCGTTTTCCAGATGGATCGGTACGTTTCTTAATTCAAGGTTTGAATCGTATAAAAATAAAACGAGTTGCTTCAACCGATCCGTTTTTGTCAGCTGAAATTATTGAAGTCAAAGAGTCTGTTTCTGACAAAGTTAAAATGGATGCTATGAAACGCTCTATTATGGAAAATTTGAAAACGCTTGTTGATTTAGTGCCGAGCTTGTCTGAAGACTTGCATGCAGCCGCAGTTAATCAGGATACCCATTCAAAACTTGCCGATTATATCGCATCGAATTTACAAATTGAAATAGATCAAAAACAAGAAATTTTAGAAGAACTTAATATTCATAAACGATTCAAAAAAGTATTCACAACTTTAAACCGTGAGATTGAAGTTTTAGAAATTTCTCAAAAGATACAAGCGAAGGCTGCCTCGGAGCTTGGCAAATCGCAACGTGATTATATCTTGCGTGAGCAGATGCGGGCGATAAAAAAAGAACTCGGCGATGCTGATGATCACAATGAAATCGAAGAGTTTGAGAAAAAAATCATGGATGCTGCAATGCCTGAACAGGCAGAAGTTGCCGCGCTTAAAGAACTTGATCGTCTTTCGCACATGTCGCCATCGTCGGCGGAGTATACTGTCTCTCGAACTTATATTGATTGGCTGGTCTCTATGCCGTGGGCGATTTCAACAGAAGACAAACTTGATTTAAAACGAGCAAAACAAATACTCGATGAAGACCATTATAATTTGGTGAAAATCAAAGATAGAATTTTAGAACATCTTGCAGTACGTAAATTAAAATCTGACATCAAAGGACCTATACTTTGTTTTGTCGGTCCTCCTGGGGTTGGAAAAACTTCGCTTGGTAAATCAATCGCTAAAGCGATGGGACGTGAATTCTCCCGAGTTTCATTGGGTGGAATGCGTGATGAAGCCGAAATTCGTGGGCATAGACGAACTTATATAGGAGCAATGCCAGGGCGGATTATTCAATCGCTCAAAAAATGTGGTTCTAATAACCCTGTCATTATGCTTGATGAAATTGATAAACTCGGTTCAGATTTTCGGGGTGACCCCGCATCGGCACTTCTTGAAGTTTTGGACCCTGAACAAAATGATACTTTTTCAGATCACTATTTAGAACTTCCATTTGATTTATCACAGGTTATGTTTGTAACAACGGCGAACTGGTTAGAACCAATTCCTGCTGTGCTTCGTGATCGTATGGAAATTATAAATCTGCCAGGCTACACTGATATTGAAAAACTCGCAATTGCCAAACGTCATCTGATTCCAAAACAGCTTGAGAATCATGGCTTGAAAAATTCGAATCTTAAAATTGCTGATTCAGCGGTCAAGGTTCTTATCGATGGCTATACTCGTGAAGCAGGACTTCGAAATCTCGAAAGAGAAATAGCATCGGTGACTCGTAAAGCCGCCCGTCGGATTGCTACTGGTTATAAAAAGAAAATTACTTTTGTTGGTGACGATATAGCAAAACTTTTGGGACCTGAGAAATTTACCCGTGAAGGTCTCTCGAGAGAATCGACTATTGGTGTTGTACCTGGACTTGCTTATACTTCTGTGGGTGGAGAAATATTGTTTATCGAAGCAACCTCTATGGCTGGTACGAATACTCTGACACTTACGGGTCAACTTGGCGATGTTATGAAAGAGTCTGCTAAGGCGGCGCTTTCCTTTATTCGTTCCAATGCTGAAGAGCTTGGTCTGACAAACGAAACATTTGAGAAAAAAGATTTACACATTCATGTACCGTCGGGTG
The DNA here is from genome assembly GCA_024280215.1 of Candidatus Zixiibacteriota bacterium. Classification (GTDB taxonomy): domain Bacteria; phylum Zixibacteria; class MSB-5A5; order GN15; family FEB-12; genus QQUK01. The sequence goes on from JAJRQO010000024.1 coordinate 47,783, forward strand.
CCACTCCCAAAGATGGACCATCGGCGGGTATTACGATGATTGTCGCACTTTGCTCCTTGTTTACTGGTCGAAAGATAAAACCTGCGATGGCGATGACTGGAGAGATTACCCTACGTGGTCAGATTTTACCAATTGGTGGTCTCAAAGAGAAACTGCTTGCAGCTTATCGTTCTGGAGTAAAGACAGTTTTACTGCCTGAAGATAATAGAAAAGATGCCGTTGATTTACCTTCTGAGATTAAAAAGAATGTTAAACTAAAATTCTTTTCAAATGTTTTACCGGCTGTGAAGTTTGCTTTGGAAGCTGAGAAAAAAACGAAGAAAAAATAAGCGTTTTGTAGAAAGTCAGAAAATGAAATTAGTCACATCGGATGTGATGCGTCAGATTGATGCAAAGGCTACCAAAGATGGAATACCATCGATAGAGCTTATGGAAAATGCTGGGCGATCAATCGCCCAAGCGATTATTGCAGATTTTACTTTAGAACTTGATGACGCTGTATTTGCAATCTTTTGTGGAAAAGGAAATAACGGGGGAGACGGATTTGTCATTGGGCGATATTTGTTCTCGGCAGGTTTTAAAGTTTCTTTTTATCATATCGGTTCACCCGATGAATTCTCAGGTGATGCCAAGCAAAATTATGATCTCATAAAAGAATTAAAAATAGATACAACCGAAGTAACATCGATTGATGAACTACCTGAAATTTTAGAATCAGATTTTTCTATCGATGCAATCTTTGGGACTGGTTTTTCTGGTTCGCCCAAAGGAATCTCAGCCGAGTTAATCGACTATATCAATTCAGAACCACAAGAAATTATCGCTATTGATATACCGTCGGGACTAAATGCTGATGATGGAACATACGGCGATACAGTCATCAATGCTGATTATACATATACCATCGCTCTGCCAAAGTACGGATTGTATGTATCACCAGGGCGTGAAGTTGCGGGTGATGTGGAGATTCTTCCGATAGGTATTCCTATTGAAGTTGTAGATTCTTTTTCAATTCATAATAAGCTGATTACACCATCGTATGTGATGGATACACTTCCTGAGAGACAACCAGATGGACACAAAGGAACATTTGGAAAACTCTTTCTCTTGGCTGGTTCTACTGGTATGACTGGTGCATCGGTGCTTGCGGCTCGTTCGGCTTTACGTTCGGGTTGTGGGATGACGAAAATCGGTTGTCCGAAAACAACTCTTCCGCTTATCGCATCTACATTTATAGATACGATGACACATGCATTTCCTGATGTTGCCAAAAAAGGTTGCCTTGCCAAACGTGGGTTAGGCGAGGTGAAAATTGTATGTGCTGAACATGATGCTCTTGTTATCGGTCCTGGGCTTGGTCGACATTTTGAAACTAAAGAACTTATATGTCGTCTGCTTTTGTCGCTTGAACAACCAGCGGTGATAGATGCCGACGGACTGAATGCGCTCAATGGTGAACTTTCAATTCTTGAAGATTGCAAAGCACAGTTGATACTTACTCCGCATCCGAAAGAATTTAAAAATCTGACAGGAACAGATGTCCCAGATGAAATACATGCACGTATTGAAGTCGCTCGAAAATTTGCGATTGAGTATCAGACGATATTAGTGCTTAAAGGTTCGCCAACGATTGTTGCTCACTATGACGGAACTGTCTATGTTAATCAGACTGGCAATAATGGCATGGCAGTTGGTGGCTCAGGTGATGTCTTGTCAGGGATTATTGGCTCACTTTTAGCACAGGGAAAAGAACCAATCGATGCGGCATTGTGTGGAGTTTTTATTCATGGTCTTGCTGGGGATATTGCCTCGTTTGAACTTGGTGTGCGGTCGATGATGGCATCTGATATTATCGAGTTCCTCCCCGATGCATTCATGATGCTCGAGTAAAATTTTTGCCTTCTGAAATATCTGGTATTCCTAAAAATTCTACAATATATTTACTTTCTAATACATCTTGTACGGCTACAAAAAGAGAAAATAAGATAGGTGCTTCAATGTGTAAAATATTCAATGGTTTTAGATGAGCATATAAACTGTAAATAGCTCGCTCAGGGTATTTGTAACCTCTTTCATTAATACTAGATTGTTCATAAGATGCATCTGTATTTAAAGGACCTGAGCTACTGTCAAACCCTGCACCTTCATAGATAAAGCTACCCGCAAAATCTCTGTACGAAATACCAATAGATATTTTATTTTGAAATGAATAATTGATGCTAAAGCTATTTTGGAAGTTGTCATTAAAACGGTCGTTCTTTTTAAGCCCACCAGTCACAACAAAACTATGTTTTTGGTTGGACTCATACGGTAACTCGGCTTTTGCATTTCCAAATATTAAAACCAGAACCAACAATACTACCATACAACATCTAATTTTCATCTTAGTCCGTTACCCTAACTATTGAAAAACTAACTACTCCAGAAGTGTTGTTCTGATTAGTAAACAGACCTATTTTAAAAACAGGGATTATTTTTTTACCTTTATGGAAAAATGAAAAACCACCGCCTTTTGTAAACGTACCATCTGGTGTTCCATTGGTATATGCCCCTAATATATATGGTCTGAAAAAAGTATTCCGAGACATTCTTGCATCAATAAACATAGTCGACCCTACTGTAATGCTTGACTTGGATGAGATTGTAGAACTGCTATAAAATTCAGGCTGTACAAAAAAAGTGAATGTAAAGGGGCTGTCTGATTTACTATATCTTGGACGCAAAATCAGATTAAAAAAGGGAGCGTAAATTTTACCCATATTCGAAACACCTATTTTAAATCCGAGATCAAATTCTCCCCGCATTCCGAATCCTGTAGAAAAAGTTACAAAGCCTGGCATGCTTGATGAATTTGCTTGAAAGCCTACCGATGTACCGAAAGTGTTTTGTCCTCCACTGACGTATTCACTTTGAGCAAATAGACTTGTTGTAATGCCTAAAAAGATTGAGAGAGTAAATAACAGTTTTTTCATATATCCCCGAGCATTTTCGTTCTTGTAACAATGAAAAAATACCTAACATGGTGTCGCTTGTCAAGGTAGCAAGATAAATAATTGTCTTCATAATGAGTCATACAGGTAGTGCTTTCTATGGTTTATAAGAGGATTTAAACTCTGACTTTCGAGGTATTGTAAGTAGGGTCCAAACAAATCCGATAATATAAAAATAGCCTAATAACCTATAACTTCCATTAAGATTAAACATCAAATAACCAAAAAGAAAAACGAGAAACACTACAGATGTTCTTGAAATAAAAAAAAGTAATGGAGATTTTTTATTTTTCAAGATTTTTGATTTTCTTTTATTAAATAGATAAGGAAGAATTAGGGATAGAATAAACAATGCTATCGTAATAATTAACTCAAGCACTTCATGTAATCGAGTAATAGAAATTGAGGTGAATTGAATCAATGCGATGAAATAAATAATAAAAGGAACTATCGACAAAAAGGATATATGAATAAATAGAGAGATAAAGGAGCTTGTAAGTAATTTTGTGTAAATGTAAATAATTACTTATACTTTGAAAGACACAAAGTATATTTACACAGGAGATATTTATGAGCGAGATCAACAAAGATTTAATCAAAGCACTTCTTAAAGATTACAAAAAGCCC
>JAJRQO010000025.1 GCA_024280215.1 Candidatus Zixiibacteriota bacterium
AGGGCTTGTTGAGAAACCTCTTATTTTGGAACATACTTCGACTCCGCTCAGTATGACAAATTATAAGTTGTTGTCTTTCAAGTCACCCTGAGCGGAGTCGAAGGGTCTTGAAAGACTGTTTGGACTTTTTCAACAAGCCCTAAAGCCGGAGAGGAGAGAGTGTCATTGCATAAAAAAAAGGCAGGTTAGAAAAACCTACCTTACAAAATTCAATATGACCTAACGCTTAGTGGTCGTGACCTTCGTGGCTGTCGCCTTTAGCTTCCATAGAGTCCATCATAGTGGAATCCATCATGTGCATAGCCGAGTCCATGCCTTCATCCATACGAGTGGAATCCATCATCTCCGCTTTTTTAGTTTCGACAGGAACTTTGTCAGTTGCTTCGTCCGCTTTTTTGCCACATCCTACTACCAACGCAAACATCATTGCCACCATTGCGACGAGTAATAAAAATCTTTTCATTTTTGACTCCTTTGTCAATTATATTCGTTTTAATTTTCCGACACAAAGACAACATTCTCTTGATATAAGTCAAGATTTTAATTGAGATAGTTTACAGAAAGGACCGATTCTGTACAGTGTGACTAAAAAACTGAGTTTTTGTTGACCCTTTCATTGAACAATCCTACATTAAGCACCGTAAAAGGAAATATATTCCTATTTTTTTATTGAGTCAAATTCGCTCAAAAATTGTAAGAATAGAAATAATATTGGCAGTCACAATTTAACGGAATAAATTGTATATCATTTAGGAGTAACAATATATGTCTGGCTCACTATGGCAAATCATCAGCAACACCTCAACATTTGGCATCATCATTCTGCTCATCTTAGTCTTAATGTCGTTTTTCTCATGGGTCATAATTTTCGTAAAATGGAAACAGTACAAATTAGTCGATAGTGATAACCGAAAATTTGAAAAGCAGTTTTCCCGCTCATCACAGATTGCCGATTCGCTCGGGCAAGCGAAATCATCGGCGAAATCTCCAATGTCGAAAATCTACCTCGCTGGATACAACGAACTATTGGAACTCAAAACACTGTCGAATCAAGGTGGGGCGATGCAGCCAAGTTCGAATAAGATTACTGAAGAAGATTATGAGTTGATTGAAATGGCGATGGAACGTTCGCTCTCGGAAGAGATTTCGGTGCTTGAGGAGTGGGTGATATTTTTGGCGTCGACATCGAACTCGGCACCATTTATCGGATTGCTCGGAACGGTGGTCGGCATCATGGATGCATTCTGGGCGATTGGTGAACGGGGGTCTGCCTCGCTTGCGGTGGTTGCTCCTGGGATTGCGGAAGCGTTGCTTGCGACGATTGTTGGTTTGTCGGCGGCGATACCTGCCGTGATTGCATTTAACTGGGCATCAAATAAAGTGAAAAGTATGAATGAGTTCTCGAATAATTTTATCTTAGAGTTTATCGCTAAAGCGAAAAAGGAAAACAGATAAGATGAGACGTTCACGACTGAAAAAAAGAGAATACTCTACCCTTTCTGATATAAATATTGCGAATCTCGTTGATGTGGTCTTGGTGCTTCTGATAATCTTTATGATTTCAGCACCTCTGTTACAATCAGGTATTGAAGTGAAACTCCCCCAGACAAAAGCTGCGGCGGTGACTGAACAGGCTGAAGGAATTGTGTTAACATTGGATGCCAAAGGTGGCGTTTATATCAATGATGTTTTTGCCAACCCAAAAGATTTTGAAAGTAAGATGAAAAAGGCACTTGAAGTGAAAAATACACAGACAGTTTATTTGCGGGCAGATTCGATGGTGTATTATGGACAAGCGATTGATTTGATAAGTCGGTTGAAAGAGATTGGCATCACCGATATTGGTTTAGTAACTGCTCACAATGAAAAAGCAAAAAATTAGCAGGATATAGAATGAAACGAGGAATACTCATTTCAGCTGTCCTGCATATTCTGGCAATATCTGCGGCACTTTTTTCAGCACCATTTTCAATCAAGGAAAAACCGTTTGATTACGATGTTATAAAAATTAATGCGGTCTCGGCTCCAGAATTCTTCGAAGACTCCCCTGCCCCGATTGAAGATATTATCATTCCCGATGCGATGGTTGAAGATGAGTTGTTTGACGTTCCGATTGATGACCCAACGACAGTTGATGAGCCAGTCGTTATAGACAAGCCGAAACCAAAGAAAAAAGATAAACCAAAACCAAAAAAACCAAAGAAGCCTACTCGTAAACCTAAAGATAAAACCAAGACTCCACCAACAGAAACTGAGACAGGTAATAAAAAAGGGAAAGAAGTCAAGACAGCCTCTGGCTCGCCATTTGCAGGTGCATCAGTTGATAATGCATCATTTGATTATCCTTATTGGTTTACATTGGCAAGTAATAAATATATAAGAAATTTCCGTAAGACTGTTTCTCTTCAAGGTACTGTTACTCTAAAAATATTTTTTGAAGTGATTGAATCTGGTAAGATTATCAAGTATGAAATTGTAGAATCATCTGGCATTGCAAATGTGGACAGAGACTGTCTTGCTGTTTTTGAAAGAATAGGTTCTTTCCCACCGTTGCCAAATGATTTTCGGGATGGGTATGTTGGTATAACCGTAACATTAGAATATTAAAAGAGGTTTTTGTGAATAGATATTTGATTTTGTTTTTATTACTTCCTGTCGTTGTTTTTGCTCAAAGCAATTCTGGTAGTTATGAAATTGGCTGGAATGTAAGTAATCAAGAAGTGCAACCGACTCCTGTTGGGGTTGATGAGATGAAATATATCGGCAACCAATATATAACAAATGACGATTCCACTCTGATGAATTATATTACTCGCATTGTACAGAACGATATTGGTTTTCATGCAGATTTTAAATTTATAGCACCAGATAAATTCTATATGAAAATGTATGAGATAAAAGAGTTAGACATATTAGCTTGGCAACGATTGGGAGCAGACTATCTTGTACGGCTTGAGGCAGAGTTTCCATCGGATAAGATTCGGGTACGCTGGAAATTGTATGATGCTATCCGACAGCAGATGATTACCAAAGATGTACTCGTTCGTAAAAAATCAAATTGGCGTAAGATGGGCCATGAGATTTCAAATCAAATTGTAAAAAGTCTGACTGGTGAAGATGGTATCTTTTTGACTAAGATTGTCTATGTCAAAAAAGTTGGTGATGGCAAAGAGATATTTATCGCAGACTATGATGGAGCATCTGAGGTGCAACTGACCAATACTGGTGTCATCAATCTCTCCCCTTGTTATTCTCCGAAGAATCATGAAGTTTTCTTTACCTCGTTTTTGGACGGTGACCCGATGCTTTTTAAAGTAAATGTGAATAGCAGAAAAATGTCAAAAGTTGCAGGCTTTAAAGGAATTGTTGCGGCACCATCTATTTCCCCAGACGGAAACAAAATCGCCTGTGTCCTTTCCAAAGATGGTAACTCGGAAATTTATGTCTTGGACATCAAAGGAAATGTTATCAAACGCTTAACCAAACATCGTTCAATTGACTCTGCACCGACTTGGTCACCAGATGGACAGATGATTGCCTTTTCCTCTGACCGTTCTGGATCGCCGCAACTATATATTATGGATTCAGATGGTCTGAACTTGAGACGATTGACTTTCCAAAGCAGATATAATGACTCACCTATCTGGTCATCCCGTGGCGACAGGATAACATTTGTAAGCCGTACCAAATCAGGTCGGTTTGACTTAGCGTCGATTGACACATCAGGTACGCAGTATAAAGTTTTAACCGAAGTCGGAATGAATGAAAATCCGCATTTTTCACCTGATGGGAAACATATTATATTTTCATCAACACGTTTAAGTTCGGGCGATATTTATACGATGGACATAACAGGCAGAAACCAACGTCGAATTACCCGTAATGGCAAAACTACCAACCCAAACTGGGGACCGATGGAGTAAGTGGGCGGTAATTAAATGATTTTAAATTAATAAAAGTAGGTCGAAACCCCTGTGGTTTCGACTCGAGGGAAAGATGACTAACATCAGAAGATATTTACACGAGGGAAATATATATTTCCTCACCCATGTAACATACAATCGTCATAACATTTTGCTCAATCATTTTAATTTACTTTGGGACTCCATCAATAAATATCAAAATGAAACAAATTTTGAACTTATCGCTTGGGTCGTTTTACCTGACCATATGCATATGCTTATTGACCCTAAAGAGAACAATCTATCGACACTCATGAAAAAAATAAAATTATCTTTTTCAATGAAATATCTTAAAGAACAAAATTTAAAATCAGGTAAAGTATGGCAAAATCGATTTTGGGATCATATTATACGAGACCAGAATGATATGAATAGACATATTGATTATATTCACTACAATCCTGTTAAACATCAAAAGATACACAATCCATTTGAGTGGAGATATTCTTCAATTAAAAGTTATACCGAAAATGGATATTATCAAAAAGATTGGGGAATACATGAAGTATTTAAATTTGAAGGCGAATTTGGAGAATAAAAAGAAATCTCTAAAAAGTCGAAACCACAGGGGTTTCGACCTACAATTCTGCTTTCGCAGGAAAGTGGTTCTGGATGACATTTGGGATGCTTAAAACTCTTATATCTGTGTAAAAGAGGAGAAAGCTGGTTTTGAAAGAGTTGGACTTCTCATTTTCTTCCCATAAAAGTTTTATTCATCAATTTGGAACAAAAGCTGTATAAACTTATAGAAACGACATAAAAACATACATTTTTTAATTGACCGTCATACAGGTATAGTATAGATTAGTCAAACGAACGAAAATAATATAACTTTTAACTCCTATATATAGGGGAAGATAAAAATGAAAAGATTTGGATTTTTAACAGTAGTTGGTTTAACATTTTTCTCGATGGTGATGGTGTCATGTGGACCACCCGAAGTCGATGATGTAGAAATTATTCCTGCCGTCGTAGACACAACCCCTCCACCTCCACCGCCTCCACCTCCACCACCACCTCCTCCACCACCAAAAGTAACCGTGGAACAGTTCCAAACAGTTTATTTTGATTTAGACAAACACTCCCTTCGTACTGATGGTAAAGTTGCCTTAGATGTGAACTATGCATTGTTAAATGAGTTCCCTGATGCGATTATGAAAATCGAAGGTCACTGTGATGAACGTGGTACTGTTGAATATAACTTATCGCTTGGTGAAAAACGTGCGAAAGCGGTCATGGATTATTTGACTGGCTTAGGTATCAACGCCAACCGTTTATCAGTTATTTCATATGGTAAAGAACGTCCAATCGATAACGGTCATAATGAAGCAGCATGGTCGAAAAACCGTCGAGCTGAATTCCGTATCGTCTCACAATAAATCATAAGGAAAATACTTATGATCAAAAAAAATTCACTTATAACCGCCATCTCATTGATGGCGGTTATATTTATAGCTACTTCTTTCTCAGGTTGTGTTACATCTCGTCATATTGATGAGTTGAAAGCAGAACACAGAGAGATAAAAGCACAGATTGCTGCTCCTGGTGAAAAGATTGCCAAAATGGAACAGCTTATCACCGAGAACACCGAAGCAGCGAAAAAACTTCGCAACGATGTTTCTGGTTCAACCGACCAACTGCAACAACAAATGGATGCACTCCTTGAGAATTACAATGAATTGCTTCGTATTGTACAGTTGATTAATACTCAGGTTCATAGTAAGACAGTAGTGCTTGGCTCTGTTGGTGACAACAGAATTGTTAGGGATCCAAACCAGACGAACAATACCACGGCTCCAATAGAAGTTGTAGAAAAGCCGACTGTTGATTGTGGGAATTTGTATGATGAGTCGTTTGTACTTTTCCGTGGTGAGAAGTATGAAGAGGCTATCGCAAGTTTTTCTGATTTTGTACAAAAATGTCCTGACCATACATTGACAGAAAATGCTCACTACTGGATTGGTGAATGTTATTATGCATTGGAAAAATTTGTTGATGCTGCTGAGAAGTTTGACTTTTTGCTCAAGAACTTCAAAGAGACAAAAAATGCCAGTCGTGCATATTATAAATTAGCCCGTTGTAAACAAGAGCTTGGCAAAGACAAAGAAGCAAAAAAGATTTTCCAAAAGCTTATAGATGAATATCCTGAAACACTTGAAGGTTCTCAGGCGAAAGAATTGATTAAAGATTTATAAATGTCATTAAAAGTAATACAATTAAAAATAGATACCCCGACTGGACCGACAAAATCTGGACGGGGTTTTTATCAATTAGATGAAGAGTCGCTCTTTGTGCAGCTTGGTTTGTTTTCTGAGAAAAAACATTTTTTTAATTACTTAGAAAACGAGCATATCCTTTTAGATTTAGACCGTACTGGTCAGCTTATTTTTATCGAAGTGTATAAAGCAAAACGTCATTGGAAGATTATAGATCTTTTGAAAGCACCGTATAATGCCGAGGTCGCCGATATACGCTGGCTCAACTTTCGTGAAAAATTACCTGACTCCGAAATACTAACAGACACAGAACAAAAAATCGTCAAAGTGCAATTTGACGAAAACATCTCCCCACTTTATTATATACTGGCGGAAAATGTCATAGCAGAAACTGACAAACAATATAAACTAACCGCTCTTTGGATTACGGCGTACGATGAAGATGCGGGTGGCAAAGCAATTAAGCAATTTAGACGCAAAGAACGACGAGCAAACAGCTACTTAGATTAACTCACATTTATTATTACAACGTTGACACTGACCTCAATTCAGACTTACATTAGAGCATGGCAAAACCAATTAAAAATATTATAGATGAATATAATAAGTTATGTGATAGAGTTAAGTCTTATAGTGATTCCTACTATTACGAAGACACTCCCAAAGTATCAGATGCTGAATTCGATATATTATTTGACCAATTAAAAAGTATAGAAGATAAATACCCTGAGATAATAAGAGAAGATTCTCCAACTCAAGTAGTAGCTTCTCCAATACCTGACACATCTCAAAAAGTAGCATCACCCTTACCTGAAGTGTCGAAACGGTTTGCCCCGCTTGTACATCGTGTTGCAATGCTCTCACTTCAAAAAGTTTCAACAACAGAAGAATTTATAGAGTTTGATAAACGAGTAAAAAATCTGCTTGAGAAAAGTGATGACATTGAATATCTAACTGAACCAAAACTTGATGGGCTGGCTGTTGAGCTTGTCTATGAAAATGGGACATTTATGCGAGGTTCAACTCGTGGTGACGGGACTGTTGGTGAAGATATTACTGCTAATCTAAAAACGATTAAAAATATACCGCTCAAACTATCAGACAAAACCGCGAAGCTCTATCCCCTATTGGAAGTTCGTGGTGAAGTTATCATGAAATTGTCAGAATTTGAAAAACTTAACAAAAAATTAGTATCAGAAGAGATCGCCCCGCTTGCTAATCCTCGCAATGGTGCCGCTGGGTCACTCAGACAGCTTGATGCAACAATCACGGCATCACGACCACTTCTTTTTTATGCCTACGGGATTTCTGATACGACATTACCAAAGCTAACAACTCAGCAAAAAGTGATTGAGTTTTTATCTAATGAAAATTTTCTAATAAACGATTTGATTTATATGGGTGAGTCGGCTCATGAAGTCGAAGTTATTTTTGATAAGCTTGAAAAAAAACGTCCTGAGTTGGACTATGAAATAGACGGGATGGTTATCAAAGTAAATTCATTTGAAGAACAAGCACTCCTTGGACAAATCGCTCGGGCTCCTCGTTGGGCGGTAGCATGGAAATTCGCTGCAGAAGAAGCGGAGACAATTTTGGAAGATGTTGAGTTTTCTGTTGGGCGTACTGGCGTGATTACACCTGTTGCCAATTTCAGACCTGTCAAAGTTGGTGGTGTAATGGTCTCGAATGCATCGTTGCATAATGAAGATGAGTTACAAAATTTGGATGTACGAATTGGCGATACAGTTGTCATTAAACGAGCGGGTGATGTTATCCCAAAAGTTATACGAGTTGTAAAAGAGAAACGAACCAAAAGTAGTAAGATAATAAAATTTCCAACGACCTGTCCATCATGTGGTGAACATATTTATCGTCCTGAAGAAGAAGCTGCCTATCGTTGTGTGAATAGTTCATGCCCTGCACAACTTGAAGGGCGGATATTTCATTTTGCGTCTAAGGGGGGATTTGATATTGTCGGGTTGGGTGATAAACTTGCCAGACAGTTAATCGATGAGAAGATTATTTTAGACCCATCCGATCTGTTTTATCTTACCAAAGAAATCCTTCTTCCTCTTGAACGAATGGCAGAGAAAAAGGCAGACAACTTGTTAGCTGAACTTGAACGTTCAAAGACAACATCGCTTCCAAAAATCATTTATGCTTTAGGGATAATTGGAGTTGGTGAATCAGTAGCGGTTTTATTAGCAGAAGAATTTAAATCATTTGAAAAATTGCAATCAGCGACACTTGAAGCATTAAATGAAATAAATGGTATTGGTCCAAATATCGCCCAGAATATTGTTGAGTTTCTCTCATCTGAATCAAACCAGAAAATGTTACAAAAGATGAAAGATGCTGGAGTTTTATTTGAGGATTATATCAATAAAAATAAATCTGATAGTCTCAAAAATAAAATATTTGTCATAACTGGTACATTATCAAAGCCGAGAAATTATTATAAAAATTTGATACTTGAAAATGGCGGCAAAGTCTCATCGTCGGTTTCAGCGAAGACAAGTTACCTTTTAGCAGGTGAAGATGCTGGCTCCAAACTTGAGAAGGCAAATAAACTTTCTGTTCAAGTTATTACCGTAGACGAACTTATAACCTTGATTTCATAATCATTTCATTCCTTGACCTAAATCAAAGACATTATTAGCCTATTATCCGTTACTGTACATAACGAATTTAAAAGGAGTTATGTATGTCGTATTATATGAAAAGTTTTGTTTTTGCTTCGCTCTTCTATTTGGGCTTAGGCGTAATTATTGGATTTCTCAATGGTGTTGTTGACATGGGATATTTTGGTGTTTTTGCTCATACTCATTTGAATCTACTTGGTTTTATGTCGATGATAGTTTTTGGTATCGGTTATTTTATACTGCCCCGCTTTAATGGCGTAGATCTGAGGTTTCCATCATGGGTTGCGATTCATTTTTACCTTGGAAATATTTCATTAGTCGGAATGATTTCATTTCGAGGTATGCAAGTAAGTACCGGTGAAGATATTTATACAATCCTGTTTATTATTTCTGCTGCTCTACAATCGATTTCAATTTTTATGTTCATCATAAACGTTGCCCTTACTCTGATGCCTCAAAAAGTTGACCCTATTCCAATGAAAAAAGAACCAGCACAACCTCTTCCAAAAGCAAAACCGATTACTTCAAACAAACAATCCTTTGATATTCCTGATGAATCAACAATGCCGAATATGCCAGTTGACGCCGACACAAAAGTATCTGATTTAGTCGACCGTCTTCCATCATTACAAAAAGTTCTTATTGATTGTGGCTTGATGTCGCTTAATATGCCCGGGCATATTGATAAAGTTCGTCAGATGGGTATTACTATCGGAATGGCAGCTGCGAACCATTCGCTTGATTTGGATACGATGATTTTAAAACTTGAGACTGAGTTAAAACGGAACGGATTTTCAACGACAAAAGATTTTTCTGCAAGCAATACCGATGCATCGTCGATTGATTCTAATACATTGATAGGTGAGATTATTGCTAACTACCCAAAAGCGACTCCAGTATTTCAGAAGCATTTTGGTGATGGTTGTTTTGATTGCCCCGGGCAATCGTATGAGTCGGTCGATATGGCATGTCGGATTCACAATATAGACCCAGCCCAATTTTTGGTTGAGTTGAAAGAAGCGTTAGCATAAGTGAAATAAGACATCATTGAATCATCTTTGAATGACATGAGAAAGTCAGGTCTCGGAAAGACCTGACTTTCTATTATATGGTTCCCCGATCAAATCGGGGATGGTATTGCGGAACAGGCAAGCCTGTTCCCTACACAGTCAAAAGAAAAAAGGTCGGAACCACAGGGGTTCCGACCTACATAATTTCTATTCTGAAAAAGAATACGGTAAAAAAATAACGATTATTAAGCGTCGAGTTTTTTCTCGATGCTTTTCATCAGTTTAGTAAGTTTGTCAACTTTCTTTTCAATCTTTTGCAAATCTGTTTCTTTGGCAAGATTGAGTTTTTTGACAACACCTGCAATTTCTTTTTGTGTCTTATCGGCACCTTTAGAAATTTTGTCTTTTAGATCCGATGTAGACTTCTCTGCTTTTTCAAGCATTTCCATGATAGCTTTTTTGCGATCAGATTTATCTAAATCGCCACGTTTGATTAAGTCGTCGATAATTTTTTCAGCTTTTGCTTTGGTGACATGAAAGGCACCAATAGAAGCTAATACAGTGTTTTTTAATACTGACATAGATTTATCTCCTCCTAATGAGATTAGTTGTTTGAATAAGTTATTAGAATCTTTTTCATCATTCCATGAGCTTGATTCTGTTACTAAGACACGTCCGAGCACTTCGGTAGTAATATCATCACCAGTTGCCGTATCTATAATTTGTACTTCGGCACCTTCTTTAACTATCGCCGCAAGCTCTACTTGCGTAATAGTCTGGCTTTTTTCCATATCGTAGAGCCGTCTGTTTTTGTACCTTTTAATAAGCCTCATACTGTATTATAGTGCATTGCACAAATTTGTCAATAAAAAAAACAGCTCTAAATTGGCGTATACTTCGACTCTACCGAGCGACAGTATGACTTATTTCAAAAGCTGTTGAATATTATTAAAATTTACCTGTAGACATAAGCACAATATTAACAATCTCCAGCAGTCTTTCGCAAGAGAAAGGTTTCTTTATAAACATATCGCCACCAGATTTAAACGAACGCCCCATGTCATCTGACTTATCTTTACCAGTCAAAAAGATCACAGGAGTATTATAAAACTCAGGCTTCTGTTTTAAATTCTGACAAATAGTATAGCCATCCATTCCAGGCATCATAATATCCAAAAGAATCACATCAGGCTTATAATTATCTGCTTTTTCAATAGCTAACGCTGGATTATTTTCAATTAAGACTTGAAAACCATGTTCACTGAGAAAAGTTTCTACGATTTCAGTAATTTCAGGTTCATCATCTACTATGAAAATCTTGGCTGTATTTAAATCAAGTTTATATGACATAACTCTGTTTGTTTCTTTCTTTATTGTTATCTACTAAATATATCGGCTACTAACCCAAAAACTTAATCGCTATTCACTGTTTGTAAAATTAGTAAAGCCATACTTATAAGTTGCTGATTCGCAAATGGTTTATTCATAAAAGAAACACCACCTTTAGCAAATGCTCGTCCTTTATCTTCACCTGCAGTCTGGCCAGTCAAAAAGACAACAGGAATTTCACTTAACTCTTGATTTGCTTTAATCTTTTCAGTTGTCTCATATCCATCTTGGCCTGGCATGCTAATATCCATAAAAATCAGATTCGGTTTCAACTCTAAAGCTATTTTCTCACCATCAATACCATTGTTTGCTGTTGAAACATCGTAACCTTCTTTAGTAAGTACCTTTTGAATCAAACTTGATATAAGTTCATCATCATCAATAACTAAAATTTTGTTTGATTTAATTTCTGTCGACATAATCCCCTCTCTTACCTACACGACTGTCAAATTCAAATACTTTTCCAGCGTCTTCTTGAGTTGTTTTACTTGAGACAAAACCAATTGAAAATCCAGCAAGTTTATGCATCGATTTTATTTTTTTGGTTGTTTCATATCTATTAAGATGCAGCATTTCAATATCCATAAAATATATATAATCCCCTAAGGATTGGATTTAAATTGTAAGACATCATATCTCATAGAATCAATGTCGACATATACTTACAACTTACTTAGGGAGTATTTGAAAAAATAATTTTCTCAAAGAAGTAACAATAACTCTTTTTAATTGCAAATAATGATGAAAAATCCTATCCTATCGTTATGAATCAATCAAAAGGAAAAAAAATCGTCGTTCGTAACCGAAAAGCACGATATGACTATGAAATTACTGATACTATTGAAGTTGGGATTTCTCTGCTCGGAAGTGAAGTCAAATCGATTCGTGAGGGTAAAATAAATATAAGTGATGCTTATGCTGAAATAAGCAATGGTGAGATATTGCTTAAAAACCTGCATATTTCGCCTTATAAGATGTCTGCTGAGAACAATCATGACCCATTACGAGTGAGGCGGTTATTGTTGCATAAACGTGAAATTAGAAAGCTCAAGGCAAAAACTGAGCAAAAAGGGATGACTTTGATTCCTCTTACTATTTATTTTAGCGGAAGATTGGTAAAAGTTGAACTATCTATAGCAGTTGGGCGTAAAAAGTATGACAAACGAGATGCAATGGCCAAAGCAGATGCTGACAGAAAAATGCAGTCTGCCTTAAAGAAAGATTATTAGCATATATGTATAAATATCTGTTTCTATTTTTATTCATTATTCTGCCATCAATTTCTCATGCCAAAAACATAAAACTTCTTATCGCAGGAGCTGAGGAAAAAGTCGAATCATTTAAGAAAAATGATATCCATTATATTTCTTTTTCTGAGGTAGTCGAATTGGTTGGTGGAACTCTTGATTGGAAAATTCTCGGACATACCATTGAGTTTGTAGAAGACAAAAATCGATTTGAGTTTGTTATTGGCTCACCATATTTTAATCGGAACGATTCTCTTTTTAATATGACTTTTCCATCAGTCTACAAAAAAGGGAAACTCTTTTTACCTGCCGAGACATTTTTGCGATTTTGGGATGAAGTTATTTTCCAGAAAGTTATCTGGGACGCATCGTCGGAGACGATTCGTATAAACTCTGAGTATTTTAATGTTACCGATATATCCTGTACAAAAAAAGCGAACGGTCTTTTGCTTGAAGTATTTTTAACATCGGCATTGGCGTATGATATTTTTGTAACTGAGGGGAATTGGATAAATATTTCGATTCGTGATGGGATGCTTAATCGCTCGCAAATTCAGTCTCGAATGAATTCAAAATTTATGTATAAGCTCAAGACGCATCAGCAAAACTCTACGGGACAAATTTCAATCCGTCTCAAGCGTAAAGTTGACAAGTGGCATCATAAACTGCAAAACAATCCGCCTCGGATACAAATTTCGATAGCTGATACAGAGTTTGAGCTAAACTCTGATGACAATCAACCAACTATCGGACCTGACAACAAAATTGACGTAATAGTTATTGATGCGGGACATGGTGGGAAACATTATGGGGCAGTTGGTCAAAAAAACACACGGGAAAAAGATGTTTGTCTATCGATAGCAAAAGAACTTGCCAAATTAATTCGTAAGGATAAACAGTTTAAAGTTATTATGACTCGTGATAAAGACAAAACTGTCTCGCTTGAAGAACGAGCAGAAATTGCTAACAAATCCGATTGTGATTTGTTTATCTCAATTCACGCCAACGCGTCACCGAAGAAGCATGTCAAAGGTTGGAATGTGTTTTTCTTAGCTCAAGCTTTGAATGATTCAGCACGTGCGGTTGCACAGTTTGAAAACTCATCATTTTTACGTGACCAAGAGCCTGCGGAGTCTGTTGATTCTGCTCCGATGATTGATTACGATGATCCTATTATGGGAATTATCAATGAGATGATAATGACTGAATTCCAAGTAGAGTCAAATGATTTTGCTATAATGGTCGACCGTGAGTTTCGCAAAAGTCTCAAGATTCCTGCTCGAGGTATCGACCAAGCTGGCTTTTTTGTGTTAAACAAAGTGTATGCACCATCGGTACTTTTGGAGACTGGTTTTATCACTAATAAATCAGAAGAAAAATTATTAAAAAGTAAGAAGTATCATAAAAAAGTTGCCAAAGCGGTGTACAAGGCAATCAAACGATTCAAATCAAAGTATGAAAGTAACTAATTATGAATACGCCAACTAACAACCGCACCGCTCCTATCGGAATATTTGATTCTGGTGTTGGAGGGTTGACCGTTCTTAAAGAAATCTTAGAACTGCTCCCATTTGAAAACATCGTTTACTTTGGTGATGTCGGACGTACCCCCTATGGTGGACGCTCCAAAGAAATTATTACCCAATTTACAAAACAGGATATTTCATTTTTAGCTGAACAGAAAGTAAAGTTTATTATCTGTGCCTGCAATACCGCATCTTCAACGGCACTTGAAGAAGTTCAAAAAGGTTCAGAAATCGAAATTATAGGTGTGATTGAACCTGGTGCCAAAGCCGCTGTCGAGAAAACGAAAAATGGAAAAATCGGAATCATTGGTACTGTCGCTACTATCAATTCGAATGCTTACGCAAGTTATATACATTCGCTGGAACCGCAGTTAAAAGTTTTTTCGCTCGCCTGCCCCCTCTTTGTGCCGCTTGTTGAAGAAGGGTATATTGACAAAGAGGCAACCTACTTGATAGCTCGTGATTATTTACAAACGATGAAAGATGTTAGCATTGACACGCTGGTGTTAGGATGTACGCACTACCCTCTCTTAAAAGAAGTTATCGGTGACATTATGGGTGATGCGGTAACATTGTTGGATTCGGGTGAAGAAACTGCCAAAGAATCATTCAGACGAATCACGACAAGTGGCTTGTTGCATCCGTATTCATCGCAAGTGCCAGCACCAGAGGGTGAACTTAAATATTTTGTATCTGATGTACCAGAGAAATTTTCATCGGTTGCATCACGGTTTATGGGAAAAGAAGTTACAAATATTACTCGGGTTGATATTAGTAAGTATTAAAATATTTCTTCGAAATTAATATGTCTAAAAATAATTCAATTATCCTCTTCGATGGTGTGTGTAATTTATGTGATAAGTTAGTTCTGTTTATTATACTGCGAGATAAGAAATCAAAATTTAAGTTTGCATCTATACAATCTCACATTGGACAATCATTATTAAGAAAACATAACATGCCTTTAGATGATGTCGATTCATTTGTATTGATAAAAGATGATGCGGTTTTCCAGAAGTCATTTGCGGGGTTGCATGTCTTAAAAGAGATTGATGGGTTGTGGAAGTTGCTTTATTGTTTCATCATAATCCCAAGGCCGCTTAGAGATTTTGTCTATGATAAAATTGCGAATTCACGGCATAACATTTTTGGTAAACGGGATAGTTGTATGGTTCCAACGGATGAATTGAAAAATCGGTTTTTAGAGTAGTTTGTCAGCCACTGTCATTGCGAGGCGACTTGTCACATTTGTGACAAGTCGTCGTGGCAATCTCATATTTCTACCGAGTCACCCTGAGCTTGTCGAAGGGTCAACTTTATAACGTCCCTCTCCCCTATGACTTCCTTCTTCAACATGTCATTCCCGTGAAAACGGGAATCCAGAGAAACTATCACATTGGTTGCTGTTAATTACTCGTTTGTTTCCTTTGTTTTAATATCATTCGTATCATCAGTTGTTTTTGGCAACTTCTTACCTTCTGAAACTAATCTTACCTTAGGACCATCTGGGATTTGAGTTGAATCAACTGTAACATCACTATAAACCTCCCCCGAATTGACGGACAGCAAGTTAAGAAGTATATTCCGTAATAGGAGGTGTCCAATGACACGAAGACGTAAATATGACCGTCAATTTAAGATAGAAGCTGTTCGTTTAGTAACAGAGAATGGTC
>JAJRQO010000026.1 GCA_024280215.1 Candidatus Zixiibacteriota bacterium
CAGAATATTATGAAGAAATGGACTATGCCGATACGGAACTGGCCGCTGGCTGTCCATCAATTTGCTATACGATTTGGAGACAGAGTACCAAGAATTTGAGATAACCAATTAACTGTTTACACAAAATTTATGACACAGCCTATATTAGTTTTGATGAAGATACAATATCTTCTAAAACATCAGAATTGCTAAAAGAATTAATTGACTTTGGTATTGTCAAATTAACAGCTGCTTAAGTTTTATTTACATATGCTTTAAAAAAAAGGTAAGCTTATATAGTTTACCTTTTTTAATTGCATCCATTCTAGATTCCTGCGTGCCTACAGGCACTGTGTTCGTAGAAAAGGGGTTCAAAAGATGAGATTGCCACGGCGATGAATCGCCTCGCAATGACTGAGAGAGGGAAAAATTTTTACAACCGTTCCATATTTTCTATAAAAACTCCACTAAAACCCAAAAAACAGCATTTCATAAAATAATTCAAAAAATGTCTTGATTTATTGAAACATGTAAAGTATACTTTACGTATAGTCAAGTTAGCTTGTTGTTATGGCAAGTATAGGTAACATTATTGACTCTAACAATAAGAAAGAGAAAGGAAATAGTATGAATATGAACTCATTTTTAGAAAGTGAACGAAAATCTTTTGAAAGATTCAAAAATTACCAACTCCCCAACGGTTTTAAGAAAATTGGTTTGGGATTGTCCCTTATAGCATTTATAGCAATTATTATAATTGGAATTCCCCAGGAATTTAACAATTTAGAGTTGATTGCCAAAAATATACTTATAGTCGGTTTATTACTCATTTCAATTTCAAAAGAAAAAATAGAAGACGAGTTAGTGAAAGATTTACGAATGCAGTCGTATTCATTTGCATTTATTATAGCTGTGATTTATTCAATACTGCTTCCATTTGTTAATTATTTTTTTGATATTATAGCGAAAAACGAAACTGACGGTATTCAAGAATTAGGTGATTTTTCTATCTTATGGATGTTGCTAAGTGTGCAGGTTGGTTTTTTCCACTTTTTGAAAAAGATGCACCAATGAAAAATAGAATAAAAATTGAGAGAGCTATCTTAGGCATAACACAAGAAGAGTTAGCTCATAAAATTGGAGTTTCAAGGCAGACGATAAGTTCGATTGAAAAAAACAGATATGTCCCATCGACTCTGCTTGCATTAAAGTTGTCACAACTTTTTGGGAAACCAGTCAATGAATTTTTTGAATTAGAAGAATCCGATTAAAAGATGAAATTGTTTCGATTTGTAAGTTTACTTTATACTCTTTTTCTGATTGTTAGTTATATCAAGGAACTATTTGAAAAATGGGTGGTTACATAATTATCTTGACAAAAATCGATTTTCAGTTATAATCGAATTAACATAGGAATTAAACAAACTTAGAAACAGAACATATGAAAAACCAAAACAGACCAACTCATACTCAAAATCTTTTAAGCAATGCTCTTTGTTGTTGTTGTTGTTGTATGCAAAAGAACCGTTCAAAAGCGAGGTTGTCTGTTAATTAAATATCCGTAATTACATACATAAGTTTATAAGACCTTTCTTTTGAAGAAAGGTCTTTTTTTTTGGAAAAAATAAGATGAAAATAAATAAACAAAGGAAACAAAAATGAGATTTGAAAACATTGTACAAACAATTGGCCGTACTCCGCTTGTCAAACTAAATCGAATAGTCCCAGACGGTTCCGCCGATATATATGTCAAACTCGAATCATTTAACCCAGGTTCATCGGTTAAAGACCGTATTGGTATGGCGATGATTGAGAAAGCAGAGGCTGATGGTTCTCTCAAAGCAGGTATGACGATTATTGAGCCAACTTCGGGAAACACGGGAATCGCTCTTGCTATGATTGCTGCGTCGAAGGGGTACAAATGTGTACTGGTTATGCCAGAGTCGATGTCACTTGAACGGAGAGCTTTACTTAAAATGCTTGGGGCTGAATTGGTTTTGACGCCGAAAGAAAAAGGAATGGGTGGAGCGATTGAAAAAGCGAACGAACTTCTCAAAACAGATGGAGGCTTTCAACCGAACCAATTTAGCAATCCTTCAAATCCTGAGATTCATAAACTAACGACAGGTCCTGAAATTGTTACTGATTTAGGTGACTTGCATCTTGATGCCTTTATCGCGGGAGTCGGGACTGGTGGAACTATCAGCGGTGTGGGGTCGGTGTTGAAAGAAAAATATGGTAGCAGAATAATCGCTGTCGAACCGACCGACTCGGCAGTCTTATCGGGCGGAGAGCCAGGTCCTCATATGATTCAGGGAATTGGAGCAGGGTTTATTCCCGACAACTATGATAGCTCTGTTGTTGATGAAGTGATACAGATAGAAAATGAAATCGCATTTGAAACCAGCCGACAGTTAGCCCTCAAAGAAGGAATCGTCGCGGGGATTTCATCGGGGGCAAATATACAAGCATCACTACTGGTTGCGAAAAAACTTGGTAAAGGGAAAACAGTCGTGACGATAATCTGTGATACAGGTGAACGGTATATCTCAACACCACTGATGGAAGGATAGAAAAATGAAAAACATAATTGAAGATATCAAAGCAATCTATCGCAATGATCCTGCTGTGCGAAATATTGAATTTATTTTGTATGCGGGGTTGCATGCAATACTTTTTCATCGGTTTGCTCATCTCTTGTGGAAGATGAACATCCCATTTATCCCTCGTTTGATTTCGCAGATTAGTCGATTTATAACAGGAATTGAAATCCATCCTGGGGCTACAATTGGTTCGGGGTTCTTTGTTGACCATGGTTCAGGGCTGGTGATTGGTGAGACGGTTACGATTGGAAAAAATGCGGTGCTGTTTCACAATGTGACTCTTGGTGGTACGGGGAAACATAGAGGGAAACGTCATCCAACCCTTGGCGATGATGTGTTGGTGGGTACTGGTGCGACAATCTTGGGACCTGTAACTATTGGTAACAATGTTTTGATTGGTGCCAATTCATTTGTCGTCATGAAAGATGTACCGTCGAACACCACAGTTGCGGGAACCCCAGCGGTGATTATAAAACGGAATGGCATCAATGGCGTGCAGGCACTTCCGCATACTGAAAAGGAACGGAAGTACGAAACGACATATGCATTTGCTCCTGAGTTTCATATATAGGAGAAGAAGTAGCAACGGAATGTATTACATCTTTAACCAATTGGAAGAACTCCTTTTCTGGCTTGACCAGGAATCCAGTTCAGGAATGGGTAAAGTAAATAAATCGAGAAAGATGAGATTGCCACATTTCGATTACTATCGTAATCTCGACTCGCAATGACTGGTAAGGCAAACTTAATAATATGTAGGGTTGAGGCACGCCTCAACCTTTCGTTTTTTTGTACCGATAGGGCATTGCCCTGTCTTCAAGGAACAGGCATGCCTGTTCCCTACATTATTATTTCAATAACATTGTTTTGATTGACTTGGCTTGGTTGTCGTACGAGACTTTAATCAGATACATCCCTGATGATTGATCAGTTGCATCCCAGTTGACTTCATGCTCTCCAGCAACTTGATTGTCGTCAAAGAGAGTAGTTACTTTTTGTCCAAGCATGTTATAGATGTCAATTGTTGCATGTCCATTTTGTGGGATAGAATAATTGATAGTGGTTGTCGGATTAAATGGATTGGGATAGTTTTGTGCGAGAGTGAAATTTTCAGGTAGTTCTTCTGGAGGGTTTAGAATAAGTTCTTTGTCAAACAAAACTGATTGTAAAAAAATTCGGGAAGATTCACTGTTCTCAAATAGTTTCGTCGCATAGGCATAAGACAACATATCTTTGGAAGCATCGTAGACAAAATCTGAAACCTCGGTTACCTCTCCCTCAAATGGAATGGTTACTGAATCTATAAATTGTAATGACGTATCAAACCGCATGATAGTACCATTATGGTCGTAATCAAGCAGAGCCAATACGCAATAGTCGACAGTTTGAATTGGGATTATTTTTTTATACGACACAGTTGTGTATTGTGATAAGTCTAAAATTTCAACAAAATTCATATATGGAAAATTGATTTTCATCAATTGATTACTTTGTCTGAGAGCAAAAAGATATTCATTGTTAATGATTCGTACAAATATGTCATCGGGAAGTTTGTCAGCATTTGTAATATCTTTAGAACTTAATCCATATATCGACTTAATTTTATTTTCAAAAATAACATATGCTTTGTAGCCCGTTGCCCAGTTAGAACAACTCAAGTTTTCATATTCAGTGCAGTAGACCCATGACTTGATGACTAAAAGCGAATCGCCGTATGGCAAAATTGCTGTTTTACCATTTGCCGAAAAATGAAGATTGGGTGGATAGAGGTCTGAAGTCTCTACATCCATCGAACGAAGTGAAAGTTCCCATCTGTTGCTTCTTATATCGGTCAGTTCTTTTTTTACCACCTCACAATAAATTCGATTTGTTACTTGCATAAACTGAGATTGTTCTTGGTATGCTTTTTCTGTTAAGAAAAAGTCATGGCTGTTATAGATTTCATCATCGGTTGGTATTTCATTGTTATAAATAGTGAGTCGCTGTTGAAATAATGTGTCGTTTAATTGTTCATCTAAAAGCTGTTCATAGTAAAAGAGAATATTTTGATCTCTTAGTCTAAGAGCGGTTGGTAAGAGAGGATCATGGGTTGAATCAAAAAGCAGGTATTCAGCCACAGTCAGAAACTGTGGTTCTGAAATAAGACGAATAGTTTTCAGGTTTTTCCCCGAGGCACCATCTATATGGTAGGTAAGGAGATACCCATTGTTATCGAGAGAGAGATTTGGACTGTGTTGTTTTTCTGATAAATCAGAAAATGATTGGTCAACAATAACTGGCTCTAAAAACTGTATCTCTTTAGCAACACTTTTTTGTCCCAAAAGTGCAATGCATAAAAATAGAAATACTATATTAACCAAACGTGTCATTCAACCTTGTTCTTTCTCTTATGGTTTATCTTTAGGCAAGATAGAGATTTATAGGAATCTGTCAATTTTAAAACAGCTTATTTCAAAAATTATTATTATCCCTCAAGTTCGATGCCGAGAGCATCAGCCATGCGGTTTACATAATTGAAGTATGAGGCCACCTGAGCGATGTCATGGATCGCTTCATTTGAGAACCCATTTTCAAGTAGATTCTTGATATCCTCTTTTGTTGTAGATGCTGGTTCTTTGGTGATTTTTTCAGCATAGGCTAATATCAGTTTGTCTTGTTCTTTTATGTCAGCAGTTTTATAGTCAGCAACCAACTCAGCTTTGAGAGCCTCTTTGACTCCGCCAAGAGAATGCAACGCATTCCAGTGATGAGTAATTCAGTAGTGGCAGGCATTGATTGCTGAGACAATAACAGCAATCATTTCTCGTTGGTGACGACTGATTTCAGATTTTTGAAACATGATTGCTCTATAAAAATCAACATGTGCTTTCATCGCGGTTGGGTTTGAACCAGCGATACGAAGTATATTTGCGGGTGTTTTTGTTTTACCTCCGTATTGGTCGTATAACTTTTTTAATGCATCCGAGGCATCGTCATATGGTATGTATCCTATAAATGACATGAGAGTTCCTTTTTAATAAAAGATTATTATAAAAAATTAATGATAACAGAGTCGTTCATTATTACTACCTTGTAATGTTAAGACAGATTTTTCTTAAATTGAGAGACAAACAAGCGATGTAAGTCCATCCGGTTCAACTCAAAATGTATAATTGAGCCATTTTTAATTTGTATACAAGTCGAAATTCTTTTTATAAATTAAACTTATAAATATTTTTCTAAACTAAATGTAGTTTAACAAATGATACAAGTTTAAAAAAAAGTGATAGACAAAATCATAAAAAGATGCATATATGTATCTCTCTGCACATAAGAAAGTGCAAGAATGTTCTTCTTCTGTTGCAAATAATAAGTCAAGCTGTGCAAAAATTGAACACTTATTGAATGGATGCTCCCTATGATGCTTTTGTTATGATTTTTCGACAAGAGAAGAGTTGGAGTTGATGATGGCATGACGGTTGCATTACAAGATAACGACTCTCAAACAATAACAAAATTGTAGTGAGAGAGTTTTTATAAATAAGGCTCATAGCTGAATTGGATTTTTTAAAAACAAAAAATAAAGGACTTTCATGATGTTGCACTCTTTTTGTAAGTTGAAAATTCATAAAGGATTACCAAGAATTTATTTTTTCTGTTGACAAAATTATTCTTTAGTTATATATTCTGTTCGGATGATAGGTAATAGTAACCAACGAATTACAAAAAACAATATTCATACTAAACCACAGAAAGCTTGCTCTTCCGAGCAGTTCAAATCTATAATAATACTTCGTTTTTTGCCGTCGTGGGGGCGGTTCGAAACTTACTAACAGGATACTTGTTGAGTCAACTGTTAAAGGACTAACAGCTTAATCGAGATACCTAAAACAGCGTGTTATGATACGCTTCGGAGTTATTGAGTATAGAGTACTAGCTAAGGGATTAAACAAAATAAAAACCATTATTAACCCCCTTTGGAGGAGTTATATGATTTTCCCGCTTAGGCTTTCTAACATACTTAGTTTGGTAGCGATGACCATCTGTCTGATGTTCGTTTCTTCAGCAACAACCGTTGCTCAGATACCAAGCATCACCGTAAAGGTGGCTGATACAACTGCAATGCCAAATTCATTAAACACTCCCATATCAATCTTTATGGACAATCTCTTTGATGATGTCGCTGGCATTAATATATGGATACAGCTTGATCGTCCTGATGTGATGGTTTTTAAAACGGATACATTAACAGTCTATGATACAACGTTTTGGGTTTGTAACGATACAAATGTTGGTGGGGCATGTATTGATTCAACCGAAGTATTCTCTTGGGAAGCATATGAATTTTTCTATGATACTGTCTTTGTCGCTACTTTAGGTAGTTTTGACACTACTGGTACATTGACATCTGGCTGGGAATTTGTAGACACTCGTTCGCTCTCTGGTATTGGAACAGATATTAATATAGTTGGTATTGCTGATTTACCTGGCGGTTCTGTTGTCCCTCCAATTTCATCTGGGCAACAAGGTGGTGTTCTTATACGGATTCTTGCTGATGTGTTCCCAATGGCGGATGAAGAACCTGACCGTACTGTCAATATGCTTGTACAAACTGACTTCAAAGATCACTTCTCAATGTCTCGCCCTGACGGTTCCTCCATTACGTGGATTACAATTCAAGTCGAAGATACTACATGTTATGAATGTCTTCAGTGGGTTGACACTGTCTGTTTAGGCGGATGGCAAAAAGTACCGCATACCATTGGAGATCCTTATAATTGTGTTGATTCCATGGCTGTTGAATTGATTGATGCTGCTGTTTTAGATTCTGCCAATGTAAATATTATTAATGGTTCTCTTACAGTTTTGCTTTCATTTGTTTGTGGTAATGTAGACGGTTCTCCTGATGGGCAGATTGATATTGCTGATTTAATTTACTTAGTTAACTATATGTTTGGTATCCCGACAGGTCCAGACCCAGTCCCATTTGAGGCTGGTGATATTGATTGTGTCTTGGGTATTGATATTGCTGACTTGGTCTATCTGGTGGATTATATGTTTGGTATACCGTCGGGGGCTGCTCCTTGTGCTGCTTGTCAGTAACAGAAAAAAATAACGAAAGTTTAATAGAGCGTAAATAAATATAAACTATGAATGAACTGAAAATGACAGAAAACAAAAAAAATAAAATTGAAAATAAAACTATCGGATTACTTTGTAATTCGGTTATAACTAACATTTTAAAACAGTGGAAAGGAGGACGTTTAAAAAAGAGGTTAAACGCACACGCTTCACATATAGGACAAATAATGCACTCTTCAAAAAACGTTTTAGATTCTCTAAAGGCTAGTTGGCTCTCGCCTGTGATTATTTCACAACGGTTCCCGAGGGGGAAAAGGAATGAATTATTATGTCTGGTACTCTTAATTGATAATAACAATAAGAATTAGGAGAAGAAAATGAAGCGTATTTCATTTTTCTTAGCTCTCGCTTTAATTGTAGCTTCTTTTGGAATGGTTAGCGCAAGCTCAATTTCACTTGAAACAGTGGGTAACGATTGGGATACATCTGGTGTCTTTCATCTTTCCCCTGGTGTTGCAACTTTTGACCTTCGTGTTACTAACACTGAAGGTATTGATATCGCTGGTATTACTAATGGTTTTATCTTAACATCTGGTTCAGGTGCAACAATGACTGGATCAATGCTTGACGCTAACTTTGATGGCACATTTTTTGATTTAGTATGGGCTATTAATGACTTTGGTAATATTACTGGTTTTGGTGGTTCTAAATTATCTGGTTCAGGATTACCTACTGGATACAACGATGTCCCTTACAGACTTACAACATCAGCTCTCGTTGATGGCGATTTTGTTTGTTTAGATTCTTCTTTCTATGGCTCTACTGGTGCATGGAAATGGGCATCTGGCGGCGAATTCTTCCCTTCATGGGATGGTCCTCATTGTTGGGATGTAGCAATCGCTCCATGTTTACCACCTGTAATTAACAATGCTCCTGTATCTTTGTCAGGTTCACATTGTGACGTTATGTCTTATGACTTTAACGCTGATCCAGGTTCTGAAGCTGGTGCTGCTACATGGTCTGCAAGCATTGGTACTATTGATGCTGCTGGTGTTTGGTCTTATTCTCCAACACTTGCTGATGTAGGTACTTCTATGGCAGTTACTATTACTGCTACTAATGGTTGTGACGGCGATGCTGTTGTTAACTTGACTTTCACTAACGAAGCTCCTGTAGTAACTTGTCCTGGAACACAATCTGTTTCAGCTGGTGCTACTGTAAGTGCAACTGCTACAGCTACTGATGACTGTGATGGTATCACATTCTCTATCACTAATGATGGTGGTATTGGTGCTACTATTGACCCTAATACAGGTGTCGTTACAGTTACTCTACCAGCAGGCGTTGCTGCTACATATACTGTCGAAGTAACAGCTGATGATGGAAATGCATCTTCTGCATGTTCATTTGATTTTGATGCTGTTGTTGGTTCCTTGTTCCAAGTTGAAATCCCATGTATTGGTGATCAATCTGGTAACTTTGTATTCCAAGGTCAACATGTTACTGTTCCTGTAAATCTTAACACAGGTAACGTAATTGGTGGTTATGACTTATTAATCGCTTATGATAACTCTGCGTTATCTTTCCAATCAGCTGCTCCAGGTGCTGACTTGACAGCTAATAGCTGGGAATATTTCACATATCGTTATGGTGCTGATGGTAACTGCTCTAATGCATGTCCTTCAGGATTATTACGTATTGTTGCTATTGCTGAAACCAGCAATGGTCCTAATCATCCAACAGCTGGTGGTGTGACTGAATTAGCAACTTTAGATTTCTTAGTAACAAACGATCGTACATTTGAATGTATGGAACTTCCTATTCGTTTCTTCTGGATGGATTGTGGTGACAACGCCCTTTCTAACTGGACTGGTGATGAATTACATATCTCTGAATTCGTATATGATGGCGACGCTAACTTGTTCCCACCAAATGGTTCAGAAATTCAAAACCCAGCGTATGGTTATCCTACATACTTTGGTGCTCAAGACGTAGATTGTTTCACAGATCCTGTCAAACAACCTATTCGCGACGTATCTTTCAATAATGGTTGTGTATTTGTTGCTTGTGCCGATTCTATCGATGCTCGTGGTGATATCAACTTAAACTCAGTTTCTAACGAAATTGCTGATGCTGTTTTATACTCTAACTACTTTATCTATGGTATTGGTATATTTACAGTAAATACAGAAGGTCAAATCGCTGCCTCTGATGTTAACGCTGACGGTCTATCTTTATCAGTTGCTGATTTAGTATACTTGATTCGTGTCATCGTTGGTGATGCTAATGCATATCCAAAAGTAGTTGCAACTGACGCTGTTGTATCCTATACAGGTACACATGTTTCTGTTGACGCTGAAATGGGTGCTGCTTTAGTAGTAATCGAAGGTAATGTTGAGGCTGAATTATTAGCTGCTGACATGACTATTCAATCTGCTTTTGATGGTGTTAACACACGCGTATTAGTTTACTCTTTAGAAGGTAACTCTTTCTCTGGTGAATTCTTGAACGCTAATGGTAATATCGTTTCTGTAGAATTTGGTTCTGTTGACGGTGCTACTGTTAACACAACTGCTAAGGTTATTCCTGAGAACTTTAATCTTTCTCAGAACTATCCTAACCCATTCAACCCTTCAACAACTGTTGGTTTCGCAATTCCTGCAAAATCAGACGTTGCTTTGACTATTTACAACGTAACTGGTCAAAAAGTAGCTGAATTCTCAGGTTCTTACGAAGCTGGTGTTCATACTATCGAATGGGATGCATCTGCAATGGCTTCTGGTATTTATTTCTATAAATTAAATGCTGGTGATTTCTCTGATACTAAGAAAATGGTATTGTTGAAATAAGTTCTTGTATATTATGTATTAACATATACCTCGGGAAAGCTTACGCTTTTCCGAGGATTATTTATCTAAGGGAATCAGGTGGTACGACAAGCCTGAAAAAAAAGAAGTAAGAATGACAAAGAAGTTTTTGACAGATAACGACAAAATACAAAAATTATTCTTAATACGGAAATTAAGAGAGATTATATGGATATTATGTTTTAATGCCGATTTCAAGGATTTAGAAGCTCGGTATGCATTATTTTGCGTTCATTCGCAATCAATTTATCAGGGATCGAGGGGATTCACACTTACTTCATTATACATTTCGTATTCTTGCCAGGAGACAATATAGCCGCCAAATAGCTAAGGGTTACAAGAAAAAATACAAGTTGTTAAATGACAAATCCTAAGAAGGAATTAGTAAAGATTTACCGCTAAAATGTAGCAATTTTCAGATTTACGAGACTGACAGAATAATAGTCAGATGAAAAGTTATAATTGGTCTCAAAATTGCTCAATTAGATAATGATATGAAATACTTAGCTGAAGTGCCTACAAATTTAAAGAATAAATTTGCCCTATTATTAGGGCTTTTGCTGTACTTTATGGTATGTTCTCCCGTTTTTTCGCAGGTAGATGCCTTCGGTACTCTTGATCGGATGTACATCGATAATGCATCTGTCATGGCTGGAAATGATGTTGCGGTTCACTTTTATATGCAAAACGACGAACTGATTTCATCTGCTTCTATTCCTCTGAAATATAACACAGATTATTTGACTTTGGATTCTCTTGATTTCAGAGGTTCTCGAATTGATTATATAGCAAATAAAATGACTACACCAGGGCTTATAGGCGATATTGACGGTCATTTCTTGGTTTCATTCTTTATACTCTTTGAAGATGCAGTTCCTGTTGGTGATGGTCGTTTGTTTACAGCTTATTTTTCGGTAGCTGATTCTGCTATATTAGGTTCTACTTTTGCTATTGATACTTTGTTTTACCCTCCGGGTGGAGAATTCATCTTTGTTGAGGCATCCCAGTCGGCTATTATTGTACCTCAGTTTGAGGCTGGTTCTATCTCAGTTCAAAAAGAAAATTTCGCTCCAACAATTTCAGCGATCGCTTCTGAATCTATTTTTGAGGGAGACTCGCTTCATTTTATTGTAACTGCCTCAGATGCCAATAATGATTCATTGGTATTTGTTTGTTCCAACAAACCATCTGGTTCTACCTTTGAAATGCTCGATAATAAATCGGCACTTTTTAGCTGGAAGCCTGATTTTGTCGGACCGTATTCATCTGATGGTTCCCCGTTTAAATTAAACCTTTGGGTATCAGATGGTGATATGTCTGCTGAAACTGAAGTTAATCTGCAGGTAGTAAATAAAAATAGAAGACCAATTATTTCATCAGCCTCTCCCCTTTCGTATGAATCAGGTGATTTAGTGGAAATTATAATTGATGCTTTTGATGCTGATTTTGATCAATTGACATATCAATTACTTGACATACCACAAGCAGCTCTCTTTACACAAGGTTCTCCGTCAGTTATCAGTTGGCAGACGACTTTAAATGATACAGGTTCATTTCCAATTCAAATTGTCGTGAGTGATCCTTCTGGATTTTCAGATACTCTGAATGCTCCGCTTTATCTTGCATCAGTAGCTGCTTATGAACTTTCGATTTCTACTGCTACGGGTTATCCTGGCGACAAAGTATCTATTGAAATTAACCTTGATAACAAATTGCCAATCGGTTCATTTAATCTACTTGTCAATTATGATCCATCAGCTTTATCGCTTATTGCAATTACAAATGACTCATCACGGACATCTTCTTTTGAATATTTTAGTTATACAAATAATGTTGATAATATTATTGGTAATGTTCGGATTGTTGGTGTTGCTGACCAGTCGGGTAATAATAACCAGTTACTACTTGCAGGGAATGGTTCTCTGGCGACCCTTGATTTACGAATTATTGGAAATATAAATTTGAGTGGTTTAAATATACCAGTGAGATTTATGTTTTTAGACGAGCCTATTTATGATGACAATACTTTGACTGATTCTGTTGGTACAAAAATTGTTCAGGAAGCAATAACCTATTTTGATGGTTCCGTTCAGGTTATGTCATTGGGTGTTGTTTTAATAGGTGATATTAACGTAAATGGAATCGCTTTTGATATTGGTGATGCTATTTACTTTACCAATTATTTTATGAATCCGTTTAGCTTCCCATTTAACCCGCTTCAATTTGCTAATTCTGATATCAACCGTGACAATATTGTAGGTTCGATTGCTGATTTGGTTTCGCTTATTAATGTTATTTCCAATGGTGGTAATCTTCCTCCAAAACGAATTGCTGAAGAACAAACATTGAACGCTTTATTGTATACTGAAAAACAGGATGCAGGAACCGCTCTCTATTATGATGCTGATTTTGCTGTCGGCGGAATTTTTATAACAGTTGCCGCTAATTCAATCAGTGCTGACGATGTAGAAAATTTGACAGACGGTATGACTATCGACTATACACAAGGTGCTGAGTTAAGCCGTATTTTAGTATATTCTCTTGATGGCAATTCGATGCCTGACGGGAACCATGCTTTTATACAGTTTCATTCAGATTCTGATGTACAGATTTTATCGGTTGAAGTAGCATCATCTGATGGTATTTTGGCAATAGTTGAAAATTTACATAAAGGGTCATCATTGCCAACTGCATTTGCCCTTTCACAAAATTATCCTAATCCGTTTAACCCGTCGACGAATATTAGTTTTTCTCTTCCAGAACAAACGGACGTCTCACTTGAAGTATTTAATATTCTTGGTAAAAAAGTACGTGTTTTAATAAATGAATCGTTTGCCGCTGGACAGCATATTGTTGAGTGGGATGGTCGTAATGACAATGGAGTCGAAGTTGCCTCTGGAGTTTATTTCTACCGCATGCAAACAGAAACGAACTTTCAAACTAAGAAAATGCTTTTCTTAAAATAGAGAAATATATGAAACGAAAAAAAAATATATCTATAGATATTCGGAGGAATAAATGAAACTTATGAAGTTCCCTCTTTTATGTTTGCTTATTTTACTAACCTTTTCTGGTGTTACACACGCTCAAGTTTGTGGACCTGGATATTCTCCTATTGACATTGTGAGTATTGCCAGTAACAACTTTGCAAAGCCTGGTGATACAGTTAATATTCCTGTTGGTTTAACTAACGTGAGGTCACTATCTGCTATAACCTTTTTAGTAGAATATGATAAAACGGTATTAACGCCGATTACATATGCATCTGATACTCTTATCACAAATGGTCTTCAGTTTGATACAGTGCAGACAACACCTGTGTTAATTGTTGATACGATTGCTGTTGCTGATACGTCATTTACAAATTTCTTTGAAATTGACACTACTGGTGGTCGAATGAATTTTGTTTATCAAGTTGGGAATCCAAATGTTCTTGCTTATAGTCTTATTGCTACGCAAGAATTGACAAATCTTTCTATTGATCCAGACGTAGGTCGGATACTTATCAACTTACTTCCAACTGATTTTGGTGGCGGTATTGCTACTGCTATTGATTCAGGTGCGGGTACTGCTTTTTATATCCCTTTTGAAGTAAATTTTGCTGCTCCAAATGGAGCTGTTGCATCTTTTAACTTTTATGAAGTGCCTATATTTGATAATGCCTTTCCACCTAATCTTATATCTTGTCAGTATTCAAGGTATTCTGATACTACGGGTGAGTTAGGTGGTGATATTAGACCTACTCCACAGGCATCAGTGTTTACTGTTGATGTCAACGCAGTGGACCCACCGATTATTAATTCTTTTACTGCAAGCCCAACGAATATTGTTGCAGGTGGTTCATCTACTCTTTCATGGGACGTTGCCAATGCGGATTCTATTGTAATTAGTAATGGGGTAGGTACTTTTACAACGTTAAGTAGTTTTATTGCTGTTTCTCCTACTGTTAATACAACTTATTCTCTGACTGCTTATAATGCGGGATCTCAAACTACTGTTCAATCAGTTTCTATAACCGTAGGAACGGTAATTGGAAATAATATCCCGACTATTGCGACTGTTGTCGGCTCACCGTTTACTGTCAATCAAGGGGAGACAGTTTCATTCTCGGTGACAGCATCAGATGCTGATGCTTCAGATATTATAACTCTTTCGGCTCTCTCGATTCCTGCCAACTCAAGTTTTAATCAAGTTGTTGGTTCTGGATCTGTGACAGGTAATTTTTCATTCACTCCTGACTTTACTCAGTCAGGAACATTCTCGGCAGTCTTTACCGCATCTGATAATGCTGGTGGAACTTCAGCATCGAGAACGGTAATTATAAATGTTATTGAAATTCAAAATGATAGATTGTTCTCTACCTCGGCAATTGGTCAACAACCAGTTGGTGGACTGAGCGGTAAACGAAATGTATATTTCCCTGTTAATATGGTAACTGCCCAAACAGTCTACGGTGTCCAATTTGATTTCAGATATGACCCTGTCTTTTTTGAGGTTGACTCTTTTGTCGTGACTGGTCGAACTGCTAATTATGTCGTTTATGACAATATCGGACAAACTCCAGGACTTATAAAAGTAGTTACTTTTGGTCTAAATAATGAACCAATTGTTAATGTTGTAGACACTACCGCAATTATGTATGCAGTTATGTCAATTGATTCAAATGCTACTCCAGGTGATTATCCTATTTATTTTGAAAATGGGTGGGAATCTGTGAATCCTGACCCTGATTTCCCTTCACTTGAATTAGTTGTTGATTCGGGTGTTATTCAGGTTGATAATCCTGGTGATGTAAACTTAGATAAACATATTGATGTCGCCGATTTGGTCAATGTGGTCGCTTCTGTGATTAATACATTTACCTTAAATGAACGTCAATTTGATGTCGCCGATGTTATCACGAACGATACGGTTGATGTTTTTGATTTAGTCGGAATTGTTAATCTAATTTTTGGAATTCCTCTCAATCCAAATCCTGCTCCAATGTTTGAAGATGAGCGGGCGACTATTCAACTTGCTTATTCTGAACTTGTTCCAGGTGGAAGTGATATTATCGTCGTCAATTCCGAAACACCTGTTGATTTAGCTGCGGTAGAACTCGAAATATCTTATGATCCTGGCTCTGTTTTACTTGGGAAACCAGTCTTAGCTGCCGATGCAGAAGGTATGAGTTTACAGTACAACGATGACATGACTGGAACAATGAAAGTATTGGTTCATTTCACAAATCCATACGGCGGAAGTAGGATTGAGTCAGGATATGCCGAAATGATCGAAATTCCATTGCTTGCAAAAGGCGAAATTTTACATGAAAATCATCAGATTAAAATTACACAGGCAAACTTCTCAACCGATGCTGCCGCTCGTGTAGAAGTTGATGGTATTGAAGGCGGATTTTTACCGACATCGTTCTCTTTATCACAAAACTATCCGAATCCATTTAATCCAACAACAACAATTGATTTTTCAATTGATGCTAATAAATTTGTAAACTTAGAGATATATAATATACTCGGTCAGCATGTGATTTCTCTGATCGATGGATCGATGCCAGCTGGTGCTCATTCAATAGAATGGGATGCTACTAATCAACAAGGAGGTCGTGTTGCGAGCGGAGTTTATCTCTACCGACTGACTGTTGATGATAACACTCAATCCAAAAAAATGCTTCTTTTGAAGTAGATCACGGAGGATCGAGATTATGAAAATAAAAAATTTACTACTTACTATTACTGCCTTGTTCATATTAACAACCGCTGCCCAGGCGCAAACGGTTGCCCCAATTTTAACACCAATAGGTGCACAAGGTACAACTGAAAATGTTCTGCTCAGCTTTGGGGTTACTGCTACCGATGGTGATGCGACCATTCCGACTCTGACATCTTTAGGTCTGCCTGCGGGTGCATCGTATGTTGATAATGGTGATGGTACGGCGACATTCAATTGGACTCCGACCTTTACCGATGCTGGTGTGTACAATATGACATTTTATGCTAATGATATTGTAACCGCTGATATTGATTCGGAACAAGTTGTTATTACGATAACAGATGCAGGTAACCAAGCTCCTGTTCTTGCTGTTATAGGACCACAAGCAACTACTGAAAATGTACAATTACTCTTTAATATCTCAGCATCTGATGTTGATGGAACGATTCCAAACTTCTCAGCGACTGGTTTACCTGTTGGTGCTGTCTTTACTGACAACCTTGATGGTACTGGAACCTTTGATTGGACTCCAAGCTTTACTGATGCTGGTGTATACAACGTTACATTTACGACAACAGATGGTGCTTTGACAGATAATGAAATCGTTGTTGTCACAATTAACGAAGCTGGTAACCAAGCTCCTGTCCTTGCTGTTATAGGACCACAAGCTACTACTGAAAATATTCAACTCTTATTTAATATATCCGCTTCTGATGTTGATGGAACAATTCCAAATTTCTCAGTTACTGGTTTACCAACAGGTGCTGTCTTCACTGACAACCTTGACGGAACTGGTACCTTTGATTGGACACCATCATTTACTGATGCTGGTGTATACAACGTTACATTTACGACAACTGATGGTGCATTGACAGACAATGAAATCGTTGTTGTTACTATCAACGAGGCAGGTAACCAAGCTCCTGTCTTAGCTCTTATTGGTGCTCAAGCTACTACTGAAAATGTACAATTACTCTTTAATATCTCAGCATCTGATGTTGATGGTACTATTCCAAACTTCTCAGTTACTGGTCTTCCTGTTGGTGCTGTCTTCACAGACAACCTTGATGGAACTGGAACCTTTGATTGGACTCCAAACTTCACTGATGCTGGAATTTACAACGTTACATTTACGACAACAGATGGTGCTTTAACTGATAATGAAATCGTTGTTGTTACAATCAACGAAGCAGGTAACCAAGCTCCTGTCCTTGCTGTTATAGGACCACAAGCTACTACTGAAAACGTTCAATTGTTGTTTAATATATCCGCTTCTGATGTTGATGGAACTATTCCAAACTTCTCAGCGACTGGTCTTCCTGTTGGTGCTGTCTTTACTGACAACCTTGATGGAACTGGTACATTTGATTGGACACCATCATTTACTGATGCTGGTGTGTACAACGTTACATTTACGACAACTGATGGTGCTTTGACAGATAACGAAATCGTTGCGATCACTATCAACGAAGCAGGTAACCAAGCTCCGGTCTTAGCTGTTATTGGACCA
>JAJRQO010000027.1 GCA_024280215.1 Candidatus Zixiibacteriota bacterium
CCTGTCTATCGTGTCGGAACCGCAGGGGTTCCGACCTACTTCACTATCTCAGCCAATATACTATATGGATGGAGGTAGTATTTAATGTGTTGGTTACATCCAATAATGGGTTAAATGCTAAAAGTATTGGGTGGTCTTACGGCCATCCTTTTTTTTAATAAGAGATTATTTTGAAAATATAGTTCCATCCCACTCAGAATAAACTATTTCATCAAACTTTGGTTCCATCCTATCCCACATATCTCCCATATATCGCCGCTTGACCTCAAGAAAAAAATCTACATTTATTTGAGAAATTGAGTCTGTAGAAATTCGAACATTTGAAACCAATATCGGTTTATAAAATGTTTGAAATTTATAATCATCTATTCTACCAACTATTAGAGTATCTCCATTATAAACGGTTGTTTCATAAGATTTTGGTTTATAATATTTTTGAGAAAAAATGAGGACATGATAATTCCCTGGCTTTACAGAGTCAGTAGCCAACAGAGTATCAATAGAATTAAAACCAAAAAGAACTGAATCTTGATCATATATCCAGTTATCTAGGACGTAGAGATAAGTTCTACTACCTTCAGGTTTAAAACTATCTAATAGTTCTTTATCAATTTCAAATGGTTGTAAGAGATTAACTCTCCATACAAGAGAATCATTTCTATACTCGCTTAAATCAACACACTTTAATGCACCAGTAGTAGATGGAATACGATTAGAGTCCGTACAGGAATCGGTAACCATTAAAAGAAATCCAACAAACAGAAACAGCAATATTTTTTTCAAGCTACCTCCCAGTCAGAAGTCTAAAAGACAGAAAACTTAAAGTACTTTCGTGGGTCATTTTGAATATCTTCAATAAGTGAATTCATTCGAGCCATCAAGTCAGTCATTTCAGAATACAAAGCGGTGTCATTGACAAGCATTCCTAAGTTTCCCTGAGCAGCATTCATCTTGAATAAGATTGAGTCAAGTGACGCAGTACTATTCGCAAGATTATCATACAGTTTTGGGTCATTGACAAGTTTTCCAAGCGTGCCAGAATTGTCATCAACTTTAGCCATAATCGAACCCATCGCATCGGATGTTTCCTCAAGAGACTCAACAATCCTCACTTGATTTTTTTGAAGGTCTGACGTGAGCACCGTAAGTTTTTCAAGTAAGAGCGTCATGTTTTCATACATCTTCTCATCGGTAGCAATTTTCCCAAGGGTTCCTTCTCCCCTGTTCATACGTGACAACAAGGAATCGACATTATTGACAACACTTCTTACGTCAGAAAGTGAATTTTTCGCTTCAACAAAAACTGCTTCAGCAGTACCTGCATCTTTGGTCGGCACAACATCCATATTGGCAATTGGAGTACCACCATCAATACCAGGAATTACTTCAACATATTTATCGCCCAAGAAACCAATAGTGCCAAGCTGCACTCTGGCATTTTTTGTCATCCGATCCCATACTTCATTTTTCAATCGACAAACCAATTCAACTTGTTTATCAGGAGCGATATTTACAAACTTTACCGACTTTACATTGCCCACTTCAACACCAGACATCCATACCGGAGAACCAGGAACCAGCCCATTTACATTTTGAAAGTAACAGACAAATTTTTGTTTAGATTCAAAAATCGAGGTACCACCACCAGAGAGTGAAGCCCAAAACATTATTGAGATTGCGATTATTAACACAACACCTATTTTGAGAGATCCCCATTTGACTTTCGTAGTTCTTTGCATATTCATATCAATATCATCCTATGTATAGTTGAAAAATTCTTTTTTAAGTACTTCATTAAACGACAATCTAAATGGAGCTAAAAATTGTAACACTTTTAAATCTTTAGAATCACGTAATTCTTCTAAACTACCATCAAAGGCGATTTCACCTTCGATAATCACAATAAACCGTTTTGCGAATCCGATAGCATCAGTAATCTGATGTGTAACCACAATAGTTGCAATCTGCCGTTCTCTATTTAATTTTG
The DNA here is from genome assembly GCA_024280215.1 of Candidatus Zixiibacteriota bacterium. Lineage (GTDB taxonomy): Bacteria > Zixibacteria > MSB-5A5 > GN15 > FEB-12 > QQUK01. The sequence goes on from JAJRQO010000027.1 coordinate 1,988, forward strand.
AGATAAGTTCTAAAACATTTTCAGTTGATTGTGGATCAAGCCCTGTCGTTGGTTCGTCGTAGAGCATAGCTTTCGGAGCAGTTGACAAAAGTGACCGTCCAATCGCAACCCGACGTTGCATACCACCAGAAAGTTGTTCAGGCAGTTTGTCCATAATTTCCTTAGCATTTAAACCAACAAAGCCAAGCATTTCAACAGCACGTTTACCAATTTCATCAATAGAAAGATTGGAATGTTCCAAAAGATAAAAGCCAACATTTTCCCAAACAGACATTGAATCAAACAATGCACCATCTTGAAAGACCATACCAATATTTTTTCGAATTTCCTGTTTCTCTTTTTCTCTTAGATGACAAATATTTTTCCCGTCGACTAAAATCTCACCTGTCTGAGGACATTCAAGTCCTAAAATCAGCCTCAGAATTGTTGACTTACCCGACCCAGATGGTCCCATGACAACAACGGATTCCGATGAACCAACAGAAAACGAGACATTTTTTAGAATTGGAGTTTCACCATAAGCAAAACTGATATTTTTAATCTCAATCATAAGTAACCTTTTAGGTAGGTTGATGCTAATTTGGTAATGAAAAAGTTTACAACTAAAATTACAATTGATGCAAGTACTACTGATTCGGTCGTCGCTTTACCAACACCTTTTGTACCACCTTCAGCAGTGAAACCTTTATAGCATGCGATAAAGGCAATGACAAATGAGAAGACAATCGGCTTTATAATGCCAATAAATAAATTCCCAAAAATAAGCCGTTCTTTCACCGCCGCAAAATACATTGTACCTGAGACATGAGCTAAAAAGACGGCAATAATATATCCACCAAAAATGGCAATCGCATCACAAAAAATTGTCAAGACAGGAACCATGACCATAAGAGCTATAAGTCTTGGTACAGCAAGTTTTTGAATTGGGTCAATCCCAAAAGACTTAAGAGCATTAATTTGATTCGACGACTTCATTGCACCAATCTCTGCAGTAATTCCAGATGCAACTCGAGCAGCTATCATGAGAGCAGCCAAAACAGGTCCAAGTTCACGCACAATCGCAATTGTCATAATCCTTCCGAGATAATCTTTTGCCCCAAAATCAGCTAATTCATTTGAAAACGCTAAGGCAAATCCTTGCCCAGCAAAGATACCAGTAAGAATCACCAAATATAGAGATCCGATGCCAATAAGATACATCTGTTCTTTTGTTTCAGTAAAATAAAATGGACGACGGAATATCGCTGCGAATGTCTTCACCGAGAAGATAAAGAGTTCTTGCGATGTATACGCAAAATGCTTCAAACCTTTATTTATTATAGAAAAAATTGTAAATCCTCTCTTTCAGTTACTACTTTACAACTACTATGATAGCAATATCATAAACTATTCAACAGAAAAAAAGTAAAATAGTTTAAAAAAAATCAAAGACAAGTTCTATTTTTTTCGTTATATATAGTTCTTAATAACTTGCTTATAATGACTATTAAAGATAGAGATAAAAATATGACTGAAATCAAAAAAAAACGTGGTCACTGCATCGCTCTTTTCTCAGGCGGATTAGATTCCGCTTTGGCGGTTCTTTTGATGTTACATCAAGATATAGAAGTAACTGCAATAACATTTATGACTCATTTTGGATGCGACTTGGGCGATAGGTCATCATGTGGATCGAACCCATACCCAGCAGCTGAGAAGTACGGCTTTAATGTAAAGCTGATGCATTTAGGTCAAAAATTCGTAGATATTATCGAAAAACCTAAATACGGCTATGGCAAGAACATGAATCCATGTACCGATTGTCGAATTTTGATGCTTGAAGAAGCGAAGAACTTAATGGATATGGTAGGTGCTGATTTTATCATCACAGGTGAAGTTATGGGGCAGCGACCAATGTCGCAGGTCAAACATAAACTCAACCTTGTTGAAAATGTCACTGGACTTAAAGGGAAACTCCTTCGACCTCTCTCAGCAAAACTTCTTAAACCAACTGATGCTGAGCTCAATGGCATGATTGACCGTGAAAAGCTCGAAGGCATTTCTGGTCGTGGACGACACCGTCAGATAGAACTTGCTAAGGAATATGGATTGGATGATTACCCCAACCCAGCATCGGGATGTTTACTTACCGATGAAAGTTATTCTATCAGATTACGAGATTTACTGAAGCATTCTGGACGACTAACATTTGATGATCTAAACCTTTTGCGAATCGGACGGCATTATCGTTTAGATCCAAACACAAAAGTAATAGTTGGTCGTGATGAAAGAGAAAACGATCAGCTTGAAGCATACAAAAAGCCACATTATGCCCATGTTGAAGCAATCGGCATTGGTTCTCCTGTCAGCTTGGTCATTGGGGATTGTTCTGATGACAACATCAAAAAAGCTGCGATGATTACGGCACGATTCACATCGGCTAAAAAAGACCCATCAGTGAAAATCACATTGGTTAGCGACGAATCGCAACCGATTTATGATGTCCCCCCTGCTAAAGATGAAGATTTAAAGTTTATACAACTTCGATAATCTATATGCACGAAAAAGATCCCAACCATCTCGTTAGGACCTTCTCTCTCCTCACCATCTGAAGTCTTAAAAACAACTCAACCGCCAAGAAAGTTATTTTCAAATCAGAAATCTGACACGACTCCAGTGATTATATACCCTATATAGTAACAAATCGCATGCCAACCACATGATAATTACCTATCTCATTGTATGATTGGAACTTAGAAGGACTGCACTTTATAACAGAGTTAATATTATAGAAATTACGCAGAATATGCTCTAAAACCGTCGCAGAACTTAATAAAAGGCAAAAAATAAGCCTTCCTTTGGAAGAGGAAGGCTTAAGAAGATATACAAATTGGAGCCTATTTCAGCATAACCATTTTTTTGGTTTCACTGAATGATTCCGTGTCTATACGATAAAAATACATACCACTGGCAAGTGTTGATCCATCAAATTCAACAATATGATTACCAGCTTCCATTTGACCATCAACTAAAGTCATAACTTTTTGGCCTAAGACATTATAGACAGCAAGCGATACATTTTCAGCATTTGGTAATGAAAATGAAATCTGAGTTGCTGGGTTAAATGGGTTTGGATAGTTTTGATTTAATGCAAACGCGTCAGGTAGGGCATCAACTCCATTTGATAACGCTACAGTTGTGCTACCGAATTCAGGAGAAGTTGATACAATTGTTCCATCATCTCCATGAGAGACAAAAGTAAGAGCATGATACGGCTCTGTCATAATAACTTCTTCAATTCTGATATCAGTAACAAATTCGTCATTGACTTCAAAAACGAGTTTAGCAATAACACCATCACCAATAGCGAGATTTGGTTTCGCTTCTTGAGTGAACTGTGGAAGCAGTCCAATAACAACGGTATTGTTTTCGTTGTCAATATTAGCAATTTTTAAATCAAAATAGTCAACCCGAGTTCCTTCGAATATGACTTCTTTTAATGTTACTCCTTCTGAGAAACTCAGAGGAATATCTAATGCCGCCAGTTCAACATTATTAGATATTTCAATTGGTACAACCACAAGATTATCAGCCGAAACTGTAGTTTTAGCAAAGCCAAAATTATTCGCTCCAGCAAAGACAAATGTTGGTGCCAATAAAACACAGACGATAATGATGGTTAGTTGTAAACGTTTTGTCAAGGTTCACCTCCTCAAAGGTTTAATTCGCTCTTGCTTCGTGCTTTCAATTCCGTTGAAAAACAGAAGCCCTTCAATCCGTAAATAAACGAAAGGTGCTTAATTTTTATATTCTAATACTCTTTTTTAAGACGGTTTGTGTATGTCTCTTGTTTCAGCAATATTAAATTAGAATGATTTAAATTTAAACATTGATAATTTAACAATTGTACTGTCACAAGTTCCCTGTTACTATTGTAAAGTGTTCCGCAATGAATTACTAATTACTCGCCCTGTCTTAATTATATACATATATACAACGTGATTAGTTCCTATAAAAGGAAAAAATAATAATACTTATCGCATCGCAGATAATGCGAACACTGTCTGAAGCCTGTTTTACTGAACACCTCGAAGGGTGGGAGCTCGTCAGGTCTCGGAAAGGCCTGACCTGAATCTCTTTTGTAGGGTTCGGTCATGTTTTTACAGGTTCTGATGGGTGCTTTCACGCATTAGTGTGATACACCTGACACACAGTCAGTTCTCAATTCGCTAAAGCGAATAAGGAACCGACTAAACAATTTAAGCCACTTTTTCGCTATAACCAAATCAGGCACAACTTGTTACAAGGAATTGGGTTTGTTTTGTCAAATTTGCGTTTATTTTTCTATCCTCTTCATATTGCAGAAAATGTTCTTCATTTCATTAAACAAGTTAGATTACTATTTTACGATGTTTTTATATACGAATTGACAAAAAGCAATAATTGTGTATTTTGATGTCAATAATAGATTTATGTTTTTTAAAATCGGAGGAAAAGTTGAAAAAAGTTCTTAAAAGTTTTTTAGTTGTATTGTTACTTACAAATTCAACATACGCAGTAAATAAAACAGATAATCTATCAAACATTCAAGTCACAAAATCACTTACCTCGATGCCATTTTCATTCACACAAAATAATGGGCAATGGGATGAACAGGTAAAATTCCGTGCCAATGCTGGTGGTGCGACGATGTGGTTTGCATCCGATGGTGCCTACTACCAATTCACCCGTACAATTAGATCTGAAGATTCCGATCCATTTGAAGACGTCACCCTGAGCTTGTCGAAGGGTCACCGACCAGACTCAATCGAGACGATGATGATAAAAGCCAACTTCGTGGGAGCAAATCAAAATCCACAAATGGTCGGGGTAGATATGATAGATTACAAATGTAATTACTTCATTGGTAACGACCAATTAAAATGGGCAACTGATGTTCCCAACTTTACGGCTGTAATGTATGAACAAATATACGATGGTATCGATTTGAAATATTATGGCAATGGTACCCATATGGAGTATGATTATATCGTCGAACCAGGTGCTGACTTTTCACAAATCAAAATTCAATACGAAGGTGCCGAATCAATCGCAGTTAATGATAACGGTGAGTTAGTTGTGACAACTATGTGGGGTGAGGTTGTCGAACAACGACCTATCATTTATCAGATCGAAAACAGCATACGTGTACCAATTGATGGCAGTTATAAATTAAGTGGAGCTAGCTCCTTTTCATTTGAACTCGCTGATTACAACACTTCTCTCCCATTAATCATCGACCCTGTCTTGGAGTATAGTACGTATTTGGGAGGAAGTAGAAATGATAGAGGATTAAGTACTGTAGTAGATAATTTTGGGTCTTCATATATAACTGGATATACTTCTTCTCCAGATTTCCCAATTGTAAACCCTTATAATGAAACATATCAAAATGGATACAGAGATATCTTTGTTTCAAAGTTGAATCCAACAGGAAATGGTTTAATTTTCAGTACATTTATTGGTGGGAATGGTTACGATAATGCTTATTCAATCGATGTAGATCGATTTGGAGCAACTTACATTACTGGAATGACATCTTCATCTGATTTCCCTACTATAAATGCACTTAGTGATTCAGCAAATAGTGTTGTAGATGCCTTTGTAACTAAATTAAATTCAACAGGAGATAGTTTGGTTTATAGTACCTACTTAGGTGGTAGTAATCAAGATGTAGGAGCGTGCATTATTACTGATGATTCTGGAGGAGTTTATATAACTGGAAGGACATCTTCAATTGATTTTCCTCTTCATAAACCGCTTTTTGGAACATTTATGGGTGGTGAAAATGATGCTTTTGTAACCAAATTAAGTCCAACAGGTTCATACCTAAATTATAGCACATATATAGGAGGGAGTGGTATTGATTATTCTAATGGTATTGCCGTTGATGGTTCAGGTAATGCATATATAGTTGGATTCACTAATTCTCAAGATTTACCTACTTATAATGCATTTCAAGAATCACAAAGTGGGGCTGGTGATATATTTGTCGCAAAGTTAAGTAATACAGGAGATAGTCTTGCATATTGTACTTATTTAGGAGGAGAATATTATGATATTGGTTATGACATTTGTGTTGATAGTTCAGGTTCTGCTTATATAGTAGGGTTTACAGCTTCGGATAATTACCCTGTATATAATCCATATCAAGAAAACTTAGATAATTATGGAGGTAATATTGTAATTACGAAAATCAACACAAGCGGAACTAGCTTAGAATATAGTACATATATAGGGGGAAGCAATGCTGATTATGTAAGTGCGATCGAAGTAGATAACTTAGGCTGTGCTTATATAACTGGATTGACAACATCTTTTGATTTTCCAGTTGTTAATGCTATTAATAATACAATGAATGGTAGTTCAGCAATATATATTACAAAATTTAATGAAATCGGTGATAATCTTGAATTTAGCACCTTTTTCGGTGGAACTAGTAGTGACCATTCTCAAGATATTGACATAGATGTAAATGGTAATATATACATAACTGGTTGGACAACATCTGATGATTTTCCGGTAATTAACCCTTTTGATAGTACATATAAGATTGGTGAGCATGCTTTTATCAGTAAATTTTCTTTTGTTTCTACTGACATTGAAAAAGATGACCTTTATAATCTACCGACTAATTTCAACTTGTCACAAAACTATCCGAATCCGTTTAATCCATCAACTACGATTGAATTTAATCTGCCAACAAAATCGAATGTAACTATTAATATTTATAATCTGCTTGGACAAGAAATAAATCAACTTGTCAATCAAGTATATTCAGTTGGCAACTACAAAGTCACATGGGATGGCAGAACTTCTAATGGAAGTCAAGCATCTACTGGTATTTATTTATATCGAATAAAAACGGATAACTTTGTCGAAACTAAAAAAATGTTACTATTGAAATAAATATTTATAATATTTTTATGTGAGATTACTTGTTACGTCAGTTCCTTATTTTGATTTATCAAAATTGGAACTGATGAACAACTGTCAGTTCATAATTTGCTAAAGCGAATAAGGAACCGACCGAACAAGAAATTATCCAGATTGTCGGGTTTCTCACAATTATATTTTTGGGAATCGGAACCACGACTAACATAAACAAGGCAATGCCCTGTCGGTACAGCTTTGCTGGTCTCCGTGCAAGCACGGAGAGGAGTGAGGAAAGACTGGTTCCCCGAGCAAGTCGGGGATGGTTTGTCTTAATTCTATTATAAGAGGAACAGGCAGGTCGCAAAAGCGAGACCTTCCCTACTTATATCCTTGGAACACCAGCCTACAAAGCTATTGTAGATTGGCAGAACCGCTAAAGGGTTCTTCCCTACTACACTGGGATGACATGTGGGGCATACTTCGATAAGCTCATTATGACTTTGTCGGGTTCTGCATTCGACAAGTCGAATCCTTGGAACACCGACCTACAAAGCTATAAGGGCGTTTCGCGAAACGCCCCTACAATTTTCATTCAAACTAAAAACTTGACAGCGACCCTATTTCACTCGTTTATTTTATAAAATAAAATAACTATCCTCAACGGAGAATGTATGGCAGAAAACAATAACGACAAGTTTGAACCATTTGTACCCGCATCAACTATAATGCCCGAAGTGACATGGCGTGCTGTCATACTCGGTGCAATAATTTCAGTACTGTTCGGCTGTGCTAACGCCTATCTCGGTTTGAAATTTGGTATGACGGTTTCGGCATCGATACCAGCGGCAGTTATCTCGATGGCGGTGCTTCGGATGCTCTACGGTAAAAATGTCTCTGTCCTTGAAAACAATATGGTGCAGACGATTGGTTCAGCAGGTGAGTCACTTGCGGCGGGTATAATTTTTACGCTTCCAGCATTTTTTATCTGGTCGGCAAATGATGCTCTTGTTGCTCAGGGGTATAAGCATGAAGTCTCACAAATGCAGATATTTTGGCTTGCAATGTTAGGTGGTTCACTTGGTATTCTGCTGATGATTCCACTTCGGAAATATCTTGTTGACCAAGAACATAAAAATCTAAAATTCCCAGAAGGTACCGCATGTGCTGAAATTATCATTGCCGGTGATGAAGGTGGCAACAAAGCAAAATTAGTGTTTGCAGGTATCGGAATCGGTGCTGTATATAAAATTTGTATGAACATGCTCAAAGGTTGGTCGGAGTCAGTCAACTATGATTTCAAGGGGGTTTTCAAAGGTGGAACGGTTGGTATCGATGCCACTCCTGCCCTGCTTGCGGTCGGGTATATTATAGGACCACGAATCGCTGCACTGATGCTCTCTGGTGCGGTGTTGGGATATTTAGGAGTTGCTCCGCTTATTGCATTTATCGGAGACCAATTACCTGCTGGTACGATTATCTCCCCAGGGACAATTCCAATTGTTGATATGGATCCTGGGCAGTTGCGTAATTTCTATATTAAGTATTTAGGTGTTGGTGCGGTTGCAGTTGGTGGCTTTATGTCTCTTATCAAATCGTTACCAGTGATTGTTACATCATTCAAAAAAGGTTTTGAACAAATATTTAAAAAATCTGACAGTAATGAAAATATTCCACGTACTGACCAAGATTTGTCTATGAAATGGGTACTTCTTGGAGTCGTAGCTATTATAATCGCTATCTGGATGCTACCAAATACTAACCTTGATATTCTTGGTGTTATAATGGCGGTTATGTTTGGATTTTTCTTTGTGGTTGTCTCGGCACGTATTGTTGGTATCGTCGGGTCGTCGTCGAATCCTGTTTCGGGAATGACGATTGCAACATTGCTTGTGACAAGTACGATTCTGATAAAGTTTGGCGTGAGTGGTGTTGAGGGAATGATAACGGCAATGTCGGTTGGTACGATTGTATGTATTGCTGTTTGTATGTCGGGTGATATTGCTCAGGATTTGAAAACTGGGTACTTGCTCGGTGCAACTCCGAAGAAACAACAGTTGCTTGAATTTATCGGACTGCTCTTCCCTGCTTTGGCAATGGGGGCAATGATTTTCCTTTTGAATGATACATTTGGGTTTGTACAAATTGAAGGTTCACCAAGAGAACCTCTATTAGCTCCGCAAGCAAATGTTATGGCGACGATTGTTCAGGGAATGATGCATATTGAAGGCATACCTGCCCTTCCTTGGGCTCCTATTATTGTCGGTGGCATGATTGCATTGGCGGTTGAACTGCTTGGGATTTCTTCACTACCGTTTGCTATTGGCATGTATTTGCCTCTTTCACTTTCAACACCTCTTATGACAGGTGGCTTGGTGGCATTGTTGATTAAGAAAGTTTCCAAGAAAGATGAGTATAAAAAGAATAATGAACAGGGGGTTTTGTTTGCCTCGGGAATTGTCGCTGGTGATGCCTTGATAGGTGTTGCGGTGGCGTTCATGATTGCACTTTGGGGTTGGTATGGTGAATTTTCAGATTCCTATGATAGAGCTGGAACAACATTGACGGGGGCGTATGGCCCGTGGGTCTCGCTTGCTATGTTCTTTGGTCTGGCTGCTCTGCTCGGACATTTAGCCTATCGAGGTTTTAAGAAGAAATAGTAAACACAAATCATTGGCAGACGAGGACGTCTGCTAAGCACATTCATATTAAAAACGGAGTCATTGGCTCCGTTTTTTTGTTATCTCATTAAACTTTGAAAAAATCAATATTGTACTTATATTCTAATCTATGAAACAATGGATATCTGACAATAAAACTGTACTGCTGATTTCGTGCCTTGCACTTTTGGTACGTATAGGGTATTTGATAGAGTTGAGTTACCAACCTGACTTTTTGTTGCCGATGGTTGATGAGAAGTTTCATTGGTTGTGGGCGGCAGATATTCTTAACAATTCTTTCTGGGGTGAAAGTTCATATTTTAGAGCACCGCTGTATGGATACTTTTTAGCCTTTTTATATTGGGTCAGTTCTGGGTCGATTTTCATGGCGAAATTATTACAACTGTTTTTGACTTTTGGAACGTCGTTCTTTCTGATAAAAACAACCCAGCATCTATTTGGCAAACCGACATCATATATCACAGGCTTTATATACGCATTTTACGGGACGTTAATATTTTATGAATCGATGTTTTTAATCCCAGCAATTTTTCTCTTTTTACTTAGCTATGGTTTGTATAGGGTTCTCTTTCTGTCTGAATCGACAACTATAAAAGACTGGCTCATAACAGGAATCGTGTTTGGACTGGCGGCTATTGCCCGACCAAATATTTTGTTAGTTATGCCGTTTCTAATGCTTTGGATGTTACTCAGCTTACAAACTTCAAAAGAGCTTATCCAGCGTATCAAACTTCCGTTGGCGTTGTGTCTTGGGTTAGTTCTTGTCATTGCCCCTGTGACAATTCGCAACGTAGTTGTGACAGGTGAGTTTATACTTATTTCGTCACAGGGTGGAATCAATTTATACTTAGGCAACAACCGAGATACAGATGGATTGACGATGCTTATGCCTGATGTTGTTCTTGATGAGTCAGTAAGCTGGTCGGAGTTTGAAACTGTTACCCACAAATCAGCCGAACGTCAGGCGTTTAAAAAATTGACAAACGCAGAGGCTTCCGCATTTTGGTCAAAAAAAGCTGTCGCATATATTCTTGAAAATCCAACGACGTTTCTATCCAATGTCTGGAAAAAATCGGTCTATCTTGTTAGTGGGATTGAAAACTCTGACAATGGCGATATTTATTATCATCGAACGAAGTCAAAACTTTTTTCTCTGTTGGTTTGGAATAAATTCATCTATTTCCCATTCGGGTTATTACTTCCATTTGCTTTGGTTGGATTTTATGTTTCACGAAATAAATTCAAGAAAGTGCTTCCTCTTTATATTTATCTGCTTCTGTATATTCCGTCGATAATTCTCTTTTTGGTTACTGCACGTCACCGTCTGCCATTGGTAATAGTTCTCATAATTTTTGCTGCGGCAGGAATTTCGTTCTTCTATGAAAAGAGAAAACAATTTATTTCAAAAACATATTTATTCAGCATCGGAATTTTTATCGTATCACTCTTTTTACTCAACCAACAGTATTTTGATCAAAAAGAGATTGGTGGTCAAGGGGCTGAGTTCCAGACATTTTTTAATGAAGGAATCCAGTTTGAAAAGTTGGGTGATTTACAAAATGCATTAGCTTCATATCAAAAAGCTGACCGAGCATTTTCAAGCTCTGCAACGCTTGTAAATAATCTTGGATTTGTGCAGTATAGACTTTCAAAATTTAAAGATGCCGAACTTAATTTTATACGCTCGATTAATCTTGATAAATCTTTTGCGGCAGCTTATAACAATTATGGACTTCTCAAACAAAAGACTGGCAATCTCGATTCTGCATTAACATTGTATCAATCAGCTTTGACATATTTTAAAAATGATTCTGCCAGCAACGAAAATATCAGTATGGTCTACACAAACATTGCTGACTTGTACGACCAACGTAAAGATATAACAGCGGCAGCGAAGACATATCTACAAGCATTGAAGCAGTCGAAAACATATCGATTGGCACGTTCTCGAGCGGCATCATTTTATGCTCGTAATAAAATGTTTACTAAATCGGATTCTTTGTATACTGTGTCAGAGCAACAGAACAACATGGAAGCATCTGATTTTTTCAATTGGGGGCTTTCATATATGCGTCGAAACAAGATTGCAAATGGAATTGTAAAACTACAGAATTGTATTGAAAAAGATTCACTTTTCTATCAAGCGTATCATTTGATCGGTTATGGAATGTATACCCAGCAAGCCCCTAAAGAGGCTGTATTGATTTATCTTGATAAAACACTATCCATAGAGCCTAATTTCAAACAAGCAATTGATTTGAGGAAAGAAGTCTTAAAGAAGTAAACATTAGTATTTGCTCCGACGTTCAACCATGTAGTTAGAACCAGATTTCATCTTCGTTGCTTTTTTAAGATCAGCAAGCATCTTTGACATCTCACCAACATGGTTAAACATTCCTTTTTGATTTAAAATCACAGCAATCGAAATAGTTAAGATAGGAAACTCTTCAGGTTCCCCTTTTCGATTCTGAGTCGAAATAAAACCTCTATCCAAATCAGCATCTTCATATTTTAATCTAATAAGAGAATCAAAAGTTTTTATGATAGAAGTACATACCAATTGATATTTATCTTGTGGAACTATAAAGATATAATCATCCCCCGCAATATGCCCGACAAATCCTTCACGGCACACATCAAAGACAACATCTTTGATAATACGAGCTGTTAACCGAATAATCGAATCGCCAAAATAATAACCGTAGTAATCATTGTAGGCTTTGAAATTATCTAAGTCAGCGTAGGCAACAGCACACTCTGTATTATTTTTAATATGCTCAGAAAGCTCATGCTCGATTATTGTTGGTCCGGGTAGATGAGTCGATGGATTTATCGACATATCGCGACGGCTCCGCTCTATAATTCTTCGAATGCGAACCTCAACCAGTTTTTCTTTCCAATCGCCATAGATAAAATCTTCGGCACCAGCTTGATAGGCGGTAATGACTAAGTTCTCATCTGGCTTTGGATGAAATAAAATAATTGGAATAATGGCCATCGACATATTTCGTTTGATGAGTGAAACCATGTCGACCTCTTTGAGAAAGAGATTGTCTTCTCCACCAGCAAGGATAATAATATCGATTTCATTTCTCTGACAAATAATGGCTAAATTTTCAAAAGTATCAAAATAATGTAGTTGGATTTTATTTTTAATAAAAAAATGTTTGAGGTGAAAATCAAGCGAGATAGATTCCTGCCTTAAGGCAAAATGATAGACAGTTTTATTCGGTCTTTCGGTTGTCTGAGGCCCCTCCCAATTCTCGAGGGTGATATTTTCTGTGTTCTGCAATTATATAATCCCGATCTATCGTCGTATAAATTTGTGTAGTAGATATATCGGCATGTCCGAGCATTTCTTGCACTATTCTTAGATCTGCTCCTCCTTCAAGTAGATGTGTCGCAAAAGAATGCCTAAAAGTATGTGGGGTAACATCTTTCATTACTTGAGCATGAGACAAAATTGACCTGATAATCTTCCATAACCCGACTCGGGAAATCTGTTTTCCAAATTTATTGATTATCAAGCTACTTGAATTTTCTTTATATTTTTGCTTCTCTTTAAATTCGATATAAGATTCGATAGAAATTTTGGCACAATCTCCCAAAGGAACTAATCTTTGCTTGTTCCCTTTACCAGTAACCTTGATAAAACCAGCTTCAAACTCTATGTCCGATTCTTTCAAATGAACTAATTCTGAAATCCGTAATCCACATCCGTAGAGAACTTCGATGATAACTTTATCACGAAGACCATTTTTTTTTGTACCATCAATGGAACTGATAATTTTTTCTATTTCATCTGGAGAAAGATAACTTGGATGATAGCGCAATATCTTAGGAGCTGAAATTGCGAGGAATGGGTTTTTTTTAATTTTCACGGGATACTGTTCAAGAAGAAAGTTGTAAAATTGTTTGAGAGATGAAATTTTTCGGGCAATTGTTGCTGGTTTTCTTTCGGACTTGGAAAGAGTATCTATAAAATCGGTCAGATGTTTCCGATTAATTTTAAAAAGTGATGATTTCAGATTCAATTGTAAAAATTCGTTTATGTCATTTTTGTATGAGGATATAGAATTGTCTGAGAGACCTCTTTCGAGTTTGAGGTGCATAAGATATTCATCTATGAGTCTTCTATCTTCAGCCATTAGAAAGCATGGGCAATCGAAATAACTGCCACGACCTTATATCCTGATTGTTCTAATTCTTTGGTTGCTTCTAAGACGGTGTTGCCCGTCGTGACTACATCGTCAACTAATATACAATGAGTCTTTTCATCGGCATTCGTATTGATTTGAAAGACAGACTCAATATTTTTTTTTCGTTCAATAATTGGTAGTTTTGATTGTGGTTTTCGTTTTTTAATACGAAAGATTAAATCATCATGCACAACAATATCAGAAAGTTTTGATAATTCATGTGCAAGTATAGATGCTTGATTGTATCCTCTGCTATTTTCCCTATATTTATAAAGAGGAATCGGTACGAGAAAATCTGCCTTATGTTGTTTTATTAATTTGCTGTATTCTTGATAGATACGTTTGGCAAAAATCTTCGCAGGTGCTATGATTCCTTTAAATTTAAACTGAATAATAATCTCTCGAATAGGGTCTTCATAATTAGCATACGAATAAAGAGCTATTGTATTTTTTTTGCATTTTTGGCAGGTAATATTCTTGTCCATCTGACTCATGCAATGCAAGCAGTATGGTAGAGTAAGCTGGAGTACTTTTTTTTCACATGCTTGGCATATTTGAGATATATTATTACAGTACTCCGAACAACCTAAACAAAGTTGAGGGAAAATAAAATCAAGTAGGTTTTGTATATATCTGTTTCCAATGAGCGTATGCATATCTATAAAAAACTCATTAGAAATGGTTCTGACAAGTTAAAATTTAGCGATACGATTCTTTAATATCAGTAATGAATAGTAAAGCACAAAGACAATCAAAAAGATTGCTGATATATGGGAAATCAAGTTATAGACATCATGATGACGTCCAATCGTATATAAGGTGGATAATTCAAAAGAATCGTAAATAAAATCAACTGCTATCCCACATATAATTGAGATAATTATTAACGTAGACAGATAAATGATGAGTGCTTTTTTCATGAGGAGTTTTAAAATTACTGTTAACGATGCTATATTGGTAGCGGGACCGACAAGCAAGAAAACTAAGATAGCACCAGGAGAAAACCCCACAGCTAACAATGCGGCAGCAAGTGGTGTTGATGAAGTTGCACAAATATACAGAGGTAAGCCAACTAAGACTGCTCCCAAATATGCTCCCCATCCCGAACGAAGGATTTCTGGGATGCTTTCAAATGAGTCGCCGATGACAATCGTAATTAGCCCTGCCAAGAGGTAACCAATCAAAAGATATGGTGCTAAATCTTTTAAAATTGTCTGAGTAGCATACATACAGACATCGATAATTTTAGAAAAAACTGAGTTCGACTTATTGTCAGTTGTTGAGCAACATGCCCCACAACTGTTCTCTTCTTCTTCAACAATGACAGCCTCATCATTGTCAAATTGATTAATTAATACACCAGCGGTCATTGCGGTCAAAAATGCAGCAACAGGGCGGGCGACAGTCAGAACAGGGTCTGTAAGCGAATAGGTCAACAAGATTGAATCAACACCTGTCTCAGGAGTAGAGATTAGAAATGATGCAGTAGCACCTTTGTTAAGCCCTGACTTGCGTAACTGGTGAGCAACGGGCAGAACTGAACAGGAACAAAGTGGAAGCGGTATTCCCAAGAGGGCTGCTTTGAGGACGACGCTGTTTTTTGATCCACTGAGAAATTTTTGGTAGATTTTTTCATTGAGAAATAGATGTATGACTCCAGCAAGTAAAAGCCCGATCAGTAATAAAAACGCCGAGTCATATATCAGCTGATATGTTGACTCGGCTATATTTTGAAGTAGAGTAATTATTTTTTCTTAATCTCCGCTAAATAGTTACGGGCAGCATCGGCTGTTTGTCCAGTTGTTTCAAATGAGAGAAAGCGGTCAAAATATGTTTTTGCCGAATCAAGTTGATTTACTGAATAGTATACGATACCTAAATTAAAATTAGCAATAGTGTGTTTCGGGTATTTTTGTGTCACAGTCATAAACTCTTCAATAGCTCGTTGTGGTAATCCCATACCATGTAAACAGGCTCCGTAGTCAGTACGAACATTTGGAGAATCTTCTTTGATATTTAATGCCCGTTTATACGCTTCTGCTGCCATTGGAAAATTACCCTGATCCATTGTTTGATTACCGAGTTGGACAAGAGTGTTATAGTCTGTTGGCATATTAGAAAGAGCCGAGGTCATCCCCTCAACATCCTGATGGGAGCCGTCCATAACTTGTTGTTGAGGTGGTTGAGGTGGTGCTTCTGGTTGATTTATCACAAAATAACCTGCTGTAGCAATTACTAAAACGGCAACAAGAATCAAAGTATCACGAGTTGAAGTATTTTTGGTCGGTTTAGCTTTTTGTTTTATTTGTTGAGACATTGCTGTCCCACATTCGGGGCAGAATTTACTTTTTGCTTCCACCATAACATTGCATGAGGGGCATTTTTTTTCTGACATTCTCTAATCTCCATTTAGTTACCAATCAAGTTTCTTTTGGTAATGTATGACATTTCTTTGAATAGTTCAAATTAAATAACTGGTGACAAGTCGATTTATTTCTCATATATTTAATAAAAATAAAAACTGAAGAAAGCCGATACGATGAAAAAACTCCTGCTTATTACATTTGTTATATCTCTCACCGCATCAATTCAAGCGATTGAATCACAGTACCATATCACACCTGAATCAATCATGAAGCATATTGAGGTGTTGGCTCATGACTCACTTGAAGGTCGTCAGATCGGCGAGCCAGGTGAGCTGAAAGCTGCTGAGTATATTCGGGCTCAGTTTAAAGCAGCGGGGCTATCAGCAATTGGGACAGATAACTATTTTCAATACTATGATTTTTTGAAAGAGATAAAGATAACGCCTGAAAATAACTCCTTTAATATTAATGGAACATCATTAGTTTTGCATGAAGATTATATCCCATTAAAAGTATCATTCAACAATCTTCAATATATGCCAACTGCTTATGATGATCTTGGCACACAAATACAACGGACTTCACTTAACATAATAGATGTTAATTTTGGTATTAAAATTTCTGATGATTCAGGTGTGTATAATGATTATGCGAACAAAGATGTAAAGGGGAAAATTGTTTCTATAAAAAGATTTGCTCCTGACAAAAAAGATTATCCTCATGTTGATTTTAGTAAACATGAGTTACTAATTGATAAAATTAACACTGCAATTGCACATAAAGTAAGTAGTATTATTTTTTATACTCCTGAAGGACACGACGATACATTAGTAGATCAGAGAGTTATAAAAATACTTTCAAAAGAAATCCCAATCTTCTTTTTCAAAAAAAGTGGCATGGAAAAGATAAATCAAGTATCTGATACTTACGATATGACGTTTTATATCGAATTAGATTATGTTCGTGATACGTCTCAAAATGTAATTGGAATCGTAGAGGGTGAGACCGACACGACCGTCATTATCGGAGCTCACTATGACCATCTCGGATGGGGCGACACCTATGCATCAAGCTACAAAGGTGAACCTGCGATTCATAATGGTGCCGACGATAACGCATCGGGGGTTGCAGCCCTTATTGAGTTAGCTCATTACTATGCTCAGGCAAAAGAAAAGCCACATTACTCAATGCTGTTTATTGCATTTTCAGGTGAAGAAGCAGGGCTTTTAGGAGCTTCTAACTTTGCCAAAAACATGACAATTGACTCATCAAAAGTTCGCATGATGCTTAACATGGATATGATTGGTAGGCTCAAAGAGCAAGATAAAGGGCTGGCAATTATGGGTGTTGGCACCACAAACGAGTTCACAAACTTTTTTGATTCGTTGAACTATCAGGACGTCAAACTAACTCTCAGTAATGCTGGTTATGCCGCTTCCGACCATACTGCATTCACAACCGAAGAAATTCCAGCCCTTCATATTTTCACGGGAGCTCATAAAGATTACCATAAACCATCAGATGATATTGAAATGATTGATGCCGATGGCATTGTCAAAGTGACAAGATTTATGAACACACTTATTTCCTATTTTGACACACTTGAAAAACCATTGACATTCACAAAACCAAAAAGTTCTCATGATGGAAAACGTCGAAAAAAATACTCGGTTACTTTGGGTGTCATCCCTGACCATGTTACCGAAGTACAAGGCTTCAGAATTGATGGTGTCATGGCAGACAAACCAGCAGAAAAAGCAGGTATGTTGAAGGGTGATATTATCAAGAAACTTGGTGAAGTTGTCATTAATGATATTTATGATTATATGAATGCTTTGAGTAAATTCAAAAAAGGTGACACAGTGACCGCTATTGTCAAGCGAGGCGACAAAGAGATTGAATTATCAGTTACTTTTTAAATTAGTCTGAACTTGATTCCATACCATCTTCACGATGCACGGATATGACGCCTTTGATTTTTTTCACTTTGTCTAAGATACGATTCAGATGAGAGAGCGATGAAACCTCAACGACAAATTTACCAACTGCGGTTGTGTCTTGAGCTTTCATTTCAGCAGCCCTTACATTGGTGTCGGCATCAGCAATTGCCTGAGTAATATCCCTAAGCATATTTTTTCTATCTTCGACAATAATTTTGAGCTGAACAATAAATGACTGTCCTTTGGCAGTATCCCAAGTGACATCAATTTTCCGTTCAGGGTTTTCAGCATAGAGATGGTTGGCAGATGTACAGTCAAACCGATGAATAGTGACACCTCTTCCCCTGCTGATAAATCCGACGATTTCTTCTCCAGGTACAGGCTGACAACATCCCGCAAATCGAAACATCATGTTGTCCATACCATGCACTTTGATTCCTTTTGAACCCCGGATTCGGTCGATGACTTTATCGACAAATCCAATCTCAGGAGCCTTTTTATCAGGAAGAATGAGTTCTATGAGAGGTCGTGATGATTTTGAACCATTGCCAATTGCAGCATATAAATCTTCGAGTGTCTTTTTGTCGAGTTGTTCGGCATACCCCTGTAAAATATCATCAGATGGAAGTTTTAAACGAAGTTCTTTGAGTTTTCTTGCGACTATTTCTTTTCCGAGCGTAACCGACTGTTCAAAGCCTGCCTGTTTAAGCCATTTTCTAATACGTGTTCGTGCCGAAGATGTTTTAACAAGTTTCAGCCAGTCATGTGATGGAGTACGATTTGGGTTAGTGATAATATCGACAACATCACCAGACTTTAGTTTTGTCGAAAGAGGCTGCAGTCTCCCATTGATTTTTGAACCAGCACAATGTAGCCCTACATCTGTATGAATTTGAAAAGCAAAGTCGAGTGGTGTCGAACCTAATGGTAGATGAATCAATTTTTGGTTTGGTGTAAAGATAAATATATCTTCTGAAAACAAATCGATTTTGAGATATTCCATAAAGTCAGATGGATTGGTCATCTCTTTCTGCCATTCTAAAACATCACGCAACCAAATCATCTGACGATCAGATTTACTCATCTGCTGTTTGCCCTCTTTGTAGAGCCAGTGAGCAGCGATACCATTTTCGGCAACGTAGTGCATTTGGTGAGTTCGAATCTGAATTTCAATCATTTTGTTCTGAGGTCCAAAAACTGTGGTATGAAGCGAACAGTATCCATTTGGTTTTGGATTTGCGATATAATCATGAAACCGATCTGGTACAGGCTTCCAAAGTGAATGCAAAATCCCCATTGCATGATAACAATCACGCTCTGTATTGACTATCACTCGAATGGCAAAGAGGTCATAAATTTCTTCATAGGGAACTTTGCGAATACGGATTTTTCGATAAATAGAATCAAAGTGTTTTGCCCGCCCGTAAACTTCAGCGGTTATTTTATCAGATTCAAGAGCCTCTTTTACAGGTGAAACAAACTCAGCGATATACTCTTCGCGTTCTTCTTTACGCTCATCGACCCTATTCATTATATCAATATAAACATCAGACTCTAAATACTTTAAGGATAAGTCTTCAAGCTCTACTTTAACCTTATTGATACCAAACCGATGTGCCAGTGGACAATAAATATCTCGAGTTTCCTGAGCTATTCGTTTTTGCTTTTCTGGAGGAAGATGTTCTAAAGTTCGCATATTGTGAAGCCTGTCAGCGAGCTTCATCAGGATTACCCTGATATCCTTTGCCATAGACAAAAGCATTTTACGAAAATACTCGACTTGCTGTTCTTCACGTGAGCCATATTTCATTGCACCAATCTTTGTGACGCCATCAACAAGTTCAGCGATTTCATCACCAAATTCGACTCGTAAATTTTCAATGGTGATATCGGTATCCTCGACAACATCATGCACAAGTCCAGCAGCAATCGTTGTAGAGTCCATGTGTTGCTCGGCTAAGATGAATGCGACTTCGAGACAATGCTCAACATACGGCTCTCCAGACTTACGCATCTGTCCCTGATGGGACTCATTGGAAAATTCATATGCTTTCCGAATAAGCGGGATATTCACATTGGCATTAAATGCTTCAATTCTTATGATAAATTCAGCAAGATTCATATAACTTTAACTCGAAATAACTTTCAATACTTTAGTGGCGACATCGCCAGGTTCAATTTTTTCCATACACGCACATTTACCATCAGGACAGTTACAACTGACATCAGGTTGCACGACAACATTGCCAGTCCCAAGCGGTCCCCATCTTGTAGGAGACATCGATTTCTTACTTGGATAAAGCCCAACAGTTTTCGTACCAACAGCAACCGCCAGATGAAGTGGTCCAGTTGAATTTGCGACAACAACTTTGGCAAGCGAAAGCACTGCCGACAAGGTACGTAGATCGGTACTTCCAGTTATCTGGTTCATATCTGCAAATCCAATCTTATTGGAAAGATTATCAAACATCTTCCCCTCATCTTTGGAACCTGAGACAACCACTACAACGCCTTGGCTCTCGAGTTTTTTGTATAGCTGTAAAAATCGTTCCGATGACCACGCTTCAGCAGAGCCACCCGAACCAGGATGTAAAACGATAAAATCTCTTTCAACTCCAGCGACCTTGAGTGTTTTCTCGGCACTTAAAATATCTTTTTCGGTAAGATATACTTTTGGGTCAACCACCGTCTCTCCATCTTTAAAAAATGACATAAAATCTAAGTTATAGGCTGATTCATGTTTGATATTTTTCTTGCGGCTATGTAGCAGACGAGTATTAAAAAAGATAGAGTGAAACCGTCCAGCAGTACCAATTCTAATAGGGATTTCAGCTTTATAATATAAGCGAGAGATTTGTCTCTCTGGGTACAGGACGATTACAATGTCGTATTTTTCTTTTTTAATTTTTTGTAATAAATCTTTTCGATAGAGATTATTAGAATGTAATTGGTCATTTTGCACACGTAAGATTTTATTGATAGCATCATTATGTTCTAAAATCGGAGAGGCATAAAGCGACGCCATTACATCTACTTTGCAATTTGGATATCGTTTTTTAAATGTTTCTACAAATGGAAGTGCCAAAACTAAATCACCAAGTTTGTCAGTCCTGCTAATTAAAACTTTATCACCATCATTTATTTGAATCGGTTTGTTCATTTATCGTTTGTCTTTCTTCTTAATTAATTCGCGTAATTTAGCATATTTAACCATAACCGCAACAGCAGAAAGAAAAGAAATTAAAAAACCTTCAACTCCGTCTAAAAAGCCTTTTTTCAAGATATAGTGCTTTATAAATGCTGCTATTGGTTTTATGCATATACCAAAAAAGCCCGAAGATTTCCCGCGAGCGAATAAATCATCTGCTCCCATGCGAGTGTATATATTAAATTTACGAAAATATTCATCTAATGTTGGATAGCTATAATGCAATAAATCGTTTTTAAGGTATCTTTTATCACCAGCAATTTCGACCGCTTCATGGACTATATTACTATTAAATCCGCCCTTTGTTTTATTAAATAATCTGAGAATATGGTCAGGGTACCAATTTGAATAATTTATCCATCTTCCCATAAAATTTGTTTTCCGAGGTATGAGGTAACCATCGGCCAGGTCGTTTTCAGAAAGCGTATTCTTTATTTCACTTTCAAGATCAGCAGAGACTTCCTCATCGGCATCTATTGAGAATATCCATTCATGTGAAGTCTGCTTGACACCCTCTTGCTTGGCAGGACCATACCCACGCCAAACGGGTGAATAAATTCTGGCATTATATTCGGTAGCAATTTCAAGCGTCTTATCATCTGATTGTGAATCTATCAACACGATTTCATCAGCCCATTTGACCGACTCAAGACAACGGCGTATATTTTTCTCTTCATTTTTAGAAATAATTACAACTGAGATTTTTCTCATTTTATCACCGATTCAGATTCAACTAATTTTTCAAAAGTATCAAAGACTTGTTCAACTGTAATATCGAAAATATTACCATCATTTGCTGAGACAACCGCACCAATTTCTTGGTCGTATGGTCGCCAAAGTAAAAAGTTCTTCATAAATTTGCTATATAATCCAACTACAGGTACATCAAAAGCTCGTGCAATATGGACAAGTGATGTGTCAGGGGTAATCATCAAATCAAGTTTGGCAATAAGTGCCGAGACTGCTGTGAGGCTCATATTGTCTGGGATGAGTGAAATGCGAGAGTCGATAGAATCCAATAGAGGTTTGGCACGGTCACGTTCATCGGGTGTTGTAAACAAGAGGATTTTATATTCTTGATTGGAAGCGATTATTTTTTTACAGAGTGCGATAGATTTTTCGATCGCCCAAATTCGTGTTGGAGCTCCAGCAGAAAGATTGTAGCCGATAATTTTTGTGCGTGGTGATTCTTTGAGAGCATCTATTGTTTTGTTGGCAAAGACTATTTCTTCTTCTGAGATATACGGCTCAGCGTAACCTGATTCTTTTGTGGAATCAATTCCGAAAGCATCTAAAATTTTCAGTGTATTCTCTATTATGTGATTAGTGTTGTCTGTCCTATAAAGATAATTATAGTCATAGTATATTTTATGTTTGTTCTTGCCGATGCCTATTCGTGGTTTACCTGGAGCAGATAGTTGTGAAAGAAATAACGCCGTCACTGAGTCATCACCAATCATATCAACGACACAATCGTACTTAGCTTTTCGCATCGCTTTAAGAGTTTTAAAATCTTTGATAGGATTTTTGAGATACATATAAATTTTGGCAAAACGTCTGTCATTTTTAATAATTGCTTTGTTGCGCAGTGAACCAAGAATCGAAATTTCAATATGTGGAAAATGTCGTTTTAACCCATCAAAGACAGGAAAAGAAATGACCATGTCGCCTAATTTTTCAGGGCGGAGAAAAAGCACTTTAGAAATTTTATTACCATCAATCGGTTTAAATTCTTTTTGTCCTATCGTAAAAAACAGTTTGAACAGAGAAAAGACAAACGCTTTGAATTTGTGTTCTAATGGTTTCAAGGCTTCCATCAGATATTCTCCTGCGATGATTCTTGAACGACGGAATGGTAGCATGATTCGATTTTGTCAATCATAGTGTGCATTTGAAAATGTGTTTCAAACCGTTTTCGGCTATTTGACGCAAACGATTTAAACTGCTCTTTATCATTAAGCAATGCGATGACAGCTTTTGACAAGGCTTCGGAATTGCATGTTTCTACTAATATTGCATTGTAGCCATCTTGTACGACTTCAGGGATTCCTCCAACTCGAGATGCAACAATCGGAAGCGATGCTCTCATCCCCTCTAAAATTGCGATACCAAACGGCTCGACTCTTGATGGGTGTATCATCAAATCAGCACCAAGTAATTCGTTGTAGATATTATCAAGCATCCCGCAAAAGATAAAGTTATCTGATAGATTATGTTTTGCTATCATCTGTTGTAAGAATTCTTGTCTGGGTCCATCACCCAAGAAAAGAAAACGGATGTTCGGAAATTCTTTAACAATTTCAGGAGCGGCATCTATAAGATACTCATGTGCTTTCTGTTCGACAAAACGCCCCGAAGTAACCGAGATGATTACATCGCTGGGTAATTTATATTTCTGAGTCAAACTCCTATGTGCGTTTTTTTTATTAGTAAGAGACGAATCTAAATCGTCAATAGAAATTGGGATAACTTCGGTAATTTCTTTTTCAATATAGCCTAATGCTGTGATTTCATCTTTGAGAGATTGCGACGGTGTGATAACTTTATCAATCAATTTTGGTGTCAAAAATTTGTGAATAAAGGCGTCTTTGGTAATATTCAGTCCAACCGACCAGACAATTTTTGTACTGCCTTGCAGGCGCGCTGCTAATCCACCAAGACGGATATCTTTGTTAAAATTCACAGTAAGAATATCGATTTTATGCTCAACCAAATAGTTTTTAATCGTTGTAATAGTCGACGGGTTAAAATCACCTGATATATCAAGAGGTAACAACTGTAATTCTTTGTGGGGTTCCCCTGCCCTACTCAAAAAATAAGAATCTTTGCGACCGATGAGAGTAACTTTGTGATTGCGACCTGCAAGCCCAACGGCAGCCAAACGTATCCACTCTTCCATGCCACCATATATTTCTGTTTCAATCGAATTCAGAAAGGCAATATTCATGCATCCTCCCGAAATTGCATTGAGTGCAGACGATGGTATAAGCCTTTTTGATTCAATAACTCATCATGTTTTCCGTGTTCGACAATCTGTCCATTATCAATGACTAATATCCGATTGGCATTTTTAATCGTTGATAATCTATGGGCAATCACCATTGAGGTTCTATTTTTCATCAGCCTATCAATCGCTTCCTGTACAAGCATTTCAGATTCAGTATCAAGTGCCGAGGTCGCTTCGTCAAAAATAAGAATTTGTGGATTTTTCAGTAATGCTCGTGCAATTGCCAGACGTTGTCTCTGTCCGCCAGAAAGTTTCACACCTCGATTACCGACTTGGGTGTCATACTTATTTTTAAATTTGTCAATGAACTGATGAGCATTCGCCATCTTCGCCGCTTCGATTACATCATCGAGCGAAGCGTTTTCCATGCCATAGGCTATGTTATTAAAAATCGAATCATTGAATAAGTAAATTTCCTGTGTGACAATTCCCATTAGAGAACGAAGCGATGAGAGTTTGATTTCTTTTATATCAACTCCGTCAATTGAAATCTTCCCAGCAAGTGGGTCATAAAAACGAGGCATCAAATCAAGCAAAGTTGACTTACCTCCGCCAGATGGACCGACAAATGCGACAACTTCACCTTGTTTGACATCAAATGAAACATTTTCAATGACAGGTTCATCGTCGATATATCGAAAAGAGATATTTTCATAAGAGATTACATTGTTAAATTTTTCGATAATTTTTGACTGTGGCGTGTCTACAATTTTTTCTTCGGTATCAATAACTTCAAAGACACGTTCTGAGGCAGCCATCCCCTCTTGGATTTTTATATGAATCTGAGTAAGTGATTTAACAGGCTTGATGAGCTGTATCATGGCAAGTAGATAGGTCATAAAATCGCCCGCATCCAAATCACCTTTTGAGTCAATAATATCGTTCCCTGCATAGAGCAAGATTATAACACCTGCCAAAGTAGCCAAGGTATCATTTATTGGCGAAGCGAGATGCCTGATTCGAGTCATGCGAAGGAGTGATCTAAAATAGTCGTAGGTAGCTGCGAAGAATTTTTTAATTTCAAACTGTTCCATTGAAAACGCTTTTACGATACGAACATTGTTGACTGCTTCTTCAAGAACTGAGTTTACGTCGGACATTTTTTGTTGGGAACGCTCAGAGTATTTCCGAAGCTTTTTCCCGATAAACCAAATAAAACCAAAGACAACGGGAAGAATAATCATAGCTAGAAGAGTAAGTTTCCATGAGAGTATAATCAGAAATGAAAAGAACGTCACTACTAAGATAGAGTCGGTTACTAACCTGTTAAATCCGATATCGACCGCTTCGTTTAAGACCATGACATCATTAGTGACCCGAGAAATCACCGAACCCGTTCGCTTGCTATGAAAATAATCAAGTGAGAGACGTTGGTATTTTTCAAACAGTTGATTTCTAAATGAACGAATCACCGACTGCTGAACAAATGCCATAAAGAATCCCTGTATATACAAAAAGAAATTTTTGGCAATAACAATTAAGAAGATAAACCAGCAAAAATTATAGAGTGTTTCTTTTCTTGTTTCAGCATAGACAAAACTATTTATAGTTTCTTTTAAGTCTTCTTTTATTTCAAGAGCAAAATCTGAAACAGCAGTAAAAAAACCAGTATCTTGCACTTGAACTGATGACTCTATTACTGATTGCGGAATAACATCAGTTACCCCTGGAACAGATTCCATTTGAAATAAGGTCATTAAAAGAGGTCCAAACATCCAGACGAGCAACCCCGAAAAAAGAGCATGCATAGCAGCCGAGCCAGATGCTACAACGAGCTGTTTCCAAAACGGTTTTAAAACTAAAAATGTACGACTATATAAATTCATTTATTCCTCAAAATTAGATATATCGTGGTAATATGGTATAATTGGATTAGGATGTCAACTGACTTAACATAAAGGAAATTAAGGGATTATACGGCTCATCGTGGGAGTGATTTCGACCTGAAAACGTTTGAGTGGTATTTTAGAACTCTTTTTGTACTCTCGCCTATTACCACTTAATGTTGTCCCCTCACCATCGTCAAAAAGAAACTTTTTAACTCGATACCCATTTTTCCTAAGGTCATAACTGATTTCTATTTGCCAAGTACAGTAGGGAAATTTCAACAGATATTTTGGACGTTTTGGGTCAGAGTTTATTATTTCAACATGTGCATCATTGGCATTTAAAAACTGATCTGGCAAAGTTGAAAACAGAGACATCAATTGAAATTTAGGAATATCGCCAGAACAGTTAAACGATGAAAATAGATTATCAATAGACTCATACAGATATTCATCCATTGTTGGGAATATGACAAGAATTGAATCGTCAGTCATCCAACCCTTTAAAGCACCTTTTCCAAGATAACCTTTACCAGCAATTGCGATGACGGAATCTGTCTGAAAAAATGAAAGACGTACTGATGTCGGCTTGCCATGTTGCCGAAGCTTAGCATCAAAGAGAAACGCCTCGGAGGTAACTTTATTGCCTTTGACTTTCTTAGCACTTCTTTTATAGTTTTCTTGGTTAATTAAATCTTTGTTTGTAGTTGTACCACACCCAACAAGAAAGATAATAATCAAAAGAATAAAAGCTAAGAACTTCATCTTCATTCTAAAATCCTAAGACAAAATAGAAAGCTCTCACAAACGGTGATATAACCATTCCAAATATACCAGTAAACAGACCTAACAATAAGATATACGGAGAGTATCTCTCAATTTGTTCCATAGTATTGGCATGTTTCTGTGGAATAAGATTTCGAACAATATGAGAACCATCTAACGGAAACAACGGAATTAAATTAAAAAGACCGAGCCAGATATTGATTTGAACAGACATAAACAAAAAACGACCAAATACTTCTGGGATTGGTGTTCCAATAAAATTAACTACATGAATAATAATCGCAGCAATTGTTGCCAAGCCAAAATTAGAAAGTGGTCCAGCGGCGGAAATCCAAATATCTGCAATTCGTGGATTACGTAGATTAAATGGATTCACTGGAACTGGCTTCGCCCACCCGAATCTAAATCCAGATAAAAAGAACATAAGGGTTCCCATCAAGTCCAGATGCACCATCGGATTTAGCGATGTTCGTCCTAAGTCGTGTGCGGTAGAGTCGCCATACCCTAAAGCTGTTCGAGCGTGAGCAAATTCATGTACGGTAATAGCCAATAGAAATACTGGAGTAGCTACGATCGCACGTTGAATTGTTTCTGGTGAAAAATCAAACATATATTATTCCTTCTTACTTTATTCTATCTTACGATTTCATAATGCTTATACAAGAGATAATTTAAAATGCATTATTTATTTTTTAGAAATTTAAACGTAAAGATTTTTCAAATTATACAACTTACAGAAAATTACTCTTCTGTACCTGTAATCCTATCTGGTACAAATGAGGCAGCGATTTCGAATTCAAATCCGACATCTTCAGGACGGTGGGCATCGGAACCTAAGTAGATAACAGGAACACCAGCTTTTTTGGCAAGATTAATAATTTTCACATTCGGATAATACTGTCTCACTCCATGCCTATACCCTGCAGTATTAATTTCAAGGGTCGTGTTGGATTTTTTGAGAGATTCAAAAAGAGCGGGTAAGTATGGCTCGTACACTTTGTCTAACTTGTCATCATAAAATTTTTGTGCGTACTTCACATAATATTCTAAATGTGCAATTGTATCAAATAGTTTAGAATCAGATGCGGTAATAACGGCATCGAAATACTTTGCGACCATTTCATCAAGTGAATACCGTTCAAAACATTTTGTAAATGTATCTTTACAACAGAAACAGATATTTTCTATCTCATGCACTCCGCACAGAAAATAATCAAAATCGTATGCATCTTTGACTTCTTTAGCAGTCTCTTGGCAATTATCAAACCAACTGAATTCTAATCCTAATTTCACAGAGAGTCCTCTGGTATAATATTTTTCGGCTACTCTGCGGACATCATCGACATACGGTTTCAAATTTTCTATTGATGTCGGTTTATGCTCACCATTGACAGAAATCAAGTTCCCTTGACAATCACCAATCGGGTTACAATCATAATGTGTCGTAAAGCAGATCTCGGCAACATTTCGAGCCAAGGCTGCCTCGCAGTACTCATCGACTGTCCCTTTGGCATCTATTGAATAATCACAATGCACATGATAATCCATGGCACCTTCAAAATGTATTTGTTCTAACTCATCAAAGATATCAGACAAAATTTCCTCCTTGGAGATACGGATTATTCGCTCTTTCCCCACCTATTGTTGTTGTTGGTCCATGCCCTGGAATACAAATAATAGAATCGGGCAATGGTAAAAGTTTTCTGTTAATAGAATCGATTAAGACTTCGTGGGAACAACCGGGGAAATCAGTTCGACCGATTGAGCCATAAAAAAGGGTGTCTCCACAAAAAAGCAGATTCTCGGATTCATCTAAAAAGCAAAGCCCCCCTGGAGAATGTCCTGGGGTGTGAAAGACTCTGAGTTGTATCGTGCCAATGGTGATGACTTCTTCATCTTTGAGCCAAAAATCAGCAGGAGGTGTGGTAATATCTAAACCTAAATAAGCAGATAAATTTGCGGTAGAACTTGCAAGTAGTTCTTTTTCAAACTCACCCGCATAAAGCGGAACTTGGTAAGTATCTAAAATAGTCCGAACTCCTCCAATATGATCAGAATGCCCGTGGGTCAGCAGGACAGCTTTTGGTTTAAACCCGAGAGAATCGACTCGTTCGATAATCATTTCTGGGTCAGCCCCTGGGTCAATTATGACCCCTTCATTTGTTGATTTATCAAAATAGAGCGAGCAGTTCACTTGATATGAACCAACAACAATAATTTCATTTTTCATAAAGAAAATAATACGGACTTCCAGCCGAATGTCAACCTGAAGATTGATAAAAATTCACCTTGATTTTTGTGAAAAATATCACATATATTGTCCAGTTAAACAATTGACCTGTTGCGTTTAAAAACATATATTTTGCTTTCTAAAAAGGAAAGTTTTTATAATGACACTTACTGAATTAAAAAATAATTTACCTGAATACAAAGAGAAACTCGACAAACTTGCGAGGTATCTTTGACCTTCCCAGCCGTGTGATTAAAATCGCAGAGCTTGAAAAAATCACTACTGAAGAAACATTTTGGAATGACAATCAAAAAGCTCAAGGCATTCTCAAAGAAGTATCTATTCACAAACGATGGGTCGATACTCACAAAAAACTACACGAAGAAATTATAACTATAGAAGAGCTTTTAGAAATGACCGATGGAGTTGAAGGGTCTGAGGAAACGACAGAACTAACAGAGACATTTGCTCAAGTAATGAAAGAAGTTGATGATTACGAATTCAAGTCATTACTATCTGGACCAGATGATTACCGTGATGCTCTAATAACATTTCACCCTGGAGCAGGTGGTACAGAATCACAGGATTGGGCAGACATGCTTTTTCGGATGTACAACCGATGGGTCGAGCGCAAAGAGTTTACATCGGAACTTGTTGACTATCAACCTGGTGATGAGGCAGGGTTAAAATCAGCGGCACTTAAAGTCAAAGGTGATTTTGCCTATGGATTTTTAAAAGCCGAGTCGGGAGTGCATCGCCTTGTACGAATATCTCCATTTGATTCAAATGGAAAACGACACACATCATTTGCCTCTATTCATATATTCCCTGTTGTCGAAGATAATGTAGAGATTGAAATCAAAGATGAAGAAATTCGTATTGATACATTTAGAGCTTCTGGAGCTGGTGGACAACATGTAAACAAGACTGATTCTGCTATTCGGATTACCCATCTTCCAACCAATATTGTAGTCTCCTGCCAGTCACAGCGGTCTCAACACAAAAACAAAGATGCAGCTATGTCGGTACTAAAATCTCGTCTATACCAATTACATAAAGAAGAAGAAGCAAAAAAAATGAACAAATATGAAGAGTCCAAAAAGAAAATTGAATGGGGTTCTCAAATTCGTTCATACGTGTTCCATCCATACAATATGGTAAAAGACCATCGCACTTTGGTGCAATCGTCAAACCCTCAAGCTGTCATGGATGGTGATATTGATCAATTTATAGAAGCATTTTTAAGTGATCCTGATTTACATGACCATGATGTAATGTAATTTTCATATATAGTATTGGAGCAACGAATGAACATATTAACAAAAATTAAAGATAGAGCAAAAACAGTCAAACGGCGAGTTGTCCTTCCTGAAGGTACCGAACCTCGTATGATTCAAGCTGCTAAAAAAATTATTTTTGAAGAAATAGCTGATGTCACCCTCATTGGTGATACCAAAGAAATCGAGACGCTTGCAAAAGAGTATAATCTAAATCTTGCAAAAGTTGAAGTTATCAACCCGACCCACTCACCTGACTTCAATCAATATATAGAAGATTTTATGGAAATCCGAAAGCATAAGAACTTATCTCTTGAGTCAGCACAAGCGACAATCGCCCAGCCTCTCTTTTTTGGTGCGATGTTAGTTCGTCATGATAAAGCAGATGCCTCGGTTGCGGGAGCTTTGAACACTACAGGTAATGTGATGCGGGCTGCTATTTCTGTCTTGGGACTCAAAGAAGGAATAAAT
The DNA here is from genome assembly GCA_024280215.1 of Candidatus Zixiibacteriota bacterium. GTDB lineage: Bacteria > Zixibacteria > MSB-5A5 > GN15 > FEB-12 > QQUK01. The sequence continues at coordinate 32,870 of JAJRQO010000027.1, forward strand.
ACTGTCTCAAGTTGTTTCATGATGACTCTTCCGAAATATCGTGATGAGCATGATAAGGTTTTTCTCTATGCTGATGGTGCGGTCATGCCAAACCCAACTGCTGAACAACTTGTCTCGATTGCTGCTTCTACAGCAGATACGATGAAAAATTTACTTGGCATGGAACCAAAGATTGCCTTCTTGTCATTTTCAACCAAAGGTTCTGCCTCTCATCCTGATGTCGACAAAGTAGTCAAAGCAGTCGAAATGTTTAAAAAAGAATATCCAGATATTATTGCTGATGGAGAGTTCCAGCTTGATGCTGCAATTGTTCCAGAAGTAGCACAATCAAAAGCACCTGATTCTTTGCTTGCAGGTGATGCCAATATTTTGATATTTCCTGATTTAGATGCGGGAAATATCGGTTACAAATTAACTCAAAGACTTGCCAACGCCACAGCAACAGGACCAATTATTCAGGGACTCTCAAAACCTGCTAATGATTTATCTCGTGGTTGCTCTGTGAATGACATTGTTGACGTTACAGCGATTGCTGTTTTGATGAAAGGATAACTGATGAGTATCTCTCAATTAGCACGTGAAATAAAAGAATCCCCGACACTCGTCTTTAACGAAAAAGCTCGTATATTAAAAGATCGTGGTGAACCAGTGATTCATCTTGGTTCAGGTGAACCAAAAAGCAAAACTCCTTTGGATGCGATTCTCCATTGTACTGCAACGTTAAAAACTGCCAATATCCATTACACTGCCACCGAAGGAATCCCTCCATTACTCAAAGCTATTTGTCGATACACTGAAGAGCATTACGATAAAACAATTATGCCCGAAAATATATTGGTCTCATCAGGTGGTGCCAAACAAGCAATTTTTAATTTGATGATGTCGATAATCGACCCACAAGATGAAGTAATTATTTTGGCTCCATATTGGGTAAGTTATACAGAAATTGTAAAGATGGTGCATGGAATTCCAGTCATTGTTACTCCTGAAGACGGTCGTTTTGAACCACGAATTGAAGATATTATAAAATCGGTAAGTTCTTACACAAAAGCAATCATGGTCAATTCACCTAACAATCCATCAGGGTGCATTTACTCAGACGATTTGATAGGTCAGCTCGTAGAGTTTTGTGAAAGCAAAGGAATCTACCTCATAATGGATGATATATATCATCAATTGTACTTTGGATTCCATAAACCTGTCTCTGTTTATAAATTTACAGATAAAAGCGTTGACAATTCAAAAATAATCGTTATAAATGGTATCTCGAAAGCATACGCCATGACCGGCTTTAGAATCGGTTGGGCGATAGCAAATCGAGATGTAACACAGGCAATGAGAAATGTCTCAGCTCAAAACACATCATGTCCCTCGGTTGTTTTACAATCAGCTGCGGTTGGTGCCTTAAATGGTATCCAAAGTGGTGTAGAGTCTTTGCGTCTCACGCTTGAAAATAATAAGAACATCATGATGAGAGAACTTCGAGCTTTTTCTGGTGTTAAAGTAACGGAACCTCAAGGTACATTTTATTGTCTCCCTGACTTTTCTGCCTACAATACTTCTTCGGCTGAGCTATCAAAATATCTTTTAGAAAAAGCGTTGGTAGTAACAGTTCCAGGTGGTGAGTTTGGTTTTGAAGGTCATCTGAGATTGAGTTATTGTGGTTCAGTAAGTGAAATGATTGAAGGTATCGATAGAATAAAATGGGCTTTAGATGAAAATTCACCAAATGAAATTTATATTGGAGAGCGTAAAATGAGAAGGAATTGGAAATGAGTAATGACATTTTAAATGTTAAAACACCCGCATTAAGCCATGCTGATGCGTTAAAAAGTGAATATGGTCTGGACAATATCGGACTGAGAAACTTAAACAATGTTTATTGGAATTTATCTCCTGAAGCTTTATATGAAGAAGCTATTTTCAGAAGTGAAGGTAAAATTTCTCACAAAGGTGCATTTGTCGTCGACACTGGCGCACATACTGCTCGTTCAGCAAAAGATAAATTTATTGTCAAAGCATCACCATCTGATGAAAAAATTGACTGGAACCCAGGTAACCGTCCAATGTCTCCTGAAAAATTTAATGCAGTCTATCAAAGATTGCTCGGATTTATACAAGGGCGCGATCTGTTTGTGCAAGATTGTTATGCTGGTGCTGATCCTACTTACCGTATGCCTGTTCGTATCATTACTGAATATGCATGGCATTCACAATTTGCTCGTAACATGTTTATCCAACCAGAAACTATCGATGAACTCGGTAAATTTATTCCTGACTTCACGGTTATGTCTATCCCATCGTTTAAAGGAATGCCAGAAATTGACGGTATAAATTCTGAAACATTTATTCTTCTAAACTTTGAAGAAAAAATTTGCATCATTGGTAATACTGGTTATGCTGGAGAAATTAAAAAATCTGTTTTCACTGTATTAAATTATCTTCTTCCATTACAAGGCGTCTTGAGTATGCATTGTTCAGCGAATGTTGGAGACCATGATGACTCCGCATTGTTCTTTGGACTTTCTGGTACTGGCAAAACAACTCTTTCAGCTGACCCTACTCGTAGCCTTATTGGCGATGATGAACATGGTTGGTCTGATAAAGGTGTTTTCAATTTTGAAGGTGGCTGTTATGCCAAAGTTATTAATCTCTCCCCTACTGCGGAACCTGAAATTTATGCGACCACAGAAATGTTTGGTACTATTTTAGAAAATGTTGTCTATGACCCTAAGACCCGCCTTATTGATTTAGATGATGACTCTATGACTGAAAATACTCGTGCCGCTTATGACATAGCTGGCATTTCAAATTCTCTTCCCGAGAAAATGGCTGGTCATCCGAAAAATGTTATCATGCTTACTTGTGACGCATCTGGTGTCATGCCTCCAATTGCAAGACTTACGCCAGCACAAGCAATGTATCACTTCATTTCTGGGTACACATCCAAAGTTGGTGGAACAGAAGTTGGCTTAAGTAAAGACCCTGAATCAACATTTTCAGCATGTTTTGGTGCCCCATTTATGGTTCATCATCCATCGAAGTATGCCAAAATGCTCAAAGAGAATATTATAAAACATAATGCCACTTGTTGGATAGTGAACACAGGTTGGACTGGTGGATCTTATGGTGTTGGTAAACGTATGTCAATCAAGTATACCAGAGCATTGTTAAATGCTGCTCTCGAAGGTAAACTTGCTGATGTCAAATACTACACCGACCCTATCTTCGGATTTGAAGTCCCTACACATTGTGAAGGTGTTCCTGATGAAGTACTAAGACCATCCGATACTTGGGGTGACAAAAAAGCATTCGAAGAAAAGTATCGCACTTTGGCTTCTCTCTTTATTGATAACTTCAAGAAATTTGCTGAAGGTTCTCCTCAGGAAGTTCTCGATGCGGGACCAAACAAAGATGCTAAATTAGATTGATAAGTTTTTCTGAATGATAAATGGAAAGCAGAGCTTGCGGGCTCTGCTTTTTTTTGTGGAATTTTAAAAGGGTTCAATAATAATTGAACCCTTTAAATTTTATAGACACCTTTATACTTCTAACTAAACAAAATATTAATCAATTGATACTTTGATTGGCATCACTTGATTTTTTAGTAAGGACAAGTGAATAATTACCTTGTAGGATTTTACCCACTACGGTTGTAAACTTTGAAGCATTGAGCATTTGCAGGCTATAGGCATGCCAACTTTGCTTTTCGCCTATTGGAGCAAATTTTTCTTCTTCTTTGCGTTTTGGCATAATTTAAATCTCCCTATATAAAGTTCATCCCCCCATCAAGAGAAGTTTGTCTTTAATACAAAATTATATATGACAGTGATGAAACTTTGGGTAACTCAAATCGTAATGGACTACCACCTCCTAAAATAAAATAACAGAATAAGCCAAAGACCCCATCACAGGACTTTGAGTTATTATTTTGTTTTACTGTTTAGCGTGTTGTAGTTCGTTTGTCTACAAGAGAGTTTTTTGACATACACCTAATTGGCAATTATTTTGTGTAACTTTTTGATAGCACGGTGTTTATAAATATTAACCACCTGCTGAGTAACACCCAATATTTGGGCTATTTCTCGTTCAGTTTTACCGATAAGATAAAATTCGATAACCTCTTTTTGACGTTTGGAAAGAGACCGTTTTATATGCCATTTCAACTTTGAACGAAATTTATCAAGGGAAGTCATATTTTTTAGCTGTTCTGAATTGCGATGATAGGCAGAACTATCATCTGAAAATGATTCCAAAAAAAGTTTATCAACTCTCACTTCAGCATATTGATATTCTTTTCTTTTATTCATAGGTGCGATATCTTCTGTTAGTAATTTAGTTTATACTCTTTACGAATTTTTGATAACTGAGACAATGTTATGGAAAACTTTGATGCGGTCTCTTCTCTTATCTCACTCATTGCTATTTTTTGTTCATAAGTAGAAAGGTCGGTAGGTAAGTCAGTATACCTTTTTTTATAGTAGCGATACACTTTTTCATGCTGTGAGAGTTGTTTTGGTTTAGTCTTTTTCTTCGTGACTGTTTGATTTTTTTGAACTGGTCGTTTACTTAGCTTAGTAATTTTTGCTGATTGATTATCAATTATGTTTTCAAGTGAGTCAAGTTGGCTTTCATATCCTTCTTTTTGTGCTGTTATGGAGTTGCTAAATGATTTTTCGTTGGACGCTAAAAGAGTCCCAATTGAATCAATCGAACTTTCAAAGGTCTTGGCTTCAAGTTTGTTTTCATCAACAAATTCAGATTTTGCTTTTTCAAACAACTCTTCTTGTTTGGTATGGTCAAAAGATGTTTTCACATAACTTAAGCCTGCTAAGACGATGAGCAACACAAATGCGATAAGTATTTTTCTAAACATTATTTATTCTCCAATATTCAAAAAAAATAATATCGTACTTCGCCCCAAAAAACAAGTTTTAACATTTTAAATTAATTAGAGAAGCATAGATTGTGTGTGATATTGAAGTAACACAAGGACTTAGCAGTCAGAGAGGCAAAAAAGGATATAAATTAATTAGATACTTTGTTCGGCTGTTTCTTCAAGCTCTTTGAGAGATAAATGCTCTTTTTTGAGGTAATAAAAGCCCATCAAAGTAATCACAACATACTGGGTGGCATGAAGAACCAAAGCACATGCCACTGCCTTTTCCCCCAAAATACCATAAAGTCCTAAGGATAAAATCACTCCTTTATGATAGACTCCAATAAATCCAGGCGATGACGGTGCCATGATAAGTATAGATACGACAACAAGCAACACAAACGAGGCTTCAAATTGAATATCAAAACCAAATGCTAAAAAGACAAAGTAATTAGAGGCTCCCATCAGGAGCCAAAGGAGAATCGTTTGCAGTCCAACGGAAAAAACAGTTTTTATATTTTTGAAGAATTTGAGTCCATCAGCAAATTTTTCAACAATCGACGTGACCTTTCCTGTAATTTTTTTAGGCAAGAAGAAAAGATACTTGGTCATAATCTGTCCGACACGTTCTGGTTTGTGTGCGATAATAAGCATACTGAAAATACCAATCAAAGCGACAGAAATCGCCAATTGGGCCCCTTTAATAATCAAAGGACCATACACGTCATCTGTCTCTAAAATTAATTGCAAATTTTCAGAAAACAAAAGTATCGATCCGAAAATTAAAAGCAGTGCCACCAAATCAAACACCATCCGCTCAACAAATATTGTCGCAAGCGATGCTGACTTCGAAATTTCTTTATCCTGTGCCGACAATGAATATGCACGAACAAATTCACCAAGACGAGCAGGCAAGACATTGTTTGCCATAAAACCTATACTTGTGCTGGCTAATATTTTCTCAAACTTAACTTCTTTAATTGGATTGAGCATAAACTTCCAGCGAAATGCTCTCTGGTACATCGCAAAAACAATTAAGCCAATATTTGGAAGTAGCCAAAAATAATTGGCTTTTTCTAAGGCAGTAACAAGTTTATCATATTCAATCTTGTCGAAAACATTATATATTAAATACCCCGAGATAAGAATCCCAATAGACAAATACAGAAGTTTTTTACTTTTCGGTGTCATTTAATTTTCTTCTACAATTTTAATAATGAGAGACTCAAACTTCTTTGCTGCAGAATCCCAATTGAATTTTTCTGCCCATTCCAAACCATTTTTTTCAAGATATTTGCGTTTATTATCATCAGTAAGAATCATCATAAGTTTTTCCGCAAGCTCTGCTATATTGCCATACTCATAAAGAAAGCCTGTTTTGCCGTCCTGTACCGAGTCACGTAACCCAGGAGAATTCGCCGCAACAACAGTTGTTCCGACAGAATTCGCTTCTATATTTGTCAGCCCCCATCCTTCTTTTAAAGATGGCAAGACAGCGACATGTGACTTTCTGAGACGTTCGACTTTTTCATCGCTTGAAACAAACCCAGTAAATAAAACCGAATCATCCAACTTCAACACCGTCGTGAGTTTTTTGAGTTCATCAACATAATCACCATCACCAACAATTGCCAATGTCGCATCGGGCAGTTTTGTTTTAACAATTTTGAATGCCTCTATCAGATGTTGAACTGATTTATATTTTTTTATACGCCCTAAATACAACACCGATGGATGGTCATATTTTAGTACCGAAGCATCATGAGCGTACAACTCACGATTGATTCCACAATGAATTATTGAAACATCTTTTTGGGGAACACCTCGCTCATACATATCTTCCGCAGTAGATTCAGAAATAACATTATAGTGTTTTCCTTTATAGACTGAGACCAACGGTTTTTCTGCTAAATAAATATAGGTTCCTAAAATAAAGTTTATCTCATGAAAAACTGTCGTTGCAAAAAGATGAGGAATGACAACTAAGGTTTTCAAATCTAAAAACCAAGGGGTATAAAATGGTATTTTATTTATGTCTTCAACTAAAATGTCGAATTTTTCTTGCTTAACTAATTTTTTGAGATGTGAAGGAGCAATAAGATTAAAATTATACCGATTACCACGTCTGATAATTTTGACACCTTCGATAGTTTCCTCAGGGAGGCAATTTTCAAATCCTGAACAAAACAAAGTGACCTCATGTCCATACTGTACCAACCTCCTGAGAAGTTCTTCAAGATGCACTTCAGCCCCACCACCGTATGGATTTTGTAAATCATTCCAATTAAGGGCGAGTATTTTCATCGGTTAGGTTGTCCGCTTTTAATTCTTTCAAATTCATTCTCAATAGACTTCAGCAAAGCATTCATTTGTGGATCATTTGGATTTCTATCAATCCATGTTTGTACAGCTTGCAACATACTTTCAGGATCTTTTTTCTCAAAGTATAGGCGAAGTAAATCATCAAACGCTTTTCGGAAACTTGGCTCATCATCTAAAATTTGTTTATAAATAGTTTCTGCATTATCGTAATTATCAGTCCTAAAATAGAGTCTTCCAAGATATGTTAGTAAAAGGTTTCTTTCACCATACTTAGTGGTTTCTATAAATTCTTTTAGCTTTTCAGGTTTATTATTCTTGCTATACAAGTCAGCAAGAAAATAATCTCCATCAGTAGAATGTGGTACTTTTGAAACGGCATATTCAATAAGAGCTTCAGCTTCGTCTTTACGCCCAGAGTTTTGCAATGTATCAGCAACTCTAAAATAAGTACGAGCAAAATTTCGAGTTAATCGAAGGGTCGTGGCATCTTTGTAAATCGTGCTATCAGCAATACCAGACAGACGCATTCGTTCTGGATTGGTCAAAAAAGCAAGAGATGAATCAATGTCGATTTTTGGGCCACCTTTTTCTCGGTTCATCCGCCAAACCATTCCTTTTAAAGACATGAGAGAATCAATCGATTTCCCATAGAATTTCCATCTGTTTTCAGGAACGGTCACAGAAAAGTTAATCGGTCTTGTGGCAAAATTTTCTTTGATTATTTCAGAAATAACTTGGTCTGACATACCAAAATATTTTCCAGTTTGATCGCGGAACGGTCTCAAGTTGTCAACGGCTGATTCTGACCAACTTGTTTTGACTCGTAAATTTGTTGGAAGTTGTTTGATATACCATTTTGTATTTGCCAATGAGAGATTAACAACTGACACATCAGTACGAACTCCGTAAACATCTTGCAAGCACCATAAGGTAAAAGTATCATTATCACCAACGGTAAATAAAACCGCATTTTGTTCTGCCGATGTTAACAGGTTCCATCCATAATCATAGGCAATATGGTTATTCGCTCGACTTGAAGAATTATAGTTTTGTGTAAGAGCTAAGACAGGAGCAAAAAAGAGAAGTCCCGATAACATAGTTAACGGTATAGTGAGCTTGCTCATGTTTTTCTCTGACCATTCTTTGACAGAATATACCACAAAAGAAAGTCCGATACCAATAGCCAAGGCAAACAGAATAAATGCTGGTGTAAAGAAATAATCCCTGTCACGCACTTCGAGATAATCTTGTCCTGTCTGTGGATGCATTCGAGTTCCATCGGCAAAATTCATATAGAGCACTAAACCAACCGACGCTAAGACAATAGCCAAAAGCATTGGTACACCAAGCGAGGGTCGTCTTCTGACAACTTCCCACATTCCGAAAAGTCCAATAATCAAAAATGGCAAAAACGAAACTCTGTTCGTTCCATATTGCTTTTGAAAATATCCCCAGAAACCCATGTGACGATGAGTCCCAAATTGATTTTGCCACGCCCCTCTTCGTTTGAACATTCGCTCTGTCATAGACATCGAGCCGTATTGTTTTCTTTCGATATAATCAATTGTTGCCTGAACCGAAGAACCTGGATTATTTTCATTCATAATTGGATTTTGTTGCGAGCGTATAGGGATATACAGATGCGTCGAGTAACCAATAAATGCCACCATGACAATCATCAAGGCATTTTTCCATCCAGGCATCTTTTTAATAATCCCTAAACCGACTATTAAGACAGAAGCAAACAGCATGCTCATAAAAAATGGTTTAACCCCAATCATGACAAGTGATACAGAACCAATTGCTATCAGATTAAGCCAGTTGATTTCTTTCGCAAATCGTAGTAAGAACAAAACCATCAGTACTGCTGTTAAAATTAAAAATGGTTTGTAAGCGATAAAGCCATGTAGCGGATACAAAAAGAGTACCATAAATGAACCAAACAACGCAAACATTGATGCGATTAATTCATGTATATTTTCATACTTGGTATTACGTTTTTTCCAATAACGATAGAAAAGATAACTACCCTACAAGACTAATGAGACAAGTCCTAATTTTCCTATTATCAAAAATGTCGAATGTAGTGACGCATATTTTGAAGCATCAGAAAGAATCAAGATATCGGTAATTACTGGTAGAGACGAAAGAAGTAATCCCCCACCTACGATGAGCTGTTCTTTGCTTGTTTTGTCAAAGGAAAAGATATAAAACAGATAGAATAAAAAGACTATGACAAGTGGAATGTAAAAGCTAATCTCACCAGGCTTAGATGAAAAGGCAAAAATCAGATACAATTCAAAGAGAAAAAATAGACCAAAGAGATACCATACATTTTTTGATGTCGACTTATCTATCACAAAAAAGAGAGAGACAATCGGTAGGACAAGAAATGTTGTCAGATGAACCCCAACGCCCAAAAACGTTATAAAAAATATAAGATACATCAGCTTGTCAGCAAAGGCATTCCCTTTATTTTCCCAGTATAAAAGCGACAGCCAAAAAACCGAAGCAAGCATCATCATCGACAAGCCATACACTTCCGCTTCTACGGCATTATTCCAATTTGTCAAAGCAAAGGCTGTTAAAAAGGCTGATGCAGATGCTCCACCATAGACAATAAATTGGTTGATAAAATCTTTTTTCGGTTTCAATGATTTTGTTAGAATATGAACTGCCGCAAAATAGATAAAGAGAGCAGTAAATGCAGATGAAATAACAGAGAGCAAATTTATCCGAACTGCTAAATCTGAAGCAATCGGTAACAAGGCAAAAATCCGTCCGAGTAAAATATAAAATGGTGATCCAGGTGGATGCGGTATTTGTAATTTAACTGCGGCTGCGATAAATTCACCACAATCCCAAAATGACAATGTTGGGGCTTTGGTGAGATTATAGACAACAAAGACGGTCACCCAGACAAAAAGACCGATAATGATAGTTGTTTTATTTGAAAATTGGTTGTTTTCGTTCATCTAACTGCTTGTTTGACAATAAATTCCATCTTGAGATTTCTACTTTTATATCTCGACAATATATGAAGAAATTCCATACTTGGCAAACCATTTAACTGTTTGGCTGGCATCTAATTATTGTAAAGAAAAAGATGAAAATAGTTCCTAAAAAAGAGATATTACTTTGAACGTACCATTCGTTTGAGTAGTTCTCCCGTTCTGTCGGTTCCTGACCTACAAGGCGGGTTGTGAACTGACAGAAATAGCAAGTGTCAGGTGTCATCCAACTTTGTCGAAAAGCACCTGACACAACAGAAAGCATATCGCATAAAATAGATTTGGGAACAATCGATTTGTAAGGGCGTTATATATAACGCCCTTACGATGTATATAAATTATAATTTCTTCCGAACTCCTTTCCGTCGAAGACGGAATCCAGAAAAAAACAGCAAAAGAAAATTTAAGACTATTTATTATTCCATTCTTTAATTTTATCTGAAAGTTCGGGGATATATTTCTTGAAAGAACTCTCTAAAGAAATCATTTTTTCAATCATAAATTGAATCATATCATCCCAGGATTCTTTATCATATATATTTCCATTCGTTTCTGCTTTGATACGACATGCTCTTTTATTATCCAATCTTTCCCAGATAATTTCACCAGTAAAGTTTTTCTCTAATTCTGCTTTATTATTTTCGATATAATCAAAGATATATTTATTTAATTCTAAGTTGCCTTTGTCAATATAAATTTCAACTCTTCCACAAGCCCTCGTTACTACAAAATTTAGACTGACACCAGCTATCCCTACCCTAGTACTAATCCAATTAGATTTTGAAGAGTTAATATTTTGAAACAAGTTAGATTTTTTATTCATTTCTTCGAGAAGACAATCCCAAAATTCTTTACGATAAACATGTCGTGTTTTTAGTTCCGACTTAGTGCTTCTATCAATTTGTGCTTTTTCAGCCATACTTATCATAAACTCTTCTGCATCAGGAGTTGGTATAATCTGTTCAAAAGTTAAGAATAATTGTTCCACTAATGAATATGGAGTAACTTTAAAACATTGTATTTGTAGGTTATAATTCATTAGCCAAAGAGCTGTTGATGTAACCTCTTTTCTAAATTTTGCAGCGACAAATATAATACGTTGAGTAAAACCAGTATTTAATATAATTTCTTCAAATTCCAATGGTTCAAAAAACTCGACTAATTTGTCACTTGCATTTGCATCAATTCTATTTTTATCTAAATATTCTTGATATATTTTACATATATTTTCTTTTGTTAATCCTGAGCAATACGATGAATATTTTAGTGCTTGCCATACGACATCTTTACCTGAATCATCTAACTTGTTTTCTATAATTACAAGATTACCCTCTTTATCCAATGCAAGTAAATCCAATCTCTCATGGGTATCACTAAAACCTGCAAATTCTTTTTGAATAATTAGTAGTTCTTCCCCAAAAGCAGTTGGATAATTCGCAATCCACTCTTGCAAGTGATCCCTCTCTTTAAATCCTAATTCGGTAAATGTTTTTTTAGATAACTCTTTTATTCGATTATTATCTTTATCGATTAAATACATAGGTTTCTCCATTAAAGATATTTATGGCGATAAATTCTTAAAACAATTATATAAATAAAATCTTACGATGTCAATGATTTGGATATTTGTAATTAAAAAAGGCGGAACTGCTAAAGAGTTCCGCCCTACTTGTATTCTATGTAGGGGCGTTACATGTAACGCCTCTACAATAAAACTGGATTCCCAATCAAGTTGGGAATGACATTTTATTATTGTCAGGAAAGGGTTCCTGATAACGCAGTATAATTAAACATAATAATATAAGAGTCGTTTGCGACCTATTTCATGTTTTTAATCAGATGGTCGGCAAAAGCAGTTGTACCAACTTTTTTCGCACCTTTCATCTGACGATGTAAATCATACGTTACCGTTTTCTTATTGATTGTTGTTTGCATAGTCTTTCTGACCATATCGCCAGCTTTGCCCCAACCAAGATAGTCAAGCATCATAGCGGCAGATAAAATTACAGAACTTGGATTGATAACATCTTTGTCGGCATACTTTGGTGCAGTACCATGAGTCGCTTCAAAGAGACCAATATAGTCCCCCATGTTCGCTCCTGGTGCCATACCTAAACCACCAACTTGTGCGGCACATGCATCAGAGAGATAATCACCATTCAAGTTTGGAGTTGCCAAGACATCGTATTCACCTGGGCGAGTTAAAACTTGTTGGAAGATAGAATCGGCAATACGGTCATTGATAAGAACTTTATTTTTAGGCATTTTGCCTTTATGTTTACCCCAAAGCTCATCTTCGGTCACAATCTTGTTTCTGAATTCTTTGACGGCAACTTCATATCCCCAGTCTTTGAAAGCACCTTCGGTAAATTTCATAATATTACCTTTGTGAACCAAAGTAACTGAGCGACGATTGTTTTTGATTGCAAATTCAATAGCTTTGCGAACCAAACGTTTTGTACCAGTCACAGAAATCGGTTTGACACCAAGACCAGAATCAGAACGAATAGTTGTTTTCATGTTTTTGTTCAACCAATTGATAACTTTTTTAGCATCCTTGGTTCCTTTTTTCCATTCAATACCAGAATAAACATCTTCAGTATTTTCACGAAAAATAACAACGTCAAGTTTTTCAGGATGTACAACAGGAGAGCCAACACCTTTGAAATAATTAACAGGACGGACACATGCGTACAAAGTCATAATCTGACGAAGAGAAACATTTAAGGAACGGAAACCACCACCAATAGGAGTAGTCAAAGGACCTTTTAAAGCGACATAATAATATTTAATAGCTTCAGTAGTTTCTTTTGGAAGCCATTCTTTATAAAGGTCATTAGCTTTCTCACCCGCATAGACTTCCATCCATGAGATTTTTTTTCTACCTTTATAAGATTTTTCAACGGCAGCATCAATAACTCTGATAGTAGCTTTCATGATGTCACGTCCAATACCATCACCTTCAATAAATGGGATGATAGGTTTTGCTGGGACAACAAGTTTTTTATTTTTAACAGTTATCCGTTTACCAGTTTTAGGAATTTCAATATTTCTGAATTTTGGCATTCTTTTATTTCCCTTTTTAACCGACTAATTTGGTTAGTTTTTTATATGTTGCGGCAGAACCCTGAAGTGCTTTCAGTTCGCTTTTTGTTAGTTTTAATTCTAAAATAGATTCAACACCTTTGGCACCTAAAATAACTGGAACACCAATATAGATATCTTTGATACCATATTGACCCGACAAGTAAGCAGATGCTGGTAGAACTTTTTTCTCATCATTAAAAATTGCTTTACACATATCAACAGCAGATGCAGCAGGAGCATAGAATGCGGAACCAGTTTTGAGAAGTTTTACAATTTCACCACCGCCACCTTTAGTGCGATCAGCAATTGCTTTAATACGGTCTTTTGACATTAGTTCTGTGATAGGAATACCCGCAACAGTTGTGTAGCGTGGAAGTGGAACCATTGTGTCACCATGACCACCGAGAACCATCGCATTGGTATCAGACATAGCAACACCAAGTTCCATTGCGATAAATGAACGCATACGGATAGAATCTAAAACACCAGCTTGACCAACAACACGATTCTTAGGAAAGCCAGTAACTTTTTGCATGTGGTATGTCATCAAATCAAGAGGATTAGAGACAACAATAACAAATGCTTTTGGAGCAAACTTTTTGATATTTTTAGCAGCGATACCGACAATCTCAGCATTTTTTGCAATTAAGTCTTCACGAGTCATACCAGGTTTACGAGGGAAACCTGCGGTCATAATTACAATGTCAGCACCTTTAATATCTTTGTACTTAGTAGTACCAGTTACCATACAGTTGTAACCACGTACAGGACCCGCTTGAGTTAAATCGAGAGCTTTCCCTTGAGGGACACCATCAACAATATCAAGCATGACAATATCAGCAAAATTTGCTTCAGCCAAATACATTGCACATGAGGCACCAACATTACCAGCACCAATTACTGCGATTTTTTTATTCATCTTTTATTTCCTTAAAAAATACTGTTATGTATAAGTTAAATTAAATTAATTAAATTTTCTTTTTTAACACAAAATGAGCGGCATCAAAGACAATACCAACTTTCAAATTGTTATTATCAGATATAAGTTCTTCTACATAAGTAGAGATATTTTCAATTGGTTGATAAAATAATTTCGTGACTATATTTTCATCAAGGGTCGACTTCAATAGTACCTGAATGCGTTGCGAAATATCGTTGACCCGCTTGAGTTTATGCGAGCCAAATGACAACTTACCATCATTAGGACAATTGTTTTCTTTATCCCAATTTTCTGCCAGAGTATAAAAATGTTCTGAGCCTATTCCCTCTTTACAAGCCGAGAAGATAATTACTGTCCCCGAATCTTTCACCACAGATTGGCAATTCTCCAAAGCTTTTTGTGCTTGGTAAATTGATTTGTCTAACGGCGGAAGTATTTCAAGTAGTAACAAATCATAATTCTCATCACAGTTCGTCGCATAGACTTTAGTGGCAAATTCAACTGCATTCTCAAATGAATCTTGTATAGTTCCAAAAGTAAGATGGATTATATTTTTTTGTGTATCTGAAACAATTTGCATAGAGGCTATATTCTGTTGTTCGACCATATTCAAGATAGCTTCCAAATGTTCCGCAACAGGATTACCATGCAGTTTAAGTGGTGAACAGTCTAAAGAGTTGGCAAGATTATGATTTCGTTCAATCGTTTTAAAGTCTGCAAGTCCAGGAATTAACGATTTTCTACCTCCAGTAAACCCAGCAAAATAATGTGGTTCGACAGAATTAATCACCCATACTTTATCATGCTCAAATACTTTAGAGTTGAGATAAACCTCTTCCCCAAAGGAATCAATTCCAACAAGTTGAAGTTCATCGTTTTTATGACAATCATGAAAAAACAGAGAATCTTTCACTTCATCGTACAGTTCTCCAAATATTATCTGACAATCTTCTTCAGTTGGTTTCTTGTGGGTACCACAAGCGACCAAAAAAGAAGCGGAAGTAAATTGTTTAGGAGAATATTTTTTGAACCATGTAAGAATTTGAGACGTAGGCGTCGAACGATGAGCATCGTTGACAACGATAAGAAGATTTTTAGATTTAAGAATTTCAGACTTAGCAGAAGAGCCAATTGTATTGACAAAAGTTGCATAGTCTAACACCTGTCGATTTGACAACGGTTTAAATGTGTCAAGATTGACAGAATCAGGAAAATCAAATTTCAGCGTATCATCCATGTAAGCTAACGCGACTTCCAAACCCGTAAAATCCTCAAAAAAAATGCCGCCGTATCAAAAGATACAGCGGCTAAACATCATTAGTTAAAAAAGAATTCAATTTCAATCTTTGCATTATCATCTGAATCAGATGCGTGTACCGAATTCTTTTCAATATCTAAAGCAATTTCATAACGAATAGTACCACAATCAGCATTTGCTGGGTTTGTCGCACCAATACATTTTCTTAAATCTAAAACAGCATTATCCTTTTCTAAAGCCATCGGAACAACAGGGCCCGATGTCATAAATTTAACTAAATCATCTAAAAATGGTTTACCTTCATGAACAGCATAAAATTTTCGAGCTTGCTCTTCAGTCAATGTAAGCATTTTCATTTCGACAATTTTGTAACGAGCTTTTTCTAACCGACTAATAACATGACCGATAAGATTTCGATCAGTTGCATCTGGTTTCACTATTAATAACGTGCGACTCATGCGACTCCTTAATCCTTTTTTATTTTCAAAGCTTCGGCATAACCGATTTCAATAGCTTTTGTATTTCTTTCTTCAGTACCTCGTGGAGCGCGTGCTAAGACTGCTTCTGTGAGAGCTTCTTTTGTGAACAAACCAGTTAAGGCACAAATCGCACCCAAAGCCATAACATTGGAAACAACAATTGAACCAATTTCATTACGTGCTAAACGAGTGAATTCAATACCATAAAATTCTTCTGTTGGAATTTCTGTCACAAGAGATGTATCAATAATCAAAACACCATGATCTTTTAAATCACCATAATATTTATCAAGTGATTCTTGTGTCATTGCTAAAAGCAAGTCAAGTTTCATCGCTTTTGGATAGTAGATTTCATTATCAGAAATTACGACATCAGCTTTTGATGCACCACCACGAGCTTCTGGTCCATACGATTGTGATTGCACAACTGATTTGTTACCAGATTGACCAATTGCTTCACACAATACAACCGAGCCAAAGATCATACCTTGTCCACCAGAACCAGAAAGACGGATTTCAAAACGGTCTTTAGGAATTTCAATTTTATCGAGTAATTTAGACATTGTGTATTCCTTAACCTTTCTGATGGTCTATGAGTTTTTGGTATTCACAACAGAATTCTGATTTGACATTATCTTCATGTAATTTTCCAATCACATATTTACCAACGAGTTCTTGTTCATCCATCTTTTTTGCTTTACCAGTTGTGATTGCATTTTCTTTAAACTGTTCAAGCATCGCAGGAGCATCACCTTTACGATTTAAACGACCATAATATGTATGACAATTAGAAATAATCTCAATCAAAGAAAATCCTTCATGCTCTAAACCAGCAGAAATAATTTTTTCCATTTGAGGATAATGTGTCACAGTTCCACGTGCAACATAAGTCGCTCCAGCAGCCATTGCTAAATCACAAGGATCAAAATGTTTTTCTACATTACCATATGGTGTCGTAGTCGAAATTGCATCTTCAGGTGTCGTAGGGGAACCTTGTCCACCAGTCATACCATAAGTATGGTTGTTGATAAGAATACATGTAATATCGATATTACGACGACAGGCGTGGATAAAGTGGTTACCACCAATAGCGAGGGCATCACCGTCACCAGTAATCACAACAACTTTCATTTTTGGTTGACCAAACTTCACTCCAGTTGCAAATGCTAATGCACGACCATGAGTCGTATGGAGTGAGTTAAAATCAAGATAGACAGGCAGACGTGAAGTACAACCGATACCAGAAACCATGGCTACTTCATCCTTGCTATATCCGAGCTTATCTACGACTCGAACAAAAGCACCCATCACAATTCCATTACCGCACCCCGGACACCATACGGAAGGGAAACTTTTCTGAGGTCTCAGATATTTATGAGTAATATCTGATTTTTGTTTTTCAGTAGTTGCCATTACAGCACCTCCTCAAGTTTTTCTAAGAGTTCCATTGGTGTAATAATTTCACCATCGTATCTTTGAACAGTTTCAAGTTTTATACTTGGGTCGAGAACTTTTTGTACTTCATGACAAATTTGTCCCATGTTCATTTCCGCGACGATAACTTTTTTACAATTTTTTGTTGCCCGTTTAATCATTTCATAATCAAATGGCCAAATAGTATACAATTGGATTGAACCAACTTTGGCACCAGCTTTACGAGCAATTTGCATTGCTTGAAGTGCGGCACGAGAGACGGTACCATATGAGATAAAGATAACATCGGCATCATCTACCAATTCAACTCGGCTTTTGAAAATTTCATCTTTAAAATGTTCGATTTTGTTATATAATTTATCGAGTTTCATTATTGTTTCATCGGTACGGTTGGTTGAGAACCCATGAACATCATGAGTAAGACCAGTCACATTGTAACGATACCCCTCACCATAAGATGGCATAGGAGAAACAAGATTATCAGTCATTTCAAATGCTTCAAAATCTTCAGGTTTAGCTGTAGGTTTCACGCGATCAAAAACTTCATGATCACCTTTTTCAGGTAATTCAATAATTTCACGCATATGTCCCATTACTTCATCAAGTAAGACAGTCACAGGAGTACGGAAACGTTCGGCTAAATTGAAAGCTCGAATTGTTTCTGTAAGACATTCACCAACAGTCGAAGGTGCGATAGCGATAGCATTGTAATCACCATGAGTTCCCCACCTTGCTTGCATAGTATCAGCTTGTCCAACTTTTGTAGGAAGACCAGTTGATGGACCACCACGTTGAACATTGACAACGACAATTGGAGTTTCTGTCATATAAGCATATCCTAATGACTCAGACATGAGAGAATAACCTGGCCCAGATGTCCCCGTGAATGCTTTGTGACCTGTAATAGATGCACCAATAATTGCAGCAATTGAAGCAATTTCATCTTCCATCTGAATAAATCGACCACCTAATTTCGGAAGTATTTTGGCACACCCTTCAGCAATTTCTGTAGAAGGTGTGATTGGGTATCCCGCGTAGAATGTCATGCCAGCATAAATAGCACCTTCCACACAGGCTCCGTTACCCTGTAATAATTTCTTTTTCTTATTAGCCATATTCTATCTACCTATTTCACCGTTGAGATTATACAGAAATCAGGACAATGCACCCAACAAATTGTACACTGTGTACAATCGGCAGGGCGAGTCTGCACTGGTCTACCATCACGGTCTGGTTCAAAAATCTGTTGAGGACACATCGCAATACAAATATTACAAGCTTTACACCAGCTAAGATTAATCTCAAGCGGGAGGTTATCATCTGTAAAATCATACTTGCTCTTTTTTTTCGGCGTGGTCTTTTCTTGACCAGCTTGATTGGAATCACTCATATTCTTTTCCTAAAATACTATATTTACAATCATTTATTTTTTCTTCGTTGTTTTTTTCTTTGCTACTTTTTTCACCGCAGGTTTCTTTGGTGCTTTACTTGCCTTTGCTTTATCAGCAAACTTTTTAATCTGTTCTTTAATCAAACCAGGAATCTCAGTTGGTGAATATGCCACTGGGACTCCAGCTTTATTTAGTGCTTTAATTTTATCAACAGCAAGCCCAGAACCACCAGATATAATTGCACCTGCATGCCCCATACGTTTCCCGGCAGGAGCTGTTTGACCTGCGATAAAGGAAACAACAGGTTTGGTTACATATTTTTTAATATACTTAGCAGCATCTTCTTCATCAGAGCCACCAATTTCACCGAGCATGACAATCGCTTTAGTAGAACGGTCTGCTTCAAAAGCTTCTAAACAATCAATGAAGTTTGTACCGATAACTTGGTCACCACCGATACCGACACATGATGATTGTCCCATACCTTCAGATGTCAACGCCCAAATAGCTTCGTAGGTTAATGTGCCAGAACGGGAGACAACGCCGATGTTACCTTTTTTAACAATGTTACCAGGAATGATACCAACTTTAGATTCACCCGGAGAAATAAGCCCAGGACAGTTAGGACCAATCAAACGAGCACCTTGTTCTTTGACATACTGATAAACTTTCATCATATCATTTGCAGATACACCTTCGGTGATACAGATGACTAATTTAATTCCCGCATCAACAGCCTCGTAAATGGCATCAATCGCAAAAACAGGTGGTACATAAATAACCGATGTATTTGCTTTTGTTTTAGCAACCGCTTCTTCAACCGTATTAAAAACTGGTATTCCAGAAAGTTTTGTATTCCCTTTTCCAGGTGTCACACCCGCAACAACATTGGTGCCATATTTTTTCATCTGTTTGGCGTGTAAAGAACCATCTCTACCAGTAATTCCCTGAACAACTAACTTTGTTCTTTTATTTATGAAAATCGACATTTTATTTTATCCTTTAAACCTGATTTTTATATTTCTATACCAGCTAATTCAATAGCTTTTTTCACAACTTTATCCAATGTATCTTCAGAAGGCAGATTAACTTTTTTCAAAATCTTAGCAGCTTCTTTTTCATTGGTACCAGTTAAACGAACAACAATCGGAACTTCAGGTTGTAGTTGCTTGATAGCTTCTACAATACCATTCGCAACATCATCACAACGAGTAATGCCACCAAAGATATTAATCAAGATAGCTTTTACATTGGCATCAGAAAGAATAATATTGACCGCATCAACAACTTTTTGTGGATTTGATGAACCACCGATATCTAAGAAGTTTGCTGGTTCCGCACCATAACGTTTGACTAAATCCATAGTCGCCATCGCAAGTCCCGCACCATTGACAATACAGCCAATAGAACCATCAAGTTTAACGAAAGATAAATCAGCTTTACGAGCCGCTATTTCGGAAGAATCTTCAGCATCTAAATCACGCATCGCTTCAATATCAGCCTGACGGAAAAGACAGTTGTCGTCGATATTCATTTTAGCATCCAAAGCGATAACATCGCCACCAGTGTTAGTTATAAGAGGGTTTATTTCAACAAGTGATGCATCAGATTCCCAAAAAGATTTATATAATTTCATGATAATATTAGCAGCTTTACGAACTTGTGTAATATCACGATATAATTTATAAGCAAGGTTTCGAGCTTGAAATGGTTTTAGCCCCGCAATTGGATCAACCGCTAATTTGAAAATTTTCTCAGGAGTCTTCGCAGCAACCTCTTCAATATCAACACCACCAGCGGCAGAAACCATAATAACAGGTCTTTTGGTGATACGGTCTAAAATAATACCAACATAAGATTCTGAAATAATATCTTCAGCAACAGTAACCAAAACTTTTTTTACCGTCAGACCTTTGATATCCATTCCTAAAATTTGAGTAGCAAGAACTTTGGCTGCTTCAGCATTTTCAGCATATTTAATACCACCAGCTTTACCGCGACCACCAACATGTACCTGTGATTTTACCATCACTGGTTTATTGTATTTCACCGCAAGGTCGTACGCTTCGATTGGTGTTGTTGCGATATCACCTTCAGGAACGACAATACCAGCAGCGGCAAAAATTTGTTTTGCCTGATACTCGTGAATTTTCATTAGTTTAATCCCTTATCATTATTTATTTTTTCATTATAATATATTTTTGACAATTCTTCTAATTTTTCTTTTTCATTTATTTTCGGATTATCTAATACTTGTTCCATCAGATAATCTAATATATCACCAACTTCTTTGCCCGGCTTTAATTCAAACATTTCCATCAAGTCAGTTCCGTTGAGTGCTATATCTTTGAGTGAAAATGGAGCTTTACTATCAATTTCTTTCTGAATATCAACTTCAAACTGATTGATATCATCAATATTGTTATTCATTCCAAGTCCCTCTACATCGGCACGACGGAGTTCAAGCAAATCAAATATCAGTTCTTTGCCAACCTGACGAATCAATCGACGAAGCCCTTTTGGAGTAACATCGACAGTAAACATATGACGCTCAACAAGCATCTTAACATCTTTGATTAAATCATTTGAATACCGTAAACGAGTCATCACCGCTTTTGTAGTCTTCCCAGCTGACATTTCATGTCCATAAAATGTTGCCCCTTTTTCAACAAGCCGACGATGCTGTGGTTTGTTAATATCATGAAAGAGCGATGCGAGCCGTAGTTTCAAATCTTTTGGTGATGCGTCCAGCACGTGCATGGTATGTTCAAAGACATCATATTTATGAAAGCCACCCGGTTGTTCAACACCAACACAAAGTTCTAACTCAGGAAGAACTTCTTGAAGCAATCCAGTCTGTTGCATCAAGCGAAAACCAACCGATGGTTTCTTAGAAAGTTCAAGTAATTTATTTAACTCTTCAGCAATCCGCTCTGGAGAAATTGTGTTTATCAGGTGAGCGTGCTTAACAAGAGCATCATACGTGTTTTTTTCAATTTCAAAATCAAAACGTGCCGCAAATTGAATAGCACGAAGCATCCGAAGTGGATCATCGGCAAATGAATTTTCGTAGACAATTCGAATCTGTCTATTTTTCAAATCGGCCATTCCATCAAGAGGGTCAATCAGAATTTTATCTTCGAGCGAAACCGCCATCGCATTGATAGTAAAATCACGACGATGTAAATCTGTCTCAATTTTTAAATCAGCATCAAAATCTACTTCAAAATCTTTATGTCCCGTACCAGTTGAGAATTCTTTACGAGGAAGAGTAATATCAAATGTAATCGGTTTGCCATCTTTAAATTGTGTAAACTTAATCACGCCAAATGAACGACCGACCAAATCAACTTTACCATGCTGCTTTAACATCTTTGAAAGTTCATTGTATGGAATACCAGTGACGATATAATCATGGTCTTTAGGTTTAACATTTGCGAACAAGTATCTATCACGCACCGCTCCCCCGACTTCATAGATAGAGCCAAGTTTGAGGATTTCGTTGATAGTTTCATTTTTTAACGTACACATATTCATTAGTCCGCAGTTATCCTTGTTCCGTACTCACCCATGACGCCACGTTTGGCATGTTCAAGCGATGTTATCACAACCATCTTTCCACCATCTTCAATAAACTTCAATGCTGCCCGAATTTTCGGGCCCATTGAGCCAGGAGGAAACTGTCCATCATCAAGATGCTTTTGCATTTCGCTGGCAGTCACTTCTTCTAAATTCTTTTGTTCATCTGTACCAAAATTTATAGACACAAAATCTACAGCCGTCAATATAGCCAGCACATCGGCATTAACTTCTTTTGCCAAAACTGCTGAGGCAAAATCTTTATCAATCACCGCATCGAGTCCTTCGTAGTTACCATGATTATCAATATAGACAGGAATGCCACCGCCACCACCAGCTACAACAATAGTTCCATTTTCAACTAAGAGTTTAATCGTCTCAGATTGGATAGAAGCGATTGGCTTCGGTGATGCGACCACTCGTCGCCATCCACGGTTGACATCTTTTTTCATATGCCATCCACGGGACTCCATGAAAATATGAGCTTCTTCTTCTGAATAAAACTGACCAATAAATTTTGTAGGGTTTGTTATAGCAGGGTCATTTTTATCTACAAGCATCTGAGTAATAATCGTAACAACAGCACGGTCGATATTTTCTTTTCGTAAACGATTTTGTAAAGACTGCTCAATCATGTAACCCATACCGCCTTCAGTGTCAGCGACCAATACCCCAAGAGGTAAGTCAGGTGCCATACCTCGTGAAAGTTCACAACGCAACAATGCATTGCCAACCTGAGGGCCGTTTCCGTGGCTCACAACTAAATTATAACCCTCACGCACAAGTTCAACAATTCCATCAAGTGATCGTCTGGTATTTGCAAACTGACGAGAAATAGTATCCTCTTGTCCAGGTTGTGTGATGGCGTTTCCACCAAGGGCTAAAACAGCAGTTTTCATTTTCATCATTCTCTATAAGAAAGAACAGACCGAATCACTCCGGCCTGTTCTGATTTACTTATTTCTTTTTGGCTTTCTTTTTAGAACCTTTTAAAAAGTCGCCTAAAACCATTTCAAGATTCGGAGTTCCGATTTCCTGAAGTTCGTACGTTATACGTACTGTAGGTTTTTTAATTTTCACAATTCGATTTAAATCAATTGGTGTTGCGATAATAACAACATCGCATTTGACTTTATTGATAGTTGTTTCCAAATCTTTCACTTGTTGCTTACCATATCCCATAGCAGGAAGCAGAACGCCGATATTAGGATATTTTTTAAATGTTGCAGTAATAGATTTAACTGTGAAAGGTCTTGGGTCGACAAGTTCGGCAGCACCATATTTTTGAGCCGCTACAACACCAGCACCATAGGTCATTTCACCATGAGTCAGTGTAGGACCATCTTCAACGACCAATACTTTTTTCCCTTTAATTTTTTCAGGGAAATCAGCACCAAGTGGAGAGGCAGCATCGACAACAACAGCATCAGGATTGTATGCAGCGATATTTTCACGAACTTCAGCAATACCATCTGGATCGGCAGAATCAATTTTATTGATTAAGATACAATCAGCCATCAACAAGTTTTGCTGACCAGGGAAATATGCTAACTCATGACCAGGACGATGTGGATCGACAACAGTAATCATATAGTCAGGTTTGTAAAATGGAATATCGTTGTTTCCACCATCCCATAAAATAACATCCGCTTCTTTTTCTGCTTCACGGATAATCATTTCATAGTCAACACCAGAATAAATAATTACTCCAGCCATAATATGTGGTTCGTATTCTTCACGTTCTTCGATAGTACATTTATGTTTATCTAAATCAGACAGTTTGGCAAAACGTTGACAAGCCTGTTTGGCAAGATCACCATAAGGCATTGGATGACGAATCGCGACAACTTTTTTACCCATTCCCATTAGTACTTCGGCAACTTTACGAGTCGTTTGTGATTTACCACAACCAGTACGAATAGCACAAACAGCAACAACAGGTTTAGTAGATTTAATCATAGTTGGCTCACCGCCTTCTAAGACAAAACGAGCACCTGCTTCATTTACATAGGCAGCTTTTTCCATAACGTAATGATATGGAACATCAGAATATGAAAAAATAACTTCGTCAATATTATGCTTTTTGATTAGCCCTAAAAGTTCGGACTCATCATGAATAGGAATTCCTTTAGGATATAATTTTCCTGCTAAAGCGGCAGGATATTTCCGTCCATCAATATCAGGAATCTGTGTTGCGGTAAACGCTACGATTTGTACATCGGCATTGTCACGATAGAGGGTGTTGAAATTATGAAAATCTCTACCCGCAGCACCCATGATAATTATTTTTTTCTTCGCCATTTTAAAAACTCCATTTATTTTAAATTAACAGTTAGCATCAAAACTTATTTTAAAGATTCATGTCATCACCAAATTGATGATGCCATCCAGATATACAGAATCAAATAAAGAATCATCAAGACTTGGTTATCTAAAAATATAGTTTTACATCTTGCCATACTGTTTTTAAAACCCTTTTTGAAAAAATTTAGTCAATCTGTGGTCTTTGTAATTTACCTGAGTAATCTACATAGATTGATTTCCATTCAGAGTACACATCTAAAGCAGCTTCTGATGCTTCACGATGTCCATTACCAGTTTCTTTCACACCACCAAATGGGAGATGTGTCTCAGCACCAATAGTCGGAGCGTTGACATAAAAAATTCCAGTCTCGATATCACGCATTGCGGTATAGGCATTGTTTACATTTTGCGTATACAATGAGGCCGACAATCCATAGACAGTATCGTTAGCCATTTCTATCGCTTGCTCAAATGAGTTACATTTTGAAACTGCTAAGACAGGTCCGAAGATTTCTTCTTTCCAGATTGTCATGTCTTGAGTAATATCAGCAAAGATTGTTGGTTGTACGAAGAAGCCTTTGTCGTAATCACCACCAGTTAAGCGTTTACCACCAGCAACAAGACGACCACCATCTTTTGTAGCAATATCAATATATTTAAGAACTGTGTCTAATTGATCTTGGTTGATACATGGCCCCATATCAATAGATTCATCTAAACCATTTCCAACTTTTAATTTTGCAACTTTTTCAACAAGCATTTCTAAAAACTTATCATATACTTTTTCATGTACAACTAAACGGGATGTCGCTGTACAACGTTGACCAGTTGTACCAAAAGCTCCCCATAAAGCACCTTCAACAGCTAATTCTAATTTTGCATCGTCCATAACCATCTGAACATTTTTACCACCCATTTCTAAACAAGTATGTTTAAAATTAGGAGCACATGCACCAGCGACGATTCGTCCAACTTCAGTTGAACCTGTGAAAGAAACAACTTTAACATCTTTATGTTTCATCATTGGTGTACCAACAGTACCACCAGAACCAGTTACCATATTGACAACACCAGCAGGAACACCTTCGGCTTCACATGCTTTCATTAAGTTGACAACAGAGAGAGGTGTATCAGTAGCAGGTTTAATTACGATAGTGTTACCGCAAATAAGTGCCGGCATCATTTTCCATGATGGAATCGCAATTGGGAAATTCCAAGGAGTGATGAATGAACAAACACCAAGAGGTTGACGGATAGTCATATTAAATTTAGATTCCATTTCAGATGGTGTAGTCATACCATACAATCGTCGTCCTTCACCAGCCATGTAGTATGTCATGTCGATAGCTTCTTGAGTATCTCCACGAGTCTCTTTAATAACCTTACCCATCTCACGAGTCATCTCTTGAGAGATACGTTCTTTGTCAGCAAGCAGACGATTGGCAACACGGTATAAAATTTCGCCACGTTTTGGAGCTGGCATTAAACGCCATGATTTGTATGCATCAGCGGCGGCGGCGATAGCATCGTTTACATCATCTTCATTTGATTTTTGAAACTCACCTAACACATCATCAGAATTAGCAGGGTTTACATTTGTGAATGTTTCCCCAGATTTTGATTCTACCCATTTTCCGTTAATAAAATTTTTGAACACTTCGGCCATGATAATCTCCATTTATGGTACTATTTTTTCATTTCTTTCTATTATATAGCGATTGTGAATTTATTCACAGTCACCATCTACAATCCGGTAAATATAGTAGTTTAAAGCCCTATGTCAATAGCTATTATTTACCAAATACTAACTTTTCATCGTTGAACGACAACGACTTAGAGAGTGTATTTAAAAGGTCGTCTTTTTGCTAATTTTATTTGAACATACATTTACCAAAATAATTATTTTTTTCGGTAAAGTTAATATTTATTTTGACCTTTTTGGTGTTATATCCGTTTATATAATAGACGTTTACAACAAAGGAGCTCAAACTTGCTATCTCTTATATGTGCCGCATTCTTATCTCTTCCTCTTTACCCTCTGAATCCAACGACACAAGATACAGTGAGTACAATGAATTTGCATGTGACAGTTGGAGTCAATAGCCGTTCAGCTATGATTTCAGAAAGCCCCAACTTGACACTTAAATATGAATATCTTATACATCATCCGTTTATTATGAGAACTTCTCTTGAGTTTAGTTCTGGAGAGATTAATTCTAAAAATTATCCAAATGGGACTGTGCAACGATATAATGTTTCAACTGAAGTTTTATATTATAAAGGAACAAGAAGCACGATGGCATATTTAGGTTTAGGTCTTTTATATGGACGAGGTAATTTTGAGTTAAATGATAACTTGTATTTTAATAGCCAATTTGTTGATACTCCAAATGAAATTGATTTTGGTGAGGCGTTTGGTTATCGTTTTTTGATGGGACTTCGTTTGAACCATACATATTCACTTGAGGTGACCATAACAGAAATCTCACCCTCGTTTATCTATCGTCGTGATTTAGGAATTAATAGATTTACCCGAGAACAGATCGACTTCCGTGGCAACAGCGTAAGGGTATCGTTGGGATATTTGTTTAGGTTGATGTGATGAACTCATGTTGGGTTCCGGTTTGCCCGTTTTGATTTGTACCGACAGGGCATTGCCCTGTCAAACGCCTGTCATTACGAATTCACCTAGACGAATGTGGCAATCTCGTCTTTAAACACTAATTGAAATGTTTCCCTATGTCATTCCCTTAAAAAAGGGAATCCAGAAGAGAAACTCACACCAAGGGGCTTGTTGATAAAGCCTTTATTTTGTGGGCAGGTTTATTTTTATCTCTGAGGTATTTTTATGAAGTTTCGTCAGTTCCTGATTCCGCTTTAGCGGGATTGTGAACTGATGAGATAGTGTCAGGTCTCAATTCATCTTTGATGAATAAGGACCTGACATAACGAACAAAAAGATAAGAATCTTACTCCTCTGTTTCATTTTGACAGGGCAATGCCCTGTCGCTACAGGTTCAGGCATGCCTGAACCCTACAAATTCATCTTCACCGTCCATTGGTCGAGTACAAATCCAAGAACTCTTTGCGGAACAAATCAAAGCAATTAGATTCAATTGCCTTGCGAATATTTTGCATCAGCTTTTGATAAAAATATGTCGAATGATAGGTCGCAAGAATTATCCCCGTGATTTCTTTTTGATTATACAAATGACGAATATACGATCGAGAATACCGCTGGCAAACTTTACAATCACAATTCGGGTCGAGCGGTTTATCTTCAAGAATGTGCGTGGCGTTACGATAAACTAAAGGACCCTCCGAGGTAAAGACATAGCCCGTTCGAGCATTGCGAGTCGGAAGCACGCAATCAAACATATCGACACCATGCGAAACCGCCATCAGTAAATCTTCAGGATAGCCAACCCCCATCAGGTAACGAGGTTTGTCTTCAGGAAGATATTGAATCGTGTGAGCCAGCATCTCTTCCATCTCATCTTTTGGTTCTCCAACCGAAAGCCCACCGATAGCATTGCCAACAAAATCAAGCGAGACGATCTGCTCGGCTGATTGAGTTCGCAAATCTTTATAGGTAGAACCCTGCACGATGCCGAACAAATTTATACGATTGTCAGAACCACAGGGGTTCTGACCTACAAGTTCTTCATGTTTGGTGATACACCGTTTTGCCCAAGCGTAGGTTCTGTCGACACCATGTTGAGCGAGTTTCAAGTCGGCAGGATACTGCACGCATTGGTCAAACGCCATAATAATATCAGCACCAATAGCATGCTCAATTTCCATAACAGATTCAGGAGTGAACATGTGGTAAGAACCGTCGATGTGCGACTGAAATTTGACGCCCTCGTCTGTAATTTTAGCAATATCACGCAGAGAAAAAACTTGAAAGCCACCAGAATCGGTAAGCGTCGGTTTGTTCCATCCGTTAAATTTTGCAAGCCCACCCATCTTTTTGATAACTTCAATCCCTGGACGTAAATAAAGATGATAGGTATTTCCTAAAATAATTTCCGCACCACATTCTTCCAAATCAGAAGAAATTAGTACCTTGACCGCTCCCGAAGTTCCGACAGGCATAAAGGCAGGTGTTTGGATAGTTCCGTGAGCGGTTTTAACTTCACCCCGTCGTGCGGAACCATCAGATGTTTTATGTGTGTAAATTTTTTCTTTCATATTAAGAGAACTCTTATGTTTTAATAATCATTTTTTTCGTAGGTCAGAACCCCTGTGGTTCTGACATTGTGTCAGGAGCACAGGGCTTCTGACCTACAAATTCAATTGGCGGAACTGCTAAAGAGTTCCGTCCTACATAGTTTATTCTTTCAAGACCCTTCGACTCCGCTCACAGGTTGCAACCTGTTCAGGGTGACTTGAAAAGTCATTTTAATTCAACAAACTTTCTATTGCTACTTGAAGGTTCTCGACACCGATAAGTTCAATTTTTGATTCGGTCGTTTTTGATATGTTCGACTTCGGAAGCATGACTCGTTTAAATCCCATTTTTTCTGCTTCATTGATTCGTCTATCAGCAAGCGACACGCCCCGCACTTCACCCGACAATCCAACCTCACCAAAGACCAAAGTATACGGGTCAATCGGTTTATTGAGAAGCGATGAAACTATCGAAACCAACAGCGCTAAATCTGTCGAAGGTTCCGCAATCTTGAGTCCGCCCGCAGGCGAGACAAAAACGTCGTTAGTTCCCATCGGGTAACCACACCGTTTTTCCAAAATTGCCAAGAGTAAAGCCAACCGTTTGTTATCGATTCCCCCCGCAACTCTCTGAGCATTTCCATAATTTGCCGCTGTCACCAACGCTTGAATCTCGACCAAAATCGGACGACTCCCCTCGCAAAGTGCCGTCACAACCGCACCGCTTCGATGCTCCTGATATTTTTCTGAGAGAAAAAGCGACGATGGATTGCTGACTTCGACAAGCCCCTCTTGTCGCATTTCAAAAAGTCCAATCTCCGAAACAGAGCCAAACCGATTTTTATTAGCACGAAGCATTCGATACAAATGGGTATGGTCGCCCTCAAAATAAATAACGGTATCAACCATATGCTCCAGAAGTTTCGGACCCGCAACGACGCCATCTTTGGTCACATGTCCGATCAGAAAGAGTGCGATATCATTTGCCTTGGCAGAACTAATCAATTGATGCGAGACCTCTCGAATCTGCCCGACTGTCCCCGGAGGTGAGTCAAGCATAGACGATGAAACGGTCTGAATTGAATCAACTATGATAACTTGAAATCTTTCTTTGGTAATAAGCGAATTGATTTCTTCAAGCGAGGTTGTATTTATAGCGGTGACATTTTCACCAATTACTTGTAATCTATTTGAACGAAGTTTGAGTTGCGAAAGAGATTCCTCACCAGTCACATACAAAACCTGTAGACCTAATTTGGAATATGCTTCGGCTGCTTGTAAAATAAGGGTCGACTTGCCAATCCCAGGTTCTCCTCCAAGAAGTATCGTCATACCAGGAAGCAAATGCCCTCCAAGCACTCTGTCGAATTCAGAGATGCCACTTTTGTATCCAAACGATTGCGACATTTCTATTTCGGGAATTCGTTTTTTTACCGAGTCGGTTATTTTTGTGGTAGTACCTTTTTTGGTCGTAACTTTTTCTTCAAGGAGAGAATTCCAAGCGTGGCACTCTTTGCACTGCCCTTGCCATTTTGGATGTTCGGCTCCGCATTGAGAACAAAAATATGCTGATTTCAGTTTTTTACTTATCGCCATTATTATAAACCTTACATGAATTTGTTATGCATTATATATCACAATACACACAACAATAAAATTCCTCTATCACATATTTGTCGGATTAAAATGGTGGTGGCTCTTCCTCGTCACGATTATCTGGAACTGGCATTTGCTGACTAACCCCATCAACCCCTGGAGGAAGTTCACGATAACCAGGAGCAAGATTTTCAAACCGAGCAAACTCTTTGACAAAAGCGAGCTTGATATTTCCCGTGGCACCATTACGCTGCTTGGCAATAATAACTTCCGCTTTCCCCTCGACTTCCTGAAATTTCGGATCAGTCTTTTCAATATGTGCCATGTAATGTTCTTCACGATAAACAAACATGACCAAATCGGCATCCTGCTCAATCGCACCAGATTCACGCAGGTCAGAAAGCATCGGACGTTTGTCAGGTCGAGATTCGACATTACGAGAGAGCTGTGAACATGCCATCACCGGAACGTTCAGCTCCTTCGCCATAATTTTCATAGAGCGAGAAATCGCCGACATCTCCTGCTGACGGTTCTCGTGACGACCAGACATCTGCATCATCTGAATATAATCAACGATGACAAGTCCCAAGTTATGTTGCGATTTCAAACGTCTCGCTTTGGCAAGCATTTCCATCCCACCCAAGTCAGGAGTATCATCAATGAAAATCGGTGCTTCTGCTAAGAAGCCACCCTGTTTGGCAAGTCTCTGCCATTCATCATCGGTTAGCTTTTTATTCGCTTCTCTGGAACGTAAACGTTGTTGAGAGATTCTGGCACGTCCACATAGGAGTCTAAGAGCTAACGCTTCTTTAGACATTTCAAGAGAAAAAACGCCAACAGTTTTTTTATGATCAACAGCAATATGTTCGGCAATGTTCATGACCAGCGACGATTTGCCCATCGACGGACGACCCGCCACAATAATCAAGTCACCGTTGTTAACGCCATTGGTCATTCGGTCGATTTCGGCAAAACCAGATGGTGTCCCAATCAGCGATGAATCATCAGACTGTAAATCTTCAATATCTGTCAGAGTATCAGGCATCAATTCACGTAGCGACGTAAAGCCCTGCTTCATTCGAGACTGAGAGATAGCAAAGATATGTGATTCGGCATTATTTATAATATCACCAACTGGCAAATCGGCAGCATAGCAAGATGTAATAATTTCAGTTGTTGTGTTGATAAGTTTTCGTAAAGTCGATTTTTCAATGACAATGTCACAATGATATTTTAAATTTGCAATAGAAACAATCTCTTCAATCAAACCAACTAAATAGACACGCCCACCAATCGATTCAAGTTCGGTAGTTTTTTGTAGTTCGTTTGAGACAGTTGTAATATCGGCAGGTTCATTTTTCCCATAGAGAGAAAGAATCGCTTTAAAGATTATACGATGCTTCGGCACATAAAAATGTTCAGGTGAGTTAAAATTTTCTAATACTATTGAAATGCCTTCTTGGTCTTTAAGAATTGCTCCAAGTACCGCCCGTTCGGCATCAACAGAATTTGGTGAAATTGTTTTATCAACTTTTTTAGGAGCTTGGCGTTTATTTTCATACATAGAAATTTTTATCTCATACTTTCATAACGTGCTTTTAACTTTTTCATATCTTCCCAAGCATCCCTTTTAAAGTGAGGATTTCGCAAAAGCAAAGCAGGATGATAGGTCACCATCACAGGCAGACCTTTAAACTCATGCCATTTGTTTCGTAAATCTCCCAAACTT
The DNA here is from genome assembly GCA_024280215.1 of Candidatus Zixiibacteriota bacterium. GTDB lineage: Bacteria > Zixibacteria > MSB-5A5 > GN15 > FEB-12 > QQUK01. Next base: position 65,052 of record JAJRQO010000027.1, read on the forward strand.
GCTGTTGTGTCAAGAAGTGCTTGCGATGAAACCAATCCAAAAGTACAAATTAGTTTTGGTTTTATTAGTTCAATCTGTTGGTGCAAATATGGGAAACAAAGTTCTCGTTCTTCAGGAAGTGGGTTTCGATTTTCAGGTGGACGACATTTCAAGATATTGGCGATATACACCGTCTGCCGACTAAGTTGAATAGCTGCCAACATCTTATCAAGAAGTTGTCCCGATGCTCCTACAAATGGCTCACCGAGTGCATCTTCTTTGGCACCAGGTGCTTCACCGATAATAAGTAAATCCGCATTTGGATTTCCTATACCATAGACAAAATTATTACGACTTTTGCTCAGTGCACATTTTTGACAATCGCAAATCACAGCACGATGTTCATCTAATGTTTTATATGTCGGAGTTGTGACAGGTGTTTTTTCGACTACAACCGTTTCTTTAGCTTCATACGATTGCTTATTTATAATCGCTTCACCAAGCCCCATATCAATATCAGATTGAAAGGCTCGTCTTACTAATTCTTGTAAATTCAGTTCTTTAGTCATAAAAATTTCTCTATTTAAAAGGGAGAAACAAACTACAACATTTCAGATATAATATCAAGCAATCTCGAGGAAATTTTTTCTTTTGAACTCAATGGAATGTGGATAGGCTTTCGCCTTGGTAGCAGAAGCGTCACTTCGTTGCTATCAGATTCAAATGCGGTCGTTTCGGACGGTTGATTCAGCACTATGCCATCCAAATTTTTCTCTTTTAGTTTCTTTTTAGCATTGGCAATAGCGTTGTCAGTTTCAAGAGCAAAACCTATGACAATAGCCGAGCTATCAGATTTATTTATTTTGATTTCTTTTAAAATATCGACTGTTGGTTGCAGTTGCAACTCCATCAATTTCTCATTTTTTTTTATTTTAGAACCATGAATTTTATGTGCTTTAAAATCTGCTGGGGCAGCTGCCATTATGAGGCAATCTGTTTTTTTGAATTCTTTTTTGACTGCTTTGCATAACTCAACTGTAGTTTTTATCTGAATTAGTTTTGCTTCGGATGGTGGTATTTCAGATGATGGACCAGAAATAAGCGTCACCTCGGCACCAAGTTCGATAGCAGTTTTAGCCAGAGCATAGCCCATTTTCCCCGATGAATTGTTTGAGATATATCGAACAGGATCAATCTGTTCTCGTGTAGGTCCCGCAGTAATTAAGATTTTTTTATTTAGTAGGCTTTTTTTTTTACAGACCTTGTCTGTTTTTTTGTTAAATGCTTTACTAATTCAACAAGCAAATCTTCGGGCTCAGGCATCCGCCCAACCCCATAATGCTTACATGCCATCTCTCCCTCGGCTGGATCAATAAACAGGTAGCCAATATCTTTGAGAATTTGAATATTCCGCTGAGTTATTTTGTTTTCCCACATATGCACATTCATTGCAGGTGAAAAAATCGTATCAGTTGTTGTCGCACAAATCACCGTCGTAAGCAAGTCATCAGAGATTCCCGAAGCAATCTTCCCAAGACAATTTGCTGTTGCGGGAGCAATCAAATTTACATCAGCCCATTCAGACAGATCAATATGTCTTGTAGCTATATACGACTTTGGCTCAAACATATCAATTGCGACGGGGTTTTCAGAAACGGTTTCAAGGGTAAGTGGAGTAATAAATTTAGTAGCAGCTTCAGTCATAACAATCTTGACTTCAGCCTTTTCTTTTTTCAATGCACGAACTAAAATTGGGATTTTATAACAGGCAATACCGCCAGTCATTCCGATAAGTATTTTCTTTTTTACTAATAACATTTTTTAATGAATAAGTGTTGATTGTTCACTTGAGGTATCAAAAAAAAGACTCGCTTCTGGTGCTTCTGATTCTTTGAAAAGAACAGATGAAACAATGATTTTCATGCGGTCTACATCAATTGTTTCTCCAATCAGTAAGAGAACTCTTTCTAAAATAGTTTCAAACTGTTCTGCATTAAGAATCCGATTATTGAGAAGCTTTAACAAGAAGCCATATGATTCAGATGATAACTGCATCCGCTCTTCATCTGTTAAGACCCTAATAGAATTAGGATTTTCTGGAAAATCTCTATAATATTCTTCGATTGAAGAATTAAATTGTTCTAAAAACCAATTATAGGCGGTATTAATTTCGGTATCCGAATAGCCCATATCTTTTAATTCAATTGAGATGTCATCTGGTGCTGATTGGCGTTCACTATGTTCACGCATAAAGTCCATCAAAAAAACGACTATCTCTAAAATTCTATTTCTCATCTAAAAGTTACTCCAAGCATATAAAACGAAGATACGCTTGGAACCAAATCTATGCAAGCAGAGATTGAATCTTTTTTGAATTACTTATAAATTACGGGGATTTTGATTTTTTCTGCTTGTTCTACTTGGTAACCAGAAAATGAAATATATAAATTTATCTGTTTCGCAACTTTCAAAAGGACCAATTGAGGACGTTCGATATCGTAATCTTCAAGTAAAACAAAGAACTCGGCAGTAACTTCAATTTTTTGATTTTTCTCAGATGCGGGAACCATAATAGTCAACTTTGGTTTCAATCTGTTTTTAAGCCCATGCATGTAAAAAAAACCTTCCCCTTCTAATGTATATATAGAATCCAATTTCAAACTACTTGGCATATTATTAACAGCAATTAACTCAAAATATGCATATGGGTACTTATCAGTTTCAAGGTATTCTTTTTTCATATCTTTATCTCTGGTGGCTATTTGAGTTTTCAAAGTTGTCAAATCTACTTGCAATATCCCTTGCAGAGAATCTTGAGGATTTTCAATATCAAAGAAAAAGCTACCAGAAATAGCATTTGTTCTTCCCGTAATAAACTCAAGCTTTGCATCAGATTCAAATAGAACCGTATCAAGTTTTAAATTTGGTTTTAAAACAAAGTCAGCTGCCTGAACTGATGAAGAGAGTAAAAAGATTGAAAAAATAAGCGATAGCTTTTTCATTAGTTATCTAAGGCTCCGTCGTTTATCCAAGCTTTAATCTTGTCAAGCTCAGTTGTAGACAATGCAGTACGGCCAAGAGGCATACGGCTACCAAATGGTGGCGTTGCGGTAAGCTTTAAATAAAAATTACTCGATGCGGCATTTCCTGCAATTATTAAAGAACCATTTGTTCCCGATGCACTCATTACAGCATTATATGAAGCGGAACCAAATGAGAATCCACCAGTCGACGAGCCATTGCCATGACATCCAGAATTCAAACAACTATTACCAGTAATCAATGGTGCAATATCTGTAGCAAAGCTAACAGTATCAATCAAACCTCCACCACCAGTCGGTGCGGTTGGTGAATCACCAGAATCGGAACAACCAATGATTGCTAAACTAATAGTAAAAACTAAAAGTAGTTTTTTCATCTGTTTCTCCTTGTTATATTAATAACCCAAATGAACTTGCACAAAGAAATCGGTTTTATCTTTTTTAATTCCTTCTGTATAGTACGTATACGATGGTCGAATTTGGAAAAAAGAAATTGGATAAAATTCTAAGGAAAAACGGTAGTACTCTTCGGTGCCATCGGCGATATCCCTATTACCATCAAAGAAATTATATTCGCTAATCAGATAGACACCATACTCTAATCTTGTTGTAAGATTAAGATATGAAATCAGTGTATCATTTGAGCTTCCAACCAAGTCGACTTCACCCATCATCGTTAAACGATTATACGACAATCCACCAAAAAGAGCTTTTGCCTGAGGATACCTTGTATGCCCTGCCTCTTTTTCAGGAAGTTGCACCGATGAACCACCAAAAACTCCAACAGAATTCAGATTGGCAGTTTTCATAAAATGCCCCATAAATATCGACTGCTTGCCATAGTTCATAATCTCAGCAGAAATCAGATGCCCACCTATATCAATCCCTACCCCAAAGCCATCAAGATAATCAAGTGACCCATGACCGAGACGTTCCCGATTAAATGATTTATGATCCGACTGCTTCAAACCAAATGATGGAGCAAACCGACCAAATCGAACAAAATATTTTTTCTTGTTAGTATAGAAAATTCCGTAATTTTCAGTAATGCCAGTTTCTGAAAAACGTAGAGTATAGTTCATATTTTCAAAAAGTTCAACATTCGCAAAAAAATCTGCCTGCATCCGAAACATTGTCCCATCATCAAAAATAAGATGTCTCGTATCAAATCCAAATGTCAACGATTCCGACAACCGTGGGGCTTTATAATTTTTCACAGCGATATCTTTTGTCGCTGGCAAAGTCAGCTCATTGAGAGCAACGGCGTAATTAGCAAATTCATTTCGCATCCCCCCACCACTCGGACTAACATGACAACTTTTACAAGGTGCTTTATGCTCAACAGATAACCGAGGAAAAGTCACGGCTGTGCTACCTATCAAAACCAAAGCTAAAAACGGTAATAAAAAATTACGCATAATTTTCTCTTTTCATAGAATGATATGTTTAAAACAACTTTAACGTTAAAATAGTTCCCTAAAATAAAGAGTTCTTATATAAATGAGCAATTAGGAACATTCTTCGACTCCGCTCAGTATGACATAAAAATATTTTGATTAATTGTAATAAAAGCGGAATCAATTAAAATTCCGCTTTTGAGATATTTGATTTATTAGTGCTTGAAATGCCGTACACCAGTAAAGACCATCGTCGCATTTGCCTTGTCGGCTGCTTCAATTGCTTGGTCATCACCTTTTGAACCACCAGGTTGGATAATTGCGGTCACTCCCGCATCGGTTCCGATTTCGATTCCATCAGGCATTGGGTAAAATGCATCCGATGACATCGTTGCCCCTTTGGCTCTGTCGCCAGCACGTTTGACTGCCAAAAATCCAGCATCAACACGTGAGGTCTGCCCCATCCCTATTCCAACCGTTGCGCTATCTTTAGAAAGTACAATCGCATTTGATTTGGTATGTTTGACAATTTTCCAGCCAAAAAGCATCTCTTTGATTTCATCATCAGTTGGTTGACGTTTAGTCACCACCTTAAAATCGGCAGGCAAAGTAACTTTGTCATCTGCTGACTGAACCAAAAATCCACCACGAATATATTTGTAAATCAACTCACCATCTGACCGTCCATTGGATATCGCATCAAGAGTAAGCAGACGTCTTGACTTTTTCTTTTTCAACATTTTGTAAGCATCTTCTGAAAACGACGGTGCTAAAATACACTCAACAAATGGGGTATCATGAAGCAATTCCGCTGCTTTCATATCAACTTCTTTATTTAAACCGATAATTGAACCAAACGCCGAAAGCGGGTCTGACTCATACGCTTTCCTATATGCCTCGGCGACATTAGCACCAGTCGCGGCACCACATGGATTAGCATGTTTCAGCACACAGGCAAATGGTTCTGAGAAGTCAAGTAGCATATCAAGACATGCATCAAGGTCATTATAATTATTATACGACAGTTCTTTTCCAGCAAGCTGTTCAGAGTTCAAAAGCGAAGGTCCCGTAAAACCCTGAAGCTTGTAAATCGATGCTTCCTGATGAGGATTCTCACCATATCGCAACTGTGCTTTCTTTTCAAGCGACAGAGCAAAACCATCGGGGCATTCTGAATTATCAACATCTTTCCCAAGTATAAAATACTCCGAAATAGCGGCATCATATTCAGCCGTCAGCGAGAATGCTTTTTTTGCACATTCACGACGGAATTCAAAGTCCGTTGAGCAATCATTTTCTTTAAGCTGTTTGAGCATTGGACCATAATCAGCAGGCTCAACCACAACCGTTACCGATGCGTGGTTTTTGGCAGCCGAACGAATCATCGATGGACCACCGATGTCTATATTCTCAATAATCAAGGCATCATCAGAATCTGGTTTTGCGACAGTCTCCTGAAACGGATATAGATTCACAACTACTAAATCAATCCCACGGTAATCAGACTGACTCATCTGCTCCATATCACCAGTAAGACCTCTTCTGAATAAAATCCCTGCATGAATTTTCGGATGAAGCGTTTTTACTCTTCCACCTAAAATTTCAGGAGCTCCCGTAAAACTGGAGACTGAGATAATATGAATCCCCGCATCTTTAATTGTCTTGAGCGTTCCACCTGTGGAAATCAACTCAACCCCCATCGCTTCTAATTCACGGGCAAATTCTACGACACCCTCTTTATCAGAAACAGAGATTAAGGCTCTTTTAATTTTTAAATCAGACATACTTTTATTTCCCTGTTAATAATTTTTGTGCTTCTAAATACTTTCCAGCAGATTCCATAATAACCGACTCAGGAAGTTCTGGACCTGGAGCCTGTTTGTTCCAATCAAGAGTACTGAGATAATCACGAATTGGTTGTTTGTCAAATGATGGCTGACTGACGCCAACCTTATACTGGTCGACTGGCCAGAACCGACTTGAATCAGGCGACAATACTTCATCGATTATAATAAACTTGCCATCTTTAAATCCAAATTCAAATTTTGTATCGGCAATAATAATACCTTTTGTCAAGGCGTAGTCGGCAGCTTTGGTATATACTTCAAGCGATTTCTGCTGACAAAGCTTGGCGGTCTCTTCGCCTAATAAATCAACTAACTGTTGATAACTGATATTTTCATCATGCCCTTCATCAGCTTTTGATGATGGCGTAAAAAGTGTTTCAGGAAGTTTTTGTGATTCCTGTAAATCAGATGGGAAGTCAAAACCATGAACAGTATTAGAACCATTCTTACGAGCTTGTAAAAGCTCTTTCCACATAGAACCAGAAATATAGCCACGCACGATACACTCGGCATCGATACGATCCGCCTTGCAGACAATCATCGAACGCCCTTCAAGCTGATCACGATACTTATGTAAATCTGCTGGGAACTCATCAATATTAGCAGTTATCAAATGCGAATCAACGACATCTTTGAGATACTCAAACCAAAAAAGTGACATCGCCGTTAGCACTTTTCCTTTGTTCGGAATACCATTCGGAAGAACCACATCAAATGCAGAAATCCGGTCAGATGCGATAAACAAGAGCGAATCACCCAAGTCATAAATATCCCGCACCTTACCACGCCATGTAAGCGGATATTCTTTTATATCTGTTTGTTGTACAACGTCATCCATCGTTTATCTCATACTTTCCTTTAATAAGTTCTTGTAATGCTCTGGGAAACAATTTATGCTCTTGTTCAAGCACTCGTGCCGCCAAAGTTTCAGGAGTATCACTCTCTAAAACCGGCACTTTAAACTGTTCCAAAATCTTTCCATTATCATATATTTCATCAGCCAGATGTGCCGTCGCACCCGATTCAGAATCTCCTGATTCTAAAACAGCCTTATGTACATGCTGACCATACATTCCTTTTCCACCATATTTCGGAAGCAACGCAGGATGAATATTTAGTATCCGCCCCTTAAATTCTTTAACAATCACTTCAGGCAAAAGCTGAAGATAACCCGCCAAAGCAATATAGTCAATATGCCGTTCTTGTAATTTTTGAAGTAGATCATCACCTGCTATTTGAGGTGAATCGTAGCTTTTCTTTTTGTATACAAAAGATTCTATCTGCTCTTTTTCAGCCCGCTTCAGCCCAAAAGCTTTTCGCATATTCGAAACCACCCAGACAATATCGGCTGTCAAAAGACCTGACTTCGATGCGTCAATTAGTGCCTGCATATTCGAGCCACTACCTGATATAAAAACCGCTATTTTCTTTCTATTCGACATCTTCCAACCATCTTATAAATTATCACCAAACGACAATATTAACAGCAGGAGAAATTTAGTCAAGCTATATCGGAGCGATAAGTGAAATATTAATTATAGAGATTAAACCAACTGGCGAATCCCCCATCACCGCTTTCCTGCGAAGCAGGAATCCAGTCTTTTTATAATTGACAAGCTATATTATTTATTCGTTTATAATTATAAGTAAAACTGCTTTTAGATATGAAGGTAATTAATTGTTCAATAAATTACGCAAATTTTTTAAACCTGGCAAAAAGTATGAAGAAGCCGTTCTTAAATACTATTCATTCTTGATAGAAGATTTTAATTTTACTCTGGAAGATAAACCAATTCTAGTTATAGGTAGATATTATGATATTAGTTTCAAAAAGATCGATAAAATTATAATGATTTATTATGAAATTATGGAAGACTATTATCATGTTCATTTTACTAATTTCTTAATAAAAGGACATCCTCAGATTGAACCTATTACAAAGACTTCATATTTAAATTATTTTATTAAGACAATTTATCCATTTTTATCAGAATATGACTTCACTCAAAACAATATGTACTTTGATAAATTTGAAGCTACAAATGAAATGGAAAAAAAATTATTAGATCAAGCTAAAGACTTACGGCTATGTTTACTTAACTTAGATAAAATTGATAATGAATTGAATTAAACATCTTATATATAAAAAAAATAAGTGATAGTTATCCTTTATATTACCATCAAAACCAAATTCTGACAATTTTTATTTTTCAAGAAAGCCAATCAGCTCTTCCCGAAACTTTGCTGGTGATTCCAAATTGACCAGATGTCCACAGTTTGGAATAATCGCAAGTTCGGAATTTGGGATAAGTTCATGCAGTTTTTCCGACAACGGCAGAAACATCTTATCAGAATCACCGACTATTATCTTTGTCGGTGTCTTAATCGATACCACTTTTTCAATATCATTCAACTGTGGATAATTCCCCCGAATCGGGTCTTTCCAAATTGCTCCCGAATGCTCCTGCATCATCAACTCAACAAGTTCTCGTATATGTTGCTGGTCTTTTCGGTACCAAAGCACCGATGTTTTTATCCATCGCTCTTTGGCAAATTCTATCCCCTTCTCTCTTGCTATCAAATCAATCTTCGACATCTTCGAGCCAATCTTAAACCCTGCCGCAGATGTACCAATCAATGTAAGCGACCTCACCAACTCAGGAGATTCAAGCGTCAGCCCGATTGCAGTTGTACCTCCGTAAGACAATCCAACCAGATGAACCTTTTCAAGATGTAACACTTTTATAAATGACCTTAAATCCGCAACCCTATCATCTCTTGTATATCCCGAAAGTGGTGCATCGGATTTACCATGCCCTTTGAAGTCAATTGCGATAACATGATAGTTTTCAGATAACACTTTGGCATCCTCTTCCCACATCCGTGAATCCAAGGTAAAGGCATGAAGCAAAAGAACCGTCTGATTTTTTTTATCCCCATACTCTTGATAGAAAAACTTATACTCACCTAAATCAGCGTATGGCATACTTACTTTTCATCCCATTGATTCAGAAGCTCTATTTGTTTCTCAGAAACAGTTTTTGGAATATCAACTTTGATAGTTACAAACAAATCGCCTGCTTTGCCATTAACAGAAAGCCCTTGATTTTTCAAACGCATCTTTGTCTCTGGTTGAGTTCCTGCTGGAATTTTCAACATAATTGATTTCGTTAATGCTTTCACTTCTGCCTTACAACCTAAAATTGCCTGGACAAATGAAATCGTCACTGTCGTAAAAATGTTATTACCGTCACGCTTAAATTGCTGATCCATCTACTCTCACTTTATCTTTTGATTCAGCCCACATTATATTGATAGAACCGACACAAGACAAGAAATTTCCAAGAGAAAAAGCCGATAAGTTTTAACACTTACCAGCTTCTCTTTAAGAATGATTGGCACATTCCTTGTGAATCTATTGATCATAAAACATATTACGAGATATTTGTCTCAGTGAGATATTTATTTCTATGAGACAGCAATCTCAATTTCTTTCGGTTGCAGTTCTTCTTTTTTAGTGAGAACAACATGCAGAAGCCCATTCTTGTAATCCGCTTGCACTCCATCTGTTTTGACGCTGTCTGGAAGATTAAATGAGCGACTAAATGCCCCCGATGAAATCTCTGAACGGAAATAGTCATCCGACTTCACTTCCGTCTCAATCTTACGTTCTCCTGAGACAGTCAGAATATTATCTTTAACTAAAACTTTAATATCCGACTTTTCCATCCCAGGAAGTTCAAAAGTTAATGAAATAGCATCATCACGCTCAGCAACATTTACCTTTGGAGAGAAACTATTCTCGGCATTGCCTGAAAAACTATGTGATGGGAAAAATGATTGGTTGAAAATGTTATGAAAGAATCTATCAAAATCATTATCAACTCTGTTCTGGTTTACGAGAAATCTTGTCATTGTAAAACTCCTTTGTTATAGTTTTTTGTTTCGTACTACAGTTACTTATATAACAAACTGCGTGCCAAAAACTATTACAGATTGAACAGCAACAACTTATGAATTAACAGTAATTTCGCGACCTCACAAGCATGCCACTATGACATAATCGCACGACAATACGACACGCCCCGTCTGTCGTTTTGTCGCACTGAACTGTCGTTTTGTCTGCTATTTCTTGGAGAGGATTTTCTTGATAGTTTTATTGATTGGAGAATTTTTGAAAAATATCTTCTGTGTCGTCGATTGTGTATCATGATATTCCTTGATTGTTCGTATCGCACCCGACTCGCCAAGCGACCCTAACGCTTTAACAGTTGCCAATCGAATCTCTTCTTTTGATACTTTTGAACTTCGCAACTCATCAACTAAATCGGCATCATTGAGAATTTGACCCAAATATTTTTCCGCCTCTTTTCCGCCAACTTGACCAAGTGAGTGAATTGTTTTAATTACTACTCGTGGGAGTTGTTTCGAAAGAGATATGAGCAATGGTGCCGCATCTTCAGTTCCAATAATACCGATCGCAATTACAGCCGCTTCACGAATCTCACGGTCATCATCATCCGCCATCATCATTAAGACATCAATCGATTCTTCACCACCTATTTTTTCAAGTGCAGAGATAATTTCACGACGCACTCTTACATCCTGATCATTAATTCGAAGCCTCAAAGCAATACATGCCTTTTGATCCTTTAAGAGTCCAAAGACAAAAATCGCATTACGAATGATATACCATTTTTCATCGGGCAACTCACGACGCCCTTCAGCACGAACAAACATCTTATCATCAGACAAGACATTCCCGAAAACATCCAAAGAAGCATGACCAAGCTCACCTAAGATTCGTAATGCCAATTGACGAATTTGTCTGTTAGGATGAGATATAATCTGAGCAAGAGCAACAGCCACCTCTTCAGAACCTGAACCAATCAGCACCTCTTTAAGATATTGATTCGTCGTAGTATTTCCTTTAAGCAATTCATCGATTAATCCATCGATTATTGGTTTTTGATTAAAATTCATATGGATTTTTTTTATTGCTATTGAGTCATAAATAGTCACATTGTTTTCAATCCGCCTTCTCAGATACAGCGATTGCATCACTTTTGCTAAAAGCTCATAATCTTTTTCATTAATAGCTTTTTCAACAACTTGCCAAATAAACTCACTATATTCAAAAGTCTCTTTTTTCTCAAAAAGGTTCCGAATTATAACCTGTGATAATTTTTCAAAAAGTAACTTCTCACTGAAAAGATGTAATGGTTTGATAATTTCAATTAACAAGCTCAATGCTTTTTGTCTGAAATCATAACTCATGTCACCAAGATACTCAACAAGTTGCACTGATATTTCAGATGCTTTTTCTTTTTGTCCCGTCTTTAAAAGCCTGATAAAACTTTCTACAAACTCAGTCGGTGAAAATTCAATTGAAATATCGGTAAATGTTTCACTCATGAGAGAATCAATATTTTTTTCAGCTTCTTTTTTCATTCGTACTGATGGAGATTTAAAATCACTCATAAACTCAGACGCCATATCTTCACACGAAATAAAGGAATCAATATTTTTTGTGATAGAATCATACTCAGGATGATACTCCAAGAGCTTGCAAATTTCTTTGCAAATCGAAACAGCATTAACTTTTTGACCTTCTTTATGATTTTCCACAAGCCCTGTAATATGATTTTTTATTTCAGCGTTTATTGATGCTGACGTCAACTGAGCTACTTTTTCTGGTATTAGCCGATGTAAAATTTCTAAATCAAAATCGCAATAATTTTTTAAAGCAAACTGTTCATCAGCAGAATAGAGTCTTGCCAGAGCTTCTATTGAATCAGGAAGTTGCTGCATAATAATATTTCTTACAGAAAAATCATGAGAAACGTCACCACGATATTGATTTTTCTCCTCAAAAAGCTTATAAGCATGTTCGGTATTTACTTCGACAGAGTCGATTTTTTCTGATTTTAAATATGATGTCAATAGCTCGTCATGATTAGTACTATCTATCCGTAAAACAAAACGGAAAACAAATTTTTCAAATTCACCAAGAGTAAGATGTTTCTCTAATGTAAAAACTTTGACATCAAGAATCTGCATAAATTTCATAATCTCTTCATTGAAGACAGAATCTTTTAGCCTGATATTTAGAAGATACAAATATCCGTTGTGCAGATTGAAGTTAATATATTTTTTAAACCTAAATATTTCATCTAAGAGTAAGAATGGTTTTTGAATTGCTTTTTGAGATGAGGGATGGCTGGCACCATATATGGCTGCTTTTTTACATGCCATAGAAAATTCCCTGATGAGAGCATGTACTTGTTCATTCAGATTTCTGTTTAAGATCGTTTCAGTGATTTGTTTTTGTTTGTTCTTGTTCATTATTTCTTACTCCGAAACAGGTAATCATTCCCTTATCAGTAGCTACAAAAACATATTGCCCATTTGAAACTGGTGCTGTAGAGATAGCACCTCTCAGTTCTCTTTTTTGAATAAAAGAACCATCGGAAAGATTCAGCAGATAAAAATCGCCTGCTTTCGTTCCGAAGACAACATATTTGTTAACCATTAACACAGAAGCTGCGACAACATCGATAGCGTCATAACGCCATATAATTTTGCCCTCATCAACTGAGAGAGAAACTATTTCTCCGCTGCTCTGTCCAAGAATCAAGGAACTCTCTGAAACAGCAATTGCCCCCCAGGAAGAACCACCAGTTTCGGTCTGCCACATAATGCGACCGTCTTGCGCATCAATTTTATAAACAATACCTGTAATATCATTTACAAAAATTGATTTCTGATATGCAATTGATGCAGCGACTGGGTTTTCAAGTCTTACTTGAAAAATCTCTTTACCATCCTTTGGTGTCACAGCAAACAAAGTTCCTTCTTCTGAAACCTGCCAAATCGCATAGCCATCAAACAGAGGAGGAGTTGTAAATCTTTCTTTGCTTTTAAACGTCCAAAGTCGTTCACCAGTAATTTTATCAAAGGCAATCAGCTTACCTTCAGCGGAACTGAGAATAATTTTCTCTTCTATTATTATCGACCCGCCGACAGCATCCTTTACATCTTTCTTCCAAAGAGTTTTCCTGTTTAACATGTTGACACAACGCAGCTTACTTTTTTCGGGAGCAGTCGCAAAATATCCCAATGAATCAGAAATGACAAGCCCAGTCTGAGCAACCCCTCGTGGCTTGATATAACCTTTATATTTACCAGAATCAGCAGATATAAATTTGATTCTGTTTCTTGACCCAGGATAGACAAGCATACCATTATATAACGTCAATGGACCAACAGGTTTATCATTTGACTTAAATTCCCAAACAATATCAAGCTTTCCACCAAAATCAGCCTGCTTTATTGAGCCTTGTGCTGATAAATCACCACGGTAATAAGGCCAATCGGCAGAATGATTTATCATCTCTCTATCCAAAGTATATTTTTTTCCACAACTAATTAGCATTAGTAGAGAAATACTCACAATGAAAAGAATTTTACTATTCATTAGAAATTCCTCCCAAAGAAAAACTCAAATTCGGTATTGTTGTCTATAGATTCAAAATCTGTTTTTCGCGAAAAGTCAAATCTGAGAAGAACTATATTCCATACGGGAAGCCGAATCCCTACTCCAAAAGAACCAAGCAGCTTATCATAGTCATCATCCCAAGCAGAGCCAGCATCAAAGAATAATGCCCCCTGAATTCCTCTAAAACCAATTCCTCCAAAGGGGAAGCCAATATGCAAAATTGATAAGAGAGGGAATCGTAATTCTGTTGATGAGAAAATTATATTTCGAGTATAAAACTCTCGTCGTTCATATCCTCTAAAAGACCATGTTCCACCAAAATATCTCCTGAGAGGTTCTTGCCCTGATGATGAAAAAGCAAAGAGTCTGTTTGCGAATGATGAGTTTCTGCCTATCCGAAAATAATGTCGCAAATCAACTAAAGCCATTTTGTTCCAATGAGACTTATCTGAAAGTGATGTGGTTATCCCAACTGTAAAGTTATACCGTCGTCCCTCTATTGGACCAGCCATCTCCCACAATGAATTATCAAAAACCCAGCTTAAAGAATTTGATGCGAGCGTTTTCTCACGAATTTTTGTTCCAAAAGTAATCTCTCGTATACTGTATTTCACCTGTGTCGTAAAATCGACTCTATGAAATTTTGAAAATGGGTATCGAAACAAAGATACTACCCCAGCTTCTCTTTCGAAATAAAACTTATCAAACTCATTAAAGTATTCATCATAAAAATGAAAAAGCCCTAATCCCCAGTTCATTCGTTTTTCTCTCTGGAGAAATGTAACCCCGACATTAAATGATTCCAAAATATCATCTTTTGTACGTGCCGTATTTGCTAAAAACAGAAAGTATGCCTTATTCCCTAACACTTCAGAAAAAGCAACCTGTGCTGCCCCAAAAGAGCCATTCATTGTAGATTGAGCTATATCAAGCGAATAGTCAGTATCATATTTTTTTGATTTTGTCTTCATCTCTGAACTGATCTGTTTTGGCTTCCAATTTCCCAGAGTTACTATCTGGCTATGATCGACCTGTTTTGGTTTTTCAGGAAGCTCCATCGAGTATATATGAAACCGCATTTTTTGATAGCCCGAATACAACAATGTCTTTCCATCTTCAGTAATCCGAGGGTCAAATGCTCCCGTAGCAAATGTAGAAAGCTGACCGATTTTTGACTCTTTATCTAACAAGAAAAGGTTAAATGTTCCACCTCTATTCGACGAAAAATAAATCCCATCTTCGGTCGCATCAGGATTCATATCACGGTAGTCACCAAATGTTCTTTGTTTGATTTTTGAGCTAAGTAGATTAAAAGAATAAAGATTAATTACACCATTCTCACCATTCACTCCCCTATCAGATGAAAAGATTATTGAAGAATCGTTTGGAGTAAAAACTGGATCAATATCATAATAGTAATCATCCATCAATGAGGCATAAGACGAGTCTTCTAAATTCAGTAGGTATAAATCAGTGTACCCATTTTTTCTGACTCCAGAAAAAACAACTTTAGTCCCATCATGAGAAAAACGAGGCGAACGAACTGCTATCAGTGAATCCATCTCAAACCGTTTAACTATTTTCTCTTTCTTAATATCATAAATATAAAGAACGTCATTTTCTTTTGATTTAGAAGAAAATATCATTAGCTGATTATCATGAACATCAATACCCGAACGAAGCAGATGCAAAGATTCAAACTCCGATGATCCACCACCCTTGATAAGCGTTTTTACTTTCTTAGAGCTATGCATTGGACGCATATAAATCCCAGCATAACCAAAACGATTTGCTTTATAGACTATCCAATCACTCTCTCCCTTGCCGTCATCATACCGAATCGGTACACCTTTAACATTGTAACCATCATGAGAAACTTTTTCAGTTTCCATATCAGGTAATCCGAGCGAATCAAGTTCAGGGTAATACTTTTTCTTGAGCGCATATTCCCATTTTCGAGAGAGTTGCGATAAATTATCTCCTAAAGTAGCCGTGATTACTTCATTAAAGTTATCTCCCTTGTGCCAATTATCAAATAGTTTGGTCAGCTTATCAGAACCATAGGTCGAGTCAATAAAATGACAAATAGACTCACCGAGTTTATACATATAAAATGAACCACGGATAACATACAATCGTTCTATAGGGAAAAACATATTGTTCAAAATCATATCTTTGGTAATCATATCCGCTTCGGTGTCCCAGTCTTTTGACCAAAATTCTGCCAAGCCTTCAGTGAACCAAAGTGGTGGAAATCGATATTTCAATTGAGAGCGACGCGAATTGACATGTTTAAGTTTCGATATTGTAAAAACATGCACTAATTCATGACGGATGACATGGTCGAAGTCTCGGTATGAACCATGAAATGGGACTACTACTCTTCCCTTCATAAATTCAGTAAACCCACCAACCGATTCAGGAAGCATCCCGCCGATGACATTAGTCTGAGAAAAATAACTTGGTGACGAATAAATTATAAGTGGTATTTTTTTTGGAACTTCATGGTTAAATTTTACAGCTAAAACACGATAAGAATCCTCTGCAGACTGAGCAGCAATTGAAGCAATCTCAGATTCAGCCGCATAAAAATATACTTTCAGATGTTCTGTTTCTAAAACCTGCCAATCAAAATCTGTATACTGTACTTTATTTTTACCAAAATAAATTTGGCTGTGTGTCTCTGACACTACAAATAAAACAGTAATTAAAAAAATCACTATAAATGATATGTATGATTTATTAATTTTCATTTCTCTTTTATGGTTTTGCATACTATACGCTACAACAAAAAGACCTATTTCAAACGGTTCAATATTCTATAAGGATATTGCTTATCAACTATATCGGCAGTTCCCTAATAGTTATGAATAATTTTTGTATCAAAGTCACATTTCAAACAATGCGACTCATTCAATCCTACTATCTCAGTTTGATACCCAGAGCGTTTGATTAAGAGGTTCAGACAATTCGGACAATGTGAGTCAGAATACTTATCATTAATTATGTTTCCTACAAAGACGTATTTCATCCTTTTTTGTGCAATTTGAACTGCCTCAAAGAGTGTTTTTTCATCAGTTGCTCTCTGTGACATCTTGTAATCTGGATGATAGGCTGAAAAATGTATTGGAATATACTCAGATAGAGATGCGACGTAGTTGACCCATTTCTTAATCTGTTCTGCTGAATCATTTAAATCAGAAATTATAAGATTAGTCAACTCAAGATGTATCTCAGATTTTGCAATTATTTCTATTGTATCAAACACAGGCTGCAGCCTGCCTTTACAAATTTTCTTATAAAAGTCATCATCAATAGATTTTAAATCGATATTGATAGCATCAATAAAAGGCATCAATTTTTCAAGCGGTTCTTTATTGATATATCCATTGGAAACTAAAACTACTTTAAGATTTTCTTTTTTTAAAAGTTGTGCCGTATCAAAAATATACTCGTACCAAATAAATGGTTCGGTATAAGTAAATGCCACGCCAATAGATTCGTTCTCTTGAGCGATTGAGACCAACTGTTCTGGTGAGATATTTTTTGTCCTCGCTTTACCCTGAGAGATTTCCCAGTTCTGACAATTCAGACAACCAAAGTTACAACCGTTAGCACCCGTAGATAAAATTTTTGATGTCGGATAAAAATGATAGAGTGGTTTCTTTTCAATTGGGTCAATAGCAAGAGCAACTACTTCACCATAGTTATGTGTAACCAGTTGCCCATCTTTATTTGAGCGACAGTTACAAACCCCAACTTTCCCCTCATCAAGCAAACACTCCGCAGGACAAAGATGGCAGTGTACTTTTTTATCTGATAACTTTTTATAGAATGATGCTTCACGTATCATCTCAACTCCCTCCTTTTAAAATATACGCTCCAACATCTTTTATTGAATCACATACAAATACATCTTTAAAATACAACGAGTCAGTGAGCGATTTTTCCTCTTTTGCTCCATAACCAGTGCGAACTAAAATAGACCTTCCACCCATCAGTTTCCCCAAATTCACATCTGCTAATTTATCACCAATAACAAAAGATTGTCGAGGGTCAATTTCAAGTTGCAGTATAGCTTCTTCAATCATCCCTATTGCTGGTTTACGACAATTACAGACACCGGTATATTCTACAACAGTTCCCGATGGATGATGAGGACAATAATAAAATGCATCGATATAAATATCATGCACCGTAAGCATCTCACTCAAGCGACGGTTCATCACTTCAACTGATTCTACTCCAAACTTTCCTCTGGCAACACCTGATTGATTTGTAACAACTATAAGCTTAAACCCAGAATCCTGTAATTTTTTAAGTGAATCAACGACACCATCTATTATTTCAATTTCATTTGGGTTGGAAAGATAATTCTTATCTTGGATTAGTGTCCCGTCACGGTCTAAGAAGACCGCTTTCTCAGTCATCTTTGCTTGCTCAAATTTATGTTGAGCTAATTTCACAACTCGTTCAGGTTCTATCTTTGTAAAACAAAATTGCTCCTCACGATAACAGGCTGTCCCTCCATGAAGCGAACATGGGCGACAATCTTCTGGGACTTGTATCACTTGGTCAAACATCCCCCGTGGTGAAAAACCTAAAACTGGATGCGTCGGACCAAAGATTGATATGACTGGTGTATGTACTCCCGATGAAAGATGTGCAATCCCTGAATCATTAGCAATAGTAAGTTGTCCCTTCTCTATCAGGACTGCGAGTACTTTTAGTGGAAGATTTGATAACCGTAAAAATGATTCGCCTGCTATTTCTTTGAGCTTTTGGGGTAGCTCATCCTCATCACTGGCATCAGCCCAAATAATTCCAACTAAACTTTCTTTATGTAATGCTACGGCAACCTCGGCAAACTTTTCAGGCGGATATTGTTTTGTTTCATACGATGCCCCAGAAGCTATCACAACAACTTGCTTATGCTTTTTGAAAAACTTAAGATACAATTCATTTGAAATTCCTTCTGTCTTTAATACAGGTCGCTGTTGGAAGGCAGGTTTCTCAAGTTCTAAAATTGTCTGATTATACAAATCAATCGTGTGTGGATAATTTTCGGGAAGCACTTTATTTTTTACAATAACCGAACGTTCGATTCGTCGCTTAGGATATTTTACTTTTTGAATTGCGGTAAGAATTTTGCGAGCCATCCATGAACGGAAGTTCCCATGCAAATCAAAAATAATTTCGTATTGAGAATCAATTGTATTTAGAAATGAAAAAAATGCTGGCAACGAAATGTTTTCTTTAATTGTTAGAATCTCATCGACACCATCAATCATTTCAACTACTGAACGATATTTTTCCTTAGTAAGATAACTAATAGATGTATCTGGAAAATTACATTTGATATTTAAAACTGTCGCCGAAGTAAGAATTATATCTCCAAGCGACCCGAATCTAATTATGAGAATTTTCTTTTTCATTTAGACAAAAAGATACAACCCAAAGGCTCCAGCCGCAAAGCAATAATATGCAAAATATTCAAATTTCCCTTTTTTTATCAGCTCTAAGACAAGATAGACCGCAAACAATGACGACACAAATGTCACCAGCAGCCCGACCCCATACTGTCCCATCATAGCTGGGTCAAGATTCGCAAGCTCATCAAATTTAAGGACTACAGCTCCTATAATTGCAGGTATCACGAGCAAAAATGAATATTCAGCAGCTTCAGATGGTTTAATTCCTAAAAGCATTCCAATCGAAATTGTCGACCCTGAACGAGAAATTCCAGGTAATATCGCAAATGATTGTGCTATACCAATTAATATTGCTGAAAAAAGAGTCATCTCTTTTGAACCGTTTTGTTTTAGCTTTGTAGAAAGTAAAACAAAGCCTGTAACAAATAACATTGATGATGCCATCAGAGGGCTATCGAAAGCGTTTTCGATAAAATCTTTAAAGAGTACATACGCTATTACAGCAGGCACAGTACCAACAGTGACAAAGAGAATCATCATTCTCTCTTTTTTCATAGAAGAATCAAAAAGTGCTCGTATTAAAATAAATAATTTATCCCTAAAAAATATCAGAACCGCTAAAAGTGAACCAAGATGTAAAATAATTTCAAATGTTTCACCTGGCTCATTTACCCCTAATAGTGAACTTACAATAACCAGATGCCCCGATGAGGAGACTGGTAAAAACTCGGTCAACCCTTGAAGTAAACCGAGTATACAAGTATCAAAATATGTCATATCAGTTTTTCTTTAGAGAACTCTAAAGTCTATCCCAAAGAAAAAGTTATTAGCATTGTCTAATTCTATCTCACCATAAAAGTCGATATTCTCATTGAGTTCCCATTTGACCCCACCATTAAAACCAATTTCTAAATCTGAATTAGAATTCATTGATTCAAGTCGCACAGATAGTCTCCCATACGGTTCAATTATCGAATTATTACTCAACTTCAAAGGGTACGAACCAATATATTGTCCACCCAATGCCCAGGTCGAACTTACTGCTAAATCGTAATACTCAAAAAAGCCACCTAAAGCCATATCAAATGGACCGTTTTGAAGTGATGAATCGGTTGATATAAAGTTATACTTAAAATCCGCAGCAAACATTATTGTCGCATCATTTCCATTTTTGCCATCTATCAGCCCAAGCTTCAAACGACCGTCAGTGTTATCGGACATGCCATAAGTAAATATACCACCAAAAGTTGTATTATCCCCAGCACCTAAAACTCCCATAAAATTACCATTGCCGATACCGATTGTATTTGCCGTTGACAATGATCCAAACCCGCCTGCTGAAACCACAGACGATAATAAAATAATTGTTATGGCAATCATGCCGATTGTTTTTTTCATACTAAATTCCTCGTATTGTTAATATATTATATCGTAATATTTTTATGACCTAAAAATCAGTTAAATAAATTTTAAAATCAACAAAAATAAATATCTCCTACTTAATCTAAGTACTCTGAATAACTCAACAAGTTGCATAAAACTTTTCTATATACTCCTAATAACAATAATTGCTCAAACATTTATTAGTTGACAAAAAACCGACATCTTAGTTCTTTTTTAGAATTAGAATAATTACATATACAAATCAGGTAAAATAGAATAAAAATATTTTGGAGAATCAGCATGTCAGATAACAACCAACCAACATCACGTGGCAATTGGGGAACACGGCTCGGATTCGTATTAGCTGCAACAGGCTCCGCAATCGGGCTGGGTAATATTTGGAAATTCCCCTATATCACAGGTGAATATGGTGGTGGTGCCTTTGTAATAGTCTACCTCTTTTGTGTTCTCTTAGTAGGACTGCCACTCATGATTGGCGAACTAATGATTGGTCGTCGCACGCAAAAAAACCCGGTCGGTGCCTTCAAAGCATTGCATCATGAAAAATCACCGTGGCAAATTACGGGTTGGCTCGGTATCGCATCAGGATTTCTCATTCTTTCCTTCTACTCAGTTGTTGCGGGATGGGCGATTGCATACATCTTCAAAGCGATGGCTGGATTCTCAGGCACAACCGAAGCGATTCAATCTCAGTTTGGTGCTTTGGTTACATCTCCAAGTGCATCAATAATGTGGCATACAATTTTTATGGGTCTTACTATCGCAATTGTAATCGGTGGTGTTAAAAATGGAATCGAACGATGGTCGAAAATCCTCATGCCGATGTTGTTTGCTCTTTTGCTCGGACTAATGATATACGGTTTGGCTTTCACCAATGGTGGCATGCAAGCTTTGTCATTTTTGTTCAGCCCTGACTTCTCTAAACTTTCTGCTGAAGGTGTCCTGTCGGCATTAGGACATGCATTCTTTACTCTCTCGCTTGGCATGGGTGCTATGCTGACCTATGGTTCTTACATGAAACGTGAAACGAACCTTATGAAAGATGCTATCACCGTTTCATTTTTAGATACGCTCATTGCTCTGATGGCAGGTGTCGCAATTTTCTCGATGGTCTTTCATTACGGTTTAGAAATCGCTTCGGGTCCAGGACTTATTTTCAAAACGCTTCCTGTACTGTTTGCTCAAACTGGACGATGGATTTCAGTGCCATTTTTTGTGCTGCTTTCCTTTGCTGCTTTGACATCGTCGATTTCACTTCTTGAGGTTGTCGTTTCATATTTTGTAGATGAACGCAAATGGTCTCGTATAAAAGCAACCCTCTTGTTGGGCGGAATGATTTATCTAACAGGGATTTTATCAGCGATGGCATCATGGAAAGTTATGTTCCGAGGTTCCGACCAAGCATGGCTTGATGTCTTTGACTTTATTACGACAAACTATATGCTTCCAATCGGCGGACTCATGACTTGTCTGTTTGTTGCGTGGGTCATGGTCGATAAAGAGCGAGCAGAAGAGTTCGGTTCCAAAGGTCTTCTTTATAAAGGCTTGTTGTTTATCTTACGATTTGTGGCACCGATAATTTTGATAGCGGTCTTCCTCCATGGCTTACAACTCTTACCATTCATGGAGTATTAAAACACACACCATCCCCGACTTGATCGGGGAACCATATAATTATAGGTAGGTCTCGCTTTTGAGACCTACCTTTTTTATTTCAATGGCAGAACCACTAAAGAGCCTTCAGGCTCGTTGGGTTCTTACCTACAATACAAACTCCTCCGCACCCCTTCCCTGGCTTGACCAGGGATCCAGCCTTCACACCATGAATAACTAGAATCAACTCCATTTCAAAATGGGTTCGTTTCCCACATAAAGGGAACCTAAAAGTAGTAAAAAACTAACTTTTTCAAAGTTAATCAGTTCTACCTTATACGCTTACATCAAAATGGCTTTGTAAAAAAAATTGGCTTAACCCATTTTGGGTAATATTTTTTTAGTATTTTTGTACATGGAATAATTCTCTTTCTATTTTGAGTTGCTCATAGAAAGAGATGTGATTTGAATGTAGTGGGAGAGTGTAGGGAATGTGTTACTCAACCCACCGTAAGCGGTGGGGCACTCATGTACTAAGGTTCAACTAATCCTCTATCGATATAGCTCTTTAAAGAATCAGTAAGTAAATCAAAACAAGTAATCAGACTATCAATATCTTCAAATTTAGGGTCTTTATGTCTTCCAACATAAAACTCTTTATCATTCCAATACAGATACTCAAAAGAAGTCGTATCATACTCAATATCTTTAAATACTCTTATACTAAACCTCCCCCGAATTGACGGACAGCAAGTTAAGAAGTATATTCCGTAATAGGAGGTGTCCAATGACACGAAGACGTAAATATGACCGTCAATTTAAGATAGAAGCTGTTCGTTTAGTAACAGAGAATGGTCGCAA
>JAJRQO010000028.1 GCA_024280215.1 Candidatus Zixiibacteriota bacterium
AACTTAAGATATTTGAGTATATTGAATTGTTTTATAACCGTAACCGTCGTCATTCGAGCTTAGGATACAAAAGTCCAGCTCAATTTGAAGTGATGACAAAACATACTTAACTCCGTGTCCGTTTTTGCGGGGGAAGTCCACACCAATATAAATATCATTCACACTACCAAGATTCCAAAGAAAAGGCTCAATTTTATTAGAACTATCAATTAAGTGCCATATTATAGAAGAAATGTTATCTAATCTATCTATGATAATTCCACCTTGTAATAAAAATCGTTAGCTTAGGTATCGGCATTCTGTTTATTTAAAAATAGCTTAATTGTATGAAAATAGGCTTTTATTGTTGTTGATAAAGTAAGATAAATATACGATTTTCCTTCTATAGAGTTATTTGTCAGAACCACTAAAGGGTTCTGACCTACGATATTACAAGTAAAAGGAAATGAAATGCTTGAAATATTAGAAAAATTAGGAACGCAGTTAGGTCTTACAGGGACGTATCTGGAACTATTTACGGTCATGGTATTAATCACGCTGATACTGTTTGTTGCATTTATTGCAAATTTTATTGTGAAGCGGATTCTTCTCAAAATCGTCGCACTTTTTGTCAAGACATCAAAAACAAAATGGGATGATATACTGCTTGAGAATAAATTTTTCTCACGTCTTGCTCATATTGCTCCTGCTTTAGTTTTTTATTTTTCTGCCCCTTTGCTTCCTGATTTGACAACTTTTATTGAACGGATTGCAACTGCATATATTCTTTTCTCTATCTTGACTGTCATCTATTCTTTCTTGGATTCATTAGTTGATATTTACCGTTCCTACGAAACCTCCAAGCAAAGACCACTCAAAGGCTACGCACAAATTGTCAAAATTATTATCACTTTGTTGCTTGTAATTGTTATTGTCTCAACGCTTATGGGTAAAAATCCGATGCTGCTTCTTGGTGGGTTGGGTGCCATGACTGCGGTGCTTTTGTTGATTTTCAAAGATACTATTTTAGGTTTGGTCGCATCGGTACAGATTTCTACAAGCAAAATGGTGCAGGTCGGTGATTGGATTGAAATGCCAAAGTATGGTGCCGATGGTGACGTTCTTGATATTTCGCTTTATACAATTAAAGTACAGAATTGGGATAAGACGATTACGACAATCCCATCATATGCGATGATTTCTGATTCATTTAAAAACTGGCGGGGGATGTCTGAGTCTGGGGGAAGACGTATCAAACGCTCAATCTATCTCGATATGACTTCAATTCGGTTTCTTAACGATGAAGACTTAAAAGAGTATCAAAAATTTCAAATGATAGAACCTTACATTCAACAAAAGCAAAAAGAAATTTCAGAATATAATCAAAAAAATAATATTGATAATTCCGTATTAGTAAACGGACGACACTTAACAAATATTGGTACTTTCCGTGCCTACATTGTTGCCTATTTAAAACAGCATAAAAATATTCATGATAAGATGACTTTTTTGATTCGACAACTTGCCCCTACTGACCAAGGGCTACCTATTGAGATGTACGTTTTTAGCAATGACCAAGATTGGATTCGATATGAAGCGATCCAGTCAGACATCATGGATCATCTTCTTGCGGTAATACCGCTCTTTGATTTACGTGTCTATCAAAATCCAACAGGGTATGATTTTAGAAATTTGACAAAGTAAATTTATCTGAATGTAGCTATTTCATCGAGTGATTTTTTACTGATGTCTGGTACTTGTACATTCTCTGTTGGATAACCAACCGCCAAAATCAAAAATGGCGTTTCATATTTTGGGCGTTCTAATAAATCCCGTAAAAACAACATCGGTTTTGGTGTATGGGTAAGGCTTACAAGTCCTGCATTATGAATAGCAGTAATAAGCATGCCTGTAGCAATCCCGACAGATTCATTTATATAATAATGTTGCTTGATTTTGTTGTCAGGAAGCAAAGTATGCTTTTGTCCAAAAATGACAATAAGCACAGGAGCTTTTTCAAGATATTCTTTGTTTTGATCAGTACCTAATGGTGCCAGTGCATCCAACCAATATTCTGGAGCTTTTGATTCGTAAAATTCTTTTTCGACTTTCTCTGCTTCAATTCGTATTTGTTTTTTTAATTCTTGCTCACGCACAACTACAAAGTGCCATGGTTGCATATTCGCTCCATTAGGAGCAGTTCCAGCGGTAAGGAGAGCTTTTTCTATAACTTTGATAGGAATAGACTCATTTGAAAAATCACGTACTGTACGGCGTTTTTTCATTAGGCTATAAAACGAGTCTGCTTTTTCAAGCATTTCTGTTTTTGTTAATTTGTTATAAGTTGGATGTGGAACGAATTGATATTTGGACATATTATACTCTTCTATTTGAAATGAACGTTGTGTTAGTATAATACGTAAGGTGAATGTTTAATTCAAGAAATTATTAATAAAGATATTTTTCAACTCTATTTTCTGGCTTTCTATTTAATTTAATTTTGAATTTTTTATTTGAAGTTTGGTAACTCTCTAAAATTTTTGAAATACGTTCATTGTGTGTCAAATCCATTTGTATGTTTTTGAGTGATTCAGAAAATGAATTATTAAGATTCTTTTCATCGGTGTAATAATCTTGAAGTTTTTTTCGTTTTGCTTCCCATGTTAGTTCATGTGAAGTTTGCATTTCTGATAATTCAGCCTTGGCAACAGAAAGACTCATAAAAGCAGCCGTCATTAAAAGCACCGTTGAGGCAAGTACAAAAAAACTAATTTCCATAAATGGAGTCATGATGATATACGTAATTTGAATTGTTAACCCAAAATATAATAAAAATCTACTTAAAGTTTTTGTTTGATGCTTTTTCATATAATACCCAATCTTTGTCAAGTAACCATAAATTATACATCATTTATCGGAATCAAATGAGTGAATATTTGGTAATATTGTTCAGAAATATAATATTGTTCAATTTTTGTGTAGTTGAGAAATTGCATAGTCGAGTTGAACGCCTATTTTATCCCAATAATAGCTCTTCGCAATTTCTTGCAAGTTTAATGAAACAGTTCCATTTTGAAAATTTTCTATTAACTGGATTAGTTCTTTAGTAAGTTTTTTTTCAGTAGGAGAATAAAAATATTTTTCATGCATAGGAATTTCATCTAAACGAAGTAATTCGGGGTATGATAACTTCTTAGGCAACAGCGGATAGACGCCGGCATCGATTGCTTCCATAACAGATATTCCAAAAAACTCATGGTCAGCCGTTGATACTAAGACGTCAATTGTTTTTAATGCTTTTTGGTAAGCATCAAATGAACCTATATATCCCCAGTTGACAATTTCATCTTTGAAATATTCTTGAGATTTTTCGAAAATTTCAGGACAGTTTTTAAAACTTTCTCCAATGACAGAGAGTTTGAATTTAATCTTTTTAGATTTGATAGCCCTTAGTACCGAAAAAAAAAGTTCAGGATTTTTATCAAATTCCCACCTTGCCACCCATCCGATATGGACTGGAGCTTGGTACGGTTTACGAGTATGCCTATTTGTTTTGATTGCCTGTGGGAATATTTTCGAGTATTTTTTCATATGAACTATTTCCCCAAGCATCTTATCCTCAGGCATCCGCTTGAGCATCTTTTCAATTGCAATAAAAAAAGAGTCTTTATGGAAAGTGGAATTGAACCAAATCTGGTCAGCAGCTTTCATTGAGATAAAATTATTTATGGCAAAATGAAGGTCTCGTTCTTTTTCAACTTGTACTGGATATGTCAGTTGATTTTCATGAAAATATAATATAGAGGGGAGTTGTGCAATCGATGGATGGACTAAACCCTTAAACTCTGCTAATGGTAACATGTCGGTGCAGAAGAGTAGGTCAAAAGTTTGACCATTGCGAAGAAGTTCATTGACTTGATTGGCAAAAGTAACAGCAGAATGACGCATCCGCCATTTCCACTTAAATGGTGGAAGAGTTAATACAGTCCATTTATGTTTAGAATGTTCGGCACAGCCATCAATAAATGATTTATGAGAACCACCATAAAATGGTTCAAGGGCAAGAATCTTCATCATCTAATCAAACGGATTCTCGTAATGGTTTTGTTCATCTGTCGAGAGAGAATTTCGATTTATGCTTGTCTTGAAATTATGAACTGGTAAAGGTCCTATGTATCGGTTCTCTTTGAAAACACGAACATGCCCGCTTCCTTGATCAGGCATAAAGTCTGGGATGAAGGTTTGAGTACAAGAATTACTAAAGAATACATTAACGTTTACTATATCAATTAAATTAGGACTTCCTATGTCAGTCCATTTTAAACCAATTTCCATGTATTTAGAATTTCGAGGAATATTATGATTAAATAGTCCAAGAGTATCAAAGATTAAATCCCACGCAGTAGAGTCAGTGTTAGTGTCGAAAGGTGTAAATGTATTATTCCAACGAGATAATGCATTGTTCCCTCCATGAAGTCCCAAAACTATCCGATATTCTGCACCTATATCATTCAGAGTACCACCACCACCAATTCTTCTACCTGTGCCAACATTTAAGTCGGTGTCAAGATAAATCCCTAAATCTACAGCAGTATCTCCGCAAGATACAAGAAAAGTATCTAAACCACAGACATAGGTTCTCGTACATA
Organism: Candidatus Zixiibacteriota bacterium; assembly: GCA_024280215.1. Classification (GTDB taxonomy): domain Bacteria; phylum Zixibacteria; class MSB-5A5; order GN15; family FEB-12; genus QQUK01. Next base: position 4,629 of record JAJRQO010000028.1, read on the forward strand.
CAGAAGAATCTGGTCCATAAGGGTATATCCAATCAAATCCATATTCGTATCGTAACTCTAAAGTCGAGTCGGTCGAGCGTACAAACATTTTTCGTAAATCGTTTGGAACTTGCAATTGATTAAAACCGTCGTTTTCTTCAGAGTAAACTTCCTGCCAGAGATAGAAAAATGTCATTGTATCAGAATGTCCAAAATTTCCTAATGAATCATAAGAGATGGCATAAAGAGTATGTTCAGTACCAATCGTAAACAAAGAAGCGTCTACGACAAAGTCTGAGACTTCAGACGCAAGGTCAGTGTTGTCAACTCCAACTCTTATATTATCAACATAATATTGTACCGAGTCAATCCCAATTGGGTTGCTTGTGAGAAGTGTATAGGTTGCCGTGTCGCCGATAATAGAAGAATCATTTGGTAGGACAAAGCTTGCGGTTGGAATAATAGTAGGAGAATTAAATGACCATGAATATAATGCGGCAAGATTGATTCCGTTTGTATCTTTAAGATTTATTGTAAAACTAAATGTATAAGTCGAGTCATATGCAAATGGAGTAGTAGGATGAAAAATTGCTGCTCGTTGTAAAGCATTGTAACTAATAGTGCCAATTTTCCCATTACTGTTTTTAAATGTTGTGTCATTAAGTGTCGTAGTATCAATAGCTTTTGAAAAATAAGCGACTACTGAGTCTGTGATGTTGTTAATCGTAACTCCGGAAGCAGGATAAGTTGACAATACAACAGGCGGTAAGGTTGCTGGGTCAACTTCGGTAGTGAATGAAATATTAATATTTTCGACTAATTTATTTCCAGCAATATCAGTGACAGAGGATAAAATATTGACAGTATATATCGTGTTATAGTTTAGGGGACTCGTGAATTTTATGACAGCAATTGAGTCAGTGAATACGACATTACTTGTTGTATTTGTAACTGAAATAGATGCATTCGTAATGGTCTCTGCTTTAATCTTTTCTGAAAATATAACAACAACAGAATCTGTAATTGGTATATTTATAGCATTATTAGGGGGAGAAGTAGAAATAATCGTTGGGGCAGTTGTATCAGCTGGTGGTTCTGTTGGTCCGTCACCACATTGGCATTGGATAAATATCATTGAGAGAATAAGGAGATAAAACAGAATGTAATTTTTTTTCAGCATCTGAATCCTTTTATATAAAAGAGCAATAACTATTGTTCTTATACTCGTCAGTTTTGAATTAGCTCTTAACAGAGAGCAAGTTTTTGAAATTACTTTCAGTAAGTCGGACTTTAAATTGAGAGTCTAAATCTTTTTTTGTTTTGATATTGGCATTGAATACTTCAATCTGATGAGAAATTTTATTTTCTTTTATAGCAGATGCAAAACTATTACGATTGGTCAGTTTTACTTCTTGTTCTTCTAAATAGGCGATATTTTGCCAATCTAAAAATGATATACCAATTTTTTTCTCAAGAGATTGTAAAAATGTAATAGAAGCATCAATTGAACATCCAGAAGCTGACGTGTTGTCTTCATCTACAGCAATAACAAGAAAACAGTTATCGAATATTTCAAGAGCAGCTTTTAAATCAGCACCATGAGCCGCCCACGTAGACAAAAAGGTAGACCCTTTTGAGTAGATAGTCTTTTGTTCTTCAGGTGAGATAAAGCGATTCGAGATATATACCCAAATACGGGCGTTTTCAGTTAGTTCAGAAAATTGTATCATATTGTAGGGCTAATATATAAGAAAAGTAAATTTTGACAATATAAATTTTAAAATTAATTTCCTGTTTTTGTCGATTTAAACTCTAAAACAAAAAAACGACAGCCTCGCAGACTGTCGTTTTCTAAATTTTGAATAAAAGATATATTATGGGCAGGAAGCAGGAATATCTCCGCCTTGGAACATAAATGAGACCATGGCAACAATATCAGCAATATCTATCGGAAGAACACCACCTGAGCCATCTATATCAGCTTCTTCGATACATGTTGGAGCTGGACCACCTTGAAATGAAAAGGCTACGAGATAAACTAAATCACCAATATCGACTGAACCAGACAAAGTACCATCATCAGCACCACTATCAACATTACCTCTTTCTCCAATACAACATCCTACTTTTATGGTATGAATTTGCGACCAATCAGTAGTTGCTCCCCAAATATCTTTTGTTCTGACACTTACATCAAAGGTTCCTTCATTAAACCATGCGTAATCGACAGTACAGGTATCGCCAGATGGAAAAGCCGCCGACCAATTTGAAGTGCCTTCACCCCAACTAAATTGATAAAATATATCATCATTTTCTGGGTCAGTAGTGCTTGCTGAGAAGCTGGTAGTTTCAAGTTTTCTAGTTGCAAGAGGTGGAGAAATCAACTCAGGAGTGACAGGAATAGAGTTTGCTGAAACTCCGTTACCAATTTTAATATAAATTTCATAGTTATTATTACCAAGATGTGTCATTTTTGTGAGTAAATCAAGATCAGGAACGACTCGACTGCCTACGGCTTCAATTCGACCACGATAGAATGACTCACTTGAAGTCCCACCAACACCGACAGTATCCCCAGCATCATAGAAAACTGAAGGGTATCCAGCAAAATTATAATCGACATTAAGTCTATTATAAGCAGTAGAATTTACATCACCAACTAAGGCAACGTGATTTATAGGGTAATCACCTGAGGCTTCAATGCTTTGTAATGCGGCACGCGCAAGAGGACAGTATTGTCACCATGTAGCCGTACCTTCTTCTATATAAACTGAGTGTGTAAAACCTGCTGATGTTCTGTTCATACCAGGTTGATTAGGTCGAGCCGAAGCAGATGCGTCAGCATAATAGGCATAGTAATAATAACTATTAGGTGGATAGGCGTCACAAATTTCAAAAGCGCTGGTGAAAATAGCAACGACAGTCCCAATATTTTCAGATGAAAGATTTGAAAAACCCGATGTCGAACCGTCCCAAGTGATGGTCGTATCCCAAATAGTTGCATCAGCAATATTTAAGTCAGTTACCATTGGATAGACAAGATGAGCGTTGTCATAAGCGTTTCCTGTCAAATCATTCCATCTTGAAACTGGTTCTACAATGTGTACTTTAATTGAACCAACATATGCAGCCTTGGTTCCATCGGTAGATTGATCATTATTTTGGTTTTCAATTATGTTCGATGGTTCTCGAACAAGAGATACATTCGCTGAGGCAGTATTAACAAAAGCAAAAAGCATAAAACATGTTATTCCCCAACAGGTGTAGTTCCTGATGTTCATTGTTGCTCCTTTTATCTGTGATTACTTTAATATCGTATTATTATGAATATAATACGAATCAGGATAAAAACAAGGGCAGTTTAGTCCGTAATGGAGACTAACTAAAAAAAACTTCTCTTATCTTAAATTTAGACCCATTGAGACAGTAAAATCAGTATACGTATAATTTGCGATGTTTGATTTATTATCAGTATAATCAAATGTTAGTGATGGTACAAGTAACCGTCCCGAAGATGTTGCTATCGGTGTTGAAAAAGTAGCGAAAATTCGGTACTTGTCATCTTTTCGAACTTTAGAAAATTGAGTATGTATGATTTGAACTTCTTCTTGTAAAAATATGTCAAATATCGTTTCAGATTCCATTGTATTTAAATATATAGAGTTCCAATATCCCCCGCCAATTTTTACAATAGTAAATGGAACGATATATGTTTTTAAAATAGCCTGAACAGAATTACCATCATAAGAAGAGACCCAAGGGGAGAGATACCCAGTCGAAGCTCCAAATAGGAGTGCAGAATCTTTTAGGTCGGTGAACTGTCGAAAATTATAGCTCATCGAAATCCCTGTTTTATCAAAAATAGGTCGAGAGTACCTGATTGAAAAATAATAGGAATTCAAATCAGCTTCTTCTAAGAAAGCGTAGCCATCTTCAGTAGCACGTATAGGATAATAGCCAAATGGTTCAGAGAACTCTGGAAGATAATCATACTTTTCCAATGTATACCCAGCTTCTATATCGATGGCATTTTTACCAAAAAATGAAAAATTGATTCCTGTAAACAAATCTACTGGAGTTTTGTCAGAAATAGAATCAGATGTGTAGCCAGTGAGTGTATACTTAATACCACTGCGGATATTTGTCTTTGCATTTAGTAGATAGCCAAAAGAAAGAGTTCCGTTAATGTTTTTATCGGCATATTCAGAGCTATATGAACGTAAGCTTATTATTGCTACTGTTGTAGATTCTTCTTCATAGCTGTATTCTTGGTAGTTAATATTCATGTAAACTGAAAACTTTGATGAATCATTTAATGGAAGAATCGTAACTCCAGCACCGTAATTAAGATTTGTTAAGCTACTGTTCTTATTATATCTCTTGTATTCAGTAGAAAAATTAAACTCACTAAATGCCAATGGATAAAGATTGAGAGATGCTTTTGTTGAAGTAAAATAATCAGTTGAATCTAAATAGTTTTTATAAATATTACTAGTGTAGGTTCCATTTATAGTAATATCAGCGTTGTAAAATGACTGTCCCAAAAGCGAGCCTGTAAGTACGAGGAGAGTAATAGTTGTCAAAAGAACCTTTTTCATTAGAAACATACTCCACCAACACAACCAGAGCTTGACGAAGCCGAAACACCTAACCCAGAATTAAAACTCGATTCAAAGTTAGATCTGTTTTGAGAAAGCATCCGTGCTTTAAATTTGTGTAGTGCAAATTGTTGAGAAACAGTAAGATTCACAGCATTCGCTTTTTTAGAAAATATTGATGCAGGTGAAAAAGTAAATGTTCGAGTATGAGATTTTATCTCTTTGACTTTTACTTGGAATTCATCGGGGATATTATTGTTGTCAAAATCTATAATATTGTCGTCAAATCCGTCACCATCCATATCTACAAAATAACGACCACCAGCTTGCACAGAAACAGAACATAAGAGAACTGTTGCACATAAGTATAATATGATTTTTAATTTCATCGTAACCTCATTTTTAATTAAAGATAATATATACCATCTTGTTTTATATTCAAGCACTTTTCAAAAATTAGTATTAAAACATAAAAAAATAGTATTGAATTTAAATATAAAATTTATACATTGTCTTTGTTGAATGAAATTAAGGAAAGAAGTTATGAAAAAAACTATTCACGTATCAGATATTATAAATAGAGAAATCTTAAAACCTGGCTCAGTTATATATACGGCTGGTAATGCTTCTACACCACAAATTTTGTTAAAGCAATTAGGTGATGATCATTCTATAAATCATGTCGCTTTGTATTCTGTGCTCTTACTTGGTGACAAAATCGACTCGCTTTTTACTGAAGAACGATGTAAAGGACTAACGCATCGTGTAATTTTTAATTCACATCTAACAAGAGAACCAGTCAACAAAGGATGGGCAAAATATCATCCGATGCATCTTGTCGAAATCCCTAAATATGCTCGTCAAAGTGATGGTTTTGATGTTGTCATGTTGACTGTTTCAGGGCCAGATATATCTGGACAATACAGTTTAGGGACAACAGTTGAAGGACTTCTTGCCGCTATTCGTTCGGCAAAAGATAAAGGTGGGATTGTCATAGCAGAGCGTAACAAAAAGATGCCATTTGTACTTGGTTCCACTATACCAGCTGAAAGTATTGATTATCTAATAGACACTGATTATGAATTACCCGTTTCACCTGTCAAAGCCCCAGATGATGTTGCTCAGAAAATCGGTGATATAATTGCCGAGTTATATATACAAGATGGTTCTGGGAAGAAACCAGGGTCGACTCTTCAGTACGGAATAGGTGAAGTGCCTGAAGCAGTTACCAATGCAATTATTAAAAAAGGTGTCAAAGATTTAGGGATTCATACAGAACTTTTTTCAGGGGCGATGAGAAGACTTATCGAACAAAATATAGTTTCTAATAAATGGAAAAAATCTGTTAACTTTGCCGTATCATCAATTTTTCTTGCTGAAAATCAAAAGGGTATGATTGGTTGCACTATAATAGTTCGGTGCAAAGTCGTCCGTGTGATTATACTAATTCGATATTTCGTATTGCAGCACATTCAAATATGGTCTCGATAAATTCTGCTATTGGTGTTGACTTACATGGTAATATTTGGGCGGATTCATTGGATGCTCGGAAAATTTATAGTGGAGTTGGGGGACAAGCTGATTTTATTCGTGGAGCCCAGTATGCTGAAAACGGCCTCGCCATTATTGCCCTTAAATCTATGACGAGTAAACAAGTGTCAAAGATTGTCGATCGTTGTCCTGCGGGAATTACCACGACTGCTATTCCAGCCGATCAAGTTATGATCGTGACAGAGCAAGGAGCCTTTGACCCAAGACGCTTAAGTCTGGGTGAAAGAGCTGTTGGTATTGCTCATCTTGCAGAGCCTGAAACAAGAGAAAAATTCTTAGAATTAATCTACAATAATCCATCATTTCATAAACCGAAATTGTCTTCAAAAAATGGGCTCCCTGGATTTACTGCTTATGATGATTTGTTTTAAATTTTCTTGTGTCTATCATAATATTTGATATTTTTCTAAATACAAAAAACCGATATAGGAAACTATATCGGTTTTTTTATATGATATTTCTTTTAATACTTATTTCTTAGACCGTCTTTTACGACCAGAACCTTGACCTACTGATTTCTTCTTCTTCGTTCCACCTTTGGAAAAGTTAGACCAAAATGGTTTTTTATCACCATCAGAATCAGGTTTCTTAAATTCAGCATCTCTTGGTTTTTGAGGTTTTGAATCTAAATAGCCAGAACTTTTTCTATTAAAATTTCTTTCGTTTGAATCACTATCTTTTGAGAAAGCTTTTTGTGAATCAGACTTTTTGAAATCTCGACGATCTGATGAACGATCACTTGAATATTTTCTATTAGACGGTTTCCCATCTCTTGAAAAATTTCGTTTTGCTGGTCTCTCATTATTTGAGTAATCTTTTTTAAATCCAGAATCTTTTGAACTAAACCGTCTTGAAGATGCATTCTGAGAATCTGTCTTTCTAAAATCATTACGGTTCGAAGAATTACTATCTCTTGACGAATCAGAATCAAACCGTCTTGAGTCACTTTTTTTAGCCGCAAATTTCTTAGAATCATTTTTAAAAAAATCATCAATAGTTCTGTTGTTTTTATCAGGAGATTTTTTACTAAACCTTTTGGCATCCATCGGAAATTCATCTTTAATTCTTGAAAGTTTCGAATCATCCTGTTTTGATGAATATTTATTTGAATCAGATTTTTTATAATCTTTTCTTTTTGGTGAACGCTCTCTGGAGAATTTACGTTCAGATGGGCGACCATCTCGTGAATTTCTTCGTCTTGAAGGTCGATCATCGGAATAGTCTATATTAACACCATTCTCAATCGCATCTTTTAATACAGAACGCTCTGATGGTAATTCAGATGGGAGAGAGGAGAGAGTTAATTTCGTTTTCATGAACCGCTCAAGGTCTCTAATAGCACCTTTTTGAGCAGATGTCGCAAATGTTATCGCATGACCAGTCATCCCAGCCCGACCAGTACGACCAATACGATGGACATAATCTTCAGAGTTTGCAGCCATATCATAATTGACAACAAGTTCGATTCCTTTGACATCGATACCACGAGCAGCAATATCAGTCGCAATAAGAATCTGATATCTGCCACGTTTGAAACCTTCTAAAGCATTTCGACGTTGCCCTTGGCTACGATCCGAATGAATCTCTGCCGAGGTAAAACCCATTTGGTTTACTTTTTCTTTGAGCTTGGCAGCCATCCGTTTGGTACGGGTGAAGACAAGTACAGGACCAGTACATTGTTTAAAATGATGAGCTAATAATCGCCCTTTGTCCTGATTCTTTATCATGTAAATTTCTTGACTTACTTCCGATGGAGGTATACCTGTACCCGCAACTTCTATACGAACAGGGTTATCCATCAATTGACGAGCAATTGATTCAATCTGTTTTGGCATGGTGGCAGAAAACAACATATTCTGTCGACCATCAGGAATTGATTTTATAATTTTTTTAATGTCTGGTACAAAACCCATATCAAGCATACGATCGGCTTCGTCTAAGACAAAAACTTCGACGTTGGATAAATTTACAGTTCCACGTTCAAGATGATCCATTAAACGACCAGGAGTTGCAATAATAACGCGTGCTTTCTTTTTCAAGATATTGATCTGCATTATCATAGAAGCTCCACCAATCAAGACTGCTGAGCGTATCCCTAAGGGACGGCTAATAGCTTGTAGTGATTCTTCCACTTGAATTGCAAGTTCACGAGTAGGGACTAAAACAAGTCCGGTTGCTCGTTTACTTTTTGCTAATCGCTGTAGCATTGGAATACCAAATGCTAACGTTTTACCTGAGCCTGTTTGGGCTAAAGCGATCAGATCATCGCCTTGTATTGCAACCGGTATCGATTCCTTTTGAATTGGAGTCGGATTCTCAAATCTGAGTCGGTTGATTGCCTTTAATATGCTCGGTGCGATACCCAAATCTGAAAATCCGTTTTGGGAATGCTTAGTGTTGTTTTCACTTTTACTCTCATAGCTATTTAAGGCAGCATTGTGTGATTGTTGGTTGATGTTCAAAAAATCCTTTCTGTTATGGAAATTTAAATTATTTAATTAAAAGAAGTACAAAGACTTATCTTATTTATTGTTGGGACAATAAACCTATAAATCCATTTTTGTCAAGGTAAAAGAACCGTATCTCATGTCGATTATGGAGCAAGAATAGCTATTTTAAGCTCAATATGAGTGTTTTTACAAAAACTATCAATATTCTCATAATAAAGCTGATTATTTAATATGATTTTCATCGCTAACGGACTTAATAAGACGTAAATATATTATTTGTTTTTAGAATGCGAACTTTTTAATTTGAATCAAAACCAAGTAATCTTTCAACTATCGTTTTAACCGCTTCACCAATATTGTTAAAACTTAACTTTAAATCTATTTCGTTGAATTCATCAAGAAGAGTCAATTCAATATGGAAGTCGACCCCTTTTCCATGGACTAAATTATCAAGAGAAGAATCAAATTCTGATTTTAAAATTTTCACAGGAGCTTTTCCATTTTTATCGACATAATCAATAATCTTTTGGAAAAAGAGAAGAAGGTTATTCAGCTTTTCTTTTTGAGTTTGTAACTCATTCCAAAGCTGTTCCGACTTATTTTTGAGTGCAACTAATTTGGGATTATTATCAGGATCAGGAACAGCATTGTAGATGGCAAGTTTTCCAGCATAGACAGCATGTACTCGAGTATACCTTAAAGCCTTTTTACGATAGTCGTTTAATTTTGATCTGTAAACATTTAGGGCTTTAGCTTTTTGTTTAACTTTTCTTGCCTTAATACGTTTATAGGAATTATATGTCGAATTTTTACTTCTTTTAGATGCGACTAAATTCTTATAGGCTATATCTCGAACTGATTTAGAATCAAGCATTATTACCTTTGCTGATGCTCGAACTTTTTCAAGTTCTTTTTTGAGTTCAACGACAGCTTGTTCTTTTTTCTGTTGTAATTGTTCTGCTTTTTCAAAAGCAACCATTGTCGCTTGAATGGACAAAATACCTGCTTTAGCAGTTGTTGAAAGTCCTTCTGCTAATGGCTTTTCTAACATCTCTCCAAAATCATTTTCAAGTTCACCATGTACCTCAAAAGATGGATTGGTAAAGTTAAATGCACCGTTTGCCGTTAACTGTGTTTTATACAGACCGTCGATTTCAGTCTCAGTTTTAAATGCTAAGCTATCGCGAGTTATGGCAAGGTCAATCATTTTCATACTTCCAAGTATATCAACTTCACCATTTAATCTAAAATGCGACTCAAGTGGAACTAACTGCAAATCAATCATCGCATTATTCCACACAAGTGGTCCGACTTTAAATTCGTTGAGATGTCCTTTTGCCCAGATACCTTCAACGCCAACATTACAATCAATTGCAGCAAAGTTTTCCATTTCTCCATCTGGAGTTCTGCTCAAATGTAGCTCACCTTTGATTGCCATACCTGCTTCAACACCAAGGTCAGGGTCGGATTTTGGGGCAAACTTTAATCCCATTTTTTTTATGTCCATCTCAGGAAAATTTGCGACTGGAAGAGGAACAGGTGTTGTTCCTGATGCTACTGCAACCATTTTACTTTGTACTATCGCTAAATCAGAAAATCCAATACCTGCGTCACTTGAACCTTCAAACATCGCATTGGTTGGTACTCCTGAGTAGGCATTGATTGCAACACCAACCGCACACTGAATATCTTTTTCACCGATAACTAAATCACCAGCGAATCCAAGTCCAATATTTCCGTAGGCATTCACTGAAACTTTTAAAACTGTTTTATTGAGTGTTAAAAACTTTATCCCAAATGGCGCAACCCAAGGTTCTTCAGCTTCCATACCACCAACGATAGCCAATGCAACCCCAGCACCATCTTTCATTATTTTACCTTGTACGAAGAAAGTTATAATATCGCCATTGATGTCAACCGTGATTGCTCCAAGCACGCCAACAGATGGCGTCCCTGTAATCTCAAGTGCTAACTCACCAGATTTAAACCATGCTGGTGACCCTGGTGGTTGCATAGGGGGGAGTCCTGCCTTGAGATAAATATCTTTAATAAGGTCAAGACTTCCACCTGATTTGCCTGACATCAGACCAAAGACATTTCCAAAAGCACCTTGAAGTAGTAACCCCTTAGAATGCATACCAAGATGGTCCATCAATTTGATAAGAGGGTCATCAGGTTCCATGTTTTCAAGTGGGATGACAGAAATGATATTGATTCCTAGTTTAAGCACAAGTTCGTACTCATCGCTATTATAAAATTTTGAATAAAATTCATGGCTATCATAACCAAGGTCTTCCGATGAAATCCTGCAATCCTGATTTGTAATAACAAAACCAACATTTGAAAAATCTAAATTATCTAACACGGGATTTGACAACAATGGAATTGCTTCGGTTAGTTTCCAACTCTCAGGTTTAATTCCAATTGTAAACATTCTTTCATTCTTTTCATTTTTAGCAAAAGAAAGTAGTAAATCAGTCTTAGAATTCATTAATTCTGTCTTCGCCATCATAAACAAATCAGTAGTTGCTCCACCGGTAAATCCTAATGCTATATCAGATAAATCAAACATATCTGTTGGAATTGATAGCTTTACTGCGGAAGTTTTATCTGTAACAACTTTTTGCATTATCGTTATCAATTTGCTCAAACTGAAATCATCCGACATTTTTGCTTTGCCACGAAACTTATATTTTTTCTTCTTCTTTTTACTTTGTGTCGAACTACTTGTTTTGGTTGTATCTGTTTTAGTAGAATCTTTAATAGTGAGGTCTTTATCAAAACCAACTAAGAGCGTATCAGCAACTTTCATATCTCCTATTGTTAAAGCTCCCTCAAGTTGCATACCTAATTTTTCTTTTTCAAATTCAAAGATTAGTTTTGAGTCGTGAATCTTTAGCCATGACGTTCCAAGCATAATTGTATCTTCAGTGCCATATTCTACTTTAATATTTGCCTCAGTGGAATCACCCATTTGCTGTTCAAGATGCAACTCCCGATAAAACGAATGTTCTTTTCTATCACCAAAACTTCCTTTTATTGTTTCTTTTAATTCTATAAATGGTGTGTACTCTGCCACTAAAGTTGTTTTAGTTGAGTCAGATGGAGAAGAGGTGACTGTTGTGTCTTTTGCTGTGGATGTCGTGTCAGTCTTTTTACCTAAGGCACGAGTCACGCCACCTTTGAATTCAAATTGTCGAGAGTTGAGCCAGAGTCTGAAATTAGGCGAAATTATTGCTGGTAATTTTGCCCCCAAAGAAAGTTCAAAATCTTTAGCCTCTTTTTTAGTAAGTAAGTTTTTAACAGGACCACCATATCCAGTCAAGATTACTTGATTACTTTCGACTCCAACAAAACTGACAAAGCGTTCAAACCATGGTGTTCTATCAATATCAACAACAGAATAAAAATTCATACCTGGTTCAACAGCGACAGCATTGGTGTCAAAGAAAGATGCTACTCCTGATGGCAATGTTTTGGACTCCAATGTATGTTTTTTATTTGCAAATACTATAACAGTAAATTCCGATGCTATCTCCTCATACTTCCCTCGTGATGCAAACGTGACAAATGCATTCCCAAAGGAAAAATGAATAAACTTGATACTTATCGCACATTTTAAACCCATATCATATTTGAGAGTCATAAGTACTTGTGCTTTTTTTTCGTTGAACCGCTCTGTCTCGCCTCGAAACGCTATTACTTTATTTTTTGTGTCAAACGAAACACCAACATTTGAAAGTGAGAAACGGTCAAAGAGTCCCAAGCCCGGAATAGGGAAGACAACCTCGCCACCTGCTTTAATACGTTCCCATTCAGCTTTCACTTCTTCAAACGACAATGAACTCAAGTTGTCCAATACATTCTCAGATGAACTCGTACTTCCTTCTGCTGCCAATACAATCGTATGCGGGTCGTTGTTGCTAATTATCTCTTCGTCATTTTCATAATAAACAAATGTCCATATTTCACTTTTACCATCATTCGATGATGGAGGGTAGCCGTTATCATCAACTACTGTTACTTGCCACGCATATTTTTTACCATTTTCAAATGGTGTTGCACTCAAAGGATATGTATAATTTGCTTGTTCTATATTTGATTCTGAATGATGCAAGAATGCTGATTGTGAAAGAGCTTCATGAGCCGTCTGATGACTTAAAACTTCTGCGATATTTAGTATATATTTATACGAATAATTGATTGGAGATTGTGTTGGTTGCCATTGAAATATAGGAGTTGTTTCCAATCTATCTCCGTCAAGTGGGTCAAACAAGTATGGTGGATCTGGATAAAGAATATCAAAAGAGTAACATAATTCATCAGCTAAATCTACTCCGTATATATCTTGAAATGAAAGACAAATCAAATAGCTTCCCTCAGGTAACCTGCCTGTACGCATGATAATATCTTCAATACTTCTATCATACTCAACTGATTCCGTATTGAGTAAATCTGGTGTATAGGTTATCTGCTCATCTCCGCTAAAAATTTCTACAATGTTTGAATTACCACTCGCTATAATACCACTACCGCTTTTTTCAATAGTAAAAAATATCTCACCACTTATAGTTTCACTTGAATCGTTGCGAATTGAAAATTGGATTAGATTCGGATCTATTTCCCAGTCACTTATATATGGACTTGGAAATGGGTCAACATGTAAGCTGACAGTTACGGCTTGAGCTGAGAGAATCATTGGAAATAAAATTATAGTAGATATAATTATTGCGAAATTAAATTTATTAAATAGTTTATTTTTCATACTTTTATCCTCAATGAAATTCAAAATGTCCTATTTGATGTGAATAGTATACAAAATGAGTCCATGAAGTCAAGAAACATTCAAATATAAAAAACTGGTCTGAGTGAACAAGACCAGTTTTTGAAAGGAAAAGAGAAGATATGATTCTTTATCTCAAATCGAATCTCATAAAGGAAAAGTATGCACCAGTTAACAGCCCAAAAATCATAAATAAGAGAATTGAGATATTAACTATTACATCAGGTAATATCTTACTTAACTGAGTCTTAGGATGTACAAACTGTGGACGGTCACTCACATCAATTGCTTCATCACGACCCATTTTCAAATCCATTCCCTTATCAGAATCCATCGTAATCATTATCGAGCCGGCACCAGGTCCGGCATTTTCGGATTTCTTATCTATATAGCTGTTAAACTCTTCTCGGTAATCTTTCATAACTTGTTCATAGGAAGATTTAAGAGAAATATCGGTATTTGAAAGCGACATTGCAGCAAGTTGATATGTGGCCGCTGGCGAGAATCGAGCTAACATAAAACCAAGGTTTTGTTGAGCTTTCTGCTTGTTTTTCCAGTCTTCAAGCAATGATTCTTCATACCCTTCGATTTCTCGTGTCACTTCTTTTCGAAGAGAGTCTTCTGCCTTTAAATTAGCCCACATCATATCATCAGAGATACCATCTTCTTCACTATCATCGTTATGTTCACTGCCGCTTAGCCTTTTATCCATATCTTTGTAATAATTTTCCCATTTGTTTTTGGCAAAAGAGACTTTCATACCTTCTACTTCAGCAATGCGAGGAACCGAAACAATATTTCCCGATGCCATTACACCACCTCTTGGAAGTATCAAGACAAAACAGATCCAGAAAACAAGAGATAACAAAAATGAAACATTAGAACTTCGACTCATTGTTGACATGAATACGCCAAAAACTATAAAAATTGACGTATATAATACAGAAATAAATATGAGCAATACTAACCTTATCCATTCCTGAGATGAAAACTCTATTTGAAATAGCATAACTATCAATACAGACAAAAGTATAGGAATCAATATCGGAATCAGAAGTCCTAACCAAGTGCCAATACACTTTGCCAAGATGTATTTTGTTCGTGGAACGGCATTTGAAAATATTAACCTCAGCGTTCCACTTTCTTTTTCTCCATTGACGGCATTAAATGTAAATAAAATTGCCAACAATGAAAAAATAATTTGTACTATAAATGTAAAATCAATAATCCGAAATACCGCAAAAATTGGATCATCAGAATAAATTGAATTTTTTAATTTCACCGTAGACTCACGATTAATATCTGACCATCGTCCTATATCATAACTCAACCCAGAAGTAAATATCATCAGAGGCGACGGTTTCCGATGTTCACGATATGAAACAGAATGCCAACTTGAAACCTGTTGGATTCTTTCATCGGCCATTTGATGTACAGTTTCATATTGTGTCATCGCTTGTTTGTATTCATTGATGCCGATTAATACGCTCATAATGAGAAGTAACGAACATATCATAAACGTTACTAAAAATTTATTACTAACTGTAATTGATTTAAGTTCTTTTTGTATAAGAGTATGTAACATAATTTCTTCTTTCTATCTGGCGTCATAACGGTTAAATGAAACGAAAGCACCAGCAATAAAAATACAATTAAACAGTATAAGTAGACCAAAATCTGGAAGAGCTTTTTGTACTGACTTTGATAAAGACTCAGGTTCAAATTTAAATTGTGGTATCTCTGTCGGATCTATCGGGTCTTTTTCAGGAGCGTCACTTTCTGATATTGTCATAATAAATCCACCTCCCATGTTCATACCTGTTTTTTCATTAAGAAACTCCTTCAGCGATGTCTGATAATTTTTAGCTTGTTGATAAAATTGATCCTTAAGTTCTGGCGATGTTCCTGCAAGAGTAGAAGATGCAAGCGAAAGCGATGACGATGGTGAAATCCTTGCGAGTGCAAACGCAATTTGTGAACGTTCAAGTTCTTTATTGTACCGTTGTTCATTTAGTCTGCTTCTATAAATATTCATTCGTTCTTCTCTTGCTATAGAAATAGAGTCCATGAATTTATTAAAATTCGCCATGACCTCTTCCATATCTTCGTTTTCTATTGGTGTATAATTATCTAATGAGTTAAGAAATGACTTCCATTGCTCAGTAGCATACATAGCTTTTTGATAACCGAGTTCATCAACAGTTGGTACATCTACAGCTCGACCAGAAACCATAACTGCTACTCTTGGTAAAATTAATGTACTGCTAATCCAAATGATAAGAAGAATCAAAAATGATGTTGCAGTTCTTTGAGTAAATGATGATACCATTACCGACATAGCTAAAAACAAGCCAAAGTATAGAAGCCCAGCAACTACAATCAATCCAAGACGTATCCATTCTTCTGAACTTAAGTGTACACCAAGTAGAGGTAGTAAAAGACAGCCGAGTCCAATTGATATTATAAGCGAAATAGATAAAACAGAAAAAGCTCCTATAAATTTACCCATTAAAAATTTTGTTCTTGGTATCGCATTTGAGAGACAAAGTTTTAACGTACCTTTTTCTTTCTCTCCACAAATAGCATCGTAACCAAGCATGATAGCAAAAAGTGCCAAGACTACTAAAAAAATGAATTCTAAATCGATAAACCTAAAGTATGCATAGGCAGGCTCTTCATTATATCTACTGTCATCAGCTGTTACTTCTCCACTTGGTTCTATGTTTGACGTCCGCCCAATATCGTTTGATACACCACTTACAAGAGTTGCCAATGGTTGAGGGGGAAGGAAAATTCGATTCTCTTGCACCCGATACCATTCTTTAATACCTTCAAATGATTGCAGGTTTTCAGCTTTAGCAGCTTCCCAATGGGTTACATTATCTTTATAACTAACAGCACCTGAATAAAATGAAAGTAATATCAAGACCAAGCATACGATAAACGTATATGTAAATTTAGGCGAACCTATAATCTCACGTATTTCTTTTTCAACTAGAGTTTTGAGCATTTTTAAACCCCTTCAGATGCTGGCTGTGGAGCATGACCAGCCATATATTGCATGTACAAAGATTCAAGATCTTTGTCAAAGAGGGTAGATGCCTTTTCTTTCATCAGGAATTTTCCATCATTCATTATCGCAATCGTATCGGCTGCCTCTTTTGCTCTGAAAATATCATGAGTCGACATTAGCACCGCTTTACCTTCACCTTTTAAATCATTAAGCAATTGTATGAATTCATACCCCGCTTTAGGGTCTAATCCTGATGTAGGTTCGTCAAATAGAATTGCTTTAGTATCTTTTAATATTGCGATAGCGATTCCACATTTCTGACGCATTCCTTTTGAGAATCCTTTGAGCTTGTTATTATGTACCTGTTCAGCTAATCCTACTCGAATTAAAACCTCCTGATAATGATCTTTCGTAAGTGAATCTTGTCCGCCTAACTGTGAGAAAAAATCGAGGTTTTGCAATGCAGTGAAATTGGGATACAGCATTACATTTTCAGATACATAAGCGAGATTCTTTTTCACCACAAGAGGTTCTATATGTGATGAGACTCCACATACTTTTGCATCACCAGAAGTTGGCTCGAGCAAATTTAAAAATATATTGATCGTAGTTGTTTTACCAGCACCGTTTCCACCAAGCATAGCAAAAATTTCATTTTCATAAATTGCAAAATTTAAATTATCAAGTGCAAGAACTCCATCGTCGTATTTTTTTGTAAGATTTACTGCTTCCAATATTACTTGCTTATTATTTTCGTTCATAATTAATTCCTTAGTAATTATTTTTTGGATAATTTAAGCCCGTACATTATTACTCCAAATATTAGTCCACCAATTAATAATAGTATAAAAAGTGTTCCCAATATTGATGTACTTGAGTTGACCTCTATGGTAATCGTTTTATCTTCCGCACTAACTGGGAGTCCGTTCGACATAGAAGTTAATCGAACCCTTATATTATATTTTCCAGCTGCGACATCTTGAGGTGGTGTTACAAGCATTGTAGTACGGATTTCATCACCAATTTCAAGGCTCGAAATAGATTTTGGTCTGAATCCTTTTGTCCAATTCAACGGGAGATCGACTTTGAATTCTATATTATCAAGCCTATCTGAACCTTCGTTGAATAAATCCATAATCACCGAAGCACTTTGATCTCGGTCTATGGCATGGTAGAGTTGTGGAGTCTTTACTCGTAATTCACCTTTGCCACGAGGAACCAATTCGAGTTTAACAAATCCAACTTCAAGGGCTGCAATTTCTTCTTCAGTCCAATTTTTTGTGCGTAAATTTTTAATTTGTCCTACTTTATCTTTAGGTAAAATCAGCACATAAAATGGTATCGGTTGATCCATCACAACTTCGTCGCTTGGTCTATCTGGTAATGAAATTTCAAGAGCGGCTGGTTTGGTTCGAGAACTTTCTGTAAACTTGATTTGTGTTAAGCGTACTTGCCCGTTTTGCGATTTAAAAAAACGTCCGATCTGTTTTGGAAGATTGACCACTTCTAAAGCAAAAGTATTTGACGAACCACTATAAAGCTCTAATGTCAAATCAAATGATGTTGCTTTTCCAAGATCAACTTCCTGAGAAAACTGTTCAGACTGCACCAGTACTTTATCAACCGATTCATCTTTTTGTAAAAATATTTTCATCGTCCGTTGAACGCCATTGGAATAAATCATCGATACGTTTACTTGGTCTAAGTCTTGTAAAAGTACAAAATCAATTTCAACTGGTTTCCCATAAAATAGTTTATCAATCTTTTCTTCATACGGTTGACTAATGATTGCTTGGTTATCATTAAGAATTGATACATAGACATTCGGAATAATATCAGGTTGCAACGATCGAAAAAGTTCATCATCTACATTGATAAGTTTCTGAAATTCAGATGTACCACCGCTGGTATTAGCGAAGGTGATACGGGCATGTTTTTTCCCATCTTCACCTTGATATTTTACCGCCTTGGTAATACTAATATACTGATCTTCAAATAAGACAGTCAGCAGTGACTGCTGATAATTCACTTCAGCATAAATGTATCGGTTATGCATTTTCTCAAGTGCGACTTTATCTATTAACCCTTTTTCAAACAATGCTTGTTGACGTTCGTATTCTGATTTAGCAGCTTCAAAATCAGCTTTGGCACGTTTTAAACCAAGAAGTGTAAATGTATCATCTCTTTGATTAAACGTATTAGAAGTTTGAGCAGTAGAACCAGAAATTGTGAAGACTACAATAAGTAATTGCCAAAATATAATTTTGAAATAGTTTTTCATACTGTACCCTAATTAGTAATTATAACGTCAGAGTTACCGCTATCAACTTTAGGTTTAGAAAAACTTAGTTTAAATTCTTTTGCATTACGTGATATAATCATTGTAATCATATCACCATATTTGATATTATTATATATTGTATTTAATTCTTTTGAAGTGAGAATTTTATCACCGTTTATTGATATGATAATGTCTCCATCTTGTGGTTTTTCACCATCTATAATTTGTTCAAACTCAGGGACTAATGCTAAAACCGTAACTCTGTTATCAATATCTTTTAGTATCATTCCGGCTTCAAGCATGAGAATGTCTTTCATCTCGACACCATCTTTCATTATAGATGTCTCATTATCTGTACCATCTCCATCGATTGTGGTTGTCATCATCATCATATTTCCACCATCTGACGGGTCAGCTTTTGGAAAGGAAACAATCAGCATTTCTTTACCACGTCTAACACCAAAGCTTATTTCACCTCCAATTTCTACAGCATCCATTGCAGCGTTTAAGTCGTCAACGGTCTTAACTTTTTTACCATTACACATTATGATCTTATCTTGATTTTGGATATCTACATTTTTATATTTTTTGTCTCGATTGCTTTTGTCAGGAACTATCTCGATAACGAGTCCTTTTTCGCCACCTTTAATGATTGCACCTAAGCCCATGACAATTGCAATTTCACCATCTTCAGATTCAAATGTCATTCTTTTTGTATGTTGGGCAGACCCCGGTTGTGCAAAAATTAAAAACAGAAAACAGGTAGTCAGTAACATTGATATTGATTTGGATTTCATCTTAAAACTCCTTTTGAGTTTATATTGGTTTTGTTTACTTTTATAAATTTAATGTACGCCAAACTTAATCAGAGGTTAAGTTAATCTCAGTTAAGAAATGTTAACAAATGTTAAAACTGTTTTTATTCTGTGATTATTCTATATATTACCACTATGAAATTATCAAATAGGAAAGTCTTTATTATTGTTCTAATGATGTCTGTGGCACTCAGTGGGCTTATAGTTTTGCAGGCAATTCTTTTGAAGACAGCTTTAAAGACAGAAGAGGAATCGTTCCGTCAAAATGTAATCCTTGCCCTTAATAATGTTGTTGAAGACTTAATAGATAATGAAGCCCGAAATGCGATTATGCAGATCTCAATTAATGACACAACAATTGACGGCAATAGAGGAATTATAAAAAAAATTGGTCGATTTAATACCGATGTTAAAGACTCAATATTTTTCTTTCATTCTGATTCAATTCAAGAAGTGGATTCGATGGCATTTTCTTACGAATTTACAATTGATCAATATGTTGACGATGTAGATGAAGTTATCCTTGGTACAAAGAAAGAAAATGTAAATTTTGCTTTGCTAATTGATGACTCTTTAAAAATCAAAGCATCACAAAACTCTTTTGGCTTTATTGGTGATTCAATTTTATTTCAGGATAACTTTGAAAATAAAGATAGTGCCAGAGTAATGATTATTCAGGCAGCACTGAGCCAAATGGAACTGATGGAGCATATACCAATTGAAAGTCGTCTTGACACTCTTGCTTTGGACTCTGCCATTTTTGAATCTCTAAATAGAGTCAATGTAGATTTAAATTATTCTTTTGCTGTAACTAATCGTACCATTGACAGCATGATAATGCAAGCTCATAACCCTGACCTTGAAGTTCTTTCTGTCTCACCCTATAAAGCAGTTTTATTCCCAAATGATTTTATAATTTCAAATAATTATCTTATCTTAGATTTTCCTAATAAACAATTTTTTATCTACTCAAAACTTCTGACCCTGATACTTCCAACCCTGTTTTTCCTTTTGATTATCATTAGTATCTTTATCTATGCTATCAAATTAATTCTGAGGCAAAGGAAAGTTTCGGTGAGGTTAACAAACTTTATTAATAATATGACCCATGAATTTAAAACACCAATCTCAACCATACAGCTTGCTTCCGAAGCGATATCTAAATATGAATCCTCTGAAAACAATGAAAAATTACTTTCCTATAATAAAATGATTCTATCTGAAAATAAGAGGATGAAAAATCATGTAGATAAAATATTGCAAATGGCAACCCTTGAAGAGGGTGACTATCTGTTATCTCTTGAAAAATTTAATATTCATTCCCTGATTGATGAAGTAGTTGATTTATTTTCCATGTTACTCAAGCAAAAAAAATGTGAAATTTCTATGAATTTAAAAGCAACGAAGTTTAACGTTTACGGAGATAGAGTGCATTTGTTAAATATTATATCTAATTTGATTGATAATGCATTGAAGTATTCAAATGATAATCCAAAACTGATAGTTACTACAAACTCTAAAAATTCTCATATTGAAATTTCTATCAAAGATGATGGTATAGGAATACATCCTGATGATCTAAAATTTATTTTCGATAAATACTATCGAGTTGGAAAAGGTGACGTGCATGATATCAAAGGATTTGGACTTGGGCTCAGTTACGTCAAAATGATGGTAGAAGCCCACAAAGGCTCTGTAAGATTAGTGAGTGCTTTAGATAAAGGAACAGAGGTTATTATTTCTTTGCCTCTCAATCAACTCTTATGAATAATCAAGAAATTAAAATTCTCTTACTTGAAGATGATCCTAATCTTGGAACAATACTGCAAGATCATCTTATTATGAATGGTTATAAAGTAATCTTAGCAGTGAACGGGGTAGAGGGTATAAATATTTTCGACAGAGATAATTTTGATCTTTGTCTTGTTGATATTATGATGCCTAAAATGGATGGTTTTGCTTTCGTAGAAAAAATTAGAAAAACAAACTCTGAAATCCCTATTATTTTTCTCACAGCAAAGTCTTTGAAAGAAGATAAAATAAAAGGTTTTCAAATTGGATGTGATGATTACATAACAAAACCTTTTAGTATTGAAGAGCTTTTACTGCGTATGATTGCTCTATTAAAACGCTCAAGGAAATCACAAAATACTCAAAAATCAGTGTATCAAATTGGCAAATACAAATTCGACTATAATCGACAAGTTTTACTTTTCCAAAAAGAATCTCACAAACTAACTACAAGAGAAAATGAACTACTACATATTCTTGTTGAAAATATTGGAAATGTCGTCGAAAGAGAAACTGCACTTAGAGAAATTTGGAGAGATGATAGTTTTTTTGCTGGACGTTCAATGGATGTTTTTATTTCTAAACTACGAAAACAGTTAAAAAAGGACTCATCAATTGAAATTATTTCTGTTCATGGACGAGGCTTCAAACTTATTGTCAGTGCTTAAAGTGTAACTTTAGGAGTGAGCCTCTAAACGAATAAACAGGTGAATAATAGCTGGTTCAATAAGAACGCACAAAGTATTTAACTTCGTGCGTTTCTTTACGTTAAAAATTCACTTGTTATGTATTATACAATTTCAGCTTCAACTTCAACCTCACGAGCGGTAACATTTACTTCTGAAACAATTTTTGAAATATTTAAAAAGATCAATAAACGTTCTTCTATCTTTGCGACACCATTGATATAGTCTGAACCAACTGATGTAACTATTCCAGGAGTAGCCTCAATAGTTGTACTTGGAATACGAAGAACTTCTTCGACCGCGTCAACAATCATGCCGACAATATAATCCTGATCTTCGCAAACGACGATTCGAGTATTCTTGGTCCATTCTTCAATGGTCATTTCGAACTTTTTACGAAGATCTATGACAGGTATAACCTTACCTCTAAGGTTAATAACCCCCTCACAATACTGTGGGGCTTGTGGGATTTTTGTAATCTCCACCATCCGATTGATTTCCTGAACCTTTCGAATGTCAATACCAAATTCTTCTTGACCCAATTTGAAAGATACAAGTTGAGTTAATTCATCTTTATTATTATTGTCGTTGTGTGTCATATCAATCACTCAATTCTAAATTGTAGAAGTTTCATTGATTCTAAATTGACCAACGATTTGTTTCATACCTTCAGCATTTTGATTTAACTGTTCAGCAGCGGCAGCAGATTGTTCAGCTCCTGTTGCCGATTCTCTTGCGATGGTAGCAATATTTTCCATGTTTTGAGAAATCTGTTCGGCGGCAGAAGATTGTTCTTCTGAGGCAGTAGCAATTTGTTGAATCATGTCGACTACTTGACCTGACATTGTAACAATTTCATTTAAACTTGAGCCAGCTTTATCAGTTAATTCACGTCCATTATCAACTTCCTTAACACCTTTTTCCATAGATTGGACTGCTTCGTTCGTTTCTGTTTGAATACCTTTAATCATTTCTGTAATTTCACCAGTTGCTTTACCAGTACGCTCAGCAAGTTTTCGTACTTCATCGGCAACAACGGCAAAACCACGACCCTGTTCACCAGCACGTGCCGCCTCAATTGCTGCATTTAATGCAAGCAAGTTTGTTTGGTCTGCGATGTCATCAATAACACCAACAATCTCACCAATTTGATTAGCTGATTCTGCTAACTTTCTAACAGATTCACCAGATTCACGAACGACATTAGCGATTTCTTGCATACCTTGAATTGTTTCACTTACAATTTGAGCACCATCACCAGCTGTCTCCCCAGCTTGAGATGCGGCAGTATTTGCTTCGGTTGCATTTTTTGACGATTCTACAATAGTAACAGTCATTTCTTCTACAGCAGTTGAAATTTGAGTGACTTGATCTGTTTGATCTTTTGAGCCACGAGACATTTGTTCTGCAGAAGAAGCTACTTCTGTCGCTGCTGAAACCACTTGTTCTGAAGTAATATTTAATTGTTGAACTATTCCTGTTAAGTTTGAAATCATCTTCATAAATGAACTTCCTAAAACATCTTTTTCAGATTTAGGTTCAATATCTACAGTTAGATTATTTGAAGCAATTTCATTGGCTGCTTGAGCAAGTGTTTTCATGTATTCGATTAGGTTTTGGAATGCTGTTGCCAATTGACCTGTCTCATCTTTTGATGTCACGACGATTGAATGATCAATATCGCCCGTTGATATACTTTCAGCTATTGCGGTGATGTATGTAATTGGACGGGAGATAATACGTGCGACATAAAAAGCAATAAAGCCACCCATCAATAAGGCGATTGCTGATATCCAAATAGGAATTTGAGCATTGCTATTGGCAGTTTCGACTGTTAAAGCCTCATTTGCTATTGATTCTTCTGAAGCACGATTGTAGCCCTCAGATATAATTGGCTCTAAGCTATGGACTGCTTGACGCATGTTAATTACGACTTTAGCAATCAATTTGTCCTGTTCAACGAGTGCAAGAAAACCTTTTTCATATTTCATAGCTGCAACTTTAACTGCTTTTTTATTTTCTGAACTCAATGAGCTGGCAAACGCGTTTAACTGAAGAGTTGCCAATTGATCAAGAGTTCTTTGAATGTATTTCTCATCGCTACGTAATAAATAATCTTTTTCTTCTTTTCTGATTGTTAATAAATTGATTTTAAGAAGCGATTCGTTAGAATTTTCTAGAATACTTGCTAATTCGTGAGAAGCTTTTCTGAATTGACCTTGCAAACCTGATTGATGGTCCAGCCCTTTTGCCACCCACGAATCAACTACTATATTGAAATTAGCTAAGTATATTTCAGCATTTTCAAGAATTAAATTCGCTTCTTCAATAACAGCTTTATCTCCTTTAATTTGCTCAAATGCGAGTAATAACTCAACTTCTGTTTTGAGTTTTGCTATAGCCTCTTCGACTCGTGCTTGATACTTGAGGTCTTTTCGTAAAAAAAAGTCTTTTTCGGATCGTCTTGCTTGTAACATAAAGCGGTCTATATTTGCATTACAGCTTTTTACAAATAATTCTTCTTTTATTAAATTTTTGAAGCTTGTAGTAGTTGTTTCTAAATTGTTGAATGACATATAAGCGACTACAACCAGTAAAATTAAGACTGCTCCGAAACCTGAGTATAATTTAGTATTGATTTTAAAATCTTTGTAACTTTTCATTTTAGCATCCTTTTTTATTCTTTACTTAGAACTTGAATAATGTATTAACAAACATTGTTTTGTCGCTGTCTTTAGTCTCGTCTTCATAGTTTGTGAAGCGGTAATTAAGAGCTACTTTGAATCCCTTAACGGGTACACTTTCGATTCCGAAAATTCCTAAGGTTTTACTGTCATCAATATTGTTTCTGTTTGGGTCGTAGAGATCAACTCGTCCGAATAAATTAACACTGTTAAAAAAAGTATTATCGTGAACAAGTTTATTTAGATAAAAAGTAGAAAAGAACGATAGCCCTTGTTTTTTAACCGTAGCTTCACCAGCACCATTTCCAACAGTTGTAAAGTTCATATCAAAGCCTACGTCTAAGGTTTTGTTCCAAGCAAGAAGTCCACCAAATGAAACTATTTGACGTTTCCAGTCAGACGCTCCTACTTCTGTTACGGTGGTATCAAATTGTGTAGCAGAAGTATCAACAACAGTAATATCATCTAAGTTAGAATTCTGAGTGCCTGAGTATAATTGAATCATTAAAGTACTTTTAGAAAAAGCTTTCAGGTTTTTTAATGGTTTTACAAGTGAAACCAAGCTAATATCTTTATTACTATTTAATTCCTGAACTTGAGTGTAACTTGTTCCATTGAGTAGTGCAATACTGACAAAACCATATTTAGATTTTGGACCAAAATCAATTATTGTTGAGATACCTAAATCGGATGATGTTAGAAATTTCTGTTTATCACTAACAGTTTTTTCTACATAACGACGCCCCCAATACTTATTCATTTGGTCGATGTAAAGAGTTGGCTGAAGTCCGAAACGCAGTTTGGCGTGGCTTTGAGTGAAAGCAGGTTTCCAATCAAGATAGGCATACTTAAGGATTATATTGTACTTGTTATCAATAGATCTCAAGTCGGATGTAATTCTAACGCTTGCATAATTAGATAACTTTGACTTGAGTGTAACATAAGCTCGAGATAAGGCGAATTCATTATAATTATCGCTGTCTTTAGAGTAGTCGACCATACCGTGGCTGTACATACGCCCATTTACTGTAGTTTTGGGTATTGAAAGTTTCTGTGCAGGTTTATCCTGGTTTGTTGACAGTGCTTCAATGTTTTCATTTAGAACAGTTAGTTTGTTATTTAACTGTTCATACCGAGAATTATTAGATGGATTTTCTGGTAAAACCCCATCCTCCAGTGAAACCAGTAAAGTTGGGTTCTTATCCATCAGATATTTTAAATTTTTGATTTCAGCTTTAGAAAATTCAACTTCATTAAAAAGTTCCATAAATTGAGACTCAGTTATAGTAGAATTTTTTATTTCTTGAATTAAATTTTTATTTTGAAGTTTTAACTCTTCAAGTTCTACCTTAATTTTTGTTAACTCACTTTGGTCTGAAATTGAATTAGTAAGTGAGTCCAATTTTTTTTGAAATTTTAAAAATTGTAATTCATTCGCTACTGATTCAGATGTAACTAATTTTTTTAAATTTACTTCTATCTTATTTACCGCATCAAGTAGTTGTTCAAAATCTTGGCAAAAAGCAGATGATCCTCCAAGTGATATGGAAATTACCATACACCAGATAATTAGTCTATTCATCCTTTCACTCCTCTTTCATTGTATCTGTTATAAAATATTCTATCTGTCATAAATCCAGTTTAGATTTCATCTTCAAGGAATTTTGAAAACTAACAAAATAATTAATTTATTTAACCTGATTGACATGAGATCTTACATTCTCATTTATTTGTTCAAAAAATTCACCAATATCCTTTTTAATTATTATTTCGGAGATATCTTCTATTAACTTGCGGGGGTATTATTGGGTGTATAATGGGTACAATACATACCTATTCTGTTGTAGGAAAAGAGGATGTTTTATGTCTTTATATTGCCTTCTATTTAAATTTGATTACGAGTTAACATTATGATATGATTAGCTATAACGAATTAAGAAATGAAACAAGATTGATATTATTGTTAGTGAGTCCAAGTTTTTTTCGAATTTTCTTACGTTGTCCAAATACAGTACTCACTGAGGTGCTGAGCGTTTCAGCAATTTCTTCAGAGGTTAATCCGTCCTTTAACATTTTACAAATTTCTACTTCTCTTGGTGTGAGGTTTATAAATTGAGATTCAAGTTTGCCTATAAAAGGGGAGACAATACTATTTAGGTTATCTACTATTAAAGAGATGTAATTTGATTGTAATGTATTTGATCCGATTTCTAATTTGCGAACAAGAGGTAAAATTGTTCGGTTTACGTGTGCCTGTACAACTAATAATTGTTCTTTTTTTTCTGATTCTATAGTTTTTAAAATTTCATTCAAAGCGATATTTGATTCCTCTAATGCGATTTCTGATTTTTTTTGTGCTGTGATATCTTGAATCGTTCCAAACATTTCAATTCGGTTACCATCGTCATAGATACTAATTTCACCGAGTCCATGAACCCATTTTTCTTCACCAGTTTTTACATCAATAATTTTATACTTTTTATCAAATTTTTTATTCTCTCGTAAGATATCATTTAATAAATAACTTGAAAGCATCTCTCTATGATCGGGATGAATAATTTTAAGCCAACTTGAAATAGTTTTTTTATAGGAGCTATCAATACCAAAAATTTTATCTAACTCGATTGAACTTGTCCATTCGTCCGTTAAAATATCGAAAGCGTAATAACCAATATGAGCTATCTTTTGAGCTTCAAGAAGTTTCATTTCACTCTTTTGAAGTTTTGTCTCAGCTAGTTTTTTGTGTTTAGCAGAACGTAATACTTCTATACCATATGCTAAGTTTTCAGATAAATTTAATAGTAGTTTCAATTCTTCTTTATTAAAGGAATGAGGTTCAGATGAATAAATATGTAGAGCACCAAATGTGCAGTGACTACCTATCAATGGTAAGGCTATAGATGATTGATAACCTCTTTGTATAGCAGTTTCTCGTAAAGGATTGTAAGTTGAATCATTAAGAATATCTTCAACGATCACTGGTTGATTGGTTTTAATCGCTTTGTCTGTATATCCTTTGCCAATTTCTGTCTCATCCAATTTAATGTACAATGTTTCCAAATAGTCTTGTTCAAATCCTTGTTGGGCTATAACTTTTATATTCTTAAATTCATTTTTTTCAGTAAAGCCAACCCAAGCCAATTTATATCCACCAATTTTTACTATGAGACTACAAATGTCATTCAAAAATTTAATTTCACTTTTTGCTTTTAACATGACTTGATTACAATTGCTCAATAATTGAAAAGCTCTTTTTGACTTTTCTTTCTTTTCTTCAATCTGAGTTCGTGATAAAGTAACCCCAATGCAGTTACTAAGTTTTTCAAAGAATGTTATGCTCTCTTCTGTAAACAGATCTTCTCTGAAATCATTAAGTTGAAGAAGTCCGATTGTTATATCTCCTGCTTTTAGGGGAATAAGTGCGACGGATTTGTATCCTTCTTCATTACACCGATTTCGATTTATTAATGGAAATGATTCATTGGATTTGTGAGATAATAATTCGGATGAATGTTTTGTCCAATAGCTTCCTTTTTGACTAAGAAATGAGAGGTTTGAATTTTCTTTTCCCATTATAACAGCTCCACATAGACATGAAAGATGACACGAACCGTCAGCATTTTTGAGTATCTTTCTGCTTGGTGATATAGAACAAAGATTCATCTCAGACTTTATAAAATCATTTGAAAAACCTGAACTTTCATAGTAAGGATAATTATCACCATCTTTCAAACGAATCCCTACCGCAGACAACAGAGTATACCTTTGTATCTCTGTTATCACATCACGTATAACATCAATTTGAGAATTTTGTTTGTTGAGTATTTCTAATATCCGGAGAGTGAGTTCTTGTTGTTGCTCTAAACTTATCTCGTTTGAAGACTGCGATGTTCTTGAATTTGTTATAATACCAAGATTATTTAATCTATTATTCATGTTATTTATATCGACATCTATGTGCAATAACTGAACAGTTTGAAATTTAGAGTTGAACATATAAGAAAAAGATAATATGAAAAAATAGTAACTTGAATCAGTAATATTTCTTATATATAAAGAGTACAAAATACTCTGTTTTTTTATCAATGAGCGATTGGGGAGTTGGAAATACTAAGTTTATATATTTAGTTAAATTCAAACAAGATTAACGCTATTAGTTGGTTGCCCAAAACACAAATCAAGCACCAGGTTGGATCAATTGTTCCATGTTCATCCAATTATAATTTTGAATGTTAGGTATGTTAAAAGAACCCTTTAGCGGTATATGGGAGAGTCATGAGTTATGCTACTGTCCATCTATAAAGAAAGCCAGCAAGTGTGAACCTGCCGGCTTTCTTGTTTAAATTAAATTGTAACTATACCTATTTTATCAACATCATCTTCTTAGTTTCAATAATATTACCTGCTGTCAGTTTATATAAATAAATTCCACTGGCAGCCGTATTTCCATTCCACGTGAATGAATGTATTCCTGCATCAAGGTTCCCCTCAAAGACAGTAGTTACTTTCTTACCAAGTAAGTTGAATACTTCAAGCTGAACGTTAGATGCTTCAATTAAACTAAAAGCAATCTCAGTTGATGGATTAAACGGGTTAGGATAGTTCTGATGGAGAACAAATTGCGACGGTAAAGTATTCTCTTCACCCGCTATACTGCCCTCCTGCTTGAACATCACATTGCCAACACAACAGACAGGAATAACGCCAGCCGGAATCAACGAACCCAAATGGATGTTACGGATGTCATACGTAGCCTTCCGAAGTGCATAATCATCTCCCGTCTGAAGAATGTTACTAAAGTATGTTATTGCTTGACTTACCGTAGCTCCATCAGCAGACACAATCTTCATCTGGTCGAGACGACCGGAAACCACACTCAGTATAGTTCCAAGCAGGTACTTCCTCAGATGCGTATCGTATGAGCGATCCGAATCCAACACCATGGCATATACGATTTCATCAAACGTCATTGGTCTTGCCGGATCGTCGACATAGGTCAGAAGCGGATACTGTATAGCGTAACCGTCAGAGCGATTATAGAAGTGGTCGAAAATCATCTGGCTCCACTGCTCAACCTCCTGAATTGTGAAGATGTCTGTTCGAGGACCATCTTCATACAGGTCAAGCAAATACACCTTCCAAGCCCACATATGTAGGAACTTGCCAGGAGCTACAGCGGCCAACTCAAAATTGACCTCCGTGTCAATCCCAGCCAGAGTCAACATGACTGAAGGTGGCGTCACTGGTGCCATTGAGAGCGGAGTCGTGATTTCTACTGTGTAGTCACCACTGCCTATTTCCTCAAAGCGGTACAGACCGTCCACATCGGTGTACATGCTCGCAATCATAAAATTAAGTGAATTGAACAATTTGACTTCAATACCTAGAAGCCCAACTCCAGCCGCCATGACCTGACCATAGATGTCAGCAAACTCTGACACCGAACACTCGAGCGCAAACTCGATAACACTGGTATTGCCATCACCGTCCGTCACGACCACCGTGCCGACACCTGGTAGAGTCGAATCCGTCGTTGTGACTGAGTAGTTGACCTCAGACGCACCCAGAGCAAATGGTGTTACCGTCAGAGTTAGATTCACACTACCAAAACCGAGATTCACAGCATAAATGCCCGAAGCGTCTTCATGAATATCCGTACAAACAACTTCTGCAATGCAACCGTTGTTAGTGATGGTCTCACATATTGGCGGTACCAAGTCATTAACTGGATTGATTGGTACAAACAGAGCGCCACCTGGATAGATATACGAATCGTAATTATTGTAACCCTCTATCGTGATACCGTGCCTCTCCTGTGTTGACATGGTAGAATGGGTACCCTGAGACACTGGCAGAACGGCAGCTGAGTAGTCGCTACTCAGAATGGAGCTAAAGTCTCCTGGTGCTATAGGCACACCATCCAGCAAAATAGTTCCACCTGCGATGTCGTCGTTATGGGCAATAATCGACAGGTAGTTGTTGTCAAACTGTGATCCACCGACGGTGGAAAACGTATAGCTATACAGGAACTGCTCGGATGGAGCAATATTCCCCATAGCCGGATCGCCTTGAGTTGCACCTGGGTTGTCGTCACCAGGCATAAACTGAACTACAAAGATTGCATTATCAGCCTCAAAGACGTGATTACCAATCAGGAACTGAACCTCTATGAAATCTCCCTTGTTTATCACTCCGATGGACGTACCATCCTGTAAGACAGTCGTGTTATCTGCACCGGCGATAATACGATAGACGGAGCCTCCTGTACGCTGTGGCAAATTCGCCACGAACACTCTGTTACCCCAGCTCTGAAGTGGCTGTGCAACCTCAAAAATGTGATCGCATGCATATACGTGTGAAGGTACGTTGGTGCAAAGATTACCATTGGTCATACCGATAGGGAAGTTTGATTCAATCAGCGTTCCGGTAAGATCACCGGCTGTGCCATAACCGACGGCTGACCGGTTAAAATATGCCTGCCCCCTGTTCAGATTCACCACAAACGGCACTCCAGCAGGGTGACCGCCACTGAGTGCTTGCGTCGGCGTTACAGTCACTTCGGTACCGTCCACAGATGCAACAAAGGCAAACTCACCGTCGTCCCCGCTGTGAGCGGTAGACCCGCTGTAAGTAGCAACGATGAAGTCTCGATTCATCGCGTCAACCGGTAAGGCTAAACCGGCGTCAGAGGTGTAAGTCAGTCGATTAATCATGTAGCAGACAAACTCGTCATCAGAAAACGCATGAACCGCATTATTTTGGACTGCCCCCGCCGTCCAGCTTTGAGCCGACGAGTTCGGTACGACTACTATGGTAACCGCGCCAGGATTGACTGGTACCGTTGTTGAATAGGTTGGGGCGGCAAATGGATATTCCACCGTTACGCTGGTCGCCACATCACTAGTCAGGTGCAGCTCGGTCGATGGTCCACTCAGGTTGCTCAGGAAAGTCATGATGAACTCCCTGCCCTTGTTGTCAAGATACTCCTGTGCCGAGACCTGCGATGCGAACAATATCGCCACGACAAGAGAGAGAATGATTACTTTGGTTAAACGCAATCTTGAACTATTACGCATGAGATTCACTCCTTTTGTGATTTAAACGTTAACAAAGATTTACTACAATCCTCTAAATTAGGATATAGTAAAGTATATATATGAATATAGTAAACATACTGATCGTGTATTCATTTGTCAACAATAGAAATGTATTGAAAGGGGGGCTACAATAGTTATTTAATAGTTAAATGACTTTTTCCTAACGTGGTTCTAAAATTTAATGATAGTTTTTTTCGAGTTAAGTCGAGATATAGTATTCTAAAAATATATCCCATGCTTCATTAAGTTAATCTTGATGAGACATTCCACTAATCGCCATTTTATATATATCTTCAAGCGAGTAATCTAATTTTTGTAGCTTTCTAAATCCTGTTAGGTAGCATACTGTTTCTCTTGACATTGGCAAAAAAAGAAAATAATCATACTCTATCAAAAAATGACCAAGACTCATGCTTAATATGGCTTCGCATTCATTATGAACTCGATTAAAAATATCAAATAAAGTACCTAATTTTGTATTATACAAAATTACGTGTACAATCCTGAAACTAAAATCAAGCAATCCTCAAAAGATAAAAGAAGCTTTACGCATTCTAATTGACAGAGTTGAATACAATCCAAAAAAGCAAAAAGCGTTGTTTTATGTAAATAGGATTCCAAGTGGTTCAAAGAGTTACGGGGATTTTTTGCCAGTTAAAAAGTGCCGAAGGCCGGAATCGAACCGGCACGATGTTGCCATCGGAGGATTTTGAGTCCTCTGCGTCTACCAATTTCACCACTCCGGCAGCCTGAAGGCTGATTCATTACTTACTTCAGTAATTTCTCATCCTTGGTAGGGGAGAATAGTAAATATTTTAGATTCTTTTGTCAAGTAATTGGTTTATTTCGAATTAACTATTTGATTAAAAATGCGTCCGCTCATCAGTCGTATCATCAGCATTAAACTCATCTCCTGATTGTGAACTACCACGCTTGTAACGTCCAGCAGATGGATGTAAGCTACAAGTCTCGGTTGGTTCTGTGCCTTCGATATAAACCTCTTCACGAACCTTCACACATCTATCAGTAGCAATTTCACCTGTCTCAATACAAATATCCTGATGAACTATTCCTTCTGGCTCTTCAAACTCCATTATAGGCAAGGAATCATGAGCGGCAATCATATATTCTGTCCAAATAGGAACGCCGTTTTTGGCTCCATCTTGATTACGCCCCAATGAAATTTTCTCATCGAACCCAACCCAACATCCAGTTGTGATTTGTGGAGTATACCCAATAAACCAGTTATCACAGAAATTATTAGAGGTTCCAGTCTTTCCACCAGCAGGACGCATAAACCCACGCCATCTTGAACCACGACCTGTTCCACCTGTGACAACTGACTGCATCATTGATGCCATAATAAATGCTGTCTGAGCAGAGAGTACTTCTTCTTTTTTCACAGAGGTGTTATCTTCAATAACTTGACCATATCGATTTACAATTTTATGAATCAATCGGGTAGGAACATGAATTCCTTGATTAGGGTATATCGAGAAAGCCGAGACCATTTCAATTAACCGAACTTGTGCCGATCCCAATGCCAAAGAGGGAACAGGTTCAAGCGGAGTTGTTATGCCCATATTGCGAGCATAAAATATCGCCTGTTCAGGTTTAATCTTTAGAATAAGTCGAATCGCAATCAAGTTACGGGAAAATTGTAATCCCTCACGCATTGTAATGGGACCTCTAAACTTATTATCAAAATTATGTGGACGCCATTGCTTTGAACCAGGAATATCTAAAACAATAGGATTGTCATCAATAATTTCGGTTGTTGTAAAACCATTATCAATACAGGCAGTATATACAAAAGGTTTAAAACAGGAACCTGGCTGGAGTAGAGACTGCACCGCACGGTTGAACTTTGTCTCTTTAAATGAACGACCACCAATCATAGCCAATACATCGCCATTGCTATTATCAATAGATATAAATGCACCTTGTACAGGTTTAATCATCCGAACTTCGTCACCATACTCATCAACTGTGTCAGGTATGACCATCGAGTATGTCTTATCTTCTGTTGTATACCGTTTGGAAATTCTGGCACGCAGCTCATCAATTTTCTTATACATTGCTTTTTCAGCATCTGCCTGTAAGTCTAAATCAAGTGAGGTATACACTTTCAAGCCACCCGAATAAAGCATCTCTTCACCATAAGTATCAAGAATATATTTACGAATTGTTTCGGTGAAATATGGTGCATGCCCAACTTTTTCAACAGGAGGAGAAATTGTAAGCGGTTCAGCTTTTAATGAGTCATACACTTCTCGGGTTAATCCACCATATTGATGCAGTGAGAACAAAACTCTATTTCGAGCTTTCAATGATTTTTCTGGATGTCGAATTGGCGAATTTATATTTGGACCTTTTAATAGTCCAATTATTATAGCACAGTCAGAAACTGTTAGTTCTGGAACTGTTTTTGAAAAGAAAACATGTGCGGCAGCAGCAATACCATACGCACCTTTACCAAAATAATATTGATTAAGATACATCTCAAGTATTTCATTCTTAGAATATGATCGTTCTAATTTTATTGCCGTAAGGGCTTCTTTGATTTTTCGTTCAAGAGTCTGTTTACGGTTCAAGAAAATCATTCGTGACAATTGTTGAGTAATTGTAGATGCCCCCGCAGCAATCCGC
The DNA here is from genome assembly GCA_024280215.1 of Candidatus Zixiibacteriota bacterium. Lineage (GTDB taxonomy): Bacteria > Zixibacteria > MSB-5A5 > GN15 > FEB-12 > QQUK01. Next base: position 39,006 of record JAJRQO010000028.1, read on the forward strand.
CATTGGATAATATTTTTAAACGCAACCATGCCAATACGTCTGACATTAATTCCCCAATGGTTATAAAACTCTCTATCTTCTGAAGCAAGTAGCATTTCTACTAAATGAGGAGGGAAGTCCTTATAAGGTGTAAGAATACGATTCTCAATATAAAACTCTTTAAGAAGAATTCCATTACGATCATATAATTTTGTCTTTATGCTCGGTTCTATATTATGTAGCTGCTCAAATGATGGCAGTTCAGTCTGGTATATATTATACGTCTTGAAGCCAAGTACTGTAAGTAGAACTAAAATTAGTCCAAGTAGTACAAATAACGAATTTCTAATTCGATTTGTCTTTTGTCTCACTTTTGAATTTGCTAATCCCATAAGGCTCTTATTTTCTTACTTTTCCTTGTCTAAGTCAAGATAAAACCAATAATTCAACATAAAATCTATTTTTTTTATTTCAAATCCGACTTAATTTTCGTTTATTCTCTCTTAATTAAGAGAACATATATTCTTTATATGCCGATATGGTCTAAAAAGTTCTTATAAAAGGAGTTTGGAAACGTGGATCAAGATTTTAGTCCTGAAGTAATAAAAGAGTTTGAAAAGCAATGGAAAATCATCTCTCGTGGAGCAATTGATATGTTGCCAGATGGAGAATTTCAAAATAGATTAAAAAAATCAATAGCTAATAATCAACCGCTTCGTGTTAAACAAGGTTTTGACCCGACATCACCAGATATTCATTTAGGACACACCGTCGGAATCAGAAAACTAAAACAATTTCAAGAACTCGGACATCAGATTGTTCTTATCATCGGTGACTATACTGCCTTGGTTGGCGACCCTTCGGGACAATCAGCAACTCGACCATCGTTGTCGTATGATGACATAATGAAGAACGCAGAAACATATCAAACCCAGTTTTTCAAGATCTTGGATAAAAATAAAACTGAAGTATGTTACAATGGTGACTGGTTTAAAAAAATGGATTTCAACGAAGTCATGCATTTAGCTACAAAATTTACTGTCGCTCGTATGCTTGAGCGTGATGATTTCACCAAACGAATGAAAGCCAGCACACCAATTTCGATACATGAACTTTTTTACCCACTAATGCAGGGTTATGATTCTGTTGCTATGAAAGCAGACTTAGAATTAGGTGCTACTGAACAGACTTTTAATCTCCTTGCGGGTCGGACTATTCAGGAAGCCTACGATGTTAAAGCACAACTTGTACTAACAATGCCGATTCTTGTCGGGTTAGATGGTGAGAAGAAAATGTCAAAGTCATTAGGCAACTATATAGGTATAGATGAACCAGCTCGTGAAATTTTTGGTAAAGCGATGTCAATTCCTGATAATCTTATTCTCTCATATTTTGAACTTGCTACAGACGTATCACTTGATAAAATTGCTGACATAAAAGCTCAGTTAAACGATAGCTCTGTCAATCCTATGTTTTTAAAAAAAGAACTCGGTGAGACAATCGTTGATATGTACCATCCTGAGGGGGCGGGCAGAAATGCACGGGAAGAATTTGAGAGAGTATTCTCTCAAAAAAAACTACCTGATGAAATTCCTGAAATCACAGAAGAAAAACTGGTTGAACTGGAAATAAATCCACGAAAAATATACTTGGTACACTTGATTGCCAAAAACAAAATGGCAAAATCTAATTCGGAAGCTCGTAAATTGATCACCGCTGGTGGCGTATCATTAAACGAGAAAAAAGTAACTGATGCCAATCATGAGTTTGACTTATCAGAAGATGTTATCTTAAAAGTTGGCAAAAGAAGGTATTTGAAAATTCTTAAAAAATAATTGAATCATTTTGAATTCTAAATTGTTAAAACTAAAAGATTAACACACAACAAAGAGTAGAAAATTGAAGTTTAATAAATATATCTTGATACTAACTGTAGGTTGTCTCTCCGTTACTGGTTGCTCTAAACAAGTTTTAAATAGTGAAATTGTTGAAGCACCGATAGCACCTAAGGTTGAAGAAGTTGTTCGAGTAGACAAATTCTCTTATAATGATGATTTTGAAAAATTAGATCAAAATTCGTATAATCACTATATCATGGCATTACTTTTGGAGTCAGAAAACCCTCCAGATATTCAAGCTGCCGCCGAGCATTATAAAATTGCCCTACAACGATATCCTTATTCTACTGAAATATTGTATTCACTCGCAAACTCCTATATGAGCATGAGGCTTTTTGCTGAATCGATTGAACTACTTGCTCGAATAAACCCGCCTGATAAAAAAGTTTTAAAATTACAGGGGTTTGCATATTTACAAGTAGATAAACAAGATTCAGCAAAATATGTCTTTGAAAAATTAGCACAGATTGACCCGAACGAAGCGACATCGTATTTTTATCTTTCAAAGTTCTACGCTCAAAGAAATAATTCTGACTCACTTATGTGGGCTTATGAAAATCTTACTCGACTTTTATCGTTTAACCATAAGTATTGGCAGGAATTAGGAAAATTAAAAGCTCAAAAAGGTGACTTCCAAGCTGCCAAAAAAGCTTTTGAAAAGTCACTTGAAAAAAACAATACAGCAGTAAATTTATTGTCCTATGTCGGGCTTGCTGAAATGTATAAAATTGAACAAAAGTTCGATTCTGTTTTAATCGTCTATAAGAATGCTCTCTTAGTTGACTCTACAAATGGTGCTCTCTATGAAGACATCTCGATGCTCTATGCACAACTTGATTCACTTGAGCAATCAATTCCATATGCTGAAAATGCTGTAAAATTTAAACCTCAAGATATGTTAGCTCTTAGACGACTTGGGATTATTTATTTTGGCACTCAAAAGTTTGATTTAGCTGAATCAGTCTTTACTGAATTAGTGAATCGGGGTGAAAAAAACTTCCTGAACCATTTTTACTTAGGACGAATTGCAGTACAAAATAAAGATTTTAATATTGCTGTTGATGAATTTAAAATTATGGTACAGCTCAATGATTCAATACCTGAACATTGGATGGACTTAGGGTATGCCTACAAAAAATTAAATGATTATCCTCACGAACTCTTAGCTTATCGTACTGGATTAGAAAAAACAACTAATGAAAAATCTCGAGTAAAATTACTCTTTTCGTTAGGTACTGCCTATGAACAGGCTAAGATGGTTGATAGTGCTATTGTTACTTTTGAAAAAATTCTTTTGATTGACAAAAATAATCATCAAGCGATGAATTATCTTGGCTATATGCTTGTTGAACAAGAAAAAGAATTTTCGTATGCTGAGAAACTTATTAAAAAAGCTCTCAAACTTTCACCTGACAATGCTGCATATCTTGATAGCTATGGGTGGCTTTTTTACAAAAAAGAAAAATTTAAAAAAGCTCTAAAATATTTAGAGAAAGCTGCGACCTATCAAAAAGATTCTGTCATATATGAACATGTCGGTGATGCATACTCTGCTAAAGGAGATACTGTAAAAGCGATTAAATGGTGGAACAAAGCACTTGAGTTAAACCCTAAGAACGAGGTTCTTCAAAACAAATTAAAATGATGAGTAAAATTGGATTTACTCCATTTCTTAAAAGCATTATCTTACTTTGTTCTTTTGTCAGTTTCATCGGATGTGCTGAAATTGGTGCACCTCCTGGAGGAGAAGTAGATAAAGTAAAACCTCGAATTTTGTCTTCGACACCTATTAATGGGGCTACACAGGTTGCCATAGACAATCAAATCATTATTGATTTCTCTGAACGGATAAAAAATCCTACTACTCAAAGACCTATTTTTATTTCTCCACGCCTTAAAAATGAACCGCATATAAAGTGGAAGTCTGATAAAGTTATTATAACTTTGGCTGATTCTTTTCAAGTTGATCAAACTTATATTATCTCATTTGCTGATGGCTTACAAGACCTCAGAAATAATCCGATTGACTCAGGTTCAATATTAGCATTCACTACTGGAGAAAAACTGGCAAATGGTTCTATTGACGGATTTGTGATTGACGAAAACAGTAACCCTAAACCAAAGACTGTAGTTGCTCTCTATGACAATGAGCTTTTTAAACGCTCTGGAATTGATTCATTGTATCCTTTGTATATGGGCGTCTCTTCGGCTGATGGATATTTCTCGTTTCAATATATCCCTGACGGTGACTACCAAATTGTTTCATTTACTGATAATAATAATAATGATCTCTATGATTCCGACAAAGAAATGTACGGATTACCTTATAAAAATATAACTTTAGACTGTACAAATAAACAGATTAAAAAACTTTCACTCGCATTAACAAACTATCAACCTGATTCGCTTAATATAATTTCTGCACGTCAGACGGACAATAATCTTTTTAGCATTCAATTTAATCAAAACATTATGACCTATTCTAAATTTGATATGTCTAATGCTCAACTGACCATGTTTAACTATGACGAGAGTTCTCAAGTATATTCTTCTGCATATATCAACAAGAATGACTCAACTAACCCACAATCTATTTCTGCCTATTTCGGTGAACTTCCTATCGGTAATTATAAATTAAGCCTTCTTATTGATAGCTTATCTCTTACATTTGATTCTGTCCGAGTAAAAGAACTCAATGATAATAGAGCACCATTTATTCAATTGTTTCATCCTGGTTCGTTAAAAATATTCAAAGACTCTCTTAACATGTTTATTCAATTTTCAGAACCAATAGACACAACCCAAATTTCTCCTGAAACTTTTTATCTTATAGATGCAGACAGTAATCTTGTTTTACCAAAATATTCATTTATCAATACAAGTCTTTGTCAATTTTCTGGTGATTTTATCTCTGAAGAAATTGATAACTATGTGTTCAATCTCTCGGAATTTGATATACTTGATATGTCGGGCAATCAAATGGGGGATAGCACTACCAAACATTTAATCAATTTTATTAATGACGATTCATTAGGCGTAGTAAAAGGTTTCATTCAAACTGATTTCTCCTTTAACTCAACAGTTAATCAAATATTACAATTCAAAAATATCTCTACACAACAAAAGTTTACTATAGTAGAAACATTATCTACTTTTGAAATGGAATTGCCTCAGGGGAAATATCTGTTGTCTGGATTTATCGATATAAATAACAATAGTAGAAGAGACTTCGGAATGTTAGCTCCATTTGAGTTTGCTGAACCTTTCAGTCTCTACCCAGATACGATAATTGTTCGAGCAAGATTTGAATCAACTGACATACAATTGGAGTTTAAATAATGATTGAAATACTTGAAAAAATACCTGTTGAGCCACTCATGCAAAAATTTATAGGAGTTGGAGTAATTATCCTTTCAACCTTTATTGTTGTTTTTGTAACAAAAATTGTTGTGAAACTTTTAATAACAAATATTACTGATAAAACCAAAAACGAACTTGATGATACCTTGGCGGCGATAATATCTAAACCTGCCGTAATGCTTATCTATTTGTTTGGAGCCTCTTTGTTATTTAAATTTATTGAGACATTACTTATTGAAAATGTTGGTGTAGAGGTTTTTAACTTTATTGACGGACTTATTTACGCTCTTGGAGTAATTGTTGTTGCATCTCTTCTTACTAAAATCTTTTCTGCAATAGTGAATTGGTATAGCTCTTCACTCGGTTCACAAACAGAAACAAAAGTAAACGATGAATTTATGCCACTTTTAGATAGAGCCTTAAAAATTATTGTCTATACTCTCGCGACTCTAATCATCTTAGAATATTTCAAAGTCGATGTCAAAGGTCTTATCGCTGTCTTGGGCATTGGTTCTCTTGCTATAGCACTTGCCGCTCAGGAAACTCTTGCAAATATGATTGGCGGTTTTGTCATCATGATAGATAGACCTTTTCGAACAGGGGATTGGGTTGAATTTGATGATGGGCGTACTTGTCAAGTGCATCAAATAGGTGTTCGTTCTACAAAATTGCTAACTATTGAGAACACTCTGATTATTGTTCCAAATGCAGAGCTTATGAAATCAACTATTCACAATGTTACCTACCCATACCCTGAAATTAAAATTAAGATTTCTGTTGGGGTAGGTTATGATTCAGATATTCATCTTGTCAAAAAAGTTATGTTTGAAGAAGCGGACAATCAAGAACATATTATGCAAAACCCTGCCCCTATTTTTCGTTTTGATGAATTTGGTGACAGTTCACTGAATGTTACTCTAATTTGTTCTGTGCCAGAAGTCTCCTATAAGTTTGACACCGCTTCACAATTAAGAGAGAAAATTTTAGATCGCTTCCGAATTGAAAATATTGAAATCCCATTCCCACAAAGAGTGGTTACGTTTGTAAACAACCCAGATAAAGTTGAGGAGTAATTGTTGAAAAAAATAATTGTTTGTTTATTTTTGCTCTTTCTGATGTCAAGCTGTACTGAAAGAATGACAAAGGAGTTTGTTAAATCAGAGCAAGATATTTCAAAATTAAAAAAAGCAGGTACGTGGTATTTTGAAATTCCACGACTAATAGCCTTTAAAGATGTACCACTTAACCAAATACCTAATGATTCATTAACAGCGTACTGGATGTCTTTTCAAGCATTTCAGTTAAAGAAAAATTCTTCTGATTTCAGCTTACAAATTGATTCTGTTGGGCTTACATTTTTAGAATCATCAGAAACAGTTTGGAAAAAAACTTCTCGGATAGCTCCTCATGAAAAATCGGGTAAATCGTATCTTTCTTTTGAATACTTTGATGAGGTAGGGATTTATATCCCTGATTCAATTTCTCAAGTTAAAATTTTCTTTGATGCGGTTATCACTGATCCTCGCAATAATGAAGTGAAGACAAGTCAGATAATGTTTCAAATGGACCGTTCAAATGCATTCGGTTTATTACCATTTATGATTCAATAAGCATAAAAAAAGACGGAGAGTTAATCTCCGTCTTTAAAAAATAAATCTTTTCAATGAACTAATTTAGTTCATTGGTCCCCAAATTACTAAAGAGACTCTACGATTTTTAGATGATGATGACATTTCGCCTGAATCAGCAATTGGTTTATTTTCACCATAAGAAATTTCGAACATACGGTACAAAGAAATTCCAAAACGTTCTGATAAGAAACGTTTTGAAGCTGCAGCTCTTTGTTGACCCAACATCAAATTGTAACTTGCATTACCTGTTTTATCAGTATGTCCAGCAATTTCAATGACAGAACCAGGATTCTGTTCCATTTTATCACCAGCTTCACTTAAAATTTGTTCAGCCGCACCATTAACAGTTGATTTGTCAAAATCAAAGTTTAATTCACCTTTCCAGATGACTTGATAGTTTTCAAAACCTTTTGCCTTGTTAATCGCCATGTCGGTTTTAGCACCAAGTTCTGTACCTAAAGCACGAAGTTTTGTAATCTCTGAAGCATTGCCGTCTGTTTTGTCACGAAGTGTACCGATTTCAGAACTCGTACGAGCTTCTGAATCTTGAATTTGTTGAGCAACATAATCTTTGTTAACACCACATCCAACAAATATGAGTGTCAATGCGAGTAACGCTACGGTAAATTTTTTCATCTTTTAAAACCTTTCAATTCTATTAACATTACTTATTGTACTATTTTGGGAATAAAATATAGAAAAAAATAATTAAAGCAACCTAAAATCTCATTTTTATTGCTTAATTCCACCTGTTGTTATACCTGAAACAATCTGTTTTTGCATGATAATAAAGACGATCAAAACTGGAACCACCGCTATTGCGGAACCTGCCATAAGATGTTGCCAGTCAATTGCTTGATGCCCCTGCATAAGAGCTAATCCAACAGGAAGTGTGCGAACAGAATCTGATTGGGTCAATATAAATGGGAATAAAAATGAATTCCAATTGGTGAAAAAGACTTGTATTGCAAGAACTGCAAGAACTGGTTTACAAAGTGGCATGACAATACGAAACAATATCCGCATTTCTGAAGCACCATCTATTCGGGCAGCCTCTTCCATAGAAGGAGGAATAGAATCAATATATTGTTTTACCAGAAAAATACCAATTGGGTTCACAAGCCACGGAAGTATCAATGCAAAATACGAATCATAAATCCCAAACTGTACCATAAGAAGATACATTGGAATTATGACAATATGAATCGGAATCATTAATATCAGTATCACAGATACAAATAGTAATTTATTTACAATATATTTATATCGAGCAATCGTATACGCAGTCATAAAACAAAAAATGATATTTCCAAAAGTCACAATCACCCCGACAAACATAGAGTTATATAGATATCTACCAATTTGAGAATTACTGAATAAGTCTATATAATTTTGAAATGTGAATGATGTTCCCAATAAATTATCAAGCTGTATTGAATTACCAGTTTCCATTAATGAAACCCGAAACATCCAAAGCAATGGAAATATCATGATGCCTAAAATAAAAAGAAGCATCGTATAGCGAAGTATACTTTTTACCATGCTTCACCTCGTTGTTTCAGTAATTTAAACTGAACAAATGAAAAGAGTGCAACAATAACAAACAAAATATATGCCGCCGCTGATGCATACCCAAAATTAAACTTCGTTGTCAGCCCAGCCTCATATATAAAATAAACCATTGTTGAAGTCTCAAATTTCCCTTGTGTCATCACAAATATTTCTACAAAAACCTGAAATGATTTAATTGAGTTAATCACTAAAATAAAAAGTGCCACAGGCTTTAACATGGGAAGGGTTATAGAGAAAAATTGACGAACAACTCCAGCACCTTCTATCTTAGCAGACTCATACAACTCCTGAGGTATCGCTTTTAAGCCTGCTAAAAATATCAGCATATAATAACCAACCGCCATCCAAACATCCATTGCCATTATCGAAAATAGAGCAGTAGAGCTATCAAGCAAAAAGCCATGTTGTGGAACAGTAAAACCTAACATCTCAGCAAGGAGTGCGATATACCCTCCACGTTGAAAAAGATTTGTAAAAATTAGTGCGATGACAACCATAGAGGTAATCGATGGGAGGAAAAAACCTGCCCGAAAAAGTCCCCGACCTTTAAATTGTTTATTGACAAGCAGAGCTAAAAGAAGAGCAATAATCGTCGTAAACGGAATCGTACCAATTACAAAAATTGCCGTATTTTTAAGGGCAACTAAAAATGCCTCATCAGTTAATAATGTTTTGTAATTATCAAAGCCAACCCATTCATATGTTTTTGATAGGAGGCGTTTATTCGTAAACCCAACAACAAAAGAATAAATAATAGGATAGAGCCAAAACAGCAACAGCGTGACAATCCAGGGGAGAGCAAGAAAAAGTGCTGTTGTTTTTTTTTGTTTCATATATTACCGTAAAGCTTCAATTTTCTTTCGAGCTTCAAAAAGAGCAGTCGCAGGTTGACCATCACCAAACAAAGCATCCTCTACAGCTTTTTCAATTATTTCTTCATAAATAACCCAGTTTGGGTCAACTGGAGGATAATTGGCAAGTCTCAGTTGTTTGATGAACGTTTGTAAATGTCTATTGGAAGTAAAATATTCATCTTCGGTTGCTTTATTACTTGATGGGTTTGCAGAACGATTCGCCTTACAAAACTTCACTTGATTGGCTGGAGAAGTTAAAAACTCTACAAATTTTTGTGCCGCTTCTTTTTTATCAGAGCTGTTATTAATCGCTAAAAACTCACCACCCATAAATGAACGACCAGGGTATTTTTTCCCAGGAATTAAAGTTGATACCAATTTAAAATCTAATTTTTCATTATCGATACGTTTTAATAACCAGTCTCCTGAAATTACAAAACCAACTTTCCCCTGTAAGAAGGCATCTTCAATACCTCGTTGCTTTGCGACAAATCCACATGAGTCGTGCAATTCTTTATAATAATTTAAAGCGTTTACGGCATAGTCAGAGGCGAGTAGACAAAGACGGTTATCATCGGAAAATATCTGAGCACCAAACGACCAAAAGAAAGGAAGGTACTTTTTGTACAAGCGATGTTTTTCTGGAGCATTGGAACCAAATCCATATATCTTTTTTGATAATGAATCTACTTTATAAACAGCTTCTCTAAATTGATCAAACGTAACTGGAGCAAATGTCGAATCATATCCAGCTCTATTTAAAAGATCTCGATTGGCAAACAAAACTCGAGTCCCTAAAAACCAAGGCTTGGCATATACTTTATCTTGAAATGTCGACATCTCCCAACCTTGAATATCAGACTTGATTGCATCATCGCTTTTATACTCAGCCAGATGTCCATTCACAGCAAATTCAGCTATCCAATCAGAACCAAGTTCGACGACATCTGGACCATTCCCGGAGGCAAATGCGATTACTATTTTTTCATGACCATTTGCCCAAGTCAAATCTGTCAACTCGACTTCAATATCTGGATTGGCGTTTTCAAAATCTGATACTATTTCTTCTATAACAGGTTTAATTGTTGGGTCAGTCCAAAACTGCCACCAACTGATTGTTGTCTTTGCCGAGAGTAACTGTGATTGTAAAACTATAAGTGTTACTGTGAGTACTATCTTTTTCATCATTTATTCCTATTCATTTTGTTTCCATGAAAATATCATCATTTCACGAAAATGTAAATATAAAATTTGACAATATTATAACAAAAGCCCTCTGAACAAGCTACCAGTATGTAAAATTTAACCCTAAATGAGTCATTGCGAGTCGAGAGAATCCGCTTTAGCGGAAGAACGAGACGTGGCAATCTCATACTGAACAGCTTACAACCTTCATGCTACTCAAATTACAATCTGTCATACTGAGCTTGTCGAAGTATGCTCAAATAAGAAAAACGGTCAAAAACTTTCCCCACATTTTTTGTTGAAAATAATTTGTTCATTATATATCATTTATACATGTCTACAATAATTATAGCTCAAGCATTTATTAGTACCGATAGAACTGGTGTTTTTATCATTTCCATTATCGCAATTCTTATCGTATTATACACGACATATTTTAGAAATAATAAAAAGCCGTTCACTATTAGGAAAATAAATGGACTTCAGGCGGTCGAAGATGCTATCGGTCGAGCAACCGAAATGGCACGCCCACTCCTCTATACCCCAGGATGGGGGGGAGACATACAACGACCGACAACAATTGCTTCAATGAATATTCTCAGTTTTGTTGCTGAAAAAACCGCTCAATATGATTGCGATTTAGTTTTTCCTACCCATGACCCCGTTATTATGTCTGTCGCACAGGAAGTTGTCAAAGAAAGTTATTCCCGCACAGGTTACCCTGACAGGTATAAAGAAGATAATATCTCCTATGTCTCATCATCACAATTTGGCTATGCCGCTGCAGTTGACGGTATCATCAGTCGCACAAAACCGGCATCAATTTTTCTCTTAGGTACATTCGAGGCAGAGTCACTTATCTTAGCCGAAACAGGTAATTCTATCAATGCAATCCAAATAGCAGGAACCGACTCAACTATTCAGCTTTCGTTTTTTATTGTGGCATGTGACTATACATTAATTGGCGAAGAGCTCTTCGCCGCTTCAGGATATTTAAGCGGTAACAAATCAATCCTTGCATCTGTACAAGCACAAGACATGATGAAAGTCGCAATTGGGCTATTTGTCGTCATAGCAACGATATGGGCAACAGTTGAATCGCTGAGTGGCAATCCACTTTCTAATTGGTGGAATTTCTAATGAACCGCCAAATTCCTCTTGTTGTCTGTTTCTCATTTGGGCTGATGATGTTTTTGCAATATTTTTCAACTCACACAGTCGCTCGAAGCCTTAACTTAGCAATTTTAGATTACTGGCAAATTATTTTCGCTTTCACGCTCATCCTTGGAGTTGTCAGTTATATTAAAGTAAACATGACAAAAATATCACGAGGTATTGACCGTCCTTATCTCATCGTAGGGCTTATTGGTATGATTTCCATGCCTATCATGGCTCTTATCTGGGGTATCAAAGCCGACTCACCATTTATGTGGATGTTTGAAAATGTACAAGCACCGATGGCATCAACCGTTTTTGCACTCCTCGCATTTTTTGTCGCATCGGCATCATTTAGAGGATTTAGAGCAAGGTCAACTCAGGCATCAATTCTCTTAGGAGCCGCACTTATAATTCTGCTCTCTCGCTCTAATCTTCCAATTCCGTATGCGGAAAACCTTTCTGAATTTGCCGATTGGATTCGCAATTATCCGTCGATGACTGCCCGTCGTGCAATCCTTATTGGCATTGGACTTGGCTCATTGACAACTTCACTTCGTGTTTTATTAGGTATTGAACGAACTTGGCTGGGAGGAGAAAATTAATGCACTTGCTCCCAAGACATTTTGTTTTTATCGGACTCTTTCTACTTATCGGAATTACTATGGCATTAGACATTGACGTAGACGTCAAAGTCTCGCCATACACAAAACAGATGCATGCCTATATTGATTCAATCCCCGAAGGCTCAACCGTAATTATGTCATTTGACCATGAAGCCTCATCGCTACCAGAAATAAGACCGATTGCTTTAGCTATGTTGCGTCATGCCTTCTCTAAAAATATAAAACTAATCGGCGTCTCTCTTTACCCTGAGGGTACTCTGATCGGATATCGCCTGATGAACAATATTGGCAAGGAATATAACAAAACCTACGGAGATGATTTTGTCTATCTCGGTTTCCGTCCTCAATATATTGCGGCTATTCTTTCAATGGGGGAATCAATCGAGAAGACGTTCCCACAAGACTATCTCGGCTACCAATACAATGCAATACCGATGCTTACATCAATAACAAATTACGACGACATCAATTGTGTTATATCAATCGCCGACGGTTCCCTCACAACACATTGGATTGAATATGGTGGACAGTTCGACATCAAAATCCTCGGAGCCGTTACAGCCGCTATGGTCACAACCTACGACCCATACTTGTCGTCAAATCAGATGACTGCAATGATTGGTGGTTTGCGTGGTGCTGCTGAATATGAAAAACTATTCGGCATGAAGGGGGGAGGAGCAAGAGGAATGTTAGCTCAATCCGCCGCTCATCTCTATGTTATCTTCTTAATTGTTCTTGGCAATATCTTCTACTTTCGTTCTCGTAAGAAAGGAGCCAAAAACTAATGGACATTTCAACAATCGTCGCTGGACTCCTTACTCTGATAATTTTTTCTTTCTTATACAAAGACAACCCTTTTTACAAAATGGCTGAATCACTATTAATTGGCGTTTCTATCGGCTATGTTCTTGTTATCACATGGTCGAACACCCTCATGGACATGCTTTTTGAACCTCTGTTTCAATCGGGTAAATTAATACTTCTAATTCCTTTCCTCTTAGGTCTGCTTATGCTCGGTCGCTTCTCAAATAAAACCGCCGCACTCTCACGTATTCCTATCGCCGTCATGATTGGTTCTGGAGCGGGTATCGCCATCCCGACCATGTTATACAATCGAACCATCAAACAACTTACCGCATCTGTCATGCCACTTTTTTCACCAGATGGTACTTTCAACTTTGCGGGTATTGTTGTCATTATTGGACTGCTTTCAACCTTAGCATATTTCTATTTTAGTCGTGAACACAAAGGGAAGTTTGGTCTTTTCGCTAAAGTTGGCACATACTTCCTGATGATATTTTTTGGTACCACATTTGGTTACACCGTAATGTCTCGTATGTCTACCTTTATCGGACGCATGGAATTTCTCCTCTCCGACTTCCTCAAAATCACACAGTAACTCCAATGACCTGCCCAAAATGCAAAACTGCAATGGTTGAAGAAAAACGCTCTTTCCACAAACAACGAAAATGGATTTGTCCAAAATGCAAACATGTTCGTTTCCAGCAATTCAAAAAACTCCCCAAAAAGTGATTATTTTCAAATAACTTTTTGAATATATTCCCGTACACTCAGTATATCTTTTATTAGTAAATATAACGTATCAATGAGTCATACTGAGCGGAGTCGAAGTATACTCATTAAGGAATTACATTTGGAACTAAACAACACATGCGACATTCGCATTGGCACATCAGGATACAGCTTTGCCGACTGGAAAGATAACTTCTACCCCTTAAATATTGACAAAGGGAAGATGCTTGACCATTACGTGCAGTACTTTGAAACCGTTGAAATCAACTCGACCTACTACCGCATCCCTCATCCTGCGGTCATGCACAATATCGTAAAAAAAGCACCTAACAATTTTGATTTTATCATTAAAGTTCCCCAATCGTTTACTCATCGACGAGTTGACATTGATAAAGATATTCATGATTTCAACCTATCAATACAACCGTTTATCGACCAAGGAAAACTCTCTGGTCTTCTGGCACAATTCCCATATTCGTTTAAATTCTCACAAAATGGTCTCGAATATATTTCAATCCTCAAACAAGCGATGGCACCTCATCCTTTGTTCGTCGAATTCCGTCATAATGGATGGGTCAACAGAAAGATGTACAACCATCTCAAAAAAGACAATATCGGCTATGTCGCAGTTGATGAACCTGATCTAAACGGTCTCCTTAAACCCGACGCTTTCGCCACAACTGATACCGCCTACATACGACTGCACGGGCGAAACAGCGAACAATGGTGGAATGGGGGAGACCTTCGTTATAACTACAATTATTCAGAAACAGAACTTGTAGACTGGAGAGACAAAACTTTCAAACTCACCACAAAAGTTAAGAAAATATTTGTCTTTTTCAACAATTGCCACCACGGACAAGCTGCCAAAAACGCTTTGTTTTTTAAGGATATGTTGCAACTGTAATAAAACTTTTTTAGTTGATTTTAACTTAAACAAAACGTAAAATAATAACTTATATTATATAGAATAAGAGAAGAAATTTATGCTATTAGAACTAAAAAACATCAGGAAAGAATACGAAGACAAAGTCGCCGTAGATTCACTTTCCCTTGAAATCCCCAAAGGGGTCATTTATGGCATCATCGGACCAAACGGTGCTGGTAAAACTACCACTATCCGCATGGTTATGAATATAACAGTTCCTGACTCGGGTGAAATTCTTTTTGAAAATAAGCCTGTCGATGAAACTTTTCGTGACAGAGTTGGTTATCTCCCAGAAGAGCGTGGTTTGTACAAGAAAATGACCCTTATTGATGTGGTCTCGTATATGGCTGCTTTGAAAGATTTTTCTAAATCTCAAGTAAATGAGAAACTTGATTATTGGCTCAATAGAGTTGATTTGATTGACTATAAAGATAAAAAAGTCGAAGAACTTTCAAAAGGTATGCAGCAAAAATTACAATTTATAACTACAATTATTCATGAACCAGAAATTATCATTCTCGATGAAATCTTCTCTGGACTTGATCCCATCAACATTGAAATTATCAAAGATATCCTCCTTGATTTAAAACGAGAGGGTAAAACTATATTGTTCTCCACCCATGTGATGGAACAAGCTGAAAAGCTGTGTGATAATCTCTGTATGATTTCACAAGGACAGAAAGTGTTAGATGGAACCCTTACTGACGTTAAATCACGATTTGGTAAAAACTCTATTCAGATTAATATAGATGGAGATGGTAAATTTATTAAAGAACTCTCTGGTGTGAAATCATTTACCGAGTACAATAACTATATCGAAATTAAAATTGATAAAAATTCAGACACCAACCAAATTCTAAAATCTGTGGCTGATAAAGTTATGGTCAAGCGGTTTGAAATCGTTGAGCCATCGTTGTACGAAATATTTATAGAAACTGCCAAAGCCGACCCGACAGACTTCAACGGAAATGGGGGACAGCATGCATAAATTTATGATAGTCTTCAAACATGAATATGCCCTAGTTGTAAAGAAAAAATCTTTTATAGTTGGACTTATATTAACTCCGCTATTGATGGGGCTTATGATGTTTGCCCCTATTTTGATTGAAAAATTTAATGAAAAAAAGACCGAACACTTAGCAGTTATTGATCGAACTAACTTAGATATAGGCAAAAAATTTGTAGAAAATCTTGAAGTCTATACTCTTGATGATTCTGTTACTGCATCCTTTATAGTTGAAAACCTTTATGTAATTGATGCATTTGATGTTGATGAATTTAACACTACTAAAGATTCTCTGAAAAATTTGATTTCTGAAGGTAACTTGAAATATTTAGTCGTTATAACTCCAGATGCCGTTACTACTGATACGGGTGTCTATGTTGTTGCAAGTAATGAAAATATCTCTGCTAATAGAAAATTCCGATGGCAATTAACGAAAGTTATTTCTTCACTTAGATTAGAAGCTTCAAATGTCAATATCCCTATTGACTCCGTTTTAAACATGACACAACGTATTGACTTAATCGCAAAAGATTTAAAAGGTGTAACTGTGTCCTACGAAATTCAATTGTTTATTGCTATTGTTTTTGTAATGTTAATGTATATGTTAATTATACTGAATGGACAGATGGTGATGCGATCTGTCATAGATGAAAAAACTTCTCGTATTATGGAAGTCTTGGTCTCATCGGTAACACCATTTCAACTGATGCTTGGAAAAATATTTGGACTTGGTGCAGCAACTCTTACTCAAGTTGCTATTTGGGTTATAGCAGGTTATACTATCTTTGCCCTAAATCCAATTCAATCTACAATGCTTAATGGAATATTAACTCCGTTTTTACTCATCTTCATATTACTTTTTTTCATACTTGGTTTTTTATTGTACTCTACGCTGTTTGCTCTCCTTGGATCGATAGTAGATACTGAAAAAGAAGCACAAAATTTCTTAGTTCCGATTATTATGTGTTTGATGGTTCCGGTGATGCTTAGTTCATTGATTATCGACGACCCTAATTCTTTAGTAGTGAGAATTATGTCTTTTATTCCGATGTTTACACCAACGACGATGGTAATGAGGCTCAATTTTCTCTTTCCATCATTACCTAATAACAGCTTATTCCAACCCGCTGTTTTAGAAAGCATTTTGACATTAATTGTCTTAGCTGCTACCGTTTTAGGTACCATTTGGTTAACATCTAAAATCTTTAGAATGGGTATCCTTATGCATGGTAAAAGAGCTACCTTACCTGAAATTATCAAATGGATTAGAAAATAAAATGATTCGACTACACTCATTACCAAAAGTACTTCTTCTTCTTGCTGTATTAGTCTTTTTCTCAGCTAATACGATTTATTTTCTTGAAGCGAACGCTACAAGTAATCATGAAGATATCAACAAGCAGTTTTATTTTGATTTTTCAACAGTAAAAAAAGGACCTTACTTAAATCTCAAAGCTGCTTTGTTAATAGACTACTCCAACGGCAATGTTTTGTACTCAAAAAACTCTGAAAAGAAAAGATCAATCGCATCACTTTCAAAGCTTGTCACAGCTATGGTACTGCTCGACCACAAAGTCAACTTAGACTCTGTCGTTGCAATCTCCAAAGCTGATGCTCGCAACTCATCTAAGTCCAGACTACGAAGAGGTTACCAACTCACCGTTCGTGACTTACTCCATGCTTCACTACTAAGTTCAGATAACAGAGCTGCTCGTGCATTAGCACGGGCAACCTCTGGTTCAATTAAAGCGTTTGCTGTTGAAATGAATAAAAAAGTCAAAGAACTCGGACTTAAAAACACAATCTTTTTTGAACCATCGGGTCTAGACAAAAGAAACATGTCGACAGCTATTGAAATTGCAAAAATTGTACAATACAGTTATGAATACCCAATCATTCAAAAAATCACCCAAAAGAAAAACTACTACGTAAAAGTCAGAAACAAAAAAAATAAAAAACTTCAGATGGTCAATACAAATCGCATCATTCATTCTAAGTACAAAGTTTTAGCAGGCAAAACAGGATATATCAAAGCGTCTGATTACTGTTTGACTACCATCGTAAAAAACAAAAAAGGGGAGAAGCTGACGTTAGTTGTCCTCGGTGTACCTGGTGATAAACTCCGTTTCAAAGAAGCGAGAAAGCTCATTGACTGGGGCTTCAGACAACTCAAAAAATCGTCATAAATTTCCCTTAGGATATTCTTAGCTTTACTTTATATTAACCTTTCTAACAATGAAAGGTTTTACCTATGATTCAGACAGTCATGGTTACCGGTTCATCTGGAACTGTCGGAACAGCTTTAGTTTTAGATTTACTCTCACAAGGATACAATGTCATCCCGCTTGATATGAAACCTTCGATGTGGGACGACAAAATAAACAAAAAAACTATCCTACATGACCTAAGAAAACCTCTAACTTTAATTGGTAAACGTAAAATTCCCGATATTATTATCCATCTTGCTTCAAACGCTCGTGTACACGATTTAGTCGTTGATCCCCAAAAAGCATTAGACAACTACATTATGACCCATAATATCTTAGAATACGCTCGTCTCAACAAAGTACAACGCTTTGTCTTTTCATCATCTCGAGAAGTCTATGGTGAGTCTCGATCAAACATAAAACGGTCTGAAGATTCCACGCATGTTACCAAGATTAAATCACCATACACCGCCTCAAAATTCGCCTCAGAAGCACTCATCCATTCCTATGGAGAATGTTACGATATAAACCCTGTCATTGTCAGACTTTCAAATGTCTACGGTCGCTTTGATGTCTCCGAGCGAGCAGTGCCGCTCTTTATCTATTACGCCAAACGGAACCGTACTATCAATATCTTTGGAGCAGAGAAGAAGCTTGACTTTACCTACACCGATGATGCTATTGATGGACTATTGCGTATTATAAAAAAATATGACAAAATTGCCCCGAACACATTCAACATTACTCTTGGTAAAGGTCGGAAAATTATCGATATTGCTAAAATTATCATTAAAGAGATGAATTCTGAAAGTCAGCTTGTCATAGGTGATAAACGGACAGGCGAGATTTCGACTTTTGTCGCAAATATTTCTCATGCATTTAACCTCTTAGGCTATAACCCTAAAATTTCTGCCAATGAAGGTATTAAGTTGAATATTGAATGGTATCTGGAAGCAATGAAAGATCGTCGTTACTATGAAAGTCAGGTTCGTGACCTCAAACGTCGTGGATGGGCTTAAAGTGTTACTTTAAGTGATTATCTTAATAGATTGTATTTAATAATACACCAAATTGCTCGTACACCATCTTTCCAACCAATTTTCTTACCCTCATCATACGTACGACCATAATATGAAATTCCAACTTCATAGATCCGTACATTCTTTTTGGCAAGTTTAGCAGTAATCTCTGGCTCAAAGCCAAACCGATTTTCTTCAATTGTAATAGACTGAATAATCTCCCGACGAAAAGCCTTATAACAGGTCTCCATATCAGTCAGATTGATATTGGTGAACATATTTGATAATATAGTTAGAAATTGATTTCCAACATAATGCCAGTAATAGACAACACGGTGGGGACCACCACCAATAAATCGTGAACCATAGACAACATCAGCCTTATCATTTATAATTGGAGTTATCACGTTAGGATATTCATTTGGGTCGTATTCCAAATCAGCATCCTGCACAATCACAATTTCACCTGTCGCAGCAGCAAATCCTCTGCGAAGAGCCGCACCTTTGCCATAGTTACGTTCCTGTAATAGAATTTGATCAACAGAATCTTTTAAACTCCCAGAATACAAATCACGAGTCCCATCAGTAGAGAAGTCATCGACGATGATTATTTCGATATTTTCAACTGGAGATTTACGCACCGCATCAACAAGCTCGACAAGAGTGGAGACTTCATTATAAACTGGAATAATAACTGACAGTTTCACTTAACCATAATGTCCTATAATATATATTATGTTAACATAAAGATTTTGGTGTATGTGTCAAAATATGTTATGTAAACTAAATTCACGAATTAGCCTTTCACGACAATATTGAATATCCGACCTTTTACAAAGATAATCTTTACGATATCTTTTCCTTCGGTGTAGCTTTTTACTTTTTCAGACTTAAAGGCTATCGCTTCAGCAGTTTTTTGGTTGCAATCCATAGGAATCTCTATCTCATCACGAAGTTTCCCATTTATCTGTACTCCAATCACAACGGTATCCTTCACAATCGCTGACTCATCACAAACTGGCCAGTTAGACTTAAAAATAGAATTTTCAAACCCAGCAAATTTCCAAACTTCCTCAGCCAAATGTGGCATCAATGGTGCTGACATCTGAAATGTCTTTAATATCAAAAAATCATTAAATTGGTCATTTGTAATTTTATCCGAATCATAATCACGCACCAACTCCATCAATCCGGAAATCGCCGTATTAAACTGAAGTCTTTCAAAAGAATCCGAAACTTGCTTGATAACCTGATTCAGCTTTATATACAGTGAATACTCAAACTCATCCAAATTATCACGCTTAAAGTAACACTTTAAGTCTGGCTTCGAGTTTCGTAATTTTTCATGCATCGGAAACAATTTGTTTACCGTAAATTTTTCAACCCCAGTAACCGAATCAGATGACCATAAAACTTCTTTGTCAGAAGGTGCCGTGAAAAACATCGCAAGTCTCGAAACATCAACACCACGTTCTTCCATCAATCCAATCGGAGATGTCACATTGCCTTTAGATTTTGACATCACATCACCATTTGAATCACAAACCATTCCATGATTAAACAACCGCTTAGCAGGCTCTGAATCATTAACCCAGCCAATATCTTTTAAGAATTTCTGGAAAAAACGGAAATATATCAAATGCCCCGTCGCATGCGTTATCCCGCCAACATACAAATCAACAGGCATATATTGAGCCACTTTTTCTTTCATAAATGGAACTGAGTCATTTTTTGAATCAATATACCGCAAAAAATACCAAGACGAACAAACAAAGGTATCCATCGTGTCTGAATCAAGCTCCGCTTCTCCCCCACATTTAGGGCAAAGGGTGTTAATATACTCAGGTACATCAGCAAGTGGCGAACGACCTTTCGGCTTAAAATCTTTCACTTTTGGAAGCTCAACAGGCAGTTTTTCCTCAGGAATTGGAACCGTGCCGCAATCTTTACAATGCACAATCGGTATCGGACAACCCCAGTACCGCTGACGTGATATCGACCAATCTTTCAATTTGAAATTTACTTTATGACAACCAAATTTTTCTTTTTCAGCAAAATCTATGACCGCTTTAATCGCTTTTTTACCAACCAAACCATTAAACTGACCAGAGTTTACCATCACGCCATAATCGGTATATGCGTCATCCATCTCATTACTATCTAAAACTGTATCTTTGTCTGGATGAATCACTACTTTGATGTCAATGCCATACTTTTTCGCAAATGCAAAGTCTCGTGTATCATGTGCTGGCACCGCCATCACAACTCCGGTACCATAGCCAGCCAAAACATAATCAGCCACCCAAAGCTCAACTTTTTCACCATTGTATGGGTTAATCGCATATTTACCTGTAAAGACACCATCTTTTTCATCGGTCGCAGATGAACGTTCAATATCAGAACGAGTCATTGCTTTTTTCTTATACTCTTCAACTTTGGGTTTAAAATCACCCTCTATATTAAGTGAGTCTAATATCTCCGCTTCGGGGGCGATTGCCATAAAAGTTACCCCAAATATCGTATCAGGGCGAGTCGTATAAATCGCAATAGATTCATCAGAGCCATCAATTTTAAAATTTATCTCAGCACCATACGAACGACCAATCCATTCTCGTTGCATTGTCTTAACATTTTCTGGCCATTCAGGAAGCGTATCTAAATCATCTACAAGTCTATCAGCATAATCAGTTATTTTGAAATACCATTGGTTCTGATCTTTCTTGACAACTTCGGTTCCACACCGTTCACATTTTCCATCTTTAACCTGTTCATTGGCAAGTACCGTTTTATCTTCTGGACACCAGTTGACAAATCCACGCTTGCGATACGCCAAACCTTTTTTATAAAGTTGAATAAACATCCATTGCGTCCATTTGTAATAATCTGGAAAACAGGATGCAATCTCGCGTGACCAATCAAATGAAATACCTACTTTTTGGAGTGTCTCTCTTGAGATTTTTATATTTTTTTCAGTCCAGTCAGACGGATGAATATCTCGTTGAATCGCGGCACGCTCTGCTGGCAGACCAAATGCATCCCATCCAAACGGATGCAACACATCCTTGCCAAGCATCATCTGCTGACGGGCAATCGCGTCACCGATTATATAGTTTCTGAAATGCCCCATGTGAATATCACCAGATGGATATGCAAACATAACCAGCATGTAAAATTTATTCTTAGGGTCGGCTTTATCGGGAGCTTGGTAGAGTGATGTCTCATCCCAATGCTTTTGCCACTTCGTTTCTATCTCTTTAAAATTGTATTCCATAATATATTGTCAACTTTCAAACTGTCACCCTGAGCTTGTCGAAGGGCTTTCCATCTTATCCGTTATCGTCATAAATTCAAGAAAGAAAAGTAAGAAAAATTCTGCCAATAGGCAAGTATTATGTATTATGAGTAGGTCGAAACCATCTACACATTAAGTGTCTGTGGTTTCGACATATTTAGATTACTCCGCCCCGATTTAGATATTAAAAATTTACTTCTTATCAACTGCTAACATACTACCAAAACAGACTGCAGGATAATACCCAACCACCGTAATAACTATCAACCATACAGGATGCGGTATCATAAACATATTCAATGCGGAAAATAATAATAAGACACCAGCAATGACATAGCTGTTGAATTTCCAATTGACAGTATCAATTTTTCTACTTACAAACCCACCAACAAAAGCACCCATCATCCATCCCGCCCATAAAGATATAAAAGCACCAATAGGCATTGACTTCACATGTTCAGTATAAAGTTTTGACAATGTTTCCCAATCAGCACCATCTACTCCCTGAGGTGGTGGATAATACATATGGTTTACATATTCACATATCCAAACCGTTATTGATGCGGCAACAATCCCACTCAAGATAGCCAAAATCTTTTTTTTCATCGATTCTCCTTTTTCTCTGTTTAATTAGATAAAAGAAGATAGTAATTGTCTACTATTACTGTCAAGAATTATTTTAGTATGTGACACTCCCCTCACTTGTGGTCTGTTTCCCGAGGGGACTAAGGGGAGTTTGCTTTTGTAGGGAACAGGCTTGCCTGTTCCGCATATTATGAATGTTCAACCACACCCCTTCCCGTGCTTGACACGGGATCCAGTCCTACAAGCAAAGCAGATATTGTCATTCCCAACTTGATTGGGTGTCCAGAAAAATGGCTTCGTTTTCTGAAACCAGAGTTTTTTGTATAGCTTTTGTATTGATTACAATTGTAGAATGCGAAAATGTTTGTATAATAAAATTATTCCGAATAAAAGAATTCACACAGAACGAGCAATAAAAGTAAACTACATTTTGTTTGTATCGAAACTGATTTGATTAAGTAGCAGACGAGAATGATTACCACCTACTTACAAAATCTTTCCCACAACACATAGTAACTTTCATACTTCTCTACTACCCCTACAACCTTCAGATCTATATTGAGTACAACCCCAAAATTCTTTCCATTTTTGTCCTGGGTAAGGTTTTAAAAGTTTCATTGGGCTATCACATAAAGGACATAATGGTTTATTGGATTTATATTTATAATTTGTTTTAACGTTTTTTGATTTTACCTTTGAATCAGATAACATACTAGTAAAGGCATTATCTGTTCGTGTGGAAAGCATATCCCACCTAGAATACCAAATACCTTTATTTCTTTTTATATTAAGAAGTTCAGCTAGTCTTGGACCTGTTTCTTCAGTTAGTTCCTTTGTACCACTCCAATTTTGATCACATGAGTTGCAATGAACATTTACATAAGCATTAACTGATATCGCAATGTTTTCACTCTTACACAAAGGGCAAGATAAAGAATGAAATATTTTAATCTTATTCAATTCTTCAAATGTAGTTAACTCTAATCGTCTGATATGTGGTCGAACTTTATGGTAACCCTCACTTGACCTATTGTGTCTCGAATGACCTCTAACTATTGTAAAATACCTAGTCTTGATTTTACCCCATATCCCATCATGTCCAATATCGGGTTCAAGGGCATGATGGAATTCACATAATGTTACTAAATTATTTGGTACATGCTCTCCACCTTGAGAGACCGGTATTTTATGATGAATGTGTAAATAATCAGAACGAGACGGACAACCAGATACCTGACAATGATTACCATCCCTTCTTAAAACGACCTTTCGTAAATAATCCCAAAAGGGTGGATATCCAGGCCAGTTATTAAATACTTTTAGAATTTTATAGTCATCTTTAGATAACTGGACGTTAGGCTCATGAAAATGCTTTAGAGAAGGTTTCTTA
Source organism: Candidatus Zixiibacteriota bacterium (assembly GCA_024280215.1). Lineage (GTDB taxonomy): Bacteria > Zixibacteria > MSB-5A5 > GN15 > FEB-12 > QQUK01. The sequence continues at coordinate 63,226 of JAJRQO010000028.1, forward strand.
GGTTCTGGATAATTTTTCTCCCACTCTTTTTTTTGTCTATTCCAAATCTCTATTTTCTTTATTTGTTCTTTTTTAAAGTAGAATGAAAAAAGAGACAGACTTATAGGAACTACAATAAAACCAATATGAATTAAAAGTAAAAAGAGTGATAACCATGCAAAAATAGTTAATGGAGTATCTTCTGAATGATAACCAAATTTTTGTGCTAAATCGAGATAAGCTAATCGCCTTGATTCTATCTCTGTTAAATAGTTTCTTCTTCTTTTCTCATATTTCTGAGGGAACGTGATAGTTGAGACTGTTAAAAGACAGGTTTTACATAAATATGATTTATCGTTTAGTCTTAAACCTGGTCCTAGCTTGCTACTACAAAGAATGCAGGGCGTGTTTCCAGTTTGCACCTTACTCGAATTGGAAACTTCATTTTTTTCTATAAGTTTATCAAGGTTTACATTAGATAAAAATAATTTTGGATTGAATGACGAATGCCATTTATCTATAGTCAAATTAAACTCCTCAGACATTAAACATATAAAACATAGTCCAACATGTCAAACAGTGAAATATTCAAATAGAGATTTATAAAGTGGATAATGTTTGAGGTTGCCGCGGGTGGCAGACACCCTCGTCTACCCATGAACGTCCATCACTTTCACTATAACATCTTACTGTTTTCGCATCACATCTCATTCTATGAATTACTTGATTTTGAAAGAGGAAAACAACAATGTTGGTTCCCCGATCAAGTCGGGGATGGTTTAGAGGGTGGGATTACGTTAGCATGCGTAGGTCGAAACCCCTATGGTTTCGACAACTTTGTCGGGAGTGCAGGACTCCCGACTAACTATAAAAGAAAGAGAAAAACTGATGCACAAAATCACTACAACAAATATGAACCAAAATGGCTTAACCCATTTATTACCAGCAAAGCCATTTCGCTGTAACCGTCTGCGATGGATTTACCCATATTGTGACCGTTTCTTGAGACTCCAGACCCCTCTTAAGGAGTCTTTTTCTGTTGCTTATCTTGTCTCTTTTTTTCCTTTTGAGCGTCTTTACTCTTCTTCTGCTTGTCACTCTTACTTTTGTCTTTTTTTCCGCCTTTATCACCCATGAGAGAGCTCCTGTCGGTTTGAGATTAGTATGCATTGCAATAGGTACCACACCGCTTGGGGACTGTTGAAAAACCTCTTATATTGGAACATACTTCGACTCCGCTCAGTATGACAAATTATAAGCTGTTGTCTTTCAAGTCACCCTGAGCGGAGTCGAAGGGTCTTGAAAGACTGTTTGGACTTTTTCAACAAGCCCCTTGCGGTGGGTTGAGAATAACCCTATCCCAATTATCATAGCTTAACATATAAACAAAAACAATAATTTAGTGTTCGAAGTCAATCATAAAAATGATTTCGCGACACTCTTCATGCAAATTCTCTATATTAACTTAGCAAATTCCTTAATCCAACCATGTATGATAGAGTTATTTTAAAAAAGGGTTTTGCATACACAAAATCACTACAAGAAATATTAGCCAAAATGGCTTAACCCATTTGTTTTTAGCAAAGCCATTTCGTTGTAACCGTCTGCGACGGATTTATTTAGAACGAAAAAAAGCATGGAAAAACACCTTTAAAAACTTTTTTATATGCGACTGAAGCCATTTCAAGCTGACCCTTCGACAAGCTCAGGGTGACTCGGTGTAGCTTGGTTGTTTTTATAACACGTCATACTGAGCTTGTCGAAGTATGCTCATAAAGAGTTTTGGAATTATAAGAAATTTAATGGTGGTGGGTCGGTTTTAACAATAAGAAGTGTTGAAAGGAATTTTGGAATTATAAGAAATTTAATGGTGGTGGGTCGGTTTTAACATAAAGAAGTGTCGAAAGGAATTTTTGAATTTAAGGAATTTAATGGTGGGGGGTCGGTTTTAACAATAAGAAGTGTTGAAAGGAATTTTGGAATTATAAGAAATTTAATGGTGGGGGGAGGATTTGAACCTCCGAAGGCGTCGCCGACAGATTTACAGTCTGTTCCCTTTGACCACTCGGGAACCCCACCAAAAAAAAAATTACTCTGATTTAGTTTCTCCACTCAAACAGAGAAGCCAAGTATAAAAAATTATTTGAATAAAATCAAACAGTATTTTAATTATTTGAAACTTTTAATCCAAAGCTTCAATATATGCCTCTAACTTGGCTTTATACATACATGTCGGCATGCTCGTTACCAATTTTACTAACTGCGATTTATCAATTGTGTTACTTTTATATGCTGCCGTTTCAACCGATCCAAAAGAAACATCATCTTTTGAAGCAGCAAAGGTCGAGACTTCAAGCATCGAATCAGGGTTACCCGCATCAAACCAGTTAAAAGAACTACCCAGATTTACAAATTTCAAATCTTTGGAATCCAGATAATGCTGTATAACATGCAATATCTCAAGCTCTCCCCTACCAGATGGGGTCAATTTTTTGGCAACCGATGCGACCTTTTTGTCAAAGATATACAACCCGATTATGGCAAGGTCAGACTTCGGCTCTTTTGGCTTCTCTACCATATTAGTCACATTACCGTCGGCATCAACTTCAGCGACTCCAAAAAGTTCAGGATCAGTCACTGGAAATCCAAAGATAAGCGAACCCGACTTATAATTTTTGACAGCTTCGACAACCTTATTAACAGGGTCAAATATATTATCACCGAGCAAAAGGACAACATTATCATCACCGATAAACTCTTCACCCAACACAAATGCATCAGGAATTCCTTTGGCGATAGTCTGAATCTTATAGCTAATTTTGATACCATAATCGGAACCATCTCCAAGCAATTCTTTGAAACCAGGAAGGTCACGCTCTGTAGAAATCAATAAGACATCCTCTACCCCCATCGCCATAAGCGTCGAGAGTGGATAACAGATAAGTGGTTTATCATAAACTGGCAAAAGTGGTTTCCCGACAACTTTCGTACATGGGTACAACCGTGTTCCTTTCCCACCTGCTAAGATAATTCCTTTTTTTATTTGATTATTCATTTTGCTCTATGTCCTTTTAGTTCTAAATATTCTTCTAAGGCTTCTTCCCAGTTTTTCATTTTGTAAAACTTGGTAAGCTTTGAGTTATCCATCGCACAATACTGCGGTCGCTTCGCATGAGTATGAAATGAATCATACGATACAGGTGTAAGGTCAGTTGTTAAATGCGATAAAGCAAATATCTTTTCAACAAATTGATACCATGAACATGTTCCGCTATTGCAACAATGATATGTCCCGTAGCTATCAAATTCTTTATCAATAATATGTTTAATCACTAAAGCGACATCTTTAGTATGGGTAGGAGAAATTATTTGATTGTCGATAACTTTAAGTTTTGTACCAGACTTTGCTGCGTGAATCATTTTCTCTACAAAGTTTATATTCGGGTTGTCAGTTTCTTTTGAACCAAACAACGACGAAATCCGCAGTACAAAATGATTCCGAGCGTACGCTTTGACTCGTTGTTCTCCGACAAACTTTGACTCGCCATAGATATTTAAAGCGTTTGGTTCGTCAACTTCTTTGTACTGGTTGTTTTTCATCCCATCAAATACATAATCGGTACTGATATGAATAAGAGTAATATTATGTTCAGATGCAAACAGTGATAGATCCAAAACAAATTTGCTATTTATAGCAAATGCTTGTTCGCTGTTATCCTCGCATTGATCAACTTTGTGATATGCGATACAGTTTATGATATAATCAACATCTTTATATTTGAGTAATTTCTTATCAACGCTATCAATATCAGCGTCAAAATCAGCACGGATAGATTGTCTTATTTCTATACTATCCGATGATGTGAACCGTATAATATCTGTGCCGAGTTGTCCTGCTGCTCCGAGGAGTAAAACTTTTTTCATCTTATTCTATGTCCAAAATACCGTTGTACTTTTCGATTTCTTTTATACGCTTGTGCCATGTGACTAACTGCTGATACCACTCAAGGGTAATCGATGAATCATCTTTGACTAATTTACCCGACTTTAGTGCTTCTAAAATTTCGATGACACCCTCTTTGAGATTTCGTTTTGCTTTCCATCCGAGAGTCGATTCAATCTTGTTAAAATTAAGCCGATAACTTCGTACATCAGGGTCACCATACCATTCGATTTCTATTTTCTCACTCAAAAATTCAGCGACAATTGTTACTATCTCCTGTGCTAAATCTTTGATTTGAAAATTATGACTCTCTGAACCAACATTAAAAATCTCACCATTGATGAGTGAGCTTTCGGTTTCTAAAAGTTGACAGAATAAATCTGTTGTATCCTGCACATGTAACATCGGTCGATACTGCGAACCATCACGCATCAATGGAAGCATCTTGCTCGCATAGCAGCCATAAGTCATCCCATTGACCGCCAAGTCAAAACGCATCCGTGGTGAGAGTCCATAGACCGTAGCTTGACGCATAACCGTAACTGTGAAGTCTTCTGCTGCGAGAGGAAGTACACCAAGTTCTGCTTGTTCGTTTGCTTTGGCATAGACAGTCAATGGGTTCGTCTTACAGGATTCATCCCGCAAGTCGTCATGGAATCCATAAATTGATGCACTTGATGGGAGGATATACTGCTTTACACCAGCTTGTTTGGCAAGGGCGGCAGTTCTTATACGACTGTCAGCATTGATTTCCATCGTTGCTTGTTTAAAAAGTTCAGCAGATGGGTCATTTGAAATTGCCACTAAGTCAATAACCGCATCAACATCTTTAAAGTGTTCTATTGTAAGTTTTCTGGAATCATCTTTCACTACATTTAGTACATTGTGTTGAGCTAATTTGTTAGCACCAAAAAAGAATCTGTCAACTGCTACAACTTCGTATTTTTTAGAGAGTAGTTTTGGAACTAAGACCGAACCGATATACCCTGCTGCACCTGTGACTAAAACTTTTTTCATGAATTTTCTCCATATACAAATGGAGTTTGAATCTCTTCAAGTCTTGGTGCTTTGGCATCTCGCTCTGATAATATTGGTGATTGAACATCCCACTTAATTCCAATTTCTGAGTCGTTGTAAGCAAAAGAATTGTCAAATTCAGGAGCATAATAATTATCAACTTTATATTGAATCTCACAGTCTGCTTCCAATGTTTTAAAACCATTCGCAAATCCGATAGGCAAATACAACAGCAATTTGTTTTCAGATGATAATTCAAAGGTATCGTATTTTTTAAATGAAGGACTTCCCTTGCGAATATCAATAACGACATTCAAAATTGCCCCACCGATAACTCGGATTAGTTTTGCTTGTGCATGAGGAGGGGATTGAAAATGCATCCCTCTAATCGTATCAGCATCTTTTGAAAATGATTGATTGTCCTGAATGAAGTCGTTTGAAATGCCGAGAGTTAGTAATTTCTCTTTTTGATATGACTCAAAGAAAAAGCCTCGATTATCTTCAAAGACTTGTGGCTTTATAAGTAAAACGGAATCAAATATAGTTTTGATAATTTTCATACTTAGAATATTCAGAATTTTCTCTTGAAATTCAACTTATAAATGTAAATGAGAGAAGAAATTTTAGATGAAGATTTTATTCATCTAGTTCTGGGGCTTCTTTATTGGTGATTTTTTTAATAGCTTTCTTAAACTTTTCAATATTTTCCTCAGAATCAGGTTCTAAAGCAGCTCTGGTAGATGGTATTTTCGTTGTTGTAGCGAGGTCAATTTTGCCTGTATACCCTGCCACTTCTCGAATATATTTGTAATATTTTATAAGTTTTTCAGCCATTATTTCTCAAATTCTTTATACACTTCTAAATGTGAATCAGCCTCTTTACCCCATTCTTGCGGTCGTTGTATCTTCCATTCGCAATGAGAGTCGCCTTTGCCTTTGCAAACTGGTTCGATAGCAATGACTAATTTACCAAAAAATGCTGAACACCACCCAGTCGCATATCCCATAAGAGACCAGCAAATTGGTTCTTTTGCTATCTCATTAAAACTAAGATGTTGTTCTGCTTCATAAGAATTTTCCCAAATTCCTGTAAAGAAAAACTCATCTTTCTCTCTATCAAATTGAATCTTGGTCGTTTTTGCTGAAACAATCCCTTCCCAAGTATGAATCACCGGACCAGATGCTAATAATTCCATCTCTGACTCAAACTCATAATTAACTTTCATTTGTAGAAAATCTGAGTAACCATTCTGATAACCGAATTTTAAGAAAAAAGCTTTCGCTCCATCAAATCCAATTCGTTCAATTAGATTTTGACGTAACAAACCGATAGCGTTTGCATCAAAAATTACTAACCTGGAGTCATTAAATGATGTTTGTCCTTCTTTGATATTAAAATCAAGATCGTTCTTTAAATTGAAATCTTTAGCCTTCATACGAAATTTGTCCCTAAAATGATTCGTTATACAGAATATTATCGGCAAAATTAAATATTTTATAATAGAGTATTTGAGAATGTATTAAAATGGCGCCCCGCAGAATTGAACTGCGGACACACGGATTTTCAGTCCGTTGCTCTACCAACTGAGCTAGGGCGCCAAGTCAAACTTTAAGAATTGACAATCTACCATTTTATCGTAAGATGTCAACTGAAAATTAACAGAGTTCTTAGAAATATTTTTTTGTCTCGCTTGAAAAGAGCATATACATAGATAATAGTGAAAATAATAATAAAATTATCTGATCATATTGCCAATTTCCAAACAAAGACAAAATTATTATAAGGCTATTCATCCCGATTAGCCCATACCAACCGAATTTTTTATATTCACCAAACGCTAAGACCGTCATGATTAATATTAGCCCAATAGCAGCAAAGAGAATCATTTCACCCATTTTACTATAATTTCGGTCTAAAATCGAAAGTACAATCTGTACTCCACCGTAAAGGAGAAATATTCCTGAAATAATATAGCCGTGCCATAATGCAATTTTATAATTAATATGTTCGTTGAGAGTTTTTTCTTCACTCATAGGTTATACTCCTTTATACTGTTTCGCCTAAAAGCCCAGCACCAATAAACCCCGCATCATTACCTAATGATGCTTTAACAACTTTCAAGTTTTCGGTTGCTGATGAAAAAGCATGTCTTTTTAATTCTGTCGAAACTAACTCTACAAATCGACCACCACCATCAGTTATACCACCACCGATAACGACAGTTTCTGGATTTAGTAGATTTACAATACCTGCTAAACCAATTCCTAAGTATGCAGCAGTTTCAGCAATCACTTCTGCTGCGACTTTATCACCACGTTTATTGGCAGCAAAAAGTTTTTTTATCGTTAAGTTTTCTATGTCAGACTTTAAAACATCTTTAAAGACAGGGGTAAAAGCCCCATCTAACATAGTTATTACTCTTTGAAGAATATGTTTTGAAGAACAGTATGCTTCAAGGCAACCATTGTTACCACAAGCACATTCAGGTCCATCAAAATTAATTGTCATATGTCCTAATTCACCACCAGTGTAATTACTTCCGTGCAATATTTTTCCATCATAAATAAAAGCACCTCCAATGCCTGTTCCGACAGTAAGGCAAACGACATTGGTCATCTGTTGGGCTGCACCAAAACGGTATTCTGCCAAAGCCATCGCATTGACATCATTGTCAACATGTATTGGGACATTTAGGCGATCGTATAATGCTGTCCCAATTTGTGTACCTGTCCATCCTTCTATGTTTGGACAAGGACCAATAACTTGCCCCGTTTGGCTATTTACAGCACCAGGAGAACCTACTCCGATATGACGAATGTCATACTCTTCGTCAGCGGCATAGTAAAGAAGCCGCTCCCCTATGTTTGTAACAAGATGTAATAATGCTTGGGGTCCTTTTTCAGACATTGTCGGTTTTTGTTCACGATAGACGATTGTCCCTGTGTTGTCAAAGATTCCGAATTTGATATTAGTGCCACCAATATCTATACCCGCAAAATATCTTTTTTCATTCATGATGTCGACATGTTTTCTTTAATATAAGAAATTAAATCTTTGGCTTCAATTGATTCTTGTATGTTTTCTGCTTTGAGCCACTCTTCACGGTCAGATGTCTCTTTTGCTTTTTCTTTCCCAGCTTGTAAATTTTTAATTGTTAACAAACCTTTTTCGAATTCATCGGAACCAGCAATGAGGGCAAATGGAATACCTACTTTGTCACCATATTTAATTTGTTTCGTAAGGTTCTTTGTATCACCCGTAAAAATCTCTGATGGTATTCCCGCATTACGTAATTCTTGCAAAATATTTAAATATTCTGGTAATCGTTCTCGATCCATGACAGTAACTAATACTTGTGATGTCGATTCTTTTAATTCCAACGCATCCAAAGCAAGTAGTGCAGCTAAGAGCCGATCTACACCAATTGATGAACCAACCGCAGGTATCGAACGCCCTAAGAAACGGTCGACTAAATTATCATATCGCCCACCAGAAAAGACTGAGCCATATTCAGGTAAGTCCAAAAGAGTCGTTTCAAAAACAGGACCCGTATAATATCCAAGCCCTCTTACAATAGTTAAATCAATTTCCGTTTTGGTAGCATCTATATTCATATTTGAAAGATTTTCTAAAATAGAACGTAATTCGTTTATGCCTGTCTGAGAAACTTCTATTGAGCCTAATAACTTTTCGACCGCATCCAAACCGCTTACATTTTTTTGTGATGCGATGTCTAAGAACTCTTCAATTTTACAAATCTGGGTATTCTCAAGTTCAACACCTTTAATTTTGTCACCAGAAACATCAACACGTCCCGCACCTAACTCTAATATGACAGCATCTCTTCCCTGCTTATCGAGTTTGTCTATGACGCGCATTACATCAGATGATTTTTCTTGCGGAATAGAGGCGTATTCTATGAGTCCATTCAAAATTTTCCGATTTGAAAAACGAACTTTATAATTTTTAACATTGAGCTTGTCCATTGTAGAAACCATGGCAGAAATAATTTCAGAATCTGCTAAAAGGTTTTGTGTGCCTACTATATCAACATCAAACTGCATAAATTCTCGATAACGTCCTGGTCCTGGTTTATCAACGCGCCAGACATTGCCGTACTGATACCGTCGAAATGGTAAGGGAAGGGTTGGATTGGAGGCAACAAAACGAGCCAATGAAACTGTAAACTCATAGCGAAGTGCCATATCGACATCATCGGGTCCTTGGAAACCAAAGAGTTCATTGAGAGAATCTTCGTTGTAGTGTGAACCTAAAAGAGTTTCGGCAAATTCAAGTGATGCTGTCTGAAGTGGTAAGAAACCCATTAATTCAAATGAATCTTTAATCTTAGCGAGCATTGCTTCACGAGCAATTTGTTCACGTGGTGGATAATCACGGAAGCCTTTTAACACCTGAGGTTTTACTTTTTGTTTTTTATTTTTCTTACTCATCTTATTCTATACTATTACTTTTAAAGTTCAAATTTATTCGATAATGTATGAAATTTTATTTTCTGACGCAACATATCTTATTTTAAGCTCTTTTCTCCAACTACTTGATTTTTTCTAATAACTCTGTATTTTGGTTTATAATTCTAAAGGAGTAATAATGAAAATTAAAACAGTAACTATGCTTTTAGCTATCAGTCTTGTCTCACTACCTCTACTTGCCAAAGATGGCTCTATAGATAAAAAACTACTTAATAATTTTGAAAAAGAAATTGACAATCTTTCCAATGTTGACCAACTGATAAACATGGTTACAAATAATAAGATAGCGGATCTTTCCCTTAATCACGGTAAAGTTATTGCCCATAATAAACTTTTCAATCACACACTAAAATCTACGAAAATCTCGAATCAAAAAAGTTCTGGACGGTGTTGGGCATTTGCTGGTGGCAATTTAATAACTCCGAAGGTTATGTCTAAACTCCAGCTCTCAGATTTCCAAATCTCAGAATCATTTATCGCATTTTATGATAAACTTGAAAAAGGGAACTACTTTTTGGAACGTGTCATCGAACTTCGTGAGCGTCCATTAGATGATCGTTCACTACAAGGTGTTTTTGATTCTTTCTTTGGCGATGGTGGCTGGATGCATTATTTTATTGACCTTATAAAAAAATATGGTGTCGTCCCCAAAGAAATTATGCCAGAGACCAAACAATCCTCGGCGACTTCTTCGTTAAATAAATTAGGTAAAATGCTCCTTCGTTCATTTGCTGCTGAACTTTTGGAGATGCATCACAATGGGGAAAATGAAAAAGCACTACGGAAACGTAAAGAAGAAATGTTGACAGAGCTTTATAAGTTTTTAGTTTTAAATTATGGAAAACCTCCAAAAACGTTTACCTACCGTTATGAATATAATGACAAAGATGACACCACAAAAACTGAAAAAGTAATTATCGAACAAGAGTATACACCAAAAACTTTCTTTACTGAATTCTATGGTTCTTCTATGCCTGAGTATGTCGCAATTGTACATAATCCAACAATGAAATATGAGACTCGCTATCTGATGGAAAATAGTCGTAATATTTATGAGTCAGAAGATTTTGACGTAATTAATCTCCCAATAGACGACTTAAAAAAATACGCCCGAGCATCAATATTGGATTCTCAAGCGGTCTGGTTTGCCTGTGATGTTGGTCATGAGAATTACAAAAAAGGTGCTATCATGGATGTAGATATTTATGACTATAACAACACGCTCGACCTTGATTTTAAAATGACTAAAAAAGAACGTCTACTCTATGGTGAAATTGCTCCTACTCACGCGATGGTATTGACTGGTTTAGATACTGCTCAGAACGGTGAAACGGTTAAATGGTTGGTTGAAAATAGCTGGGGTTCTAAATCTGGTAAAGATGGTTTCTGGAGTATGTATGATGATTGGTTTGATGAGTATCTTTTACTAATTATCGTTGATAAAAATATGCTTTCTGAAAAAGATAAAAATCTATTTGACTCAAAGCCGAAGATGATAAAAGACTGGCAACCGTTCTTTTTAGCTTTAAGAAATTTGGAATAAAATGCCGATGTCAATTGTTGAAAAATTAAAAGAACTACTTCCAGAATCACAAGTCTCGACACAAGCTGACCATCTCAATGTTGCGTCACATGATGAGTCGACTCTTGAGCCAGTTACGCCATTAGTCGTTGTCTGGACAAAATCTACCGATGAAATCGTCGCTGTTGTCAAACTATGCTACGAGACAAAAACTCCACTCACGACCAGAGGAGCTGGCTCTGCCCTTGAAGGTTCTACCATTCCTACTGCAAATGGTATCGTGCTTGACGTCTCTCAGATGACAGAAATAGTTGAGTTTGCTCCTGATGACTTGCAAGTTAAAGTACAACCAGGGATTATATATGATGATTTAAATCTTCACTTGAAGCAAGAGTCACTCTTTTTCCCACCTTCCCCCGGTGGTTCTGGAGACATCGCAACCATTGGCGGTATGGTCTCAACTAACGCATCTGGGATTTACTCAGTAAAATACGGTGGTACCAAAGAATATATCCTTGAGCTTGAAGTTGTTATAGGCGATGGAACATTTATGAAACTTGGCACCAAAGCTATCAAACGTTCGAGTGGGTATAACCTTGTAGATCTTATCGCTGGCTCTGAAGGAACGTTGGCAGTAATTACATCTGTGACACTCAAATTAGCAGGATTACCCGAGGGGCGTCTGAAAACAGCGTATAAATTTGAATCAGCCAATAATGCCGCTCAAGCTGTTTCAGAAATTTGTAAATATGGAATAGATGTCGCCGCTGTTGAATTTTTAGATAAAAATGTCATGACTGCTCTTAACCTTTTGAAAGATTATAAACTTGAGGAAGTACCCGCACTCTTTTTAGAGTTTCATGGCTCCGATGAAGTTCTCAGTTCTAACAATGAAATGGCAGCATCAATCTGCGAAGAATTAGGCGGTTCTGAGTTAAAACTTGCTGATGGGCAAAATCCTTGGGAAATCAGACATTATGTGACTGATTCGATAAAACATAGAAAACCTGGTTTTACAATTCTTCGTAATGATGTCGCCTTTCCTATTTCCAAACTTCCAGAAATGGTTAATTACTGTCATGAATTAAGCAAAGAATATAATATATTGATTCATGCTTTTGGTCATGTCGGGCTTGGATTGCTTCATGCTCTCATTTTGGCAGATAAATCAGATGAAAATGAGTGGTCTCAGGCGATTAAAATGAATGATTTAATCATAAAAAAGACTCTTGAATTGGGTGGTACAATATCTGGAGAGCATGGCATTGGCTTGGGACATAAAGACTTATTTGAATTAGAACATGGTAAGTCGGTTTTGTTGATGCAAATGATAAAAAAACAATTTGATCCCCATAATATATTAAATCCTGGCAAAATATTTGATTTATAACAATAATTTTTAGTAAATTGCCACTTACTTGACAAACCAATGAGATGTAATATATTGGCGAATATAACTGGAACAAAAATTACTTTTATCACTATAAGAGGCATATGATACTACTACTAAGAAATTGCATATTAATGATACTCTTTGTTGGTTCATCTTTGATGGCTCAACCTGAACTTGAAATTGTCCAACCAAATTTTTCATTTGGTATGATACCACAAAGCTCAACAGTGTCGCAAAAATTCTGGTTCAAATCTATCGGTGATGATACGCTCAAAATTACTGAGATAAAAACTGGCTGTACATGTGCGATTATGCCCCTAAAACAAGATTTTATTGTACCTGGAGATAGTATGGAAGTTCAGTTTTTATGGGATGTAAAAAAACGGGTCTTTCAGATTGGACGCTATCCCTATATTTTTACAAATGCCTCTGATGAACCATATCGTATGTCTTTAACAGGTGAAGTTCACAAAAGATTGGACTCTTTGAAGCCTGTATCTGTTTCGCCTTATAAATGCGAATTCACAAAGCTTAGGAATAATGATGTCAAAGAAGTTAATTTTACTCTTACAAATCAAACTGATATTGATATGAATATATCCCTTTTAACGAATTCAGTTGATGAATGTATCGTAAATGTTCCTTTGATGATCCCAGCATCTGGAAAAGCTGTTGGTTCGATTAAAGTTAAAGATGAATTTCTCGATAAAGAATTTAAGGGTTCGATAACAATTTTGTTTGACAATAAAGATAATACAAGAATTTCGATACCATTCAGAAGAAAAATATATTAGTAATATAAAATATAACAATCATATAAAATGAAAGGTCTTTTGATTTCATGAAAAAAATTACAATCATGGCATTTGCTCTTTTGCTTATGCTGGCAGCGTCTCAAGTCTCATCAGCCCCACGTATGACAATGCCTGAATCTGTTTTCAACTTTGGCTACGTGCCTCAAAATTCAAAAATTAGTCATGATTTTTGGCTTCACTCTACTGGAGATGACTCGCTGAAAATAATTAAAGTGGTACCTGGTTGAGGATGCACAAAAGCTCCTTTATCTAAAAAGGAACTCGCTGTCGGTGACAGCACTTTACTTGAAATTATTTTCTCTACCAAATCATATAAAAACCGTATTACCAAAAGACCTAAAATTCAAACCAATGAAGGTCCACCTGATAAAAGAGTACAAATTATAGCTGATGTTGTCGCTCGACCAGATTCTACCTATCCATTGGTAATGAAACCATACAAACTTGATTTATCACAGTTTGGTGAAAAACTAAGAGACAAAATAGATTTTACAATTACCAATGTCTCTGATGAAAAAGTTGATCTTTCGATGATTGCTTTTGCTCAGGATTTTTTTGATGTCAAACTTCCTTCTTCAATTGAAGCTGGTAAATCTGCCTCATGTACTTTAAAGTTGAAAAAGGATGCGATAAAAAAGAATTTTGAAAAGTCATTTACTATTGAAACATCTGATTCTAAAAATTCACGATTTACAATGCCTGTAAAACGTAAACTCAGATCTTCATCTCAAGCGAGTGCCAAAAAAGCAAAATCTGGTAAATAAAACTTAAGAGTTGTTACAAAAAAACCGCTTTCATGTCGAAAGCGGTTTTTTTATATCTTTTCTATGTTGGTCTAAATGGCTCCTACCTATCAAGGACGTCCATGAAGCCAGTAATAATCCATTCTGCCCATTGCCTATTGTAAACTTCACCATCTGCATTAGAGTGAACTAAACGGTACTCATCGTCACCATAGGCATCTTCAAAGACAAATGTTAGCCCCCGTTCATGTGAGTGGTAATACCATACGACAAATGAGTTCCCACTTCGTGGTGCTTCGTTGTCATCACGCTGTTCCCATAAACCATACTGCATGTAAATTCGTCCACGATCAGTATTCCAACCATTTGTAAGAAGGTCATTGTTTGAAAAGTTCTTATTGGCATATAGAAATCTTTCGACTGTTTCTTCACGAAATTCGTTAACACCATTATTCTTGGTTTCATCATGTTCAGCCCAAATTGCTTGAAGAAAATTTTCTTTACCTCTATCACCAAGGTTATTTAAAGTCTTTTTTTGTTCATGGGTAAGAATGTATGTCGAAAGCTGAACCTTTTGTTTTAAAGTAAGTCCTGAGTATGAATCAGCACCTTGTTTAAGCTCTTGAGCAGCTAAAATAACCTCTTGTGGAGATATGATTGAAAGAGGTAAATAAGATGTATCAGCAGCTTCTGTTGCTAAATCTACGACTATAATTTGCAAATTGTATGTTCCTCGATTCCATCCTGCTATATCAATAGATTCAAGAAAGACAGCCGAACTTCCAGGCTTCTTGCTTAGTCGTGAACCAAACATTTGGTAGATGTTTTTATCTTTATCTAAAGCATTGATGATGAGCTGATATTTAGTTCGAGAACTTTCAGAGTAATCTAAATTATAAATTTCACCATACACATATATTGATTTGTCAGAATCAGCAAAAACCGAAACAGGATTAATTAAGAGATTGTAACCATTTTTATAAGTTGGAATATTTCTGTTGGCAGAATCTATGCCAATATATTGAGCATGAAATGCAGAATTGAGACTACTTAAATTAATCGTGTTTGTTTTTGAACTGGCTTCAACGGTGAATTTATCAATGAAAAACTCCCCTTTCTTTTTACTTACAACATCAATAATTGTTAGGCGGGCAGAATAAATGCCAGGCTTAACTTGTAAAGAAAGTTTATTGAATAAACGAATGTCGGCTTTTGATGCTTCCTCTTTGGTTGCCGCAACTACTGTAAACAAAGTATTGGTTGAATCAATCGGATACCCCGAAACATCAAGAAGTTCGACATGGGCGAAAATTCTGGCAAAATACCTACTGTCTACTGTATCAGGTTTGTAAAACTCAAAATTATTTCTATTTAATGTGAATGGGAATTCCACTAATGCCGTAGAGTCATAAGCCGGATTATTGTACACCGATGCATTAGCATAGACCGCTATATCGGTTAAACTTCCTTGTGCTGATAAATTTGTGCCAAAGACACTCAATATAAAAACTATTGATATTAAAAACTTATAATGTACTTTCACCTTTTCGGCTCCTTAAATTTACTCTCTTCGGTACAGTCCATCGTATGGATATACTAAGCGATAATCTCCATCTTCATTTTGATCAACAAAGACAAATTTTAAGTATTTTGAATTCTGATAATAATACCATTCTTGATACGGTCTCTGATCAGTTAAAACAGGGTAATCATCTAACTGGTCAGGTTCACCATACATAATATAGATACGCCCACGGTCAGTATTCCAACCATTCCCGAACATATAATCAAAATTATGATTTGCGATTGCAACTCTGCGGTAAAACTCATTTTTGGTTTCATTCTCAAATGTCCCAGGTGTTGGATCTTGAGATTCCCAAAAAACATTAAAGGCTGCTAACCGTTCTTCGTATGTTTCTTTATCTTTTAACAATTCTATTTCTTCATGTGATGCTATTATTTCAATCTGATGAACAAGAATTTTGTAATCATATTTGATAAGTGCTTTTGGAGTCCAAACAATTTCAAAATCTTTGTATCTTGTTGCAATCTTTTTGTTACGGTCTCCTCGTAAAGTGATAATAAGCTCATATTTTCCTGGACGTAACTCATCGATTGAGAGTTCTCTGAATTGTCTTTCAGTATCGTTATTGAAAGTGGTAGTTAACGAATCTCGATAAAGCATTCCTTTAGATTCATGTCTTAATACGGTCTCAACACGAATATCTTTGTATTTTTCTTTCCCTTGGTAAAGTTCAATGTAGAAATATAATGATTGCTTACCAGAAAGACCAAACTTATGACGCACCGAAGGAATTAATCGTAATTCGCCTTTATTAAAAACAGAAATGCTGTCTATAGCGGAAGCAACTCCTTGCACCAATTCAATTTCAGAGACAGACGGCTTTTTATGTTTGTACTTTTTAACTTTGACTTTAAATTTTTCTGTCCGTTCTTTATTATGTACAGGGTCATAAAGTCTGACAATGACTTCATATTTTCCCTCCTCAACAAAGAAATTTACTTGGTTCGTTCTATAATCTGCTCGTGAAGATACCTTTGATTTATTTTCAACCCTTACTGTTTGATTAAATTTGTAATTGTCGTACCGTTTTTTATTCCTAAATATATCTACAGTAATTTCGTATTCGGCTTCATATTTCTTGTCAACTTTTTCAAAATTAAGAGCAGCATTAAAAATTTGATAATATACTTCTAAACGAGCAGTTTTATCAGTTACTTCAGATTTAAATAGAGCGTAATCTACTGAAAAGTAGCTTTTTATAGTGCTATTTTCAGCAACTTTAAAAAATTGCGATGACACCGTTGTCGCACAGAGTGTGCAAAAAAGGATTATGAGTAATGTTTTTTGTTTATTCATCTGTTTGTCATTTCTACAAAAATTCTCAATTCATAATGCAAATTATACATAATAATCCTATCAGGACAATATAAAAAATAGACGTTTTTAATGAGGATTTGTTGAATTTTATTCGTAGCGAAGGGCTTCAATAGGGTCAAGGCGTGATGCTTTGATTGCTGGATAGACGCCAGAGACTAAGCCAACAGTAACAGAAACTATAAAACCAACAATAACCCAGAAAATTGGTATCGAAAGAGGCCAGCCGAGAATGCCATTCACAAGCAACCCAAGCGAGACTCCAAATATAATGCCAATAATACCACCAGTCGCAGATAATGTCATCGCTTCAGTTAAAAACTGTAAAACGATATTGCTTCTTTTGGCTCCAATTGCTTTTCTGACACCTATTTCTCGAGTACGTTCCGTGACTGATACAAGCATAATATTCATGACACCGATACCACCAACCATCAAACCGACAGATGTAATCACAAGCATCACTAAATAAATATTATCAGTGATGCCGCTAATGAAATCTTTAAATTGATCCTGAGTTCCTAAAACAAAATTATCTTTTTTGTTAAATGGAACTTTCCTGAAAATTCGTAGTACTGCTGTAATTTCATCAACGGCCTCATCCATAAGTTCATAAGTTACAGCTCTGGCAACTAATAAAAGTTCTTTTTCCCAAGGATGAATTTTACTAAATGTTGATAATGGAAGTGCGACAAGTTTATTGATTTGGTCATTACCAAAATTAGATTTTACATATTCAAGAACTCCTACAACAGTATATTTATTACCATTAACCCGTATTTTTTTTCCGATTGAGTTTTCCTCGGGGAAAAGCAAATCATTTAAGTCAGAGCCAATGACGCAAATCATTGCCCGAGTTTGTACATCAATTCTGGTAATAAAACGACCTGAGGACAATGCTTTGTTATTAACTTTTAAATAATCTGGCCATGTCCCCATCAAACTGGGATTGTTGAATTTTCTGTTTTTATATTTTGCTTCGTTTCCCCCAGGTTTAAAATAATAATTTTGTGGAGAAACTCCCTCGACATAATCACAGTTTGCCATGATTGTTCGAGCTTCACCCTCTGTGATAGATGGGCGGTTTCTATCTTCGTCAGTAAGTTTTGATCTGTCGACACTATCATCAAATTTTGTAATCATGATAATATTGGAACCAAGCGAATCTATCTCTTGATTCACAGCACCATTTAAGCCATCTATAATCGCAGCCATACCAATAACAGAACTGACCCCAACCATAACACCTAAAACCGTTAAACCTGCACGAAACTTGTTCCCACGAATCGATGAAAGTGCAAGCAGTATAGAGTTTTTAATTTCAATCCAACTAAGAATCATAACAAATTGATACCTTTGCAATAAAGAGATATTACTTTATGTTTATTTCTGATGTTATTCGTATCTGAGTGCTTCAATAGGGTCAAGTCGTGATGCTTTTATCGCTGGATAAACTCCAGAAACCAATCCTACGGTTACAGAAACAACAAAGCCGACAATAATCCAGAATATAGGTAAAGATAATGGCCAATCTAAAGCGAAATTTATCACCAAACCTACAGTAGTGCCAAATAGAATACCAATCACTCCACCAGTAGCAGAAAGTGTCATAGCCTCTGTTAAAAATTGTAAAATGATATTACTACGTTTTGCTCCAATAGCTTTTCGCACGCCAATCTCACGAGTACGTTCTGTGACTGACACAAGCATAATATTCATGACTCCAATACCACCAACCATCAAACCGACAGATGTAATGACAAGCATGACGAGATAGACTTTGTCTGTTATACCACCAATTAAATCTTTAAACTCTTCCTGAGTTTCCAAGACAAAATTATCTTTTTCATTGAATGGAACATTTCGATGTATTCGAAGAGTTGATGTCACTTCATCTAAAGCTTCTTCCATAACATCTTTTGTAACTGGTTTCACAAATAGAGTCAATGCTTTATCCCACGGATATAGTTTTTTTGAGGTTCCAAGAGGCATTAAAATCATTTCATTGACTTCATCATTTCCGAAGTTAGATTTTACTTTTTCCATAATACCTATGACTTGAAACTTATTACCATTAACCCTAATCTCCTGTCCGATTGCTCTTTCCCCATCAGGAAATAATATTTTTGCTACATCAAAACCAATCACACAGACCATCGCTTTTATCTGATTATCAATATGAGTAATAAACCGACCTTCTCTAACCTCTTTATTATTTACTTTGAGATAATCAGGCCATGAACCAATAATTTGCGGAGAGTTATATTTTCTATTTTTAAATTTGACTTCATTACCACCTTGGAGGTAAAAATGATTTTGAGGAGCTACACCATCGACCAGAGTACAATTTTTCTGAATAGCGAGTGCTTCACTTTCAGTAATCTCTGGACGGTTTCTTTCCGAGTCGGTTAAATTATCCCAATCTACATTAGACTTAAAAGTTCTTACCATTATAATATGGGAGCCTTTAGAATCAATTTCCTGATTCATCGCTCCATTGAGACCATCAATAATCGCTGCCATTCCGATTACAGAACTGACACCAATCATCACTCCTAAAATAGTAAGTCCTGCTCGAAATTTGTTTCCTCTTATAGAAGAAAGTGCGAGCATGATTGAATTTCTAATTTCGACCCAACTGAGAATCATAACTTACTCATAACTTAAAGCTTTTATAGGGTCAAGCTTTGCTGCTTTCATGGCTGGATAAATACCAAATATCAACCCGATTCCAGTAGAGATTCCTAAGCCGATAGAGATTGCTAACACGGACGGATTTATTTCCATACCCATGCTACTCACAAGTAGAGCTTTTGCAATAATAAAGCCAGCAAGAACGCCTATTAAGCCCCCCCCAAATGTTACTAAAAGCGATTCAAATAAAAATTGTATTAAAATATGTTTCTGTTTAGCCCCTAATGCTTTTCTTATTCCAATTTCTCTTGTGCGTTCAGAAACAGCAACCATCATAATGTTCATTACAACAATACCACCAACCACAACAGAAATAGATGAAATTCCAATTAATCCTAATCGAATAAATTTCGTAATTGAATTTAACATTTCTAATATCGAATCAGCAGTCAATATGTCAAAATCATCTTCTTCATTAAACGGTACATGACGTTGAGCTCTGAGTACCATCCGTACTTGATCCATTGCATCAGGCAATTCAGCAACTGAGTTCGCTTTTATAACTAAACTGAGTCCTCGACGAGGTGTTCCAAATTGTTTTGTATAGGCAGCTAATGGAATTTCTACAAAGTTATCAGCATCACCAAAAGTAGAACCAATCTCTTTCGCAACACCAATGACGGTGTAAGATTTAGCACCAACTTTTAAAGTTTTACCAAGTGGATCGATATTGCTAAAAAATTCTTCTTTTATTGTGTGACCTATAAATACAACTGATTTTCGATAAATGTCATCTTCATACGAGTGAAACCGTCCATTGGCTACGTCTAACTCAATGATGTCAATAAGATTTGCGAATCCCGCTTTGATTGTAACTCGTCGAAGTGAATTATCTCTATATTTAACAGTTGCCTGATTATAAGCACGAGGAGATATCTTATCAACTAAATCGCATCCTTCTGAAATAAGTTCAACTGTCTCTGCTTCAATCGGTTTACGTTTTAACTTTTTCATAAATTCTTCGTGAGACATCGCCATACCAATTTTTTGAACGAAAAATGTCGCAGGTCCTAAAGTAGAGAGATCATCTTCGACCGATTGTGCCATACCTTCAAGAGCAGAGATAATGGTCATAACTGATGTTACCCCAATCATTACACCAAGTAATGTTAGGCTTGATCTAAGTTTATTTACCCATAAAGCATCAATTGCTATTTTAAATAATGCACCAAATATCATAACTTAATGTATCGCATTTCTCATTTCTTGGGTTACTTGTTCATCCGTTGCAATCTGACCGTCTAAAATAGTAATAACACGTTTTGCGTGTAAGGCAATATCACGTTCATGGGTTACAACAATAATTGTATTACCTTGTTTGTGTAGCTCATCAGAAAGACGCATAATCTCAACAGATGTTTTACTATCTAAGTTACCTGTTGGTTCATCAGCTAATATCAATGATGGGTCATTTACTAATGCACGAGCAATAGCGACTCTTTGTCTTTGACCACCAGATAACTCGCTTGGTTTATGGGTGACACGGTCAGCAAGGTCAACACGAGTTAAAGCTTTAACAGCTTTTTCTTTTCGTTCGTCTGTTGAAGAACCATTATAAATCAATGGAAGTTCGACATTATGAAGTGCTGTTGCCCGAGGAAGCAGATTAAATGTTTGAAAAACAAAACCAATTTCACGATTACGAATATTGGCAAGCTCATCATCTGTCATGTTACTGACATCTTTATCATTTAAAGTATAATTACCTTGAGATGGAGTGTCTAAACATCCAATAAGATTCATGAGTGTTGATTTACCAGAACCAGATGGTCCCATGATAGCAACATACTCACCTTTTTCAATTGCTATAGATGCACCTCTAAGAGCATGAACTGTTTCGGCACCCATTTCGTAGGTTTTCCAAAGATCCTTAGTTTCAATGAGAGCCATAATTATTCTTTCTCTTTCTTTTTCTTTTTGATTTTCTCAACCAAATCACCATCTTTGATAGTTCTGAGAACTTTATAAGGGCCTGTAATAATTGAGTCACCGTCCATTAAACCATCAGTCACTTCAATATTCTTTTGGTTAGCAATTCCAGTATTAATCTGAACAAATTTTGCTTTACTATCTCTTACGACAAAAACACCTTTGAGTTCTTCTTTTTTATCTTCAGAGTCACTATCCATGTTATCATCATCAACTTCTGTGGCAGCTTGAACAGCATTAGCATCAGTTGTTGTTGGTTTGTCTTTTTGATCAGTTTTGCTATTGGCACTTTCTAAAGAGTCTAAATCGTAGGAACGCATGACAACAGCAGAATACGAAATCGAAAGGGCAGATTCTTTTTTGTTAGATACAATATCAACAGTTGCAGACATTCCTGGTCGGATACGAACGTTTGAATCTTTAAAAATTACTTTTACTTTAAAATTAGTAGACTGGTCTTGTGAACCACCAGAAATAAGAGCAGTGTTTCCTATTTCAACGACTTCTCCAGCAAATACCGTATCAATAAATGCGTCAACTTCAATATCAACCGCTTGTCCAAAAGCTACTTTGTTGATTTCAGTCTCATCAACTTCTACCTCTACCTCAAAAACATCAAGATTAGAAATTGTCATCAATGTACGCCCTTGTGAAAAAGCTGTTTGTCCTTGAGCAATCTCACCAATTTCACAGTCTAAAAAAGTAATAATACCAGACATTGGAGCAACGATTTTTGCTTTACTTAATTTATCGAGTTGATTGTTATAACGTGATTTCACTTGTTTTGATTGAGCAAGCATCGCATTGTATGATGATTCAGAATTGAGATAGGCATACATCGCATTGGTTAATTGTGTCTCAGAAGAAAGATTGTCTTCACGTAAACGTTTTTGACGATCATACTCTTCTTTGTTTTGGTTCATTGTTATTTTAGAACCTTCCAGTCGAGCTTCAATTTCAGTCATCGCAAACTTTGCTTCATTGACATTAGACCGTAACTGGATAGTGTCTAAAACAACAAGTAAATCACCAGCATTTATATGTTCACCTTCATTCACCAAAAGGTTTATTATTTCACCGTTCACTTGTGAAGTAATATCTACTTTTGTTTGAGGTTGAATTCGACCCGAAGCGGAGACTATTTCAACAAGCTCTCTTTTCTTTGCGGACTCAATATTTACTTTTGTAATTTTCTCTGTATTTGCAGTCATGCTAAAATAGCCGACGCTTCCTATGACTACAACGAGTAAAATTATGAGGATAAGTTTCTTTTTATTCATCTTCTACCTTTATTGTATTGCTACATTTTTCCCATTGCATTTTCAAGTTTGGCAACTGCAAGGTTTAAATCAAAATCAGCCCTTATGTAGGAAACCTGAGCAGTTTTTAATGAAACTTGAGCATTCAAAATATCTAAAATTGTTGCAGCACCTAAATTATATTTCTCTTGAGTAATTTTTAAATCTTCTGTTGATGCATCAACATTTGCTTGAGCGATGTTTTTCGATTTCTTTTGTTGTTCAATATCAAAAAACGCTGTTTTAATTTCACGTGCTAAAAAGTTTTTTGTCTCAGCAACTTGAGCTCTCGCATTGTTTCTATTTATTTTTGCAGTTGTGACACTTCGTTTGGTTTGGAAGCCATCAAAAAGATTCCAGTTTATACTGAACCCATAACGCAGATTATCAGACGAGTAATCAAATACTGTTGGGAATGCTTGAGTTCCTGTAAACTTTGTATAACTTGCATTGGCTGAAACAGTAGGTAAATATCCAGCAAGAGATTGCTTGACCCCTTTTTGAGAAGCAAACAACCCACTTTGAGCAGACAATAAACCAGGCTCATGCGACAAACCAAAACTGATAGCATCATCTATTGAACCAGTATATGTATGTTCGGAATATTCTTTTGAAAAAGTATGGTTTTTGTTTGGATCAAGTCCAATTGTATACGCAAGTGATGCTTCAGCAGTCACAACTGTATTGGTAGCGGTTAATAATGAAAGCTGGTCATTTCCAGATTGAACTTTTTGCTTTAACACATCAGAGAGTGATGCCGAACCTAAATCGTATCTTGATTGAATCAGCTTTAATTGTTCTTCAGATCGTTTCACTGCCTCTTCTTGAACATCGACATTTTCAACCGATGCTAAGTATGCGAAGTATGATACTTTAACCGCATAAATCAAATCTTGTTCAGAGTTCAACACATCCAAATGGGCAACTTCTGCATTTGCTTTTGCTGCAGATAGCGAATAAAAATTACCAATATTTAATAACCACATATTTGCGGATAATGTTAAACTTTTATTTGGTCCAAAGTCTTGATCACCAGCATCTATTTCAACAAAGTTTAAAGGATATTTAACAAATGATTTTGCGGAATCTCCGTAAGCATATCTAGTAATTATTGTACTATCATATTCAGTTGCACCAAAAGTTTTAATATTGGTTTCTTTCCCTTTACTATAATTATACGAAGCATCAACTCTTGGCAAAAATGCACCTAATGCTGATAACTTGCCAGCCTTGGCAACATCTTCTCTACCACGAGCAGCGATAATCGATGATCTGTTTTGTAATGCCAAATCAATACAGTCATTGAGTGATAAATCTTTTGCCGTAACGTTGCTTGTTAAAAGCATAACGACTGCGAGTAAACTTATAGTAAGGTATTTGAACCTCATACGTGAATCTCCTTTATTTAAACATTGCACCAAGAGCCGCTGCTCCAATGTGCATGATTGATAACAAACCTATTGATAAGACCGATAACATGTATCCTTTGTTGCGTGAAAAATCATATATTATTGATAAACCAATTCCTGCCACGATTATTTCCCATATATGGAATAATGAAATTTTTGATAATGCCGTGAATGCGATTGATTGAACTCCTTGGTCGGCAACTAAAAACCCTAATGAAATTCCAGTCGTCAAATCACCTTTAGCGAGAACCATCGGTACTAATAATAAATTGCCAATCATATATAAAACTTCACAATATATCATCATAGAGAAAATTGTTTTGAACTTAGCTTTTCCGCCCATAACAAAATTACCAAAAAAGAGTGCTAAACTCGCTGTAATCAATGGAGTGAGTAACATACCAATCCCCATTCCAACTACTGTCATTATCTCCATAAAAGACTTTGCTGACTCTGGAAGTTGTTGCCCCTTCATTTGCTCTTGAAATTCTGGGCTATCCAACTGCATCTGCATTATGATATCCTTTAATAAATAACCAACTAAAAGACTCACAGCAAAAAGCACTATATACGGTATAAGGATTGTATGATTATCTTTTATTTTTTTAAATAATGATGCTGGGTCGTAAAAAACTTCAACGATACCTTTGAATGCGTACGAACTACTTTTTTCCATTTTTACTTCTGCATTTGAATTTTCTTGTTCCACACTAAACTCCTGCTTGGTTTCTTTAGACGAAACCGATTGATAAAAGTTTCATAAAGTTAACATTATTTAACTTATATACTAAAGCAATATTAATTTATTCATTCCATTTTATAAAAAAAGGGTATATCGCAAAGATATACCCTAATATCTGATTATCAATCTATTTTAAAATAAATATGGACCAACAACTAAAGAAACGATAGCCATAAGTTTGATTAAGATATTCATGGCAGGACCAGAAGTATCTTTGAAAGGATCACCAACAGTATCACCTACAACAGCAGCTTTATGGGCGTCAGAGCCTTTACCACCGTGTGCGCCAGTTTCGATATACTTCTTCGCATTATCCCATGCACCACCCGCATTTGACATCATAAGTGCCATCATCACACCTGACATAGTAGAACCAGCAAGCATACCTCCAAGACCTTCAGCACCTAAAAGTTTACCAATTATAATTGGTGAACAGATTGCTACTAATCCTGGCATGACCATTTGTTTTAAAGCACCTTTAGTCGCAATGTCAACACAACGACCTGTATCAGGTTTCGCTTTACCTTCCATAAGTCCAGTAATCTCTCTGAACTGACGGCGAACTTCTTCAACCATTTCAGCAGCAGCTTTACCAACCGCATTCATTGTAAGAGCGGCAACAAAAAACGGAAGCACACCACCCATGAAGAATCCAATCACAACTAATGGATCTAAGATGTTTATACTTGTTAAACCGACAGCTGAAGAATAAGCAGAGAATAATGCGAGTGCTGTCAATGCAGCAGAACCAATAGCAAAGCCTTTACCAATAGCAGCTGTTGTGTTACCTAATGAATCTAATTTATCAGTAATTTTACGGACATCTTCACCTAAGCCAGCCATTTCTGAAATACCACCGGCATTATCAGCGATTGGGCCATACGCATCAACAGATATTGTCACACCGATAGTTGCAAGCATACCAACACCAGCAATACCGATACCATATAGACCCGCAAATGTAAAGCCAGCGAAAATTGCTCCACAAATAACAATAATAGGAAGTAGCACAGATTCCATACCTACTGCTAAACCAGAAATAATATTTGTAGCAGAACCAGTTTCAGAAGCATCTGCGATATCTCTGATAGGTTTTGCGGCAGTATAATATTCGGTTAAAAGACCTAACATGATGCCAGCAACGTTACCAGCAAGAATAGCCCAGAATACATTTGTATCAATTCCTAATGTATTAATTATATACCATGCAGTTCCAAGCATTACAACAGAACCTACATAAGTTACTAAACGTAAAACCGATGCTGGGTTCATTGCTGAGAAAAGACGTACTGATAGAATTCCTAAGATTGAAGCAATCGCACCAAAGGCGACGATTAACAACGGAAGTTCCATAAGCTTTGAACGCATAGAATCTATAATCTCTACTCCACCAAGTGATGTAGCAGTAGCAGCAATAGCGATTGTCGCAATTACAGAACCAACATACGATTCAAACAAATCAGCACCCATACCAGCAGTATCACCAACATTGTCACCAACGTTATCAGCAATAACCGCAGGGTTACGAGGGTCGTCTTCAGGAATTCCAGCTTCAACTTTACCAACTAAATCAGCACCAACATCGGCAGCTTTTGTAAAGATACCACCACCAACACGAGCGAACAATGCGATAGTTGAGGCACCCATAGCAAAACCTGAGATATTAGATGATGAGACAGCATCTCCGAAGAAATAGAATGCAGTCCCTACACCGATGAGACCAAGTGATGCGACTGACATTCCCATAACAGCACCACCAGAGAATGCGATAGATAAGGCAGATGCTTCTCCCTCATCTTTGGCTGCGGCAGTTGTACGTACATTGGCCGCAGTTGCTGCTTTCATACCAATGAAACCAGCAAGCATAGAACAGAATGCACCACCAATAAATGAATATGCTGTTTCAGGTGTGGTATACAGAAATAGCATTCCACTTACTACTACAATAAAACCTACAAGAATAGTGTATTCTCTTTTTAAAAAGACCATCGCTCCATCATGAATAACATCTGAAATTTCTTTCATTAATTCTGTTCCTGTAGATTTTGTTTTAATCCACATTAAAAGAATTATTGCGAAAATAATTCCAATTGCTCCGATGATGACCGATAATTGACCAGTCTCAATTCCCATCATTTCTGATTTCTCCTGTCAAGATTATAATATTTAATAAGTTACATTTTTTCTACTGTTATAAATTAGGCAAGAATATATTGAATAATTACAATTTGGCAAGCTAAAATTGGATAAATTAGATAAAAAAAACGGCTTATAAATATAAGCCGTTTTCAGTCAAGTTCTATAATCAATTAGATTAAAGCTTTTCGACGGTAACCCATACTAATGGGAAACCTCTTAAAGCGTCATTTACATACATATGACCACGTAAGGTAAAGCCTTGAGTGGTTGAGTCAGCAGCTCCGCTCGTTATTGGTAAATCACCAATATAGGCAAACAACGGGAAGTTAGTCGTGTCTGAGTAAAAAATTGGTTCCATTGTAATAAAGACGTAACCTGGAGTACCTGCCAAATTAGGTAAAGTAACTAATGGTGCTGGGAGGTTAGTTAAGAAATCTTCACCAGGGAAAAGTGGAACACGAGGTGGGCTTTGATAAATTGTATCTATATAAGGATTACTTGCGTCTGGAGCAGTAATATCATAAAACTCTCCAGTAGTCAATAATCCACCATCAATATCTGTTAAAAACGGTTCGAGGAATTTCCACCCAGGTAATGTTAAATTCCCAACAGCAGCTGGGTTGATAGCATCTGAAATTACCCAACCTTTGTATTTCCAGCCATATGGTGACAAACTAGGCATTTCAAAATTATCCTGAACAAATTTTTCTTCTGTTACACTAAATGATGATGTTTCGTAGTCGATCAAGAGTGATGTCGGATAATACGAAGGATCCGCATAAAATGTATCGGTTACTATTGAGTCAATTACCGAGGAATCAATTACAATAGAATCTATAAAAGGTAATCCAACTATAGTATCTATAACATTAAATCTTGTAATTGTTCTTGAGATTGTATCAATGCCAACACCGTTTGTATCAGGTCCCATTACTTGGATCGTGTCAAATGTTACAATAGATGTTGTATCAATTCCTAAGATAATCGTATCTAAAATATATTCAGTAACTAATTCAGTAGAATCTAAATGCCATTCATTAATCGCGGTTGTGTCAGTAATTACTCTTAAATTACTTGTATAGTTACTAAACCAAATAGAACGTCCATTAGTTGAATTATCAGGTCCATCAGATGTCCCGACCATATTGTAACGTGCAGTCGCATTCCAAAGAGAATCAGTTAAAGGAACTTGTAATTTAATAGTAGGGCTCGAAGTGAAATCTACCAGCATTATAGATGCAGGTGAATTTGGAGCAGCATCAACAGCAGGTTCTACAGAAATCAAAATAGAAATATAATTATCGATATTTTCATCTAAATAAAATCGACCACCTTCAGAACGAGTAGCTGTACCAGCTTCATTTAAAAATGTTCCGGCGGTGAAATCATATCCAAATTTGCCTAATGATAACGTATCAGTTGCATTAGCAACCCATAATTCATAGACAGTTTCGGCTGGATTATTTGGTAATCTTTCAGGGTTGAGACTCAAATATGCTCTACCATTTGGTGTTATTACATCATCAGGCTGATCACATCCAGTTGCGAATATTAACAGACATACTGTTAATGTGCTTAATAACAACATCTTAGAACTTTTATACATCTATTTGTTCCTCCTTGGGAAACTTATATATTTTTCCAATTTCAGTAATACAAAACGAAATTATACCATTAAATACCAGCTATTGTCAAGTTCTTATTCAAAAAGATTTTAACTCTTACATAATGACGAGTAATACTAACTAAACATCTAAAGAAATTGTGTACTTTAGTCGATAATTATGCAAAATATTATAATTGTTTATAAGGAGCGAATTCTTGCAAAAATGTCCAAAATGTTTAGCCGAGCAAAACAACGTAAACTCAAGTGCATGTTTTTATTGTGGCGCAGATATGAGCGAGGTTGTTGACTCAAATAATGTAGATTATAACGTTCAAGATGATTATGTCCCAGAAAAATCAATCTCTCTCCCTGATTCCGATGACCTTGGAATAGAAACTACGGCTGATATGATGGAATCTGAAGCAAAGCACTTAAACAGCTCTTCCCCGCTTGAAGATATTGATTCTAAAAATACTATCAAAGATGAAAGCGATACAGCTCCTATTAAAAAGGATTCGTCAGATATTAAAAAACTTTCTGAAGAAGAAATTAAAGAAATCGAGAGTAACCTCTATAATAAAAATGACTATATTAACGATAGAGAGAAATCTGCTCTTATGGAAAAAATTTCATCTGTTAACCCCTCTGATCCAGAACCATTTTCAAATTCTCCTATTCAACCTCCTACAAAAGAGGATAATAACCCAGAACCTAAAATTGTTAAAGATAATTTAGAAAATAACTTACCTAAGCCACAGATTTCAAAAAAAGGGCAAGGGCTCGCATTTTTTTACAAAAATTATATCAAAATAGAAGGCTCTCAAAAATTACATCCTGAAGATGAAATGATTATCAATAATCGAAATTATGTTCTGAAACCAAAAAATTTAAATAAGAATATCGCTGTCTATTCTTTTGTGGCAATATTACTACTTTCTGTTTCTGTGGTTGGTTCTTTTTTAGCTGGCAACTCAGGTGTTGGTGATGGGCAGGTATTTGGACTTATTCTTGATGAAAACGATAATCCATATCTAAGTGGTGCAACTATTATCTTTGACGATTTAAACGAAAGATCTCAATCTGATGCTAATGGTCTTTTCACTTTTAGTGATATACCAGCAGGTTCTCATAAAATAGCTTATAAAATTGGTGGTGAAATTATTGGTACTGATTATATAACGATTGCCGATAATAACTTTTCTTTTATAACACTAAAGCCTATGGAAGAAATTGTTGAAATTCCTGTTAAACAAACGGTACAAATTGCTAAAGCACCTATTGAAAAAAAGAAACAAGAAGTTGTCACTCCTAAAAAGGTTACACCGCCTAAAAAAATAATTGCTAAGAAAAAAACAACTTCCAAAAAGAAATCTTCAGCAAAAGCAAAAAGTGGATATGGTAAACTTGTACTCAATGCCAATGTTGATGGTGCTAAAATAAAAGTTGATGGGTCCGTCTTGGGTGCTGGTAACCTTACCTACTCTAAAATAAAATCAGGAAAACATTCTTATACAATCTCTTTAGATGGATACGAGTCTACAAAAGGTTCTTTTACTATAAAAAAAGGTGAAACAAAAACTCTCTCTCCATCCCTTAAACCTCTAACTCAAGCAAAAAAAGAAAAGAAGTTTAAAGGAAACGATTACCTCTACTCAGCCAAAAATGCTTTCAAACAGGCTGACTATACTACTGCGATTGCTGACTACAACAAAGTCATTGAACAAGCTCCAAGTTCAGCAAATGCATATTATGGACTCGGTGAATCTTATTCCAAATTAAAAAAATGGGATAAGGCTTACGATAATTTCATTAAATCCGCAGAGATTAATCAGTTCAAAAAAAGAACCAACGAAGCAATCGCTTGTTATAATCAAGCTATCAAAGTTGATGATAAAAAAACTACTGGTTATTTAGGTCGTGGAGATATCTATTTGGATGCGGGTGAATTTAGAGCAGCTCTTGGTGATTTCGATAAAGTTGTAAAGCTTGATAAACGAAATTTTTATGGATATTTCGGAATGGGTGAAGCATCTTTTGAATTACAACGTTACTCAAAAGCAATCAAGTCATTTAAAGATGCTCGTTCTTTAAAAAATGACAATACACTTGTTCATCAATATTTGACATTGGCGTATATGTATGAACATGACAGAAAAAACACAAAAAAGAGTTTGGAAAAATTTAACGAATATGCTTCTGAAAATGAAAAAAACAGTTTCAAGAAAAACAGTCAGTATTCAGTAATCAAAAAATTTGTAGCTTCGGAGTAAGCCAGTAATATGTCTAAAAAGTTAAATTGTTGGGAATTTGTAAATTGTGGTAGAGAAAAAAATGGTCTTATGGTCTCTACGTTAGGTGAATGTAAAGTTGTCACCGATATGAAGTACGATGGACTCAATAACGGTGTTGGTGCTGGGCGTGCTTGCTGGATGACGCATAAAGACAATTGTGTTATGATAAAATCTCAACAATATTTATCTTGTTATGATTGTCCTTTTTATAAACGTGTTGCATTTGAAGAAGAAGAACAAATTGTCTGCGAATTAGAACCTGCCGCAGTCTAAAAACAGATTTCAGAAATCTTAACGGCTCTGCAGTTCTTGCGGGGTCGTTTTTTTATTTGCTTGCCATCAAAACTTTTCCGTACTATTTTCGTTATTAGAAACAAATCTAATAACGTACCAAAACAGGAGCTCTTTTATGGTTCGCAAAATCTTAATTTCTACCCTCATCTTAATTTTTGCCTTTTCATCGCTTGCAATTGCAGATGAAGGTACAAAAACAAAATCACTATTAGATGCGGGCAAATATGTCCCTGATATCGGCACTTTCCTGCAAATCGGAGCCAACTCGCCAGCAGGTATCAACTGGGATGGTGACAAAATTTTCTTCCGCTCATCAACCTCTGGGGCTTCTCAAATCTATCGCATCACCGATGCTGGATGGCCATATCAACTTACTACATTTGAAGATGGTGTCGACTATTTTGTTTTAGCACATAATGGTCTCATCGCAATAGTTGGAGCATCTGTAGGTGGTTCTGAACAATCTCAACTCTACCTTATGGATACTGAAACAGGTCGCGTTCTCAAACTGACTGATTTTGAAGATGTCCAAATAGGGTCAGTTACTTGGGCAAAAAATGATGCCTCGATATATTATCGCTCTAATGAAGAAAATAAACGTGATTTCTTCCTTTATGAAATGAATATTGCAACTGGTGAAGCAAAAAAAATTCTTAATAACCCTGGCTACAATGCAATTGCCGATTTATCCCAAGATGGTAAAATGATGATTGTTGCCAACTACACCTCAAATGTAAATAACGACTTATTCCTCTTAGATTTGACTTCTGGTGATTTTAAAGCCTTAACGAAAGACGAAGGCGATGTTGTCTATGGTTCGCCTACTCTAATGCCTGACAACAAAACAATCTGGCTTGTTTGTAATGGCAACAAAGATGGTATCGCTCGCCTTGCTAAAATGACTGTAGGTTCATCCAAAGTTGAATATGCAACCGATGGTTGGCTTGACCCACAATGGGAAGTCGAAGGAATTGGCTTCTCACGTGATTTCAAAACTATGGGTGCCCAAATAAACGAAGAAGGTTACAATCGTCTAAAGCTTCGTGTAGTTGAATCTGGTAAAGAACTCCCGTCTCCACCACTTGACGGCATGCTTGGTTTCTCTGGTGCCGATAAAAATGGAAACTTACTACTCTCATTTTCAGGACCTACGCAAGCTCCTGAATGCTGGTTATGGAATCCTCATACCGAAAAACTCAAACAGTTGACATTTTCTATTTATGCTGGTATTGATCGTAAGATTTTTACCGCACCAAAGCTTATCAAATACAAATCATTTGATGGGCTCGAAATTCCTGCTTTCTTATATTTACCAGCGGACTATGATGGCAAACCAATTCCATTTATTGTCTCCGCCCATGGTGGTCCAGAAGGTCAATTCCAACCAGCTTTTATTCGTAATTTCCAATATTTGATGCTTAACGGTTTTGGTATCATTGCTCCGAATCCTCGTGGCTCATCTGGATATGGTCGTGACTATATGAATCTTGACAACTATAAACTCCGTAAAAATTCACTAAAAGATTACAAAGCCGCAGTTGAGTATCTTCTTGAAAACAATTACACTCAAAAAGGTCAAATTGGTATTCGTGGTGGTTCCTATGGTGGCTATGTTGTACTGGGTATGATTACCGAATACCCTGAAATGTTTAACGCAGCTATTGATGTTGTCGGTATTGCTAATTTTAAATCATTTTTAGAAATCACAAAACCATATCGTCGTGCATTACGTGAATCTGAATATGGTCCATTGTCCGATCCTGAATTTTTAGAATCTGTTTCACCAATTCATAAAGCACATCTGATTAAAACTCCTCTATTTGTTATTCATGGGGAAAATGACCCTCGTGTTCCAGTTGGTGAAGCTCGTCAGATTATCAAAGCGGTCAATGACAATGGTGGGATTGTGGATTCGTTGATTTTTCCTGATGAAGGACATGGCGCTAGAAAACGGGTCAATGTTATTGAATCGTATAGACGTCAGGTTGCATTTTACAAAAAACATTTATTACCATTGGATGTAAATAAAGAATAAGAAATTTTACACACCCCCCAGCCCCTCTTTTTAGAGGGGAGTCAAAATATAAGGCAGGTCGCGTTTGACCTGTCTTTTTTTATTATAGTTTAGTAAGGTTCAGGTATGCCTGAATCTAAAAGGGCGTTTCACGAAACGCCCCTACAAACATTGTCATTCTCAACCCTGACTAAACCATCCCCGACTTGATCGGGGAACCATATAATTGTAGGGCAGGTCTTTCCGAAACCTGCTTTTTTTTATGATTTGTCATGCTGAGCTTGTCGAAGTATACTCCAAAGAATAACCCCCCACAACCCCTTACCTGAGGACGACCGGATCCAATCCTTTGGTATATCACATATTTTTAATAATTTCAGAATGTGATTGACAAATAATGCGTTTAAAGTATTATTGTGTACGACATCTACGTTTTGACATCAAAAGGGTAATCAATTATAAATATTTATTCTTATATGAAAATAATTTAGTACAGATTAAGGAGTAGTTTTGGAAAAGTTTAAATTACCAGGTTCTTCGTATAAAGAACTAGCAAATATTATTTTAGCATACAATGCTCAAAATGGACCTGCAAGCCCAAAAGAAGTTGCTTCATATATAAAAGTTCATGAAACAACTATTAGTTTAAATAATGGCTTTTTAGTCAATATCGGTGTAATCACAAGCGGTAACAAAAAAACTATTACAGAAATTGGCAAATTATTGGCAGGAGCAATAGAACATCAATTGGAATTAGAAATAAAAAATTCATGGTACAAAGTTATAAATGAGATTGATTTTTTCCACAAAATAATTTCTGCGGTTAAGATACGTAAAAGCATGGAACAGAACAGCTTACAGTCTCATATCGCATATACCGCTGGTGCAGGAAAAAAGAATCACACTTTAACTGGTGCAAATACAGTAATTGAAATTTTAAAAATTGCTAATATTTTCAAAGAAGAAAACGGAATTATCGAAATCCTAAAATCTGATAAAAAGTTAGAAAGACAAGTTGAGTTTTATCCCATAAATATCAATTTGTGATGAAGCTGAAATAATAACTCCACTAGGAAATGCTTTACTTAGAGCAAATTCTAAATTGGCTAGAGAAGCTGTTTTACAAGCTGGCAACTCATTAGATTCATTCTTATCCAATATGTTAAACCATTATAATATTCCAAATACGGCAAATGGAATTAATCAGAAACTAGATGCACTCAAAGGCGATAATAAGATTGCCACAAAATTACAGTATAAAGGTTATTATCTAGGTCATGTTAGAAATGCAGCTGACCATGGAGTTGATAGAGACATTAATGCTCCTTGGGACATTTCAAATGAAACAGGTTTTGAATTCGTATTGTTAACTTGCTCATTTATAAAAGCATATTATGAATATATGAATAATGTTTTTGAATTATAGATCATAGACACTTTCCCTACAACTCTTCCCTAAAAAACAATTCTCTCCCCTTTACAAAAAAGCACCTCAAAAGGGGAAAATATGACTTTATCAAAACAAACAAAATCCAACCGTGAAAACGCCAAAAAATCAACAGGACCAAAAACCGAAAAAGGCAAAAATATCGTCTCCCAAAATGGTACCACCTTTGGACTCTTCTCAAAAAAACTCATTATCAAATCCGCCCACCTCACCGAAGACAGAGTAGACTACGATCTCCTCATCGAAGACCTCCGTTCAGAGTTCAAACCACAAACATGGTTTCAAGAACTGCTTATCCGAAAAATAGCCAACTCCCTCTGGCGTTCCCAACGTGCCGTCATAGCAGAAACCGCCCACATCAACAAACAACTCGAAAATATCGATGACAAAATCGAAAAAGAAGAGTTCCTCCATTCATTCAAAATGAAACGAGACAAAAACCTCCCACCGCTTGATTTCAATTCCCCCGATTCAAAAGAATTATCAGACCTCATAGGTGTCAATTCCATTCCAAAGACTAACTTTGCTACGAAGATTATGTACTATGAAATGCGTCTTGACCGCCAACTTGCCAGAACCTACGACTTACTCCGAAGAGTCCAATCAAAAGATGAATTGGATAAGAAGGAGCAACAAAAAAAGGTCGTTAATGACCGAAACAAACCAATTTCCCTATAACTCCAACAACAACTAATCATTACAACGAAAAAGTTGTTTTCTGGGATTTTAGAGTTATTGAAGTAAATAAGAAAAGGCGGAACTACTAAAGAGTTCCGCCCTACAATTTATTAGATGACAATTATTTTAGAAGCTGTTGACGGTGACATCGACCCATGTTTCAAGGGAGTACTTGTCATTCAGTTCCGCTTGCAGTGCTTTGGCATCGGCGAGGTTGGCAAAGATTCCGATTCGTACTCGGTAGTAGCCTTGGTTCTCGACTGTAATCGATGTGATGTATGGTTCATATCCCCGTTTGCTAAACACCTCTACAAGATGGGTGGCATAGTCACGGTCTTCACATCCAGCGACCTGTACGGTGTAGCCGTCGCCATCTGGTTTCTTAGGCATTTTGGCAAGTTCAGCAGCTTGTTGTTGTGCTAACGCTTCCATTTCTGCCGCCTCTTCCTCGGCTGCCTTAGCGGCTAATGCTGTTGCGAGTGAATCGGCAACGGCGGCAGAGTCTGCTGCCATCTGTGCTTCACCAGAAAGTTCTTTTTCGAGTTGGGCAGCTTCATCTTTGGCTTCTTTTGAACAACCAACGATAAAAATTGATAAAACAATTAAAAAGGATAGGTATTTAGTTGTACGCATTTAAAACTCCAAATTTATATGAGTCATATTCTAATTAAAAGCATATAAACCAATAGACGGTTTTAAAGTCAACTTAAAAAAAGAAACAACTTTTTTAAAAGAAATTGTTGAAAAACGGAATAAAATTGTATAATATTACGCAACTATAGAAGGATATAAAATGAGAGTACATGAATCAATTATAGATTTAATCGGCAACACACCAATGATACGACTTCGGACAGGGATTCCTAATGGTGGATGTCAGGCGTTTGTGAAGTTAGAGTTCTTTAACCCGACTGGTTCTTTAAAAGACCGTATGACCAAATATGTCATTGGGAAAGCGATAAAAAGTGGTACCCTTAAAATCGGTGACACCGTTATTGATAATACTTCGGGTAATACGGGTTCATCAATCGCCTTGATTTGTTCATACTACGGCTTAAAAGCGATTGTGACGACACCTGTGAAAACATCTAAGGAAAAGATTGACCTCATCAAGTCGTTTGGTGCTGAAGTGATTGTGACGCCTGAAGTAGATGACCATCATGACCCAAGAGGTTGTTATATGGTCGCTCGGAGACTTGCCGAAGAGCATGGGTATTTTCATCTGAACCAATACGACAATCCTGAAAATATTGAATCACACTATCTTAACACCGGCCCTGAAATTTGGAATGATACCGATGGGAAGATTACTCATTTTGTTGCTGGGATTGGAACTGGTGGTACATTTTCAGGTATAGCGAAATACTTAAAAGAGAAAAATCCGAATGTGAAGACTATTGCGGTTGATCCTGAGGGTTCGATATTCGCTGAATATATTCGTAATAATAGAGAGACTGCTGGGCATGCCTATAAAGTTGAAGGGATTGGGTCGGATGTGATTACAGAAGCATTGTTACCGAATTTAGTAGACGAAGTGATTACTGTTTCAGATAAGGATGCATTTAACCGAGCCAGAGAGATTTCTAAAGTTGAAGGAATCTCGGCAGGTGGTTCGTCGGGGTCGGTTTCGGTTGCTATGGAGCAAGTTGCTAAAGGTTTAAGCCGGAATGATGTTCTTGTCGGTATCTTTGCCGATGCAGGGATTCGGTATCTGAGTAAATGTTATAATGATACGTGGATGCGAAAATTTGGATATCTTCCTGAATTAGAGGAAGTGAAATAATATGCTATTACGAAATATGATCTTGATGTTGACTATGCTTTGTTTGCCAATGAGCCTGTTTGCTCAAGGTTTGACGTATGAAGAGCAGATGCATGATTTTGGACATGTTGGGATAGATTTTAAAGTGTATAATCAGTATCTTTTTGTAAATCGTACCGATGTTGATATTAAGATTCTTGATATTGAAGTGAGCTGTGATTGTTCATCAGTACATACTGTCGATAGTTTGGTGCAACCAGGTGATACAGTGTTTTTTAATTTGACGTTTGAGACAAAAGATTATTATGGTCCAGTAAACAAATCGTTTACTGTTTTTACAGATCATCCAAAACTTCCTGAGCTTCAATATTTCTATGTGTCTATTATAGGTCAATGGTTTAATGGTATTAAGCCAAATCCTATTTCATTGTTTTTCTTACCGTCCAAAAAAAGTCAGGTTATATCTATACCAAATTCTCGATTTGATTCTTTAAAACTTTTGAAGCATTTACGAAATGATAAAACTGTTTCGGTTACAGTCATAAAAGATTCAGCGAAGAAAAATGAGTCTATTAAGTTGTCTGTTTCTCCAAGCAATACGTTGTCTACTGGTACATATAAAACCAATATTACTTTGGTAATTGAAGCAGATGATAATGATGAAACGGTATTAACAATTCCAGTCAAAATAGTTAAATACTAATCAATGTAGATAAAGATATTTTATGTAGATGTGGGAAGGAATACGGTTTCATTCTTAAACTGAATACTTGACAAATTATTATAATTGTTATTATTTGTAATAAATATAAGAATTAAATATAGATAAAAAATTTCCGAGGGTGTCTTTCTGTTGTCCCTGGGTAGTTTCCTAGCCCCCTCTACCCAACCAGTTGAACACCCTCTTATTTATTGCATTTTTGAGAAATTAAGCAAAAAAAAAGCTACCTAAAAAGGTAGCTTTAAAAAATCATACAAACAGCGTATTATGCTTTGTCAATACAATCTACTGGACAAACTTCTACACACGCAGAACCGTCGTCTTGATCTTCACACTCATTACAAGTATTAGGATCGATGATATAGATATCACCCTCTTCAATAGAATCTGTAGGGCATTCAGGTAGACAAAGACCACATGCTGTACAATCATCAGAAATTTTCATAGCCATAATTTATTTCTCCAAGTCAAAAGGTTCATGTTTTCATTACGGCAATCAATATATAAAATAAATTATTGAGGACAAGTATATTTTCATAAAAAGAGAATATTTTATTATATATCAACACCTTAGAGGCTTTTAAGTTTACAAAACAGTAGTCTTTTATGTTCTTAAAAACATGGTGCTGGAGCAGCCCCACCTGTAAACATAAAGTCAACTAATACAACAATATCCGAGATATCAACAGGAATAGCACCACCAGATGCGTCAATATCAGCTTCTTCGATACACGGAGGAGCCGTACCACCAGTGAACGAGTATGCGACGAGATAGACTAAATCGGCAATATCAACAGATCCTGTAAAGGTTCCATCATCTGGGCCACCATCGACATTACCACGGTCAGCAATACAACAGCCATCGCATGCGTCGCCGAAGCCATCGGAGTCCGAATCAATTTGTGATGGATTTACAACTAATGGACAGTTGTCAACTAAGGTGAGAATGCCATCACCATCATCGTCTTCATCGAGATAGTTAGGGATGCCGTCCAAGTCTGTGTCACCGTTTGAGAGTTCATCTATAGTGAGAATGCCATCGCCATCATCATCAGGGTCGAGAGCATCGATAATGAAATCGTTGTCGGTATCTAATGGATTTAAAAGGTCGCCACCGATTTCAGCTAAATCATCGATAGAGTCTCCGTCAGAATCTACGAGGAGTGGATTCGTTCCTATTGTCACCTCAAGAGTATCAAATATGCCGTCACCGTCTCGGTCAATATCAGGGTCACAGCAAGTTGGAACAGGAAAAACTGGGAAAGCAGACATACCAATTGCAAAATATTCTTGATATTTAAGAGTATCATCAGGTGATATAATACAGTCACCATTTAAGTCAGCATATGATGGGAATTCAGGAGCAGAAACTACTCCTTCCAAGTATCGTACCAAATAAGTCATATCAGCAACGGTAAGATTGAGCCCGTCATTGTTAATATCTCCATTAGCAAAACAACTTGTTAAAGAAGGAACGACAGTAGTTTTTTTATTTTGAGAAAAATTAGACCATTGGTTTTCAGCATCTTTTACACGAACTTTGTAGTAGTAACTCCCTAACGGTTTATTAGTAAAGTTATAAAAAGTATCAACTATAGTAGATGAAATGACAGTAGTTGTGGTAAAGCTAACAACGGGATAAAAGTCATCTACTCTGAATCCATCTCCAACAACAAATCCATCTGTTCGATAAGATAAACGAATAAAGATTGACTGACCATTGAATGAACTAATATCAAAAGTTGATAATATCCACGCACCACTTGAAGATCCAGTAATACCATGTCCAGCATTATTTCCGTTTGGATTAGTAGTTGTTGTAATATTACCTTCAATAGAAGTGTAATTGATACCGTCGGTAGAAACTTCGACGTATGCGTAATCCCAATCTTGTTCAATATCATATTTAACATAGAATGAAATAGTATCATTTAGGTTAACGAGGAATGGTTCAGTGGAAGTCATAGATGTATTAAGATTATTTCCAGAGTCGGAATAAAATGCTGAAGGAGGATTATTGTAATCAGAGGAAGAAATTAAGAATCCAGAATTACCCCAATTAGAAAAGTCGTCACCAGCATCAAATCCAGTAGTATATCCTTGTTGTTCAGTTAGTTCATATTCGACTGCCGGATTATTCGTGTCATTTGTTAAGAAGTTCACTTCGTAACTTATACTATCAACAAGATTATCGACTACAACTATTGGTTTTTTAGGTGGGACTCTTTGATAGATATCTCCAGCTACTTTTGCAAGAAAAATATTAGGTGCGAGATTTTCATTTACTAAGCTATTGATGTTTTCAGGAGGAGGCCAGAAACCATCAGAGCTACTTCCTACTTCAAACAAGACATGTAGGTTTTTATTTTTAGTTGTTTGTTCGCCGTACATCCAATCGCCAGCTTCACCATTGACAAGATAAAGTGACCATCCAGGTCCAGTAGCATAGTTGTTATAGGCAGAAACAGAATCCCCCATAAGGGCAAAAACATCTTCATCTTCGGTATACAAATAATCGTATCCCCATGGCCAAAGGAATAAATTTGAGTATGAATGATAATCAACACAAAGAACAAATTCGTGAGCTTCGATAAAGTCACGCATCGTCTGAGTTTCTGGTTCTGAGAATGGAGCGGTACCTCGATACGTTTCGCTTGATGTCACAGGTGATGAGCCATTGTCATCCAGTCCCCATTTGTAGCCATAGTTTCTATTCAAATCGACCCCAAATGTACCATCACCATTGACGCGACGATTCTTTCTCCAAAGACCACCTCCACTTGGTTCTATAACTTGATTGTGATAATATCCGTCAGGATTTACGTTGAGGATAAACCACATTTGTCTATTGTCAACAATATCTGTGATTTCGGAATCAAATCCATAATTAGACGCAATATGTTCGATAAAATTGAGTAACACTAATGGTGTGATTACTTCTCTTGCATGAGTAGCGGAGTAGTAGAGGATTTCAGGTTCCGCTTCTTGGACATTAGGATTATCAGAAATTTTGAATGCCCATATATCTCTTCCCTCAAGTGTTGTCCCGATGCTTACTTTATTTGAAATTATTGTAGGGTTGTTGGCAATGAGTGTATCAATAGCTGCATTGATTTCTGCTAAAGTTTTGTATGCTCCCATAGTTTGGAGGGCACCTGGGCTTTTATCGACGGCATTAGCATATATTTGAGTTTGGTAGTGGGCTACGGCATCTTCATATACAGTTTCAGTTCTAAACCCAGCATTTTGCAATTCCAACAGTTCAGCACTAGTTGTAAGAATCGTTATAAAATTATCCCCATTTTCAACAATATCAAGTGCCATCTTTTGCAGAGTTGGTAGTGTTGATTTGTCATCGATAAAAACTTTTACTTGTTTCATATCACGAGCTTGAATTGTAATGGCGGTTACAATAATTAGGAGGATAATTGTCAAAATAACTGAAGAATGTTTCATTGTTGCTCCGTTTGTCGTTTATTGTGAGTACTTTATTCAATGTATTAAAAAAAAATAGATTTGCAAGAAGTAAAAAAGCCGTTCCTATATAGAAACGGCTTTAGATTTTAAATACTAGTATTCATCAGCATTATTTTTATGGACAGTCAGGTAAAATTGTTCCCCCAAACATATAACTAACTATTAATATTAGATCACTAATATCAATTTCTCCATCAGCATTAAAGTCAACTTCAGCTAAACAAGCAGGAGGTGGTCCCTCAAGAAACATAAATGCAACGATATAAACTAAATCACCAATGTCCATTGAGCCAGAGAATGTTTCATCTATATCTCCTAACGTTCCCTCACAACAACTGGAAGAAGAGGAAATGGATGGTGCGATGCATGTACAATCCACGAACAAACTTATATTATTACCAGCTTCTGCCATTAGAACGACGTCATTAGTATCAATTACGCAATCACCATTTACATCGGCATTTGACAAAACTGGTGGAGTTGGTCCGCTCTGATATAAAAAGCTCATGAGATAAACTAAGTCAGCAACATCATAACTGCCGCTATTGTCAACATCACCAATGAATTGATTGGCACAGGTGTCAACTTGAGCATGTAAAGTTGCTGAACTAATGATGATTAACAGCATAGTGAATAGTAATTTTTTCATAAACTCCTCCTTGGATTCCGTTGAGAACACCCATATAAGAATGCTTTGTTTTATTGTATGTGTGTCTATTTAATAAATAAGATATATAAATAGACGAATCTGTCAAACAAAAATGTCTTAGAATGTAAATATCGCAGAAATTGTTTTTTTGGGGGATTGAAAATATAAGGCGCCACCCAGATTCGAACTGGGGAATAAAAGTGTTGCAGACTCTTGCCTTACCACTTGGCCATGGCGCCATATATTAATAAAAAAAAGCGAGAAACGAGACTCGAACTCGCGACAGCCACCTTGGCAAGGTGGTGCTCTACCAACTGAGCTATTCTCGCTTAATCAGGTTGATAATATATATAGGAATTTAATTTTGTCAACTTCTTTTCTTTAAATAATTTACCGTCTCTTCTTTTGCATCTTTTGTAAGCTATTTTGTGCCATTGAATCAATTCGAGGAAAATACCAAGGGACAATTTCTAAGAGAAATTTCTTATGGATATTCGCTTTTTGACGATTATTCATAAATAATTCATACAAATACATCTCTTTATGAGCCATAAAAATTGATGAATCCAAAGTAAGTACATAATCGAGTAATTTAATCGCTTTTTCATGCTCATTTAAGAGCTTATGGCTAAAAGCCTTTTGATAGAGCAGGTAATTGTAAATCGGTTTTTTGGAGACTTTTATCGCTTTATCAAAATATGATATAGCTTGTTTTTGTTTACCTGATGAATACGCTTCCATGCCTAATTTATAATTATCAACAAATGCCAGTGGATAGGTTGGCTTGATTTCACCTTTTGAATCTTCGTTCTTTTTGAAGACCATCTGTACGGTACCTTTTTTGGCGTAATCTGGTTGACGGTACCAGCCTATTTGACTATACGATTGTAAGAAACGTGGATAGAGCATAAGTGCTTTTTCTGCGGGTGCTGATGGTTTGACACCTGTTGAGAA
Organism: Candidatus Zixiibacteriota bacterium; assembly: GCA_024280215.1. Classification (GTDB taxonomy): domain Bacteria; phylum Zixibacteria; class MSB-5A5; order GN15; family FEB-12; genus QQUK01. Next base: position 106,132 of record JAJRQO010000028.1, read on the forward strand.
CATGATATAGTCTGGAGCTGATTCAAGGATGTAGGCGGAATTATGTTTGCTCTCTTTCCATGTCGTGACCATCCCCTCGATTGGTGCTTCGGCGTGTCTTGCAATAGTTGAGTCAGTTAGACCAAGCATGTCGATGATATGGTGTCCGATAAGTTCGTAGCTGAAAATTCCGATGGTTGGGAGAGCGACAGAGAAATTTGAGTCGTCCTGATTTTTGATTGATTGAGCCATGAAGGACATTTTGTCGGTGAAGTGTTTTTCTAAACGATTGTAATCATGTACGAATTTGTTCGGGAGGTAAAATGTTAAACCACAAAGAAGAATTGTAGATGCTAAGAGTATCGGATGTTTGAGTTTGTTTTTAAATTTTGTGGAAATTGAAATAATCATATAGCTAACAATGAGAGCGTATAGACCAATCAACGGTATAAAGAAGCGATGCACTTTGAGAACATCTCCCCCAACAAGTGTTATGTAGATTGTATAAATGAAAGTGAAAATTATAATTGATTGGAACTCTTTTGAGAGTTTTTTGAAATTGAAAAGTGAAAACAAAAGTGGGATTCCATAGAAGCCATAGTGTGCCATGAAGCGGAAAGTGTATTCAAGCCCATTGGAGAGTTGTGCAATTGAAAAACCCGTTTTGGCATAGAATGAATTTGGGAGGATGTCGCCATAGTAGTACAGTTTGAAAGCAATATATGGAAGTCCAAGACATAGAGCAATCAAAGCTGAGCGGAATGAATATTTTGGGAGTTTGCGGGTAGTGATAAGTTCAATGATGACGAGAATGATAGCTATAAATGCTCCCTCGGGTCTGAGAAGTACAGCGGCGATGAGTGCAAATGGAAGTAGTTTGTTTTTCTGCAAATATAAATAGAGAGACAAAAGAGCAAAGAAAGCAAAGGCGGATGTTTCAAGACCTGCGACAGCCCAGTACGCCATTGATTGACTTGCAGCGGTGAGATAGACCGCAATTAGCAGAAACTTATTTTCTTGTTTCAGTTCAATTATTTTATTGGAGAATAAATATATCAAAAACAGAATTCCAATACCAAAGAGGTAGCCCGTTAGTTTTGAAATGAGTATATAATTCAATGAGAGCTTTCCCCAGAAAATCATATAGAGAACCCATCCAAAATTTGTAAATCCCTCTACCCTTTCGCCAATATTAAAAACTAATCCGTCGCCATTGAGGAAGTTTTGCACAAAACGGTATGAGATGTAAGCGTCATCTTGAGTGAAATTTAAAGTATAACAAAAGTATGAAAATAGTAGAATTGGTGGAAGGAGGTAGATATGTTCTTTAATTAGTTTTTGCATATTTTTCAGTCAATAAATTTTCAAATAAAATTATGTATCGTTCTGCGGATTTTTTCCATGAAAAATCTTCGGACATTGCATTTTTCATAAGTTTAGTCCATGCATGTTTATGATGGTAGAGTTCTACTGCTTCAACTACTGACGAATATAAATCGTTTGCCTCATACGAATCAAAAACAAAGCCAGTCCCGGTTCCGTCGCTATCATTAAATGGAAGAACAGTATCGGCTAAACCTCCCACTTTACGAACAATTGGGATAGTTCCATAACGTAATGAGTAAATTTGGTTGAGTCCGCATGGTTCATATTTTGATGGCATTAAGAAAATATCCGATGCCGCTTCGATTTGGTGAGCGAGAGTATTATCAAACTTGATAAACGCTTTGCATTTGTCTTTGTATTTTTTTTCAAGCTCTTTAAACATCGTTTCGTACTTTTCTTCACCCGTACCAAGAAGTACGAGTTGGATGTCTAACTTGAAAAGTTTGTCGGCTATTTTTTCAATCAAGTCAAAACCTTTTTGGTCAGTGAGTCTTGAAATAATTCCAATGAGTGGAGTTTTGTTCCTGTGCGGAAGTCCTGCAATATTGAGTAGCTCGACTTTATTCATCTTTTTACCAGATAGATTTTGCTTGCGGTAGGAATGATTGATATGTTTATCAGTTGTTGTTGACCAAATTTTATAATCAACACCATTGAGGATTCCAATGATATCTTCAGAGCGTTCACGAAGAACACCATCAAGTCCGCATCCAAATTCTTCAGTTTGAATCTCTTTGGCGTAAGTTTTTGATACGGTTGTGATTTTGTCTGCGTATGCTATGGCTGCTTTAAGGAAGTTTACTTTGCCATAGAACTCAAAAGGTGATACGGGATAAAATAAATTTTTAGAAAGCCCAAGTTTGCCGAATCTATTATTTGGAAACATGCCATGGAAAGCAAGATTGTGAATTGTTAAAACTGATTTACTATCTTTGAAAAATTCATCATTGTTATAATTCAATTTTAAGTATGCTGGGATAAGTGCTGCTTGCCAATCATGTACATGAGCGATGTCTGGTTTGAATCCTATCTCTTTGGTGACTTTGAGAACGGCTTGATTGAAAAATATAAAGCGGTCGTCGTTGTCGGCGTAATCTTTACCAGTCTTTAGATCCATGTAGAGTTCAGGTCGGTCATAGAGTTTGTCATTACTCATAAAGATATATTCAAGTGGTAGTTTTTTATGTTTTATGGAATATGCTGAGAGTTGAAATGAACTCCCATTAATCTGTACATCCAGCTCGACGTCTAATTTTTTCATTTGATTTGAAAATGGTTTGGTAGATTGATACTTTGGTAAAAAGACCTTTACGTGATGTCCCGATTTGGCAAAGGATTCAGGTAATGCTCCACATACGTCGCCTAATCCTCCTGTTTTTGCAAATGGTACAACTTCTGATGTCGCAATTAAGATATTCATTTTTATAGTTCAATTTCTCTGAGGTATGTGGCGGCTTCTTCTGGAGTGGTTGGATTGATATAAAATCCTGAGCCCCATTCAAAGCCAGCAATTTTTGTTAATTTTGGAATAATTTCAATATGCCAATGATAGTATTCTTGTGATTTTTTTGAAACCGGTCGGGTATGAATCATAAAATTAAATGGTGGGTCGTTTAATGCTTTCTTTAATCTGCTCAAGGTATCTTTCATACATCGTGCTAAAACAAGATAATCATCGTCACTCATCTCAAGATAACTTGATTGATGCGATTTAGGAAGAATCCAAGTTTCAAATGGAAAACGAGGAGCAAATGGTTGGACAGTAATAAATGAATCAAAATCTGCTACGACTCTTTCCTGTTCGGAAATCTCTTGTCTGATAATATCGCAGTAGATACATCGTTCTTTAAAATTAAAGTACTTTTCCGCACCTTCTAATTCTTCAGCGACTCTTTTCGGAATGATTGGGGTTGCGATAAGTTGTGAATGAGCATGCTCTAATGATGCCCCAGCGGCTTCACCGTGGTTTTTGAAGACTAAGATATATTTGAGTCTACTATCTCGTTCTAAATCGAGCATCCGTTCTCTGTAAGCCCAAAAAATATTCTTGACTTCTTCGTCAGACATGTCAACAAGGTCACGATTATGTTCTGGAGTTTCAATTATAACTTCATGAGCTCCAATACCATGCATGCGGTCATATAAACCTTTTGGTTGGCGGTCAAGGCTTCCCTCGACAATGAGTGCTGGGTATTTATTAGGAATAACACGCAGCGACCAACCTTGTTGGTTTGGTTCGGAAGTCGAGTCACGATAAGAGATAATTTCAGGTGGTGTGTGGACTTCATGTCCAGGGCAAAATGGGCATTGAGTCGCTTCTTTACGTTCTGAGACAGAATTAAAAGAGGTCGGTCGTTTGGCTCGTTCAGATGAGATAATTACCCATCTTCCGATTATTGGATCTTTTCTTAGTTCAGGCATAATTGTTTTCTAAAATTGTAGGATTCCGTTGTCAGATGTATTGTCGTCAGTGAGTGAGCGTAGTAAAGTTTCATCATGGTCAGAGAAATTGAGTCCACGACGGTCATAAACAATTTTGGCTGTCTCGATAGCTTTTTCCACATCATATTTTTTATAATTTCCTGTCGAACCCCATTGGAAAGGTTTAACTTCTTTGTCAGTAATGAGTGTTCCACCAAATAAGTTACAGCAAACACCGATTTGAATTCCAGTATTAAGTAGAGTACCAATCCCGAATTTAGTATGGTCTCCAATGAAAGAACCAATTTTGTTTGAGTTAGTATTGACAGCTTTACCATTGAGACGAGTTCGGATTTCTGAGTAATTATTTTTTAAATCAGAGTTAGTTGTCATTGCACCAAAATTTACCCATGAACCGACATAGCTATGCCCGATAAATCCATCATGATATTTGTTTACGTAAGATTGGAAAATCGACCATTCGACTTCTCCCCCGACACGGCAAGTATGTCCAATAGAAGAAGATGAAATTTTGCCTCGTAGGATAAGTGAGTTTGCCCCGATAGCAGTAGGCCCGTAGATGGTAGCGTGACTTTCGATTTTGGTGTTGTCACCTATATAGATTGGTCCATTTGAGGCATCTAAAACAGCCCCAGGCATAATTTCAACGTTGTTACCAAGATAGACGTCATCGATGTTGACCCAGAAGACGCCATCGTGAACTTTGACACCAGTAGCGGTAGGAAAAGATTTTTCCATCCATCTGAAATCATCAACGATTTCTTTTTCAACATCAGCCATCAAATCCCAAGAATGATTGTAGAGTGTTGCGGTTGTATGGAAGTCCATAATTTGATCTTTTTGTGATTGAAAGTAATTATTGTATTCTTGGATAGTGGCAATTTGAGGAAGATGATTTAGTGTCTCAGGAGTAAGATAAATGGCAACAAGTGGTTCGTTAGAATAGTAAACAATAGAGTCTTTTGCTTCTGAGACTAATTTGGGTAAATTGCCATACTCACGAATACGTCCATTTATGAATAAAATAGGAGTATCAGTCTTTTTAATAATGTTAATTGGAATATCTTTGATGAGTTCATTCGTCGTTGGAGCTAAATGATCACGGCAAGTTAGTGTCAAAGTTGATTCAGGAAAATATTTTTCAGCTCTTAAATAGAGTGGTAATATACCAGCCCTCAATGCATAAATTGGTCGGAAAGCGGCCAACGGACTGAATTGAGCTACTGATGAGTCTTCAAAATAGATGATATGTAAAGCCATATTGTTCCTTGTTTCAATATATTAAGTTTTTGTCACTCTTCTTTTTATCGGCACGTTTTTCTAAATGCATATATGGAAAGTAGATATTTACTATTGATTCAGCAAGTTTTATTTCAAAATCAGTGATAAAATGAATAGTGGATTATTTTAATAAAATGTATTACATTTTTGAATCATTTTAAGTGAATTATTATCTTAAAGATAAAAGTAACATATTGGAGATTTGAAAATGTTTGAAATTACTGATAGTGCCAAAGACAATCTGACAGAACTACTGAAGTCAGATTCGGCCAAAGACAAAGAATTAGTTGTATACTTTCAAGGACATGGCTGATCTGGTCCCAATTTGGGAATGGCTCTGGAAGAGTCAACGGATGGTTTAGAAAAAGCTGAATCAAATAGTATTGTCGTTTACCTTGATAGTAAGTTGAAAGAATTTTTAGAACAAACTGGGATTGTTACTATTGATTTCCAGTCTTACCCCTCAGGTGGTGGTGGTTATATGATTACTGTTGGCGGTGGTTGTGACACCAGTAGTTGTGGTGGAAGTTGTTAATAAATTTATACCTAAAAGAGTCCCGATAATGTTGGGGCTCTTTTTTTATTATAGAGGCGTAATATTTCTTGACTTTTAACTTTAAATGAGTATCTACGAGAAGCATCAATAAGATGATAGTTTTTTATAAATGAAGATTATTTTGGTTATTTTAAAAACCAAGTAGGAGCAACGTATGTCTACCTTTGTTGATACAATAATGGCTGATGTGAAAGCAAAAAATCAGGCACAACCTGAATTTCATCAAGCAGTGCAAGAAGTTGTCGAATCATTAGAACCAGTTATTGATAAACATCCTGAATACAAAGAAGCAAAAATTTTAGAACGTATTATTGAGCCTGAACGTGTTATCATGTTTCGTGTTCCTTGGGTTGATGATCAAGGACAAGTACAGATTAACCGTGGTTTTCGTGTTGAGTTTAACTCAGCAATCGGACCATATAAAGGTGGCTTGCGTTTTCATCCATCGGTTACTCTTTCTATCTTAAAGTTTCTTGGTTTTGAACAAATTTTTAAAAACTCACTGACTACTCTTCCTATGGGTGGTGGAAAAGGTGGTTCTGATTTCCAACCTAAAGGACGTTCCGATGATGAAGTGATGCGTTTTTGCCAGAGCTTCATGAGTGAATTGTACAGGCATATTGGACCGAACACTGATGTACCTGCCGGTGATATTGGTGTTGGTGGTCGTGAAATTGGTTATTTATTCGGTCAGTATAAAAAGTTAAAAAATTCATTTGATGGAATACTAACTGGTAAAGGTTTAGATTGGGGTGGTTCACTTATTCGCACTGAAGCTACCGGGTATGGTACCGCTTATTTCTTAAAAGAAGTGTTGAACCATCGGAATGAAACTATTGATGGGAAGACAATTTGTATTTCTGGGTATGGTAATGTTGGTTGTTATTTTATTGAAAAAGCAAATGAACTTGGTGCTAAAGTTGTCACGATTGCTGATGAATTTGGATATGTGTATGACCCAGATGGTATCGAAGGTGAAAAACTTGAGTATCTTAAAGGTCTTTGGACTATTCATCGTGAGTCTGCTGAACAATATGCGAAAAAGTTTAAACTTAAATGGGTTCCAGAACGTCGCCCTTGGGAAGTAAAATGCGACATTGCTATCCCTACTGCGACACAAAATGAAATTGAAAAAGAAGATGCTGAAAATCTTGTAAAGAATGGTTGTATCGCTGTATGCGAAGGTGCTAATATGCCTTCAACTCCTGAAGCAATAGACGTCTTCATGCAAAACAATATAGCCTTTGGACCAGGTAAAGCGGTCAATGCTGGTGGTGTTGCCGTCTCTGGTTTAGAAATGTCGCAAAATTCTATGCGAATAAATTGGACTCGTGAAGAAGTCGATGCGAGACTACACACTATAATGAAAGATATTCATTCTTCAGTTATTACTGCTGCTGATAAATATGGTTCACCTGACAATTATGTCAATGGTGCCAATATTGCTGGTTTCTTAAAAGTGGCTAATGCGATGATGGATCAAGGTGTAGTTTAGAATTATTCATTAATTTTATATAGAATTTTTATAAGGCGAGAATTATTCTCGCCTTTTTTATTGCAAAAGAAGTATACAAGTTAATATGTATCGGAAATATCAATCTTGACATTAGTGTTTTAAACTTCTAACTTGAAATAAGTATTAGACATTTTGAATAGACAATTAAATTTATTCTAAATAATTAACACCAATGTGAGGAGTATTATCATGTCTGCTTTTGTTGACAATATAATGACTGACGTAAAAAATGTAAATCAAGCCGAACCAGAGTTTCATCAAGCTGTACAGGAGGTAGTTGAATCTTTGGAACCAGTTATTGAAAGACATCCAGAATATAAGGAGGCGAAGATACTTGAACGTATTATAGAGCCTGAACGGGTTATTATGTTTCGCGTCCCGTGGGTTGATAATGCGGGTGTTGTTCAGGTCAATCGTGGTTTCCGTGTAGAGTTTAACTCAGCGATTGGTCCTTATAAAGGTGGCTTGCGGTTTCATCCATCAGTTAATCTTGGGATCTTAAAATTTCTTGGTTTTGAACAGATTTTTAAAAATTCACTGACAACGCTTCCTATGGGTGGTGGTAAAGGTGGTTCTGATTTCGATCCTCATGGAAAAACAGATGATGAAGTGATGCGGTTTTGTCAGAGTTTTATGTCTGAACTTTTTAGACATATTGGCCCTAATACCGATGTACCTGCGGGTGATATTGGTGTTGGTGGACGTGAAATTGGTTTTATGTTTGGACAGTATAAAAAACTTCAGAATGCCTTTGAAGGTATCTTAACTGGTAAAGGTTTAGGTTGGGGTGGTTCTCTTATTCGTCCTGAAGCAACTGGCTATGGTTGTGTTTATTTTGCTGAAGAGATGCTTAAGACTCAGAAGAAGTCATTTGATGGTCTTCGAGTGGCTGTATCTGGTTCTGGTAATGTGGCACAGTATGCAACTCAAAAAGTTAATCAGCTTGGTGGTAAAGTTATTACGATGTCAGATTCATCGGGATATATCATTGACCAAAATGGGATATCAGGTGAACGTTGGGATTACATAATGGATCTCAAAAATGTACGTCGTGGGCGAATTCAAGAATATGCTGAGAAGTTTGGATGTGAATATCATAAGGGTGCTGGGGTCTGGAATACCAAAGTTGATGTCGCCCTTCCCTGTGCAACACAAAATGAATTGCAGATTGATGACGCAAAGGCACTTATTAAGAATGGTTGTTTCTGTGTGTCAGAGGGTGCCAATATGCCTACAACTCCAGAAGCAGTTGATTTTTTCTTAGAAAACAAAACACTTTTTGGACCTGGTAAAGCTGCCAATGCAGGCGGTGTAGCAACATCGGGACTTGAGATGAGCCAAAACTCGATGCGTCTGTCTTGGACTCGTGAAGAGGTTGATGAGAAGCTTCACCGTATTATGAGAGAAATCCATACAGCTGCAATCACTGCTGCTGATAAGTATGGTTCGCCAGGGAATTATGTAAAAGGTGCCAATATTGCAGGGTTCTTAAAAGTTGCCAATGCGATGATGGACCAAGGTATCGTATAGATTATTAAGGCTTTAGACTCAAAGGCGGGATTCTTCCCGCCTTTTTATTTTAATTGACTCTCATCATTAAGCAGTGATATATTATTTTCATTAATGGAGAACACTTATGACTGCAAATAAAAGTTTACTTAGTTACGAATCGAAGTTTCAAAAGTTTGACTCTCTCATGAAATTCAGAGTCAAACATATCTTGTTGGTATCGTCATCTTATGATTCATATGTATTGGAAGAAGATGGTCAATTAACTGATTTGATTTATAATGAATATTTTGAATTCAACCTTACCGTTACGCCTCATGTGATTAGAGCATCTACTCCTGAGGAAGCATACGAAATACTTGAAGAGCAAAAGATTGATTTAATAATAATTTTTAAAAGAGTTGCTGATATTGATGTGACTTCTTTTGGTTATAAAGTAAAATCGGAGTTTCCGAAACTTCCTATAATAATGCTTGCCTACCATGAACGTGAATTGCGAAAGATGATGACTGATGATTATCTAACGGTGATTGACGAAACTTTTGTATGGACAGGTGATGTGAAGATTTTACTTTCGATAATAAAACTTGTTGAAGATCGTATAAATATCGATTCGGATACCAAGTTAGTTGGTGTTCGAGTTATTATTATAGTAGAGGATTCAGCGAAGTTTTATTCTTCATATTTACCGCTTTTATACAATGAGATTATGAGTCAAACTCGTGCATTGATGGTAGAGGGGTTAAATATTTCTCATAAAATACTTCGTAATAGAGCAAGACCCAAAATATTATTAGCTCAAAATTATGAAGATGGATTAGCACTTTTTAAAAAATACCGTAAATATATGTTAGCTGTAATTTCGGATTTCCGTTTTAAAATCAATGGCGAGTTTGATGAGATTGCAGGTATTAAATTAGTACAGCAAATTAGAAAAGAATATCCTGAGTTACCAGTATTGATGCAATCATCTGGTGAGAAAAACCGTGAGGTTGCCACCCAACATGGATTTGGATTTATCTCAAAACGTTCATTAAAACTTCATGGTGAGCTAAGAGAATTTATAAAGGCAAATTTTGGTTTCGGAGATTTTATCTTTGTTGACCCAGATACCTGTAAACCAATTGCTCGAGTTTCTGATTTTAGGTCGATGGAGAAAACGATTAAAAGTATTGCTGAAGATTCTCTTTTGTATCATGCTCATCGAAATCATTTTTCAAATTGGTTAATGGCTCGAACAGAATTTGACCTTGCTGACATGCTTCGTCCTAAAAAAGCAACCGAGTTTGAAACTATCGAGACATTACGAAGCTATCTCATTAGAACATTTAGAAATTTTAGACATGAAAATCAACGAGGTGAAATTACTGATTTCTCCAGAAGACAATTTGATTTACAATCTGAATTTGTTCGTATAGGTGGTGGTTCTCTTGGTGGTAAAGGGCGTGGTCTTGCTTATGTTAATGCATTGCTAAATCAATATAAATTACATGACTTCTTTGATAATGTCAAAGTCTCTGTTCCAACTTCAGTTATTTTAGGTACTGATGTGTTTGATGAGTTTATGGATAAAAATAATTTGATGGAGTTTGCTCTCTCTCCTCATACCGATGAAGAAACAGTAGCCGAATTTTTAAGAGCAAAACTACCTACAGAAATTGTAGCGGATCTTGACGCATTGCTTGAAGTTATTGATTACCCTCTTGCCGTTCGTTCCTCTTCTATGCTTGAAGACTCTCATCTTCCAACTTTTGCGGGTGTGTATGAAACACACATGCTACCTAATAGTAATCCCAGTAAACGTGTCCGAAGACAACAATTAGGTCAGGCGATAAAAACTATTTACGCTTCTACTTATATGAATAATGCCAAGTCATACCACGATGCGGCTAATAACCGTCTTGAAGAAGAAAAAATGGCGGTGATTATACAAAAAGCTGTAGGGACAAAATTTAATGACCGTTTTTATCCAAGCTTTTCAGGAGTAGCTCTCTCATATAATTATTATTCACTTGAAAATATCGAACCTGAAGATGGAGTTGTCTATGTTGCCTTAGGTTTTGGTAAAACAATTGTTGAGGGAATGAATTGTCTCAGGCTTTCACCGAGCTATCCAAACAATCTTCCACAATTTTCAACCGTTGATGATATGCTTACAAATGCTCAGAAAGAATTTTTTGTACTGAATGTTGACCCTGAAACAAGTGGTGTGCAAATTGATTCCGATGGGTTAACAAAATTGGACACAAAGGATGCAGAAGGTGATGGTACTCTCTACCCTATTTGCTCGACATATTCAATCGAAAACAATCGTGTGTATGAAGGTTCGTCACGAGACGGAGTTCGAATTATTACATTTGCTCCTATATTGAAATCTAAGATATTCCCATTAACCGATATAGTAAAGTTTCTCATGCAGTTAGGCTCACAAGGCTTGAACTGTCCAGTAGAAATAGAATTTGCTGTTAAGCTAAATCCAGATAAGTCTGTTCCTGATGAATTTTATTTTTTACAGATTCGACCAATGATTAAAGAGGCACAGATTGAAGCAGTAGATTTAGACTTAATAGCACCTGAATGTATAATCGGACGAAGTAATAAGACGCTTGGTAATTTTGTTCGTAATAATATTTGCGATATAATTATTGTGGATCCGAAAACATTTGACCGCTCCAAGACAGTAACAATTGCAACCGAGGTTGGGAAATTCAATGATATGCTCTATGAAGATGAAATCCCATTTTTATTGATTGGTCCTGGTCGTTGGGGAACAACTGAACGTTGGCTTGGAATACCTACTGTGTGGAATCAGATTTGTGGTGCGTCGGTGATTATGGAGTCTGCTTATGGAGATTTTGCTCCCGACCCATCTTTTGGAACACATTTTTTCCAAAACCTGACTTCGTTTCAAACAGGTTATTTTACAGTTAATGAAAAAGCTAAAAACGGTTTTATTGATTTTGATTTTATCATGTCACAACAGATGATTGATCGTTCTGAGTTTGTTTGTCATATCAAACTTGAAAAACCACTTGAGATTCATATTGATGGTCGGATTGGTTGTGGGGTTATTGCAGTTTCAGATTAGTTTTCTTTTTTTGAAAGAAAGAGAACTAAAGTAAGAAACGAAATTGAAATAAAGGCAAGTAATATACCAAGAAGTTCAGGTGTTAATGTTTTGTTCTGAGCAAAAATTGGCATAAATCTAAAACTTGAATTTATTACAATTGTGAAGAGTAGAAAGAGAACTGTTTCTTTGATGCCTTTTTTGATAGCATAGCCGATACAAGCACCAGCGGCAACATGGAAAATTATCAAAAAGATTCGCTCTACTAAATTGACTGAAAATAATAATGCGGATGGTGTACCAAATGCTAAATAAGTTGCTTCAATCAATCCAAAGCCCAAACCAACCATTGCCCCTATGGAGACATGCGACAATTTTTTTTGTAAAAGAAATTTGATGAGTATGAAAATAACAGCAGATTTGAGAGATTCTTGTATAAGTCCAGCTGAAATTGCTGGTAGGATGCCCCATTTGAGTGCAGATTCTCCTGCTTGTAAAACATTGGGTACAAAATATTCCGAGAATAGAAACTCTTGAAGAGGGATTTGTGTGAAAGGAATTAATATAAATATTCCACCACCAATGATACATGCTATGCCAGAATTTAAGTTTTTATAAAAGGTTTTGGTGAAAAAGAATGTTGTTGCGACTCCAAATAATGAATATAGAATAAAGACAAAAAAGAGTTTTCCTACAGATTTAGGGGCAACTTGCTTAGGGGTGTTCTTCTGTTCTGCTAATTTTTGAGCAGCGAGTTTTGCTTTGAGTGGGTTTCTAACAACATCCTGATAAATCTTTAGTTCTTGGGATGGAATTACAAGTTTTGCCAGTCGTTTGTCAGGTGTAAAATATGCGGTCATCATAGTTGGATAGGTAAACTCAATAACAAAACAAGAATCAAATACTTCGTTGTATAGTCGGATGTTTCTAAAATCTTCAACGATACCAGAGATATCTGATTCAATCAGTGATTGTGACATAAAAACAGTGTCATTGATTTGAGTTCCAACGGTTAAATCAAGGGAAGCGATGAAAAGTTCAAGTTGGTCAATATAATTATTTTCAACAGCAAATTTAATATCTCCAAGATTAATCTTCTGATTGACTTTGTTACCGATTCTTGTGATATAGCCTGTTAAACTGTTTCCATCACGTTCTAAGTTAGTCTCTTCCCTCTGGTCGTTGACCGAAATTTTCATCTTATCACCAAGATATGTACCATCATTGGCAATAAATTGAGAATTTAAAATATCAAATTTTAGATTTGCGGAAATTTTTGAGTAATCAAGATGCAGCTTTTGTTCTACAAGAAAACCATCAACTCCATTGACGCTTACTTGTTCTTTGATAATAGATGTTAATTTTCCAATAGTAGAATCTTTTGAGATGAATGTCCAGAGCCTGAAATCGCCAAGTTCACGATATTCATCCATAGTTGTAAAGCCTGAAACAGACCGCTCAGCAAAAGCATTGTTACATATAAATAGCAATATAAAAAGTATCGGTAACGTTTTTTTCATAATGATGTAGAAGATATAAACTTCTAATTCCTTGTCAATAGATATTAAGCTTTTGCAAACAATTCACGTTTGTCTTTAATCGGTAATTGTTTTAGCATCTGTTGGACAATCCCAAACGTTGTTTTAGAGGCATCTTCAAGAGAAAAAATAAATTCTGATGCGGCAGTTTCTGATGCGACATCGGAGATTATTCGGATGATTACAAACGGAACATTGTTCATCTGACAGACTTGTCCAACCGCTCCACCTTCCATTTCAACTGCTACGGCACCAAATTCTGTTTGAAGCCATTGGATTTTTTCTGAATCAGAAACAAATGTATCACCACAGGCGATTGTACCAACAATGACGTTTGATTTAATTGATTTTTCAGATTTATAAGTATCAAATGCTTTGCGTGCTGATTTAATTAAATTTGGGTTAGCTTCAATCAATCTTGAAAGTTCAGGTATTTCTCCAGGTCTTCTTCCAAAGGCAGTCAGGTCAACATCATATTGAACGACAAAATTAGAAATGACGATATCTTGTTTTTTTATGTACGGTACTAACCCACCTGCCATACCAGTAAATATAATAGAGTCCACACCAAATCGGTCGATGAGAAGTTGTGTTGCAATGGCAGCATTTACTTTTCCAACTCCACACTTCAGTAAGACAATGGCATGTCCCTCAAGTGTTCCAAAATGAAACGTGATTTGCGATTGAACAATAGATTTACCAATATCTGCTTTATCTAAAAACAGTTGTAGCTCTTCATCTAACGCACTTATAATACCAATCATACTGTACTCCTTCTTTCTCTTTTTTATCGGAAGAATACGAAAATAATGGAGTTATGATTTAATAGCAGTCAGAACAAGATCTCGTGACGTTTTACCAAATTTCTTTTTCAAAAAGAGATCAGAGTATTTGTTTATTTTTTTGAAACCGTTTTTCTTTAAGGCAGCCACTAATTCAGGAGGTGTAAAATTTTCAAATTCATGACGGAACATTTCAGAGTTTGGAGGGTTAGTCGAAATGTCAAGTCTGTTGACGTAAACATATAATCTTTTTCCTTTACGTTCGGAGAAACGTTGGTAATAAAGGTTTTCATGTTGAGTCGCACGAATTGGTAAGATTTCTCCATCAACAATTGAAATATAGTTGAGAGCTTGGAGTACTAAGCTACCACCTGGTTTGAGGGAGTTATAAAAACCTTTCAGAGCAAGTGAAAGATTATGAAGTGAACCTACACCAGAAATTGAGTTTGCTAAGCAGACAACGAGGTCAAATTTATGATGAAAAGATTTTGGTAATTTTTCAAAGCTTGCGATTTGATATGACAGATTAGATTTGTCACCATAATTATTTTTTGCCATTTTTATCATAGGGCTTGATTTGTCGATCCCTTTTGTCGTTACACCTGATTCAGCAAATAGCATCGAAGTTAACCCAGAAGCACAACCCGCATCTAAAACGGTTTGCGGATTATAGATGTCTATGAGTGCATCAACTTCTTTTTTGTGAGCAACTTTACGGTTGGCCGCATTTGTGAGGAAATCATATTCATGGGCGTATATCTCAAAAAATGATTTTTGTCTTTTTAAACTCATTCTGTATCCTTCTTTTTTATCAACATATCTCAACAGAAAAAATAGGTCAACTAAATTTATGGGTGAGTCATTTGCCCTTGTTCAACAATTGGTAATACTCTTCTATACTCTTGGTCGGAGACTTCATTTTTCCATGGTCCAAAGAATTTGAATCCAAGCATAGAACCCCAGAAGAAGATGAGCAGGATTGCTGCCCATTTCATTTTATTAAATGGTATAGATTTTTTTACAATTTTAATTTCAAGAGTATTTTGTACAGGGCAAGATTCCACACATGCCATACATCCAGTACATTCATCTGAGTAGACTTCTTTCACTTTCTGAACATTGATAAATGATGGACATGCATTCGTGCAGGATGAACAATCGGTGCATGAACTTTCATTACGTACAATTCGAGTTGGTGAGATAAAATTGAAGAGCCCAAGTAATGCTCCATACGGGCAGAGATAGCGACACCAGAAACCTCGTATGACCAAAGAGAGAAGTACCAATCCAATGACAACTTTTAAAGCAAGAGGTGTGATGTCTGTAAAGAAACGCATCATGAGAAAATCGGATGCGATGTTGTAATCAGTGTAGATAAATCCTTCAATAGCTAATGCTGACATAGAGACAAGAATTGCATGTGCGAAGAAAATCAGGATAATATATTTTAAGGATCGTAATGGGTAGTCGAGCCATTTGGGGAGTTTAAGTCTTCGTTTGAATAATTTGTTTGATAAATCACCAAGCATTTCTTCGATAAAGCCAACAGGGCAAATCCATGAACAGAATCCTTTTTTAAACAAAAAGGCTGTAAGGAGAATGGTAATAAAAATCACCATGCCAGCAGGATGGATATTATTAACAGTCCCTGTCTCGACGAAATGCCTGAGAGAAACCAATGAACCAATCGGAAGCCACGCTTCAATCCCCGGTGGGCGGACGACTTGTTCAGCCGTTTGGCTTCCTTGAAGATAGACAATAAAAAGGTAAAACTCAATTCCTATCCAAATGTTAATAGCAACAGAGAAAAGTTGAGAGAAAAACCTTAATTTTTGAATCGGTTTTTTTTGTACTGGAATGCCCGTTTGGAAATCTGTATGCATGTTGAGTAAGTTCATATCAATACCTTTTTTAATTTCTTAATTCCTGCTTTCACAAGAACAACGTATAAAACTAAGAACGGTATAGATAATACAGTCTGCATTGATTTTAGTCAAACAAGATTAAAATAAAAGAGCCATACCGTCTATAATTGGTATGACTCTTGGTCGTTTTGTCACAAGAATGTCATTATTTCATCATAAGCATCTTGATTGATTTAGAAAAGTTTTTATCGGTTGTTAATTTCATTAGATAAATACCAGTTGCAGCTTTACTACCGCTTGCGTTTGTACCATCCCATTCTACAGTATGTATACCTGCAGAGAATTCTCTGTTTGCTAAAGTTTTAATCTTTTGTCCTGCGATATTGAAAATATTCATCGTGACTAAAGATTTCTCTGGTAAAGAAAAACTGAGTTGGGTTGTTGGATTAAATGGATTTGGATAATTTTGAGCAAGAGCAAATTGAGACGGTAAATTCATATCACCATCATCCAGCCCAGTAGGTACTTTATCAAAAAGGTTAAACACATAAACCGCATCATAATTCGGGTTAGAAATCTGCTTTACTCTCCAATAATATGATGTTGTGTCGTTTGTCGGAAGTTCGGATGTATATTTGATATGTTGTGTAGAGACAATAGACTCATGAATTATGTTAGTAAAATCTATATCTGAAGCTAACTGGAAATTTACATCACCACTCATATCCCATGCAAATAGAGGACTTTTATCACCAGTGAATTGTCCTGGAATAGGGTTTACTGGAGAGATTCCCGATGGGTAAACAACAAATGTATATCCATCTTTAGACATTGGAATGTCTTTCGCAAGTGAGAATTGCTCATTATCTAACTTGAATTCTATAGAAAAAGGTTCACCAATTGGAACGTCAATTTTTGGATCTACTTCAATGCGATAGGCACCATCTTCAACAGTTTTTAACGAATAAACTTTATCAATATGTGTATTGTCATCAATACTCTTGAGATAAATAGAACTTGCAGAGAAAGAACTACTGACATTATTCATAACTTTCCCAGCAGGTGATGTCATCTGCATGTTGGCATTATTTAAAACTTCTAATTCAAATGACTTGCTGTTTGCTATCAAAGTATTATCAGTATTTTCTAATAAGAATAGTGTACCATCTTCTACGTTATCGGTTCCAACCGATGAGATGTCAACATCACCATCTAAATCGAAATCTACACAATTGATTGTAAAGAGTGGAATATCTGAGATATAATAGCGTTGTTCATTAACAAAATTACCATCACCGTCACCATATAAGATACCAATATATTTAAAGGCACTATTTACAAAGGCAATATCAAGATTATTGTCGTCATTAAAATCTGCGATGGAATTTCCAAAGACCTGACCTTTTAAAGTTCTAACAGGAACAACATCAAAAGTTCCATTTGGCTTTCCTTGATATAGGACAATTTCACTGAACTCTCCCCCAACAGATGGAGAGGTAATTACAAAATCAAAATACCGATCATCATTAAAATCAGAACCATCGTTGGTTATATCAATATCGACGGTACCATAAGACTGAGGATGAAATTCTATGAATGAAAATGTTTCATTTCCCCGATTATGATAAATATAGACACCCGCATCGGTTCCAATAGCGAGATCATTCTTGTTATCACCATTAAAATCGGCTGTATTAAGAGAACGAACTTTTTCGGATAACTCAATTTTAAACATTTCCTCAAAATATCCTGAACCAAGACCTTTAAAAATAATAACAGATTGAATTCCAGAGACGGCATAGTCTAAGAATTTGTCTCTATTGAAATCATTTAAAACAGCATTTCTGGTTACTAACTCAGAAGAAACTGTTATATAACTATTTTCGTTATCAAATTGAGAACCACGCAATCCAGACAAAACATTTATAGAAGGTTGCGGCAAAGTAGAGGGATATATAGCATCTAAGATTTCATCTGAATCGATATATCCTAAAGCAAGAGTAAAATGTGGATATGTCGGTGGTGGCGACATAAATTTTAAATCAGTAGTATAATTATTATACTCAAAATCGTATGTCGCAAAAGTGGTTTTTAAATCAACTTGATAACCTACAGTTAAAATTTCAGGATAAGGGTCATCATCAAGATTTTCCCATAACATTTCTTGAGGTTGATGAAAGTTAGAGATACTTTTTTTTGTGAAGTCGACAAGAAAGTCATCTGACTCGAGAACTTGAATAATAATGGATCCTTCTACACATGTACTAGATGAGTCACAGCCCTCAATAATGGCTTCCCAAATACCGATATCTGCAAGCGATGGTGTCCATTCAAAAATATTTTTATCATTTTCAGTTATCTTGGGACTGTTAAGTGTTGTTTCGGTATTATTATCAAATTTACTAAATCTTTTAATATTTAAAGTAGTAGGAAAGTTTAACGGCGAAGTTATTATAATATTTGAAGATGTTTTTTCTTCGGCTATCACAGTCGTATTATTATTATCTATTATGATTTCGGGAAATGGTGTTCCTACTACAATAGGTATTTTCACTTTTTGAAATTGTGGTTCAAAAATTACATAGCTCTCAGGTAATTGTGATGAAAAAATAAAATCAAAGGTCGGTTCTAAATGGGCTGAATCTATGCTAATTATTCCTGGAGTTAATCCAGTAAAATAGAATTCTACAATAGCGTCATTCCCCGGAGGTAGATGATTTGTATACGAATCTAATGCGACTTGGATATTGTTGGGGCTATAATAATTATATTCGCCACAACTTCTTATATTAAAGATAGATGGGTCAAGTAAGCGATTAAGGTATCTTACGGAATCAAAAACAATAGATGCTCCGTTGATAGATTCAAGGTTAAAACGAGTGAGGATTGTTCTTGTTGCAAAGTCATTTACAACACGAATGGTAACAGGCATTGATCTTCCGATAATCAAAGAATCACATTCAATAATGATACTGTCTAATATCCCGGGATCATCACCTTGCCCCCCTTGAGCAAAGAGTGGAGCATTCAAAATGGCGATTACAACGAGAACGATTAGAAATTTTTTCATACGTGCCTCCCATGGCATTTGTTTTAAAAAGTTTCGCTTCCAATAAAGAAACGGTTTACCCTTTCGTATTGTTTAATATAAAATAAAAAAAATCAGACTTATACGTCAATTATTAAATCGAGAATTGTACTTTATGCCTAAAGTGGATCGCTATAGTAAAATTATTAAGTTGCATCGGTTTTGACAGTGTGGTATGTTGAAAAATAAAACAAAACTATATAAAGAGTAAGCTATGACTGGAAAATCAGGAAATTTAATATTAATTGGAATGATTGCTGGTGCTATTTTAGGTGTACTTGGCGGTTTGTATGTTGGTGACTTTTTTCTTTCAATTCGTTTTATTGGAACTCTCTTTCTAAACGCTCTTAAAATGGTCATCGTACCGTTGATTGTTGCTTCTATGATTGTAGGTGTGACAAGTTTAGGTGATATGTCTAAATTAGGAAAAACAACGGGGAAAACATTACTCTATTATTTAGTTACAACAAGTTTCTCTGTAATAATAGGTATTATCTTAGTAAATATCTTAAATCCTGGTGAAGGTGTAGAAAGTTTGGGAGCCTTTATTCCTGACATCGTTGCGGATAGCGAGGGGAAATCATTTTTAGATGTGATTCTTGGTCTTATCCCACCCAATATTATTGATGCTGCCGCTAAGGGTAAAATTCTCCCTCTTATTGTTTTCTCTTTATTGTTTGGTGCGGTGCTATCTACTATTGGAGACAAAGGGAAACCCGTCGTTGCCTTTTTTGAAGGGCTCAATGCTGCAATTATGAAACTTGTTAATTGGATAATATATTTTGCTCCTCTTGGTGTGATGGCCTTAATCGGTGGTATTGTCGCTGAAAACAGAGAATCACTTGGTGAACTGCTTTCGTCACTCGGGTTATATTCCCTGATAGTAATTGTCGGACTTCTCATACATGCGACGGTTATTTTACCATTGATGTTGAAGTTTTTTACGGGACGGAAACCATTACAATATTTCATGAACATGGGACAGGCTTTAACTACGGCATTTACGACAGCTTCTTCCTCGGCGACTCTTCCGATAACTATGGAATGTATTGAAGAGAAGAATAATGTAGATAAACGGGCGGCGTCTTTCGTATTACCATTGGGTGCGACTATTAATATGGATGGTACAGCTTTGTATGAAGCGGTGGCGGCTTTGTTTATCGCTCAGATATATGGAATAGACTTAACATTTTCAGATCAAATCATCATCTTTCTAACTGCGACCTTGGCTTCCATTGGTGCGGCTGGGATACCTCATGCGGGAACCGTCACGATGGTTTTTGTACTTGATGCGGTGGGGCTACCTCTTGAGGGAATCGGCTTGATTTGGGCAATTGATTGGTTCTTAGATAGGTGTCGTACAACAGTAAATGTTTGGGGTGATTCTGTTGGAGCTGCAATTATTAGTAATACAAAAGAATTTTCGGGCAAATAAAAATTTAGCAACTACTTGTTTGAAACTTATATTCTAAATGAGGTAAATTATGAGAAAATTATACGTCTTGATTATCGTGTTATTTGCAACAACTCTATTTGCAACAGAGCGAAAAGTTGATTTTCAACTTTCAAATATCGTATTGAAAAAACAGATTGAGATTAATTCAGAGTCATTTGCATATTGTGCTCTTAAAAAACATAATAATGTAGGGCTTGGTTTCTCTACTGGACATGCTCCAAGTGATGCTATTGTTACCTACTTCGACCCTGCCGATTGTGCAACTTCAGGTTACCCTTTTTTAGTTGAGTCATTTTCCTTTTCTTTGATACCTCTTCCTGATAATAGCTGGCCTGTTAAGATGGATGTAGTTATATATTCGTCAACAGATAGTGGAAATAGTTGTTCAAAACCAGATGTTGAATTGTATCGTTATTCTATCGATTGTGATTCGGTCACCTGGGGTATCCCCAATATTGGTGTTGCCACATTCCCAGATACCTTTTGTATTGACGAACCATTTTTTATAGGAGTTCAATATGCTGATAGTTTTTCGCATGCCACGACATACCCATCGCTCTTTTTTGATTCAACATATTTAACTGATAGTTGTGATAATTTTTATTTCTTTGATTTTGCCCCTGCCGAGTGGCACGAATGGTATGAATTTTGGGGAGCAACACGACCGGGGTATCCTTGGTTTGAAGTTATTGGGCGTACATCATCGATTGCCTGTATAACAGATTCTGATGGTGACGGGATTGATGACTTAGTCGATAACTGTCCCGATGAATATAATAATTTACAGGAAGATACAGACTTAGATCTAATTGGCGATGCCTGTGATAATTGTCCTACGATAAGTAACCCAAATCAATTAGATGAAGATAATGATGGCATCGGAGATTTATGCGATGTTTGCCTGAATGACCCTTATAATGATGCAGACGGAGATGGCGTTTGTGAATCGGTTGATAATTGTCCTGGTGTTTACAATCCTCTTCAGGAAGATGCTGATAATAATGGTCGTGGTGATGCTTGTGAAAATTGTTGTGTAGGGTTTCGTGGTAATGTAAATCATAGTGTAGGTGATATTATTGATATTTCGGATTTGATTTTCCTAGTTGAATATATGTTTGGTACTCCTATTGGTCAGACTCCTCCTTGTTTTGAAGAGGCTGATGTTAATGGGGATTCTGTTATAGATATTGCTGATTTGGTTTCATTAGTTGGTTATATGTTTAATATGGGTGTCCAACCAATAAATTGCCCATAAATAATAATGTGATTGCTATTAATTTAATTTTCTTTAATTTGGGGAAACTTACGTATTAGAGTTAAGTAATTATCACCGATTTGGAAATAAGAAAATTTAATTGTGAGGTCATTTTGAAAAATATTATTCAATTCTTTATTATAGCACTCATGCTTATTATAGCATCATCTGCATATAGTCAAGGGCCAACATTGGTCGTCACTGAAAAAGTACATCAACAGCAGTTTTATACACAAATAAAGTTGATTGGTCTTACTCAAGGGATTATAGAATCTAATATTGTTGCTGAAATTTCAGGGCGTGTTGAATCTATTAAAACTACTGAGGGGAATAAAATTGCCCAAGGGGAAGCTCTGCTTCTAATAGACTCTAAACCAATTTCTCTTTCATTACGAGCAAAACAAGCAGAAGCTCTCCAAGCGGCCGTACAATCAGAACTTGCCACTGAACAAAAAGGACGTGCGACACAATTACGTAAAGATAATTTGATTTCATCATCTGGGCTTGATTCTGCTCTTGCGTGGGATGCTATTCAGCAAGCACAGTTTCAAAAAGCTGATGCTGAGAGAGAACAACTTGAAATAGATTTGGCAAATACAACTATAAAAGCACCATATTCTGGCTATACTGGTCGTCTGTTAGTTGATGTCGGTTCTTGGGTAACACCTGGCTTACCAGTTTTTGAAATGGTTGATATATCTAAAATTAAAATAAATGCTGATTTACCTGAAAAGTATTTTGGACAATTAAAAGTTGGTTCTTCTGTTTCTATTAAAACAAGTTCTGGTAATAATACATTACAAGGCGTTGTTGTAGGTGTCTCCCCTGCGGCTTCTAAATCGACTCATACTTATCCCGTTATAATAGAAGTTGATAACAAAGATGAAGTTATTGCAAGTGGTATGCTTGTACAAGTGACACTATCTCTCAACGAACAATTCACTTCTTTATCAATTCCAAAAGATGCTATTGTACGACAAGGCGATAATACTATCGTCTATACAATCGTTGATGGAAAAGCTTCGATGATTCCTGTTACAATTCTTTCAACCGAAGGTGCCATGCTTGCTGTTCAATCCCCGATGCTTCATGTTGATATGGAGATTATAATGCGTGGTAACGAACGAGTCTACCCTGGTGCTGCTGTCACAACTGGTCAGGATGCACCTCCTGAAGAAGTACAGTCTGAAACCGCTGACGAAGCAGGAGAATAAAATTGAATCTTATCCAATCCTCAATAAAATATCCAGTCACCGTAATTGTTGCGGTATTGATTACAGTCATCACAGGTTTTTTGGCATTACAGTCGGTGCCAGTTCAGTTGACTCCTGAAGTACAACGTCCTGTCATAACGGTTTCTACCATTTGGCCAGGGGCATCCCCAAACGAAATTGAAAAAGAGATTATTGATAAGCAGGAAAAATATCTTAAATCTATTGAAGGCGTTTTGAAAATGACTTCAAACTCTGGAACAAACTCGGGCTCGGTCTCGCTTGAGTTTCCTGCTGGTACTGATGTGTCGGATATGTTTATCCGAGTATCTAATAAGTTAAATGAAGTTCCTGGCTACCCATTAAATGTTGAACAGCCAGTAATTTCTACATCGGGTCCATTTGATGATGCTATCGCTTGGTTTGTAATAAAATCAGATGACGATAATATGTACTTACCGCATCAGAAAACATTTATTGAAGATTTTGTGAAACATCGCATGGAACGTGTCAAAGGTGTTTCATCTATTAATATCTTTGGTGGTTTGGAACAAGAGTTACATGTAACTTTTAATCCCGCAATGGTGGCATCTTCTGGTATTACAATTAATCAAATGATTCAAGCTCTTAGAGCGGAGAACAGAGATATTTCGGCGGGTGACTTTTCTGAAGGGAAAAGGCGGTATGTTGTTCGGACTGTTGCACGGTATGAATCAATTGATGCTGTTGAGAATACGATTGTCACAGTAAAAAATGGTGTACCAATTCGAATAAAAGATATTGCAGATGTAAGCCTTGCCTATCAAAAACCACAGGCTTTAGTTTCACATTTTGGTCGTTCGGCTATTGCATTCAATGCCCAACGTCAAGTTGGTGCCAATGTTATTGAGGTGATGGATGCTTTGCTTGCTGAGATGGAATTGATCAATAAAGAGATTATGGAACCTCGTAACATGTCAATTGAGAATGTATATACTCAGACAGAATATATTAATTCTGCGATTGATTTAGTCTTTACTAATATTTACTTGGGTGGACTTTTGGCAATTCTTTCTCTCTTTATATTCTTACGTTCTCGAGCAGCGATTATTGTTATTGGTATTTCGATTCCGATTTCTATAATTGCAACATTTTTTGCAATGAAAGTTTTTGGTCGATCAATAAATGTTATTTCTCTTGCGGGGATGGCGTTTGCGGTCGGAATGGTTGTTGATAGTTCGATTGTTGTGCTTGAAAATATTTACAGGCATCTGCAAATGGGTAAAGAAAAATTTCAAGCAGCCTTGGACGCTTCTAAAGAGGTCTGGGGGGCATTGCTTGCTTCAACAGTAACAACTGTTGCGGTTTTCTTACCGATTATGTTTGTCGAGGAAAGAGCAGGACAACTTTTTAAAGATATAGCGATTGCTATTTGTTCGGCTATTGTGATTGCCTTGATTGTTTCGATTACGGTGATACCATCGTTATCAGCTCGAATTTTAACGGCGAAGAAAAAAGAAAATGATTTTGCTTCTGGAGATACCGCCCTTCAACGGTTTGCTAATTTGATTGCGGGCTTTGTTGATACGATTAATAAATCTAACTTCCGACGGCTGGCAACAATTTTGGGAATCGTTATTTTTTCTGTTGGCTTAACGATAGTGTTGCTTCCGAACGCTGAATATTTACCTAACGGAAGTCAGAATTTTGTCTTTGGCGGAATTAATCCTCCTCCCGGATATAACATTGAAGAAGTTCAGGCAATTGGAAAATCTGTTGAAAAACAATTAGAATATTTATACTCGCCTGACTCAATCCCTGAAAATCTTCCTGGTGGTGGTGTTGATAATTTCTTTTTTGTCTCAACCCCTGGTCAAGCATTTATGGGCGTTCGCTCAAAAGTTGCATCACGTGCTGGTGAACTTGTCCCTGTAACTAATCAAGCATTATGGTCAATCCCTGGTTCGTTTGGTGGGGCATCACAAGCGTCTATATTTGGTGGAGGTTTTGCGGGAACTCGTTCGATACAAATTGATGTGACTGGACCTGAGTTTTCAAAGATTTTTGAGCTTGGTATGGGACTAATGCGTTCAGTACCAGCCGCTCTCCCCGGTGCTTTTGCCAGACCTAACACCGCAATCGATTTAGGTTCGCCTGAAGTTCACCTCTACCCTGACCGTGTTCGAGCCGCCAATGTTGGTCTAACGGTGAGTGAGATTGGGCAGGCGGTCAATGCCTTGGTCGATGGTGCGATTGTCTCCGAATATTTTCATCATGAAAATGAAATTGATATAGTGCTGAAAGCTGATAATAAATGGGCATCGCATACGCAGGATATTGCTCTGCTTCCATTGGCAACGCCGACAGGAGCTATCGTAACTGTTGGTGATGTGACGACGGTCAAACAACGTCAAGGTCCGATAGGAATTTCTCATGTGGAACGGCAACGGGTAGTTTCGCTGACTTCGTCAGTTCCTGAGGGAATCGCTCTTGAAGATGCCATGGAAATTATAAAAGAACAGGTTATAAAACCATTGCGTGAATCAGGTCAGATTGGTGAACGGTATGATATTAGTTTGTCAGGTGCCGCCAATGATTTGTCAAAACTTCGTGAAGAACTTTTTATAGATTTTAGTCTGGCAATTTTGCTGACCTATTTATTACTTGCCGCTTTGTTCCAATCATTTACCTATCCAATTGTTGTGATGGTGACGGTACCGCTGGCGACCTTTGGTGGTGTGCTTGGACTGCGGATGGTACAACTGTTTAATAGCTCACAACAGCTTGATATTTTAACAATGCTTGGTTTTGTGATACTTGTAGGGACTGTTATCAATAACTCGATTTTGATTGTCTATCATGCCATACATAAAATGGATGATGGCTGGAATGCTTTAGATGCGGTCAAAGAATCTGTACGGGTTCGTGTTCGTCCGATTTTGATGTCGACCTCTACCTCGGCTCTCGGAATGCTTCCGTTGATTGTTATGCCTGGTGCGGGTTCGGAATTATACCGTGGATTAGGTGCTGTTGTGGTTGGCGGTTTAGCTGTATCGACGATTATAACGTTGATATTGACACCATTGATATTTACGTATGCGATTGAGTTTTCGGATAAGGTTAAATCTATCTTTAAGGGTAAGAGTAGTATAACGGCGTAGGTTAAAGTGTTGGGTTAGTTTTAAAGGAGCAAAAGATGGCAGAGCCACTACCCTACTTATCGCAATCTATTCAAATTACAAGTTGTGTCAGTTCCTGATTCACTATAAGTGAATTGTGAACTGATACTTAATCATTAGTTCACAATTTTGATAAATCAAAATCAGGGCTAAAGAAACAATATTGAAAATATAAAGGTATGTTTTTTATTTTGGAGAGTTCGCACAAAACTTTTCAGCACTGGATTCCGGCTTCGCCGGAAAGGAGTCTCGAATATACTTAATGAATGGAAGTAACGATTTGTCGGGTTTCTTACAATAATATTTTTTGGAATCGGAACCACGACCTACTACTAATAAAAGTGCTGAACCGCTAAAGAGCTTTAAAGCTCGTTGGGTTCTTCCCTACTGAATTTATCTCATTTGCTAAAATGTTACAAAGAATATAAATTGCAATAAAAAATACTGATGGATGGAATTGAACCAACGACCTCCTGGTCCACAACCAGGCGCTCTAACCAACTGAGCTACATCAGCATTTATCGAGATAGAGACAAGGTTGTTCTATCTGATTTTGCATGACCAAATTAGCGAATTTTCGATATATGTCAAGTATTAAATGTTAGATGATTGCGTTAGAATATGTTTATAAAGTACCGAATTTCTTTCAAGACCCTTCGACTCCGCCATGGCGACTTGAAAGAGAGTAGCTTGAAGTCATTTTTCTAAAATTATTTTAATTTGGATACTTTAAAAGACGGCTTTGAAAATAGCTCCGATTATAAGAAAGATAATAAGTATTGGGATTATTACCAAAACAAATCCGCCAGCAAATAACCCGACAAGTCCTCCAAGAATCCCTCCGACTAAACCAATTACCATACCCAAAAGCCCAACTACAAGTCCAAAGACAAGTCCGACAAGTGAGAATAGAACATCAAGAAGTCCTAAACCACCAGCGATAAGAAAAACACCGATGAGAAACAATACAAATAGGGTTTTCATTATTATTTCCTTTTCTTGATACTTGAGTTGACCCATCGACAGGCTCACAGTTTGAGATCTGTTCAGGGTGACATTTCATTTATTCGTTTAATACTCTTTACGTTATTTACAATCAAAAGGTTTCAATAAGTCTGTATTATTGTGCCTACTTTACCATTGTCATAATGATTTTCCACTCATCTGGAGTGACAGGTTGTACCGAGAGTCTGCTCCCCCGTTGAGTCAAAACCATATTTTCAAGACCAACGGTTTCTTTGAGTTCTTTGAGCGGAAGAACCTCTTTGAACTGTTTCTTAAATTTTACATCAACCATATACCAGAGTGGTTTCTCATCGGTATGTTTTGGGTCAGGATGTTCGCTGTTTGGGTCTTGAGCAGTATGGTCAGGGTAGCCAGATTTAACAACAGTACATATTCCCGCAATTCCCATCGGCTTAGCATTGCTATGGTAAAAGAAAACTTCGTCACCTTTTTTGATGTCATCACGAAGCATGTTCCGTGCTTGGTAGTTTCGGACACCATCCCAATGGTCAGTCTTGTTCGGTTTCGCCTTGAGGTCATCAATTGAGTAGCAGGTTGGTTCAGATTTGAAAAGCCAATATTTTTTTGCCATGTTGTTTTCCTTTGTATATCAAAGCACCCTTCGACTCCGCTCACAGCTTGCAAGTTGTTCAGGGTGACAATTATATAGTTATTTATCCAAAAGTCATGCTGTGCGGAGTCGAAGTATGACTTTTAAAAGACAGGGAAATGCCCTGTCGGTACAACTAAAACAATCTAAGAATCAATGTTTGTCGGGTTTCTCGATTTTGAAATCTACCGATTTCAAATCAGCGGAACCGCGACCTACAAAAGCTGATAAAGGTTCAGGCAGACCAGAACCCTACAAAAACTAATTTCATACACACCCCTATTTTTAGAAGGGAAATCAATTTGTTGGGGCGTTTCGTGAAACGCCAATCAGACAGGGCAATGCCCTGTCGGTACAATTATCTTAAAGCAGTTACACAACTATACAACAACTTCTTTACATTACCCACTGGCACAAAAGTCCAGTGATATATGCCATTGGATTACCGATTGCGTATCCAAGTAATGCCATTAAAATCGAGACAGGTACTAATGATGGTTTATGGTAGGCTGCGACAATAGGTGCCGATGCTGCCCCACCGATATTGGCGGCAGATGCAATCGCCGCGGTATGTACATCGACTTTGAAAAGTTTTGCTGCTCCAACTAAGAACAACCCATGAATAAATATCCAAATAAATGCACCACCTACAAACCAGACAACTTCGCCTGAAATATTTGAAAGATCTGCTTTAGCTCCCATGCGAGCAACAAAAAGATAAACAATTGCCATTGAGAACGCATGTGATGCGGGTATTGTTGAAGCCTTTGTGAATGATAAACCAATTGCCAAAAATGTGACGATAAGAATTTTGTAACTACTTGTTGAAAAGATAACCTGTCCTGTGTTAGTAGTAATAGGGTCAATCATTCCTGCTAACCATGTTGAGAGAGCGGTCACCCCAAAACCGAGCATAACAAGATATAGGAAATGACGCATTTCGACCTGTCCTTTGTCAGTCGTTAGTTCTTTGGCAGCTTCTTCCATTTTGGTAACTCTGTCGGCGTCCATCTTAGTGAATTTGTTAAACTTAGCTGCGAATGATTTTGAGCCAAGCATTATCGGAAGCCAAATCAAGTAGACAGCGTTATCAGCAATGACGGCATAGCCGTAGTTCATCGAACTTTCGTCGAGTTCAAACGCTTGTGCCATCGAAAGCATATTACCAGTACCGCCAATCCAACTTCCAGCAAGAGCCGCGAAGCCTTTCCACGCTTCAGGACCTAACCCCGCTTTGACAATTAAAAGTGCGATTGGAGCTCCAATGACAACACCGAGAGTTCCCATCAACATGACAAAGATACCTTTACCCATCACACGAATTGTAGCGAGTATATTGACTTCCAAGAGCATGATAGTTAGGAACATCGGAAGTAAGTTCGCTCCCATAAAGTCATAGACGGGTGCTTTGGTCGGGATGATGCCTGTGTTAGAAAGCAATACAGGAAGTAAATAGATGAAAATCAGAGGTGGTAAATAATTAAAACCTTTCCATGCAGTCTTTTTTTCAAGGAAAAAAAATAGCGATGCGACTGCTGCTAAAACGGTAAGTATTCCTGCTGGCGACGAAATAAGTATGTCTGGCATATATTTCCCTTTGCGATTGTAGGGGCAGACCTAAGTGTCTGCCCAAGTATAAGGCGAACACATAAGTTCACCCCTACAAGTTTTGAAACCATAACATATTAACTGAAATAGCAAATGACAATCAAAATATTATTTTGTATATTGAATCCTTATATGGCAAACCTAAAAATAAAAGAAGATTATCGACTATCAAATTGTTGTACACCTCTTCCTGATGATGCGATTGTGGGGTACTACTCGCACGACAACTTTATTAAAATACATAAAAATAATTGTGTAAATGTTAAAAATATTGACCAAGAACGGTTGATTTCTCTAATATGGGCAGATATACTCTGTATTGAAAAAGGTTTTCAAGTTACTGAGGAATATGAATCATTAACTGAGACAGATTTCAAAGCTCTGTTACATCATGAATATTTTGGTCTCGATTACTCATTGATGCTTGCGAAAAAGTTACAAATACCGAAGCAAGAAGGATTTGATATCCACAAGAAACTTCGGGAACTTAAACTGATTGAACGTGTTGAACCAAAAGAGATACAATACCGCAAAGGGATTGTTCCTAACAAATGGATCAAGCATAGAAACCATACATATTATGATTTAACAGAAAAAGGCAAAAAATATTTGGCGTTTTATAAGTCAAGTTCGTCATAAATCTAAGAATGTGAGTTAAATGTGATAAATAATAGAAACATTTAAATTAATGAAACATTATTGTTCGCATTGCGTAAGTATATAAATTGTGGAAGAAAATAATCAAACTATCTATAATTAAATCTAATTAGGAGATTTTATGAGATTTAAAACAATTGGAGTCACACTTCTATTGGCAGCCTTTTTGTTAGGTTCTGCTGGAGATGTGAATGCAAAAAGAATTACATTTGGTGATAAAGCTGCTAAAAAGGCATCTTCAGGTAAACCATCAAAAGGAAAAGAAAAACCATACACGAAATTAGTAAAAGATATGGTCGAGATTGAAGGTTTGTTCACATTGTATCGTGATACTGTAACCAATAAAGTTTTGATGTCAATCAATGCTGATCAAATCGGACCTTTGTATTTATGTAATGAAACCCGTTCAAAAGCTGAAGGTGCTTATTTTGACAATGGTTCCATGGCTGGTTCATTCCCATTTTATTTTAAGATTCAAGGCAAAAGATTGATGATAATGGAAAAGAACTTACGAGTTCGTGCAGATGAATCTTCTCCAATGCATAAAGCTGTTGCCAATGGAATCTCCGATGGTTTGTATGCCTCAACTGCTATTTTATCAAAACCTAAAAAAGACTCTTCAAAAGCAATCATTATTGATCCGACTGATTTGTTTATCCGTGATGCTCAGAATATTGGCTATTTCTTAGGTCAAAGAGCAAAACTTGGAATTCGATTTGATAAAAAGAATTCATACTTTGGAGACATTAAATCATTTCCAGAAAACACAGAAATTGATGTAAATTTACATTTTGCCTCATCACGCCCTCTTCAAGGTGTCTCGTTGCAAAGTTCTTATAGTTTATTCCATGTGTTTCACTACTCACTTTCAACAATACCAAATTCAGAAGGCTTTATCCCTCGGAAATCTGATGACCGAGTTGGATATTTCCAAACATTGTATCAAGATTATACAAACCTTGATACTCCTTCCCCATATGTTCGTTACATAAACCGTTGGAATTTAGTAAAAAAATATCCAGAATTAGAAATTTCCGAACCAGTAGAACCAATTGTTTACTGGATTGAAAATACAACACCAGTTGAATACCGTGCTGCTATTGGCAAAGGAATTGAGTTCTGGAATCAATCTTTTGAAAAAATTGGTTTCCGTAACGCTATTATAGCAAAAGTACAACCTGACACCGCTGACTGGGATCCTGCCGACGTACGTTACAGTACTGTTCGCTGGATTGTAATACCTGGTGGTGGTTATGCTGTTGGACCGAGCAGAGCGAATCCATTTACTGGTGAAATCTACGATGCTGATATTAGAGTCTCATCTGACTTTTTAAGATTTATGTTTAATACAATGGACAATTTTATTGGACCACTCTCTTTCTCAGATGCCGCTCAAGAAAAAGACCCTCTTGAAGAATTTAACAAATTCAACAAACAATATTTATGCGAGTTTGGTGAAAAATCTGCATTGGATGCAGCTTTTGGTTTATCTTATGCGTTGACCTCACATAATAGTTTAAAAGATAAAGATGCTTTGACAAAAGAATATGTCGATTCTTATCTCACAAATTTAGTAGCTCATGAAGTTGGACATACTTTAGGGTTTAGACATAACTTTAAAGCTTCAACAATTTATACTTTAGAACAAATCAATGATAGGGAATTCACAACAAAACATAGTAACTGTGGTACTGTTATGGATTATACTGGTGTAAATATTGCTCCAGATGGAAAACCACAAGGTGAATTTTATTCTTCCGTTCCTGGACCATATGATGATTGGGTTATTGAGTATGGCTATGCTGACTTAGGTGATCTAAGTGGTGATGACCTTGATGCCAAACTTGAAACAATCGCATCACGTTCAGGTGAGCCTAACTTAATTTATGCTACAGATGAAGATGTTTTTGGTAACTCTTCGAAATCAATAGATCCATATACATCAATGTTCGATTTAGGTGCTGACCCTATTGCTTTCTGTCAGCATAAACTTGCTCTGACAAAAGAACTATGGACTAACTCAATAAATAAATTTGAAACCGATGAAGCTGGTTATCGTAAGATGTATAACGTTTTCCAAAACGGGTGGCGTTCGTACTATGAATCAGTTCGTTATGCCACAAACTTTGTAGGTGGTATTGTTCATAGCAGAGCTCACGTAGGTGACCCAGGTGGTACGGTGCCGTTTACCCCTGTACCTGCTTCTGAACAACGCAGAGCAGTAAAATTCTTAGCAGATAATATTTTTGCTGCTGATGCATTTAATGTTTCTGAAGAAGTATGGAATAAATTACAACCAGAACGTCTTCCTGACTTTTTCTTCTCAGTCTATTCTGTTCCAACAGTTGATTATCCAATTCACAGAATTGCTTTAAACATTCAAAACAATTCATTGATGAATTTATATGGTCCTTACATATTGGGTCGTTTACTCAACAACCAAGAAAGACTTGCTGATGGTGTTGCTGGATATACTATGTATGATATGTTTCAAGATGTACGTCGTTCTATTTGGGGCGAAGTTATCAAACCAAGCAATGTAAATTCCTTCCGACGTCAATTACAACTTAGTCATTTAAATCGTATAATCGGAATCTACTTAAGCAATACGACAATGTATCCTCATGATGCTTTGACTCTTGCTGGTAATGATTTAGATACCTTACTTTCATCTGCTAAAAAGGCCGTGAAATCTTCAGCTATCAACTCTATGACAAAAGCTCATTTTAATGAGGTGATTCGTCAAATCGATGCTGCCAAAGGTTCTAAACGTAGCTATTCCCGTTTGATGAGATAATTTTATTTTGATACATTCTAAAGGCGAAACTTTATTGTTTCGCCTTTTTTTATTGCAGGTATATTACTTTCAAAACCATTTGTCTCCGTTGCTGGTGACACATAAGAAAGTAAATTTTACTATGTCATTTTAAGCGGATTCGAAGTATATTCTAAAAAAATAACATTAAGGAATAGAATGAAAGAAACTCTTAAAATACTTCTGTCCCATGTATCCGTGCGACAATTTACAGATAAGAAAATTTCTAAAGATGATGAGATGCTTATTGTCTCTACCGCTCAACGCTCGAGCACATCGTCAAACCGACAAGCATATTCAATTATTGGAATACGTAATAAACAGAAAAAAGAAAAATTAGCAAAATTGTCAGGTGGTCAACAACATGTTGTTGATTCATCTTTATTTTTAGTCTTCTGTGCGGATTTGTATCGACTTGAGCAAATTAATAAGAAGAAAAAGTATGAGACCCATTCAGGTTATACAGAGCTTTTTATTATTGCAACTGTCGATGCTGCTTTAGTTGCCGAGCGTGCCTTGATTACTGCACAGACACTTGGGATGGGTGGAGTCATGGTAGGTGGTATTAGAAACAATCCTGAAGAAGTTGGTCAATTGTTAAAACTTCCTAATTTAGTCTACCCTGTTATGGGAATGTCACTTGGCTACCCTCTTAAAGAATCAAAGCTAAAACCACGGCTTGACATCAATGCGATTTACCATAGAGAAGAATACTCAGACGTTGAGTATCCTAAATATATTTCGGAATATGATAAAACAATCCAAGAATTGGGACATCTTAAAGGTCGTGAACAGTTGGTTGAAAAGTATCCGAAATTTGATGGGCTATATTCATGGTCAGAACATACTGCGAGACGACATGCTGAAATAGTACGACCTCATATGAAATCGTACTTGCAGTCAAAAGGATTTATGAAAGATTAAAACGTTTTGGTCGCATTGGTTTGATTAAAATATTTGATGTATTGCCACGCATCTTTAGCGTTGTCAGCATAGACAAAAAGATCTAAATCTTCTTCAGCAATTGTGCCTTCATCGACTAAGGCTTCAAAATTGACGATTTTTCTCCAAAACTCTTCGCCAAATAAAACTATCGGTAATGGTGGTACTTTAAGAGTTTGTATAAGCGTCAATGCTTCAAAGAGTTCATCAAGAGTGCCATATCCACCCGGGAAAGCTAAGAGTGCTTTGGCACGCATGAGAAAATGCATTTTACGAATAGCAAAATAATGGAAATTCAAACAGAGTTCTGGAGTTATGTACGGGTTAGGCTCTTGCTCAAACGGAAGGGTGATATTTAGTCCGATAGACTTTGCTCCAATCTCGTAGGCACCCCGATTGGCAGCTTCCATAATCCCAGGTCCACCACCAGTGACGATAACATATTCGTGTCCTTCGTTAATTTGACATTCTGCCGAGACAAGACGTGCGAATTCTTTGGCTTCATCGTAATACTTTGATTTAGCTAAAATCGACTTTGCAATTCTCAGTTTCTTTTTTAACACTTTGTCATTTGGTTTTTTGACAATCTTTTTCTTTAGCTTTTCAATATTAGACTCAGCATCTTTTTTTTCAATGATTCGAGTCCCACCAAAGACAACAATAGTTGAATCAATTTTTTCTTTTTGGAAAAGTTTTTCAGGTTTAAGAAGTTCAAGTTGCAAACGTACAGGGCGACAAAATTCTTCATCCATAAAATCATCATCATGGTATGCAATTTTATAAGCAGGAGATTTGAGCAGTTTGTTTTTCATCTGCTTTTTATCTGTTTTTTTTATCATAAAGTGTAATTACTTTCTTATTCAAATTTTATTTTGTTATGAAGAACAGCAGAATCACAATACTCATCAAGAGTCATGTTCTCAGGGTGTCCAAGGCAAACCCCCAATGAGAGTGCTGTCTTGACCATTGGGTGGTCGCATTCTACGAGGCGTTGTTTGCCTGCTACTGATTCTAACGGAACTTGTGATAAGCTATTATTTTTTAAGACGACTAATTGATTAAAATCGCCACGCTCAACCATGTGAACTGCCTCCACCCCAAAACGCGTTGCGAGAATACGGTCAAAGGCAGATGGAGCTCCTCCCCGTAAGAGATGACCTAAAATTGTTACACGACATTCTATATTTGTCAGTCCTTCAATTTGAGCAGCAAGTTGATGCGAGATTCCACCAAGCCTGATTTTTTCAGGAGAGTTTTCGATAATTTTAGCAACGACCATATCTCCACCAATTGGTTTGGCTCCTTCGCCAACAACAATAATGGAGAAATTTTTCCCTTGAGATGTTCTGTCTCTTATTTTTTCACAGACAGATTCAATGTCATAAGGAATTTCTGGAATCAATATTATATCACCACCACCTGCTATACCTGAGTGCAGAGCAATCCAGCCCGCATATCGCCCCATCACTTCGACAATCATAACCCGATGATGCGATTGTGCTGTAGTATGTATTTTATCTATTGCTTCAGTTGCTGAGACAACTGCAGAGTCAAACCCAAACGTGACATCAGTGCCAACTAAATCATTGTCGATAGTCTTTGGTACACCAATGACAGGTATACCTTTTGCTGCCATACCTGCGGTTGCATTCATGGTACCATCTCCACCTATACAAATGAGTGCATCAAGCCCCATTGATTCAAAGTTCAGAACCGCTTGAGAAGAACGGTCGAGATGGACATATTCGTCACCTTGTAAGACAGGGAAATTAAATGGGTCAGCTCTGTTTGATGTGCCAAGAATTGTCCCACCTCGTGAGAGTAAACCAGAGACTGATTTTGTGTCGATGTGCATATATCGGTTTTCGATTAAGCCTTCGTAGCCATCTTTAAACCCGATAACTTCCATTCCGTAATCATTGTGTGCCGTTTTGACAACAGCTCGTATAACAGCATTTAATCCAGGGCAGTCACCACCACCAGTTAAAACGCCGATTCTTTTTCTTGTAATAGCCATATTACAGTATATCGTCTTTAGCTCAGTTTAATCAATTAAAAACATTTCAAAAGTTATACGTCTATAATATACTCTTTATTCGTTTTCTTGTAAAATTATTGTTGATTTAGGCGATAATAATAACAACACTTATATAAACAATAACAAATTGATAGGTTAATAGAAATGCATATAAAACATTTTTTAATATTCCCGAAATTACCAGAGAAAATCCGTCCTCTTCAAGAGATGTCACAAAATGTGTGGTATTCATGGAATTGGGAAATCACTAAATTGTTCATTCGACTTGATGCTGAGACATGGGAAAATTGTGACCAAAATCCAGTCAAAATGCTTTCACAATTATCACAAGAAACTCTTGAAAAGGCTGCCGCTGATGATGGTTTTGTTGCCTCCATCAATAGAGTCTATCAAAAGTATCAAGATTATATCTCACGCAAAAATTGGTTTACTTATCAATATTCGGATCAAGTCGACAACAAGATAGCATATTTCTCTTTGGAATATGGTTTAGATACTGGTCTTCCAGTTTATTCGGGTGGACTGGGAGTCTTGTCTGGTGATACGTTGAAGTCGGCATCTGATTTAGGTATTCCGATGGTAGCTGTTGGGCTTTTGTATCGGTATGGGTATTTTAGACAGTATCTCTCATCGGATGGTTGGCAACAAGAAAAATATGTTGAGAATGATTGGTATCATATGCCCGTTCAGCCTGTCAAAGATGAACATGGCGAATTGGTCAAAGTTTCAGTCGATTTCTTAGGGACACCTGTACATATTCAGATTTGGAAAGTATCGGTTGGTAATGTCCCTCTTTATCTACTTGATACGAACATACCTGAGAATCCATCGAAATATAGAGAGATAACGTCGGTATTATACGGTGGCGATAAAGAGATGCGGATTCGTCAGGAGATTATCTTGGGAATTGGTGGTGTGAAAGCATTACGAGCGGTTGGTGTGGAGCCATCTATTTATCATATGAATGAAGGACATTCATGGTTTTTAACGCTTGAACGAATTCGAGACTTGATGCATAATCGCCAATTATCGTTTAAAGAAGCCTCTCAATATATCTGGTCGACGACGATTTTTACTACTCATACACCTGTTCCTGCTGGAAATGAAAAGTTCGAAACTGTATTAATAAAACGTTACTTAGAAAAATTTATTTCTGAGCTTGGAATTAGCTGGGAACAATTTATAGCTATTGGAAAAGTATTCGCAAATGATGATGATGAGCAATTTTGTATGACGGTGGCGGCTCTGAGAAACTCAGCTTTTGCCAACGGAGTCTCTGCCCTTCACGGCGAAGTCTCTCGTGAAATGTGGCATCATATTTGGCCAGGTTTACCAGTTGCTGAAGTCCCAATTAAGTCGGTCACAAATGGAGTACATCCTCGTTCGTGGGTTTCGCATGACATGGATGAATTGTACGAGTCGTATTTTGGTGCTGAATATCGCAATAAGCCTGATGTTTTAAATGCCTGGGAAAATGTAAACAAAATCCCCGATTCTGAACTTTGGCGGATTCATAGTAAAAGACGTGAACGTCTGGTTTTCTTTGCACGCAAACGGTTAAAAAAACAATTGCGTCGTGCGGGAGCATCACAAATAGAAATTAAAAATGCTGATCAAATTCTTGACCCTCAGATTCTAACAATTGGTTTTGCTCGACGTTATTCAACCTACAAACGTGGTAATCTAATATTTTCAGATATCGACAGACTGCTCGCACTTATCAATTCAACTGACAGACCTATTCAAATAATTCTCGCTGGAAAAGCACATCCATTAGATAATCCTGGTAAAGAAATTATTAAAGAGATTTACCAACATACCAAAGATGAACGTTTTCTTAATCGAGTTGTCTTTTTGGAAGATTATGATATTAATGTTGGGAAATATCTGGTACAGGGCGTAGATGTCTGGTTGAATAATCCAAGACGTCCACTTGAAGCATCTGGCACATCGGGAATGAAGGCTGCTTTAAATGGTGTTTTGAATTTATCAATTTTAGATGGTTGGTGGTGTGAAGGTTATGCTGACGAAACTGGTTTTAAGATTGGCAACGGTGAAGAGTATGACAGTAATGAAATTCAAGACCATCTTGAAGCTGAAATGCTTTACAATACAATCGAGAAAGAGATTATTCCTCTTTTCTACGAGCGAGACAAAAACCATCTCCCTTTGGCGTGGATTGAAAAGATGAAAGCGACAATTAGTATGGCAGGCAAAGACTTTTCATCGCATCGTATGTTATTAGATTATACTCAAAAATTTTATATTCCAGCCATTAATTTATCAATTAAACTTCAATCAGATGAAATGGCATTGACGAAGTCTGTAACAAGTTGGGTAGAAAAGATGAGCAACAGCTGGGAATCTATACATATTACCAATGTAGATATTCCTGATATGGAAGGAACTCTTTTTGTCGGACAAAAGTTCCCTCTCAAGATTTCGATGTCATTAGGTGAAATACATCCAGATAATCTATCAGTTGAAGTTATCTCTGGTAAGTTAGACTCTCAAGAGCAGATACAAAACTATAAACCAACTGAGGCAACTTTGGTCGAGCATAATGAGTCAGAACATGTAGCCGTCTTTTCAGGTGAAGTAACCTGTAAAGAATCTGGTCGGTTTGGTATAACTGTTCGCATTATTCCTAAAAACGAACACCTCCCACATACTTTCAAACCAAAACTTATTCAGTGGTGGTAATTAATTCTGAATAAGTTTTGCATCTTATAGTATAATAATTGTAACTTTTTATAAGCCGTATCGTTATAGACCTATATAGATATGTGTGGAAACGAAACAAAGAGAAAATATTGCAATTATTTAAACGTCTTACTAATTTTGCTTGAGGGAGCTTGACATAGTTATAATCTTCTACTTTATTCAGATAAAAATAAGTAAACCTATAATTTTCCATGGAGGAAGTATGTCTTTCAAAAAACTTCAACTGATTTTCTTATCAGTTATTTGTCTGCTAATCGCAGTTCCTTCTGTATTTTCTTTTGATTTTTCAAAATTAGAAAATGCCGTTACAGAACATCGTTTAGAAAATGGTTTAACTCTGCTTGTCTTAGAACGTCATGATGCTCCCGTCGTCTCATTTGTTACTTGGGCTAATGTTGGCTCAGTTGACGACTCTAAAGGGTACACTGGCATGGCTCATATGTTTGAGCATATGGCTTTCAAAGGATCAACAACACTTGGTACTACAGATATTGACAAAGAGTTAAAGTTAATCGCTGTCGAAGATTCAATTTTTATGCAACTAAGAGCTGCCCGTAACAAAGGTCGTTTTGCTGATTCGGCAAAAATTGCTGAACTAACAGCAGCATATGAAAAAGCACGTGAAGCATCATATGAACTTGTTGTCCCTAATAAATTCGGTAACGTTATTGAACGTGAAGGAGCTGTTGGACTCAACGCTTTTACTTCAAATGACGAAACAGTTTATTTTTTCTCTCTCCCATCGAACAAAGTTGAACTTTGGATGGCTTTAGAGTCAGAACGATTTTTAAATCCTGTTCTTCGTGAGATGTATAAAGAGCGTGATGTTATCGCTGAAGAACGTCGTATGCGTACAGAATCAAGCCCAATCGGTAAATTGATAGAAGAATTTTTTGGTGTTGCTTTTAAGGCACATCCATACGGTATCTCTGGTGTTGGTCATATGTCTGATATCCAGTATTATTCTCGTGCGGAAGCTCAGGCATTTTTTGAAAAATACTATGGACCTTCAAATTTAACAATCGCTATCGTTGGCGATGTGAAGACAAAAGATGTTATCAAACTTGCCGAAGAATATTGGAGTCGTATCCCTTACCGTCCAGCTCCTGAACGAATCGCAACTGTCGAACCAGAACAATCTGGTGAAAGACGTGTTGAAGTTGAACATCAATCACAACCATTCTTTATTGCTGGCTGGCATGTACCAGAAGGAACTCATCCTGATCGTCCTGCTTTGGATGCATTGTGTGATTTCCTCGGTCAAGGCCGTACTTCATTACTTTATAAAAATTTAGTAAAAGAGAAAAAAATCGCTATGGATGTTGGAGCCTTTGCTGGGTTCCCTGGTAATAAATACCCAACATTGATGGCTGTATATGCTATGTCTTCAGCTGGTCATGGAAATGATGAAATGGAAGAAGAATTATTTAAAGAAGTAGAACGTATGCGTGACGAATTGATTCCTGTAGAAGAAATGGATAAAATTAAGGCTCGTGCGAAAGCTGCTTTCATCAATGGTATTAATACAAATAATGGTCTTGGAATGCAACTTGCAAGTTATCAGAATCTATGGGGTGACTGGAGAGAATTATTCAGAGAATTAGACCGCATCAATGCTGTTACTCCAGAAGATATTCAACGTGTTGCTCAAAAATATTTAACCAAGAAGAATCGTGTTGTCGGCATGGTTGTCACAACGGAAGGATAATATACTATGAAAAAAACAAATATTTTCTTTTTGCTGATTGCTGCCGTTTTGATGCTTGCTGCGGTTGCGTCGGTGAATGCTCAGGATGTTGATAATCTCACATACCCAAAAATGAATAAACTGGAAATTCCAGATGTTGATAAAATAACTTTAGATAATGGTATTCGTGTTTATCTTTTAAAAGATAAATCACTACCTGTCTTTAGAGCATCAGTCAGAATGAACGTAGGTTCATTTTTGGAACCTGCTGATAAAGTCGGTCTTGCATCAATTTGTGGTACAGTCATGCGTACAGGTGGTACATCAAAATGGTCAGGTGATGAGATTGATGAAAAACTCGAAGCTGTTGGTGGTTCGGTAGAAACATTTATTGGATTAGAGTCTGGTGGAGCTTCTGTTAATGTCTTATCTGAATATACAGAATTAGGTATGGAAGTACTTGCTGAAGTTCTTCGTAATCCAAAATTTGAAGAAGACAAAATTGAACTTGCTAAAGTTCAGATAAAGTCTGGTATCTCTCGCCGTAATGATGATCCTCAGGGGATTGCATTCCGTGAATTCAGAAAAGTAATCTATGGTGCTGACTCACCTTATGCTCGCCAAACTGAATATGCAACTATCAATGCGGTAACACGTGATGACTTAGTAGAATTTCATGGTAAGTGGTATAAACCGCAAAACATGCAAATTGCTATTTGGGGTGACTTTGATAAAAAGGATATTCTCAAAAAACTTAACAAGTATTTTGGTGACTGGAAAAAAGAAGGCGAAGTTGTACCTTCTCTCCCTCAAGTTGATTATAAATTCGAGAACAAAGTTCACTATATAAAGAAAAATGATGTAAACCAGACAAACATCTTAATAGGTCACATTGGTGGTTTAGTAACAGATGAAGATTATGGTGATTTGATTGTGATGAACAATATATTGGGTGGTGCTTTTGGAAGTCGCCTTTTTAATGCTGTTCGTTCACGTGAAGGTCTCGCTTACGCCGTATTTGGAAGTTACACGGCGAATATTACCTACCCTGGTATTTTTGTTGGCTTTGTTTCTACAAAATCTGAAACAACTGTCAAGGCTGTGAAAGAAATGATTAAAGAGATGAAACGTATGCAAACTGATGCCCCTACTGTCGAAGAGATGAAAATGGGTCAGGACGGATATTTGAATTCATTTGTTTTTAATTTTGATTCTAAATCAGAAGTAGTTAATCGTCTTATGAGATATGATTTCTACGGATTGTCCGCAGACCATCTAAATAATGTTAAAAGTGATGTGGAAAAAGTTACACCTGAAGCAGTAATCAAAGCTGCCAATAAGCATCTCCGATTTGATGCTTTACATATTGTCATCGTTGGGAAAGGGGATGATTTTGAATCTCCGCTTAGTGAAATGGGACTTGGTGAAGTTGAAGAAGTTGATATAGCTATTCCATCAGGTGAAGAGAAAAAAGAACTCGCCGTTACACCAGAAAACCTCAAAAAAGGGAAAGCTTTACTTGACAATGCTATTTCCTATATAGGTGGTTTAGATGCGGTGAATGCAGTTAATTCAATAACTTCCAAAGGGTCTGTGACAATCGTCACCCCTCAAGGTGAAATGGCTCTTCAAGTCAATCAAATCAAATCTTTTCCGAATAAATTAAGACAACAAGTTTCCTTTATGGGACAAGAGATGCTCACTCTTTACAACGGTTCTACTGGTTGGAAACCTGGGCGTGCTGGTCTTGAAGCGATGTCAGAAGAAGATATAATTTCTTTACTTGATGATGACAAAAGAGAAACTCTTACAATCTTCAAAGCTTCAAAAGAACCTTACTATCAAGCAGTTTATGATGGTGAAGGTGAAATCAATGGAGTGGCTTTTGAATATGTTTCTTTGTTAGACTCTGACAACGAATCTATTTGTCGTTTAGGTGTCGCATCTGATGGCTTGTTGATTTGTAAAGAGTATTGGGGAAAGTCTGCTATGGGGACAGAAGGTTCTGTTCAGGAGGTATTCTTAGACTATGCTAAACATAATGGAGTCAACTTCCCAATGAAGACTGTTAAAATGATTGATGGTGCCAACACTGGAAATACTACTTGGACAGAGTTTAATGTAAATGCTGATATTCCGGCAGGTTCATTTGACAAGTCTGAATAATTATTAAGAGATAAATGAGTTCTTTTCGACCCCGTCATGGCGGGTAGAGTGACTTATTGCTATAAAAAAAGCCCGCATGATGCGGGCTTTTTTATATCAGTTATTATATTTAATAGTTGAGAAGCTGATTCCTCCGTAATACAAGCCCTACCATATATACTTGTAAATATTGTATTCCCATAAAAGTACGTGTATGTGTGCTGAGTAAATTTTAGACTAAGAGGCATATTAGTTTGAGTTATTTATATCTTGACATAAAAACAATTTCAGGTATCTTTTGTATTGTACTGACCAACATAAACTGAAAGCACAACTATCGCATAATTGATCAATTGAATAAAGCATAACTGTTAGAAATTGAAAGAAATTGTATGTCAGTTAGAAATTTGTTTGGTTTGTTTTTATTATCAATTGCTCTGCATCTTTTCACAGTATCAAGCCCTCTTTCAAATCCTGAACAACTTGAATTAGTTATGAAAGTTTCCGACACTTTAGTCACTGCTGGTGATTCTGGTTATGTTTCTGTTTACATGGATACATATAATAGTGA
Source organism: Candidatus Zixiibacteriota bacterium (assembly GCA_024280215.1). Taxonomy (GTDB): domain Bacteria; phylum Zixibacteria; class MSB-5A5; order GN15; family FEB-12; genus QQUK01. The sequence continues at coordinate 149,023 of JAJRQO010000028.1, forward strand.
AATTTTTGGTTTTCAATTTGTCTTAAGAAGTAGTCGTCCTGATTTAGTCTTATTTGATTTTTCAGGAGCAGGGTATGACTCGACAGGTACATTAGTAGAAAACTTTGAATATAAAGAAGTTATTGACAAAGCTTCAAATCAAAGTGAGTATTGGTTTCGATGTATAGCAGATATTTTTGGGGTTACTGGGAATGTCTCTGGTATTTTACCTCAACAAGGTGGTATTGTCATTCGAATACCATATCTTATAACGGCATCTCCTGATACAACATTATCGCTCACTTCTCAACTTACATTTGAAATACCTACTGATTTTTCTGACCCAATAGGTAATTCACTCGGCGTGATACCTGATACGGTAGTGGATACATCATATTATAATTGTACTTTATGGAATAATGCTGTCTGTTCTACATGGGTCGAAGTGGTCGACACATTATTGGGCTATGATTTTGTCCACTATGATTCAACGGTGATTGGGCTTTTAGATTCAAATATAGTAAAGGTTATCGATGGGTCAATTACCGTAAAATTACCAACAACTAATGGCTTTCTAAATTGTGATATCAATAGCGACTTAGAAATTGATATTGCAGATTTAGTACTCATGGTTCAATGTATGTTTATAGATGCAACATCATGCGATTTCAGCTCATTTATATGTGATTTTAATGATGACCAATCTTTAGATATAGCAGACTTAGTTGGTCTTGTTGCTTATATGTTCACCGACGGGCCTCCACCACCAGAATTATAAAAAACCGCATAATATACACTTTTTAAATAAATGTTGCCAAATATAATATATTGTATATGTTGTCAGGTAGTACTTACCATAACTATCTAAACAACAAAGGTTTCTTATGCCAAAGAGAAAATCAGCCATGAAAATAGCATGCTTGGCATGTCTTCTTTCATTTATTTTAGCCCCAATTGCATCAAACGCAAAAGGTTACGAACTCAAAAGAGTAGTTTTACCACAACCAGTTTACACCTCAATCCCCCAAAATCTAAATACTACACAAATTGTTTTTAAATTTGTTGAGGGTATGAATCAACCTCAAATGAACAAAAGTGGCTTTATCGGTTCCTCAAATGAATGGGATAATCTCAACAAAATAATTGCCTTTAATGGAAAACCACTTCCAATAAGGCAACATTTTGAATTATCAAAAAATAAACTTGATGAAATGCGACAATTTGGTATGGAACGTTCTGGTATTGAATTACCTGATTTATCATTATATCAGAGAGTAGACTTAGACGAATCAATGACTGATGCTGAAAAACTTGAAAGAATAAATGAACTCAATAAATCGGTTCTAATCGAAACGGCGTACTTTGCTCCTTATCCTGAACTTGCTACTATTGAAAACACTGAAGAGATAAAAGTAACACCTGATTTTCAATCTGGACAATACTACCTTGAAGCTGCTCCAACTGGAATTGATGCATACTATGCATGGGGAGTACCAGGTGGACGTGGTGAAAATATTAAAGTTATTGATATTGAGGGGAACTGGATTCAAACTCATGAAGATTTACATGGTGGTGTAGAAGATTTCCATATAGCAGGTAGCAAGTTAAATGATGCCAGTTGGTGGAATCATGGTACAGCTGTATTAGGCGAAATTGCGGCTGACTCCAATGGATTTGGAATGACAGGAATTGCCTTTGAAGTTAATTTAGGAACGGTTTCTATTGGCTCGATGTCAACATCCGCAGCCATAAATACAGCCGTCGCAAACTCTGATACAGGCGATGTTATTCTCATTGAATTACATGCCCCAGGCCCTCACTATGATACAGCTCGTGCAGATCAAAAAGGATATGTCTGCGTGGAATATTGGCAGGATAGTTTTGACGCAATTTTAACTGGTTCTGCTATGGGACGAATTATTGTTGAAGCTGCTGGCAATGGTGCCGAAGATTTTGACAATGTTTTATTATATGGTTCTTTGTTTGACCCAGCATTTCGTTTTTCTGGAGCAATTATAGTAGGAGCATCAAGCAACATTCATGAACCTGCATCATTTACAAATTATGGTCAAAGAGTCGATGTACATGGATTCGGCACATGGGATGTCTATAGCTTAGGGTATGGTGATTTATTTGGCGGGAATTCAAATGAACATTATACAGCTAACTTTGCTGGAACTTCCTCAGCATCACCAATTATTACAGGTGCATGTGCGGTATTAGAGGGTGTCAGTAAAGCAAATCATGGACGTGTATTAGATCATAATGAGATACGAGCTTATTTAACAGATTTCTCAACGCCTCAAGCACCATCATCAAAAAACATTGGTCCTCTCCCCGACTTACAAGGTTCAGTTGATGAATTAGTCGGTATCTCATTTGGTGCTGATATAAAATTTGGATGGGTTCCATTTGATGTTCAATTTTCGGCTTCATCTGGTTTGCCAGTTGATACATGGACGTGGGATTTTGGTGATGGTGACTCATCGTTTATACAATCACCTATTCATTCTTACCAAGATAAAGGTTTATACTCGGTTGGTATTGAAATTGATGCAGCTGGCGATGTTCGTCAAAGAACCAAATCAAGTTACATTGTAGCTCTTGCTGACACAATGCGAGCAGATTCAATTACAACAACTCCTGGAGAGAGTGTTGTCATCTCGATATCTTTAAATAATACTGTTGATGTGAGTCAAATTGAAATCCCAATTGAACATGATGGAGATATTGCGTTGACTATCGATTCGTTCTCTACTGTCGGATGTAGGACGGATTATTTTGAAGAACAACAATACATTCAGTTTGATGCGTGGAATAAACGGTTTACAGTATTGCTTCAAGCATCGGCAGTTGGTACATCGCCTAATCTTCCTGCAGGTGATGGTGAGGTGCTGAAATTATATTTCACTACCAGTGCCGCATCAGTTGAGGGTGACATGAATCAGATTATTACTGACGGTTATAATACAACGGTACCAAATGTGAAGTCACCATTTGGCGACTACGACACAAAATTTGAAAATGGAACTATTGTCATCGGTGGATGTTGTAAAGGTATCAGAGGAAATGTTGATGGCGACCTGTCGGATGCGATTGATATTTCTGATTTAGTATATTTAGTTAGTTATTCTTTTGGTGTACCGAGTGGTCCTGCACCTCAATGTATTGAGGAAGCAGATATCGATGCATCTGGAGGAATTGACATTTCAGATATAGTTCTATTGGTTGAATACTCATTTGGGGTACCAAGTGGACCTCCACCGTTGAGTTGTTTTTAATAATTTATTCATGGACGAAAAGAGGAGTAACATGAATTTTAGAAATACGATTTTTAGTTTATTGGTTTTAGTTTTTGGAGTTGTCACTATTCAGGCGGCATCTCTGCAATCTTTTAAAACTGCACCACGAGTTGACTTTTTCAAAGTAAACAAATCTGGTGCTGTACATATAGAGGGTGAGCTTTCTGTTTCGGCTGCTATTGGAAATGAAATTTCTGCATCATATAATTTTTTTGATGAGCATAAAAGTACACTTTCATTAGTAAATCCGTTAGAAGAACTTACTGTTGAAGATGTTATTCATGATCGTTATGGGATGACTCATGTAAAATTCAGGCAAAGTTATCATGGGCTTCCTGTTATGACTGGGCAGTTGTTTACTCATTTTAATAAAGAGAACAAGATTAAGACGGTAAACGGAACTCTTGTTAAAGATATTACTGTCGACTATACTCCATTAGTGACTTCATTTGAAGCGGTCAATAATGCATCTGTCGATTTAGAATCATTTTTTGGAACAGGCACCTCAAACGAAGCCGAACTTGTTGTTTTCCCTTGGGAAGGGCAAATGTACTTGAGTTGGAGGTTGTTTATTGTTACTGATTTCCCAATGGGAAGATGGGAATATTTCGTTAATGCTCATACAGGCGATATTATTTTTAAAGCGAATAGAATTATGAGCACTGAAGCTATTGGATCTGGTATCGGAGTTATGGGCAATGCCTATGACCATATCGACACTGACTTTGATGGCACAACATATAAAATGATAGACTACACTCGTCGGCTAAATAATAATATACATGGTCATAATGGTCAGATGCCAGCGGGGAGTATTATTAGAACCTATATTACTTCATCTTCGTTACCTGGTACGGTCGGAACAGATACAGATAACTTCTGGACAGCTTCTTCACAGGCTGCTGCTGTTGATGGACAGTTTTATACAGGGTTAGTTTATGATTGGTTATTATCAGAACTTGGGAGAAACGGATTTAATAACAGTGGTGGCTCTATGAATACTACTGTTGAATATATTGCCGAGGGAACTAATAATGCATATTGGAACGGAAGCCAGATTGTCATATGGGGTGCTTCTTCGGGCTTAAACTCACTGGCTGGTAGCCCAGATGTTATTGCTCATGAATGGGGTCACGCAGTCACTCAATATACCTCAAATTTAATCTATCAAAAAGAAGCTGGTGCATTAAACGAATCTTTTTCTGACATGATGGGAATGGCTTTTGAATTTGCTTATCCTCAGTACGATTCACCTGACTGGAATATGGGTGAAAATATTTCTCTCGCCAGTTCCGGTTTTCGTTCAGCATCTAACCCACACGCTTATGGTGACCCTGACACTTACGGGCCAACTGACCAATACTGGGTCGATGTCTTAAGCTGTACACCTCAAAACACAAATGATTGGTGTGGAGTTCATACTAATAGTGGTGTTGGAAATAAATGGTTTTATCTTCTTTCTGATGGTGGCGTTCATAATGGTGTTACAGTAGATGGGATTGGTGTCGCCAATGCAATTAAAGTTGCCTATCGTGCCAATGAAGCGTATTGGACAGATAATTCTACATACGAAGAAGCTGCCTTTGGAACAATTTCAGCCGCCAATGATCTTGACTCAACATATATGTGGACAATACAAGTTTCTAAAGCGTGGGATGCTGTTGGCATTTATGCTCCGAACCCTGAAATTGGTTTTACTGTAGATACATCTTGGGGTTGGGTTCCATTACCTGTTAATTTTGTCGGAAACTCAGTCTTAAATGTTCTGTCATGGAATTGGGACTTTGGTGATGGGACTAATGCAAGTGTACAATCTCCAGCACACACTTTTAATATTCCAGGAACCTTTGATGTCTCATTACAAATTGATGCTGACGGTCAACTTAAGACACTAAATCAAACGAGTTATATTATTGCCCTTGCGGACACAATGTCTATCGCTCCAGTAGAAACTGTAGCAGGAGAAACTGTTGTCGTAACTGTTCGCATTCGAAACAATTATCCGCTTAACCGAATTTATATACCAATTGAGTATGGAGGTGGGTTGTCATTGACTCCAGATTCTATGTCTACAGTTGGTTGTCGTACAGATTATTTTGATATCCAGCAATATATTCAATATGATGCTTGGAATAAACGTTTCACGTATAGACTTGAAAACAATCCTATCAACGAAACACCTGATTTGCCTATTGGTGAAGGTGATGTCTTGAAGATGTATTTTACTGTTGGTAATACAGCTGCTGCAGGTGATTCTGTAATTTTATCATTAGATGGTTACACTTCGTATACTGCTGAGTTTGAAGGGACTGCAATTGCTTACGATGTCGTCTATGAGTCTGGGATAGTGTCGATTCCTAATTGTTTAGTTAGAGGCGATGCCAATAATGATGGTGGAATTGATATTTCAGATTTAGTCCAGTTGGTAGAGTATTCGTTTAATGGTGGTACTCCCCCATCACCTATTGAACTTGGCGATGTGAATTGTTCTGGAGCTATTGATATTTCAGATATAGTATTATTAGTCGCATTTATGTTTAATAGTGGTGCTCCACCTTGTGGCTGTTAACATCAAATATAAGTATAAAAAAGCGGTGAAATCACCGCTTTTTTTATAGAATTTATACTATAATTACTTGCCATAGATTCAGTTATTGTATTATATTCGACCCTACTATTAAGGTAGTGACTAAAGAAGTCATATATACAAAAGTAGAAAAATAATAATTCATATAGTGAGTAAGGTGTTATGATAAAAAAACTTCAATTTTGTATGATTTGCGTAGTGATGATTTCACTACTTGCAAGTTCCACATCGTTTGGACGCAACTCTATAGAGGCTCAAGAAAAAAAGACATTAAACAGCTT
>JAJRQO010000029.1 GCA_024280215.1 Candidatus Zixiibacteriota bacterium
ACTCGTATATCGTCGAGCTTCACATAGTAAGAACATACCAGGTGTGTCGTCTGGTAATTTCTCATGAAGCAACGTTAGCTTTTAAAGTTGTCTGTCAGCAGTAGTTTTAATCGAACCGCAATCGATGGACCAAAAACTTTTCCTGAAAGTCAACTTGCTTCCTCTGATCTCGCAATCAGATTAAGCAATTATTGCTGCGATAATTACATCGCAGCAATATGAATCTATATCACTGTCTGTGAAGACAGGGAATAATCAAACAAAGTGTTTATTTCAACAATACCATTTTCTTAACAGCAGTGAAATCACCAGCTGATAAGCGGTAGAAGTAAACACCAGATGCGGCATTAGATGCATCCCATTCGAAAGAATGAATACCAGCTTCAAATGTTCCAGAGAAGCTTGTTACTTTTTGACCATTTACATTGTAGATAGTCATAGCAACATCAGCGTTCACAGGAATAGAGAAGTCGATAGTTGTAGTAGGGTTGAATGGGTTAGGATAGTTCTGAGCAACATCAAAGTTACTTGGAATCCATTTAGCAACAACAGTGTCACCACTATTATCAGCCATATCTAAAGAAATGATTTCGTTGTTACCAACGTCAATCATGTCACCAGTAAAGTTGTTATTCTCAAGAGAATAAACTAAAATACGAGTGTTTGTACCATCAAAGTTGGACATCATGGTCATGTTATCAGCAAGTAAAGTCGGAGTGACGTCACCAGCAACGATAATATGAGCAGCTGCGATTTTAACTTCTTTGTTTACAATAGAGATAACACCAGCATCATGTTGATACTTTGCGTTAATGTAAGAAGCTTCGTTAACAACTTCTTTTGGATACGGGTTGGCATCACCAACGAGAACACGGATAATGTATACTAAATCAGCAACTGATAAAGTAAGACCATCAGCGTTAACATCAGAAGCAGCAATTTGACCGTCAACATTGACAGTAAATACTGAGATACCATAAATGAAATAGTTAGAATATAAAACAGCATCAGCAATTTCATAATCGATTTCATTTAAGTTAAGATCACCACGGCCATCAATAGAATCCGCACATACGATATCAACACCACCATTAACGAAGTCGATGAAACGGAGTGGATCCGGTTTACCGTCGTCTAAAGCGATATCACAAGTGCTGTTAGCACCAAAGTATGATGGGAAAGCAACATCAGCAGCTAAGTCGACACTATAGTTGCCTAAAGTATCTTCAAAGTTGTAGATATGGTTGCTGATAAATAATTGATCACCAGAAACATCAGAAATAGTGTTATCACCACAGTCATACCAATAGAACTGTACAGGAGCATACATACACTCGAAAGTACGGTCATTAGTGACTAAGAAGTTCAATACTGTTAACTGATTAGAGATTGCACCAGTATTAGTGAAACAATCAGGGTGGTTACCTTGACCGTTATTAGTTTCAGCAATAGCAGTAACGCGGACTTCGCCTGAAGGACAGCCGGTTCCACAGTTACCATTAGCTGTATAACGGTAAGTGAAGTATTCCCATCCACAATCAACCAAGAATTGACCTGGGTCAGCAGATTGGAATGTTAAAGCAGAAGCGTCATATGCGAATACGAAGTCAAAACCACCCATTGGATAGTTTTCAAATCCTGAATTTTGCATAGTAACTTCAACAGCTTGTCCTTGACCTTGAATAGTACCGTGAGTCTTCTCAATAGTAATTAAGAAGTTAACTACAGTCACATCAAAAGAACAAGTGTCAGCATTAGCTGGAGCACATGGAGCGTCGATATTACCACCATCAGTAGCAATAACAGTAAATGTATGAGTACCTTTGTAGGAATCATCAAATATAGTTGCCCATGTAATTTCACCAGTGGCAGCATCAATAGTTGGTGAGCCAGGACCAGTGAAAGTCATAGAATATAATAAAGCAGATGGGCCACCATCAGCGTCAATTGCTGTAGCAAAACCGGAATAGGTAGCACCTAAAGCGATTAAGGAATCAGCAGGACATGTGATGACTGGAGCTTCATTAGTAACACATATAGAGTAAGTTGTGGAAGCAGTCGCACCACAAGCATCTTCAACTTGGATTTCAACAGAATGAGAACCGATATCGGCTCCAGTTGTTGCCCAGTTGATAGTACCTGAAGAGGCGTTTACTGTTAAAGCGGCAGGGCCAGCTACAACAGAATATGTTAACACTTCACAACCATTTGGTAAGTCAAAATCCGCGCCAACAGCATTGCTGACGTGAGTAGTTCCCCAACCAATTGAATCATCAGCGATGACAGCAATTGTTGGAGCTTGATTTGTAACTGTTACTGTACCTGCATTTACAACGGCAGCAATAACTGCTGTACCGCCGCAATCAGAGAATTGGGTAGAGATGTCAAATGATGGACATGAAACAGTTCCGCCAGCAAGTTCAATTGTACCTTCACAATTGTCATTGGTAGTAAATTCAACTTGAGCGATTACAGTCTGCCCACTTGACAGGCATACATCACCAGCATCAATTAACATTGCCGCGATACGAATAGTATCAGGGGAAACATTATCAACACCAGACATGTCAACGATATGATTCGTTAATACACCAAAACCAGCATCCCAATTAACATTAACTGCATCAAAAAATGAACCGCCAGTTCCAGTGATTTCAAATACAACTTCAACAGCTCCAACATCAGTTGGGTTATCTACAGTTACATTTAAAACCTGGGTTTCGCAGCGAGCCACCGTCTTACTCTCAAAAGTTACTTGTTGAGCAGAAACAGTTAAAGCAAATACCAGTATAAAGGAGATCAGCAACAAAGAAAGTGTGCTTCTTTTTTGCATCATTAGAATGCTCCTTTAAAAAATAAAGGTCATTTAAGTTGAAGTAATTATCGAGTGAAAATTAAAGATGATAATTACCATTCGAATCCAAACTATATCTCATAAAAATGAGCGGGAGTTCGGTCCCCGACAAATTAAGTATATACAAGTATATATCTAATTTGAATTATGTACGAAATTACAAAGTATTGAAGAAAGATGTAACTCTGACTTAAATTAAAGTAATTTCTTTAAAACTGTTTATAAGAGGCTTAATGGTTGTAACAGTAAGTTGACACTTATGTTACGAAGGTTCGACGGACTCAAAACAGAAGCGAACTAATCTTGCAACTAATTCCCTAGACGCACTCAACATAACATTTATCTCGCTTTTGTCAAGTTTTATTTTATAATACTGTCATACGGTAATACGTAGTAACAAAATTAGACTCTTTCAAATGCCATTACAATACTATCTTATCCATATAGTTAATAATTAATATGTAGAATTTATTGATGAAAATGTGAATATTCATATCTCATATTATCTCTAAGTATGTCGAGAGAGTTGAATTGCTTAGGGTAAAGTAGTAGGTCTTTTGGGGGCTTGTGAGCCTTGAATTACTACAAATTTATGTGATAGTTCTTAAATAGCCTGTTGGATATATTAAGTAAATAAAAGAGGTCATACAGCTTTTAGGGGATTTCAATATGAGAGAATGGTTTGTTTGAGATGGTTAGACTTACTGAAAATAGGCGATATTAAAGGAAGATGTTGGTTTGAGGTGTTAGGTATTTATTCGTATTTTAAGGTATAATGGTGACTTTTTAATTTACTCTAAAATGTATGGAAAGAGACCATTTGGTATAAAAGTTAAAGGGGCTAATTGTGGAAATGTGGATAAGTATAGTATCGTGGTTGGTCAAATAGCGGGTAGAAGTTAAGGTTGTATTCGTGCCTCTAAGTCTTATGGTTGTCATGCAATCTGTAAGTGTAAAGTAGGGTTATTATAGTCTCGAAAGGGCTGTCAAAATGGCAGAGCGGTCGTTAAATGTCAAGTGGAATTAGCTTCCAAAGTTCGGTTTTTGAGAGCTGAGTATTTCCTGAAATGAGGCTGATTATCTCTTTAGTTCGAGTCGATGCTATCTGTTTTGTAATAGATTTGAGTAGTCGAATTGTGACTTTTTTACCATTTATTGTAGCTGGTGGAGTGATAATATTTACATGATTTTCAGCTAAAAAGCGAGCAGATTTTGGGAGAAAAACTGCTTTGATTTTTGGATTTGTGGAGGTTCCAGTAATCCGATTGACTACAATTGCGGGTCCCGATTCATTTTTTTCAGATTCTATATATTGCGGTTTTTGGCTGTTATGTAGGGTTAGTTTTCCGTCTCCGATATTGTGAGACCAGATGAGTAATTTTGAATTTTCATCAGAATTTGTCAGTTTTTCTTTGTTTTTATTCCAGACAATTGAACCTGTTTTGACTTTAAAACCAGCTTCAAAAAGTGTCGATTTTTGATGAAATAGCTGTTTTAATTTCTCAGTATTTGGAGAAAAAATCGAAATATTATTTCTTGTGAAAACATATTTTCCTCGATTTTTCTGTTTTTTTAGGATGAGTAGCATCACTTGTTGCTGAGCATTTGAAAAAATTGATGATGATGAGATGATTTTTAGGTGCTTTATTTCAGCTCGGTTAGTAATGAATTCTCGTAAATTTTTGAAATAGGCACCGTTGTTCATTGATGGTGGAACGACAAATCCGAGAGTACCATTCTCTTTTAAAAGGTCAAGGCTGAGCTTAATAAAGAGAGAGAAGATATTCATTCTCCCACCTAAAATTTCATGAAATTGTTTCTTTTGTTCGTCTGAAAGCTGTGTTTCAAAGTAGGGAGGATTACCAATTATAAAGTCAAATTTATCTTTTTCCATTGAAGTAAGCGAATTTATGTTTGAAAATTCAGCCTGAGGAATGATTGATTGAGCTATTTTTACAAGTTTTGAATCGATTTCCCATCCATATAATGATGCATTTGACCAATAAGTTGCCGCCGAGAGTAAAAATTCGCCTGTACCACAGGCGGGGTCCAGCACTTTTGGTGATTTTATTTTAGGCAATAATGAGATTAATTGCTCACGGATTGATTTAGGAGTGAAATATTGACCATGTTTTTTTCGGTGTAAGATATTTGTCTGAGTCAGATATTCAATTGAAAGTGGATGGAATTCAGTTTTGTCAATTTTTCTCATAGTTGAGCATACTATAAAAATGATGATTGCAAAATATAAAAAACAGTTGTAGAGCGATTAATTTTAACTTATTATTTGTTCTATGGTAACAATATGTTAAAAGAAATATTTTTACTTCCAAATCTGATTTCTCTTTTTAGAGTTTTAATAACTCCTGTCATAGGCTATTGTCTCTATATAGACAGTGAACTGGCTACTTATACGGCTCTGGTTTTGATGTTTTTTGCTGGGATATCAGATGCATTAGATGGGTATATCGCTCGAAAGATGAATCTTGTTTCTGATTTCGGGGTTGCATTTGACCCTATTTGCGATAAAATATTTGCTATTATTATGTTGGTTTTCCTGATCCTGTTTCGGGAGTTTCCATTATGGTTGGCAGGCATTATATTAGGGAGAGACCTACTGATTGTGTTTGCGGGCTGGTTACTTCTTAAAGGTCGTAAGATTGTTGTACCATCTAATCTGACAGGGAAATATACTTTTGCATCAATTGCACTTCTTTTAGGTTCATCAACTATACGATTTCCGTTTGGGATTGAGACAACAACTTATTTTACTCTCTTTTTTACAGTAGTTTCATTGCTTGTTTACTATCGGGTATTTCAGAAAGTAAAAAAAGGTGAACCAGCTCCGTCTTTTAAAGATAACAAGAATTATGCTATTATGCGAACTGCCTTTGTTGTATTGTACTTATCATATTTTATTTACAAACTTTGGCTCTATTTATTATGTTAATACTCTAATTCTTCATGAAATTTTACTACAAAATCAGAATATGAATCACTTACAATAATACCTAAATCATGAACAATTTTAGCCATTGCAGTATAGTAGTTGTATCTAATTTGTATGAATTGTAAATCAGTTTCGAGAGTTGTTTCTATTATTGCCAGGAAGTCAGTAGTTGAAAGTTCATCTTTATAATATTGTCTGTTCGCAATATCAAGAGAGCTATAGGCTCGTTGTTTTGCTTGGTATGAAGGAGTCATCTGTTCGGTGAAACGAGTAAAGTTCTGAAATGAAGTTAAGCCTTCTTTCATTGTCGTCAATGAGATAATATCTTTTTGATATTCAGATTCGCTTAAGAGAGCAGCGGTTTGCTTCTTTTGGTTGTGTCTTTTACCACCTAAGAAAAGTGGTAAGCTGATTTTTCCACCGACATACCATGAGAAATCTTTTTCCTGAAAATAGATAGTTTCTTCTTGAAAATCAGAATAGAGCAAGGAACCATGCAAAGAGAATTCAGGGAAAAAGGATGAAGCACTTTTTTCAAGCAAAGCTTTATTGTAATTGATAAGGGCATCGGCTTTTGCTTGTGAGGCATTTTGAGTGAGCATTTTTTCAAGAAGTCTGTTTTCAATTTCATCTTGTGAAGAATGGGTTTGTAGTTTTGATATAATTGGAGATTCAAATTCAATAAATGAATTTTCTGAAAAATAGATTTTATCAAAAAATAGTGGTTCAGAATAAGGAAGATTTAACAAACTGTTTAAGCCGATCTTGGCTGTTTTTTGTGCCCGATTGTTTTTGATATAAGCGAGAGTAAGATGGTAACGGTACATATCCAAACGTAGCAGACTGAGTGAGTCAGTTTTATCAGCTATTTGCTTGGCTCGTAGTAACTCAATATTGTATGAAACCATATTGCGAAGATTTTGGATAACTTTACTTTCTTCTTGAATACGGAGGTTCGCTAAATATGCCAATGAAAGTGCACGTTCTAAATTAAGTTTCTCAATTTCATGAGCTCGTTGTTCGACTATTTTAAGTTCTTTTACTGCTTGGATGTTTTTTAACTTTTCTTTAGAGTAAATTGTCTGAGACATGTTGAGAGATGATTTGAAAATTTCATTTTTAACATAGTTATGGAAATTTGACTGCAAATTATTATCAATATAGTCAAACTCGGCATTAGCAGATAATTGTGGTTTGTATGCTGATTTAGAAATGCCAATTGAAGCATCGAGAGCATCAATTTTGTCTGACTGTGCTAAAATCAAAGGATTCTGACTTATTCCACGATGAACTATTTCACTTAAGCTTTCAACTTGAGTTCCAACTGTTTTTCTATCCTCAATGATTTCATAATTATTAAATAATTGCGAACGCATCGTAATATTACATCTTTCAACTGAATTTTTATTTAAAGCAATATGAGTTCCAGAGCGGAAAATAACAGGTAGCTCTGAGGGAGTAACTCCATTTAGAATTTCAATAGTTTTGTACGCATTAAAATATGCTTCTGATACAAGCCCAAAATAATTGTTGGTTGCAGTTGCACCATTTTGTATGAGCAAAGAGCCTTCGTCTGTAAATGACATCAGTTTTTCTCTATTGAGCATTTCAAAAAATTGTGGAATTTTTTCAGATGCTAACCCCCATAGTGGAGAGAGGTAAATAGCATCAACTTGAGCATCACGGATTTTGGCATATGACTTGTAGAAGGCAAAGGTTCCCTTGTTGTCAAATTCAGTTGCGGTGACAACCTCAAAACCGTATTGTTTTCCAATTGACGTGATATGTTTATCCAAAGAAAGAGAACTGTCATCTGATGGAAAAGAAAGCACACCAAGTTTTTTAAGAGGTTTAATTTTCATGAGTGTAAGAATGTCATCAACAGTTTTGCCCGGTCTAAAATGCACAGTCAGATTTTTAGCAATGGGGCGGTCATGGTCATCAAGCAATCCTTCTGCTTTTGGATTAAACTGATGCATTCCGATTATCGGCTTCTCAAACCCAGCTTCAAGTAAATCTTGTACAACCCAAGGGCCAAAAGCTAACATAATATCGATATTGTTTTGTGCTGCCAATTGTGCAGCCATCTGTTTCGATTTTTTCCTGTCCCATTCGGCAGAGCGAAACCCCTCGGGTATAGAAACGAGTTGCACCGAATCTGGAAGCATTAGTTCCAGTTGCTTAAAATATTCATCCTGTAAAATAGAATGGACATCATACTGCCCAGCTTCAAAATAACCAATGTTATATTTTTTTATACTGTCAGCATGTACAGCACTTTGTAGTGCTAAGCTTATCAATAGAATTGAGAGAATAGATTTTATTGTATAAAACATATTTTTACTTTCCTTTTTAAGTGACGAAGGGAAGTGAAAATATATATAAAAATATTATGAAGGTAAACGAATAATTATGCAGTTGTTAAAATAGAATTAACTAATTCAGTTAAACCTTTAGCTCTGTATGGCTTTTGGAGGAAATAGAGGTGACAGTTTAACTCCGCAGGGATGTCATCATTATTGTATGAATTCCCACTTGAAAATATTCCTGGGATATTTGGAGATATTTTCCGAAGTTCAGTCAGAATTTCGATTCCGTTCATATCATCTAAAAGCATATCGACTAAGACGACATCTATTGATTTATGGTTTTTATGAAAAAGTGAGATGGCAGAGGTGCCATCTTCGGCTGTGAGGACGGTATGTGAATCTCTTGTTAGAATTCTTTCTGCGAGAGAGCAAATCATTTCTTCATCATCTATTACAAGTATTGTTGCCATCTGTTACACCTTTTTTAAATCTTCAATTATGTGGTACAATTACTAATGTTTAATATCGGTCTTATCTTTAGAATATTAACTGTTCTAAAGGAGAGATGCTTCTTTGGTGTTAGATAAAGAGAACAATAGGTGTCTTTTTTTACCTGCTTTATTGACTTTTCTCATTATCGTTGTATATATGTAGACAGATGTTTTTTACCGCATATAAGAGATAGATCTTTTCAACAAAAAGACGATTGTAATATTTTTCTAACTCAAACAACAGCAATAAAAATGAAATTAAGTATCGTACAAAAAGATATACAAAATAACGATTATTATGACTTTTTAGAGCATCTTTCTGACTCTGATACAGATGTTGTTTTGTTTGGGGAATTGGCGACTACGGGATGTCTATATAATGGAATGGAAAATAGAAAAATTGAACCTGTTGAGACACTATCTGAGAAATTTCAAAAATACTCATTTTCAATATTATTAGGTACTCCTCGTATCGCAAATAACAAGTTGTACAATTCATATATCTCATTTGGGAAGTCTGATGTCCAAATCTATGACAAAGTTAATTTGTTTGAGCCAATGAATGAGGTCGAACATTTTACTGCTGGTGAGAAACCTGTACTTTTTGATATTGATGGAAAAAAGATTGGTGTCTCTATATGCTATGATGTCCGTTTTCCAAATCATTATGATATCTTGAAAGAGATGGGGGCTGATATAATAATAATTCCCGCAGCCTTTCCACGAATACGAATTGATGCTTGGAAAGAACTTCTGATAGAAAGAGCAGTCCAAACTAAACTTACAGTTGTTGGAATTAACGCTGTTGGTGATGATGGCACCAATGAGTTCGGAGGTTCGTCGATGGTTGTAGCACCTGATGGCTCTCTTATCGCTCAAGCTGATGAAATTAATGAAACAATTATAGAGGTAGAATTATGAACAACCAATTGAGGGAAATTATTTTTTCGGGTATTGTCTCAGTCAGAGACAGGCTCTTGCAACTTGATAGCCCTTTACGTTTAGAGTCAGGGGAACCATCATTTGATACTCCTGTCCATATTAAAGAAGCAATGGCAAAAGCATTAGTTGATAACCATACCCACTACGCTGCATCTACGGGGATTAAACCGCTCAAAGAAGCAATTTTGAAAAAGATCATAGAAAAGAATAATATTAAAAATATTGATGGTCTCGATAAAATTGTCGTAACCAATGGCGGTATGCACGCTTTGTACGCTACCTTTCGGACAATTTTAAACCAAGGCGACGAAGTTATTATCCCACAACCGAACTGGACTGCAACTGGCTCAATGATTGAGCTCTCGGGTGGGACGCTTGTCAAAGTGAAGCTCAAGCCAGAACTTGCCTATCGTTGGGATATGGCTGAGTTGGAATCTAAAATAACTGACAAGACAACCGCGATTTTAATCAATACGCCTCATAATCCAACTGGTGGAGTGATGACCAAAGATGATTTAAAAGCTCTATTACAGATTGCGGAAAAATATGACCTCTATGTTGTTTCCGATGAAGCGTATGAAGATATTATTTATGACCAAAAGCACTACTCGTTAGGTGAAGTTGCCTCTGATTTTCCTAAAAAAGTACAGGATAAAGTTATCACCGCTTTTACTTTTTCAAAATCATTCGCAATGACTGGCTGGCGGTTGGGTTATACTGTGTGTTCATCGGATGAATTTGCTAATAATATGAAAAAAATGATTCTGTATACAATCAATGGTGTTTCGACACCTACTCAATATGGTGGGATTGCAGCTCTTGAAGGACCAAGGGATTGTGTCGTTGAAATGGTCAAGACATACAAAACACGTCGGGATCTTTTGTTTGAAGGTGTTAATCAGACGCAATTTCTCAAATGCGAGACTCCTCCAGGTGGAGCATTTTATTTATATGCAAAAATCACCGATGATTGGGATAAATCATCATGGGATTTAGTAAATTATCTGATTGATAATTACTCAATGGGCTGTGTTCCTGGCGATATTTTCTACGATGATGAGCCGTCGATTAGATTTTCTTACGCATGTGAGACTTCGATGATTGAAAAAGCGATTGAGAATCTCAAACAACCCGCATAATGGTGTTTATTGTTGCTGTCTAAGTTCTTATCTTGTATGCTATTAGTGTGTTGACAATGTTTGTCTGCTTTGTCCTGTTTTAGAACCACAAATTATTTTTCAGTTTTTGAGAATTAGGCTTGACGATGTCCTGTAAATGCTTTATTATTTCAGACTTGGCTTTATTATTTCGGGCCCTTAGCTCAGTTGGTTAGAGCAGCTGACTCATAATCAGCGGGTCGCAGGTTCGAGTCCTGCAGGGCCCATAATTGTTCCCTCGCTGGATTTGTTGGGAATAAAGCCGATAGAGAGAGTATGAAACATTTTGAAAGGTTGTTAATGTAGCTCACAAGAGCTCGGATTGAATATGATTGTAACATTGAAGAAAATAATATTGCGAGACAATAAAGTTCAGCTCATTGGAATGGCACACCATATGAGGATAAAAGATTAAAACGCATTCATCTGGTTAAACAGATTGGATGCGTTTTTTTGTATATGAAAAAAACAGTTTATACATATCTGCATGGAGGCATACAATGCAGCAAGATCTAAATAATTTATTAAAACTACAAGAAATTGATTACTTCCTCGGTGAATTAGAACGTTCCAAAGAGTATCTTCCTGATATGATGGAGAATCTCAAAAGAGAACTTGCTGAATCACAATTGAAGTATGAAACAGCAATGTCTGATTTGGAAGATGCGAATCTTAAGCAAAAAACCCTTGAGCTTGAAGTGAAAACCAAAGAAGTTGATTTGCAAAAATATCAACAACAGATGATGTCGATTAAAACCAATAAAGAATATGACGCATTAGTTGCTGAAATTGATATGATTAAAAAAGGTATTTCCTCTATGGAAACTGATCTTTTGGAAACAATTGAATTGATTTCGACACTTGAAGCCAATATCAATGAATACAAAGAAAAATTATCTCATATCAAAGATAACAATAGCAAACAATTGGCTATATTGCAGGAAAAGATTGACACGATTGGTGACAAAGTATCTGCTAAAAATGGTGAACGTGCGACTGTCACAACTGAAATTTCCCGTCAAGTATTTTCTATCTATGATAGAGTGCGAAAAGGTAAAGGTGGCTCCGCTATTGTTCCTGTGAAAAGCCGTGCTTGTGGTGCTTGTTTTAAAACTTTGACACCCAAAAAAGTTCAGGAAATTAAAAAAGCTTTGAAAATATTAACGTGCGACAACTGTGGTAGGTTATTATATTGGGATGCTGATATTTCAGCATAATTATTAATTAAGAATCAGGTAAGTTACTGTTATGACAAAAAAGATTTTAGATGATTTAGCCTTGACGTTTGACGATGTCCTTATGGTACCAGCATATTCAAATGTATTACCAAAAGATATTGACATTGCAACAACAATTGCAAAAGATATCAAACTTAATATTCCTATTGTGTCATCTGCGATGGATACCGTTACCGAGGCTCGCTTGGCAATTGCCTTAGCTCGTCAAGGTGGGATTGGGATTGTACATAAAAACCTTTCTCCAGAAATACAGGCTTCTGAAATTGATAAAGTTAAACGGTCAGAGTCAGGGATGATTGTTGATCCAATAACGATGACTCCTCATAAAACAATTGGCGATGCTCTGGAAGTGATGAAACGTTTTTCTATCTCTGGTATTCCAATTACTGAAGATGGGAAACTTGTCGGGATTCTTACAAACCGTGATCTTCGTTTTCACAAAGAAAGTAATCGCTTAATTTCTGAAATTATGACTACAGAAAATTTAGTAACAGTCAAAGAAGGTACAAACTTAGAAACTGCAAAAGAAATTTTACATAAGCACCGTATCGAAAAACTTTTGATTGTTGATGATAATCGTATTCTCAAAGGTATGATTACGGTCAAAGATATTATGAAAAAGATCCAGTATCCATTTGCTTGTAAGGACAGCCGAGGGCGACTTCGTGTTGGAGCTGCTGTTGGAGTTGGTGCTGATTTAGAAAATAGAGCTGAGCAACTTATAGAAGCAGGTGTTGATATCTTAGTCGTTGACTCATCGCATGGACATTCCGAGGGTGTTATAAGAGCAGTATCTTTTTTGAAAAATAAGTTCTCTCATGTTCCAGTTATGGCTGGTAATGTGGCGACAGGAGAAGGAACCAAAGCACTCATTGGTGCTGGTGCGGATGCTGTTAAAATTGGAATCGGTCCTGGTTCTATATGTACGACACGAATTGTCACAGGTGGTGGAGTTCCTCAAGTTACTGCTATTATGAACGCTGTTAAAGAAGCTGACAAACAAAATATTCCTGTGATTGCCGACGGTGGTATTCGTTATTCTGGTGATGTTGTGAAAGCTTTATCATGCGGATCCTCGGCGGTAATGCTTGGTTCACTCTTTGCTGGAGTTGAAGAATCGCCTGGCGAGACAGTTCTTTTCGAAGGACGTACTTTTAAGGTTTATCGTGGTATGGGGTCTGTTGGAGCGATGAAAGCGGGTAGTAAAGATAGATACTTCCAAGACCATCAGGAAGAAAGTGCTAAATTTGTTCCTGAAGGTATTGAAGGAAAAGTCCCTTTCAAAGGTTTACTTGCTGATACAGTCTATCAAATGGTTGGTGGAATACGTTCCGGTATGGGTTTATGCGGTTCAGCAAATTTAAAAGAATTAAAAGAGAAATCACAGATGGTTCGTATTTCTCCGGCGGGTATGTCAGAGTCACATCCCCATTCTGTTTCTATTACAAAAGAAGCTCCGAATTACCGCCGTATGTATTAAGAAAAAGTAGTTGATATTAAATAAATTAGAAGTCTTGAGAAAGCAGGAGAAACAGTCGCGCATGTGATGTAAATCTCATGTGAGGAAAGTCCGAGCTCCACAGAATTACGATGCCCGATAACATCGGGGCGGAGAAATCCGACAGAGTAGTGCCACAGAAAATAGACCGCCCGCTTTAGTGGGTAAGGGTGAAAACGTGGTGTAAGAGACCACGAGCAATGGTAGTAATATTGTTGTTGGTAAACCTCATCGGGAGCAAGGCCAAATAGGGGAAGAAGGAGTTAATTCGCTCCGTTAGATTCCCGGGTAGGCTGCATGATGTGGTCAGGTAACTGGCTGCCTTAGATAAATGGCTGTTGTTCGTTTCGGCGAAATACAGAACTCGGCTTATACTCCTGCATTTTTTTCAATTCTTCGGTATGGAGGTTTTATGAGCTGGATGCAAAAATCGTCCCAGCTAAAATGGGTTTTAGCGGAAACGGTTGACACGGAAAAGATAGTTGCCCTTTCCAAAGAAACAAATTTACCAATGAGTATTGTTCGGATTCTTTGTAACAGGCATCTGGATACTTCCGAATCAATTCTAAAATTTTTAAATCCTGATATGAATGACCTCATTGACCCGTTTGAAATGACGGGGATGAAAAAAGGTATTGAACGTCTGACTCAGGCTCTTTTTAATAATGAAAAAATTATGGTCTATGGGGATTACGATGTTGACGGTATTACTTCGACAACTTTACTCTATATGATCTTCAATAAGCTTGGTGCCAATGTTGATTTCTATCTGCCAAACAGATTAACAGAAGGCTATGGCTTGGCAGAAAAATCTATTGATATTTGTAAAGAAAAAGGTGTCTCTCTTATCGTAACCGTTGATACAGGTATTACTGCAATCGATGAAATTGCCTATGCAAAATCTATTGGTATCGATGTAATAATTACCGATCATCACGAACCTGGAGAAGGACTCCCTGATGCTATTGCGATTATAAATCCAAAACAACCTGATTGTGATTATATCTCTGAGTTATCAGGTGTTGGGGTGGCATTCAAATTTGCCCAAGGGATTTTCCGTACCCTCAACCAAGAAGAAAAAGAACTTGATGAACATCTCGATTTAGTCGCTTTAGGTACAACTGCCGATATAGTTCCATTGGTAGGTGAGAATCGGATTTTTACAAAATTTGGAATTAAACAAATTGCTCGTACAACAAAACCTGGCTTGAAATCTTTGGCTTTTGTCTCAGGACTTATGGGCGAAGATATTTCAACTGGTCAAGTTGTCTTTATTTTAGCTCCTCGCATCAATGCTTTGGGTCGTTTAGGTAAAGCAGATGAAGCTGTCCGTTTACTGGCAACAAAAGATGAAAAACTTGCTTCTGAAATTGCTCGTAAACTTGACGAAGAAAATAAACGTCGGAAACAGATTGACGAAAAAACGCTCAAAGAAGCTCTTGCTCAAATGGAAGAAATTGTTGATATGGCGAATGACCATGCCATAGTTCTTGCTGGTGAAGGATGGCATCAAGGTGTCATCGGAATTGTAGCCAGTCGTTTGGTAGAAAGATACCATCTCCCGACTGTTATGATTTCTTTGCACGACGGAGAAGGCAAAGGCTCGGCTCGTTCGATTCCTGGCTTCCACCTCTGTGAAGCTCTTAAAAAATGTGAAGATTTACTCATCCGTTATGGCGGTCATAAATATGCTGCTGGTCTTTCTATTAAAACTGAAAATGTAGAAGAGTTCCGTAAACGGTTTGTAGAAGTATCAAATACTACTCTTACTACCGAGGATGTAGTCCCAAAACTTAATATTGATTTAGAAATTGAACTTAACGATATCGATGATAGCTTTATGGATTCGATTGAAGATTTCGCTCCATTTGGACCTCACAATATGCGTCCTATTTTTATGACTCGTAACTGTGAAGTTGTTGGACAACCGTATGTTGTTGGTAAAAACCATTTGAAGATGAAAGTTCGCAAAGGTGATTCGATGTTTGATGTTATCGGATTTGGTTTTGGAGATATGGCTCGATTGATTTCTTCGAAGGGTTGTCTGGTTGATATTGTCTATGTCATTGAATACAATACATACAATGATATTAAACGGAAACAGATCAGACTTAAAGATATTAAACTAACTGTTGGATCTATGCCAGCTGTATAAACAAGTTGTTGGTTGAAAATGACAGTATTAGAAAATTTCTTAAATGGTGATAAACGAGCTTTATCTAAAATTATCAGTTATATCGAGAACCGTGAAGATGGTTACCGTGAACTTTTAGGTAAGCTCTATGCCAAATCAGGCAATGCTATTCGGATTGGCGTGACTGGTCCGCCTGGGGCGGGCAAGTCAACTCTTGTCAATGCACTCCTGCATAAATTTTTAAAAGAAAATAAAAAAGTCGGAGTCATCGCAGTCGACCCATCATCTCCTTTTACAGGAGGAGCCTTACTTGGTGACAGAGTGCGTATGCATGAGTTCCCACTTGATGGAAATATCTTTTTTCGGTCAATGGCAACTCGGGGTGCATCGGGTGGACTCACTGCTGCGACGAACAATATCTTAGTGGCGATGGATGCATTTGGGTTTGATGTAACAATTGTCGAAACTGTTGGTGTCGGACAAGTCGAGCTTGATATTATCGATGCCTGCGATACTGTTGTCGTGACATTGGTGCCAGAATCTGGCGATGCAGTACAGGCAATGAAAGCGGGGTTGATGGAAATCGCCGATGTTTTTGCAGTCAATAAAGCTGACCGACCCAATTCTGATCGGATTGTGACTGACTTAAGGATGGCACTTGAGTTTAAAGCACACGATGAACATACTTGGATGATTCCTGTTGTTCCGACTGTGGCAATTGAACAGAAAAATATCGATGAATTATATGATAAAATATTTGAACATATTGCTTTTATAAAAGCAAATGGTAACTTTGAAATTCACAGACGTCTGCAAATTGAAAAAAAAATCATCGCTATTTTAAAAAGCAGATTTGAAAAAGAATATCTTGAGAAATTAGCTGAAAAAGTTGATTTTCATGATATTTCAGAAAAAGTCTTTCTTGGGAAAACTAATCCTTATATCGTCGCGTCTGAATTATTTGCCGACTTTAAAAAACAATAGTATTTTGGTTTGTAAGTAGGCTAAAACTAATTTTTACATAGTTACTTTTGAACAAAAAGAGAGTAAAAACTACTCAGAATTTCAAATTCTCACACTACAATTATATACACATAAATAACATCCTATCACGCAACAGGTTAATACGAGCAAAATCGTGAAAATTTAGACTGGCATCCTTGATTTTTTACGCGTATTGATGTATTATGAGACTTAATATCTAATTGGAGAATTATATGTTTACAAAGAGTTTTATAGCACGACTTAAAAAGAAAATTGTTGAATGGGATAAATCAGCCGAACGCTTCCGAGCAAAAAAATCTATGCCTCGTTTTTTCACAGTTTCAGGTGAAGATGTCGACGAACTGTACACCCCTGATTCAATAAAAGGTGGCACCGATGAAAATTATTATGATGAAAATATTGGACTTCCAGGACAATATCCTTATACTCGTGGCGTACACCAAACACTCTACCGTTCAAAACTTTGGACAATGCGACAATTTGCGGGCATGGGAACTCCCGAACATACCAACGAACGATTCAAATATATTTTAGCACAAGGTGGAACAGGACTTTCGACAGCTTTTGATTTACCGACCCTTATGGGGTATGATTCTGACCATGAACGTTCGCTTGGTGAAGTTGGCAAATGTGGCGTAGCGGTCGACACTCTTGCTGATATGGAAATTATTTACAAAGATATCGACCTCGCAAAAGTATCTACTTCGATGACCATTAACTCTCCAGCATCTATGGTACTTGCCATGTATTTAGTTGTTGCTGAAAAACAAGGCGTTGACCTCAAAGATGTTCGCGGGACTCTTCAAAATGACATTCTCAAAGAATATATCGCTCAAAAAGAATTTATCTTCCCTCCGAAACCATCAATCAGGCTTATAACCGACATGATGTCCTACTGTACAAAGCATGTACCACAATGGAATACTATTTCGATTTCTGGTTATCACATTCGTGAAGCGGGTGCAACTGCTGCTCAAGAGTTAGCCTTCACATTGGCTGATGGTTTCTGCTATATAGAATCAGCAATTGCCGATGGACAGGATGTTGATGATTTTGCTCCACGACTTTCATTCTTCTTTAACGCTCATTCTGATTTCTTTGAAGAGATTGGTAAATATCGTGCAGCACGTCGGATTTTTGCCAAGCGTATGAAAAATAAATATGGTGCGAAAAACCCTAAGAGTTGGTTACTTCGGTTCCACACGCAAACAGCAGGTTGTTCGCTTACTGCTCAGCAACCTGAAAACAATATCGTTCGTACCGCAATCCAAGCTCTCTCTGGTGTATTAGGTGGCACACAATCGCTTCATACAAACTCAATGGATGAAACGCTGGCATTACCATCTGAGAAAGCTGCCCTTATAGCTTTACGCACACAACAAGTGATTGCATTTGAAACAGGTGTCGCAAACACCGTTGACCCACTTGGTGGTTCATATTTTGTTGAAGCAATGACTGACAAAATGGAAGCGGAAGCGGAAGCATATTTTGAGGAAATCGACAAACGTGGTGGTGTGCTTGAATGTATTGAACAAGGTTTCTTCCAGCAAGAGCTTGCTCGTTCGGCATATCAACACCAAATGGAACTTGAGAAAAAAGAACGGGTTATTGTTGGCGTGAACGATTTTGTCTTAGAAGATGAAGTGATTGATATCCCAGTTTTAAAAATAGATAAAAATGTTGAAAGAGATCAATCAGCATTTTGTAAAAAAATAAAAGCAGAACGTGACAATACCAAAGTGCAGGAAACGCTGGCACGTCTTCGTGAAGCTGCTAAAACTGATGGAAATACGTTTGAGGTTATGATGGATTGTGCCAGAGCGTATGTGTCAGTCGGGGAAATGTGTGATGTGCTTCGTGAGGAGTGGGGCGAGTATTCAGAAACTCAAGCTGCAATGAGTGCCTCATGATTATGAGTGTATTATAAAAAGAGAGAATTGTTATGACTGTAACTAAACAAATCAACGTAATCGATTCGGTGAAATCACCGGGTACCTCCGCATGCGGACTTGCTTGGGATGGACAGAATTTTTGGTACTATGATTTGGCAGCACACACACTCTTTCAGGTTTCATTAGCTGGCGAAATTTTACAAGAAATCCATATTGAAACAGCATGTTGTGATACAACTTATTCGGGTGGACATATATGGCAAGCCTCTCCATCAACTAAGCAGATTTTCATTATTAATCCTGAAGACGGGTCTGTTGTGCGAACAATTGATACTCCTGACAAATGTTCGGGGCTTTGTTTTACAGGCAAAGATTATGTCCGTGGCTCATGGACACGCAAAGAAATAATTTATTTTGACGAAGAAAATGGCGAGGAAATTCGCTCAATAAAAACTGGTGCGTCAACAACGGGGATTGCATTTGATGGTTCCTGTTTTTGGCATGGTGGTGAGATTGACGGAGTGAGTTATCTTTTCAAAGTAAATCCAAATACTGAAAAATTTGAAAAATTCCCGTTAGACTTTACTATCTCAGGGTTGACCTTTGATGGAAGTTCTCTTTGGGCGGCAGATGGCACTAAAAACAAATTTGTAAAATTAGAAATTGTTTAGATATGAGTATTTTTACTAAAAATTTTGAAGAGATTAGTTTTTCTGACATTGAATCTCTCGTTGAGAATAAAACAAGAGAGAGTCAAGTATTAGAATACAAAGAAAAGTATAATAATAATCAGACTGATAAACTAATTTCGGCATTTGCAAATACTCATGGTGGATTTATTATATATGGGGTTAAGTCTAATTCTGATAATAATGAGCCGACTGAAATAGTAAAACTTGAAAATAATAATTTGGAAGATACTATTGATAATGTTTGTTATGATTCAATTGAACCATATATTTCTTGTCAATCAAAATATTTAGAAAATGACGACAAGACCAAAAGAGTCTTTATTGTAAACGTACCTGAAAGTGATTTAACTCCTCATGCTATAGATAATAACTCAACTGTTTATATTAAAGTTAATGCACAAAAGAGACCAATTGAAAAAGCAACTTTAGAACAACAAGAATGGTTAAAGGGTAGAAGAATCAAAAGTGAGATGTTTAGAGATAAGCTGATAAAAAATGTTGAATTTCACTCATCTAAGATTTGTGATACTTTTCAACATAAAGAGTTTTTATTGGAAACTTCTATTGTTCCACAATATCCTAAAAAACCATTATTAAACTATGTTGATCTTTACAGCTTTGCTTATAAACAAATTAGTTCTTTTAATGAGAAGTTTAATACAATTATTTCTACATATAGACCTTTTCAGTATAATAATGGTTTATGTAGTGTTGTTGAGAATGACAATGGTAAAGTTAGAATATATTTTGAATTAAACTGTTATGGTTTATGTGTAATTAAATTAATATTTCCTTGGGTTGGAGAACCAGAACCGAACCAGAAATATTTAAGAACTGATGAAGTAATAAGTAATCTAGTTTATTTTCTTAACTTGCTTCTTGAGATAAATAATTCTTTTAATAGTCATGGGTCATCTATCGTTGGTTGTAAAATTGAAAATATAAAAGATACTACTTTATTAGGAATTCCAACTTACGATGATTTAGGCAGTAAAATTGATAATCAATTAGAAATTATACGTAGATTTAAAAAATATGATAGCCATTCATGTCAATTTCTAATAGAAGAGTTTTATTCTAAATTGTTGTTTGTTTACAATGTACATAATAATATAGCTAATATGGTGTCTGAGAAGGTAAGTGGAATATTTTCTCAGTATGAACTTGAATATAAAGAAAATAATGAATGCTCAGTTTTAATTTAGAAATAATAAATTTAGATAGATTCACACAAGGAAACTATGGATAAAAAAATTAGAGTACTACTCGCAAAACCAGGGCTTGATGGCCACGACCGTGGAATCAAAGTCATCGCTGCTGCCCTTCGTGATGCTGGCATGGAAGTTATCTACACTGGTCTCAGACAGACTCCAGCGATGATTGTTGATGCGGCTATTCAGGAAGATGTCGACGCTATTGGCGTCTCGATTCTTTCTGGGGCACACATGACACTTTTCCCAGCCATACTTGATGTTATGAAAGAAAAAAATGCTTCCGATATTATTTTATTCGGTGGTGGAATTATTCCTGATGATGATAAAGAAGAACTTGAAAAATTAGGTGTCTCAAAAGTATTCACACCAGGAGCTCCAACGACTGAAGCTATTGAGTTTTTGAGAAATGCAATGTTGTCAAAAGGTAACGATGAGCAAATAATGTAATTTTGAATAATAATATTTTATATCTCAGGGAGATAATATGAATAAAAATGTAGATCCAAAACAACAGGAAGTTCGTGATCTGGTAAAGGAATTTGCTGATAAAGAAATTTATCCGATCACACGCGAGTTAGATCAAATGCCAGAACCACGGAAGTTTCCAAGAGAACTCTATGGTAAACTTGGTTCAGCAGGTTTTATCGGATTTGGTATGCCAAAAGAATTAGGTGGTTCAGGAAAATCTCATCTTGAATATATCACTTTGCTTGAAGAACTTTGTTACCATGACCCAGCAGTTGGCTTGTTAACCGCAGTTGGTGAACTGGCAACATATCCAATTATTAATTTTGCTAATGATGAACAAAAGAAAAAGTATGTACCAGACTGTGCTGCTGGTAAGATTGTCCCAGCATTTGTATTAACAGAACGAAACGCTGGTTCCGATGCTGCTAATTTGGGTACTGTTGCTGTTGAAGATGGTGACGACTATGTAATCAATGGAGAAAAGATTTTCATCATGCATGGTGATACTGCCGACGTGGCTGTTCTCTTTTGTAAAATCGAAGGTAAAGCAAAACTTTCTGCGATATTAGTTGATACAGATGATCCAGGCTGGCAAGGTCGCACTCTTGTAAATAAAATGGGAATGCGTGCTGCTACTACTGGTGAAATCATTATCAAAGATGTTCGCGTTCCAAAAACTAATTTACTCGGTGATGTTGGTCGTGGGTTCCGTTACGCGATGATTACTCTTGACTCCGCTCGTGTTGGTGTTGCCGCCCAGGGATTAGGACTTGCTCAGAGAATGCTTGATGAATCAATTGCTTATGCAAAAAAACGTATCGCATTTGGTGCTCCAATTGCAAAACTGCAAGCAATTCAATGGATGATTGCTGATATGGCAACTCGTGTTGAAGCTACCAGAGCATTAACATACAAAGCTGCCCAAATGCAAGACAGAGAAGAAAAATATTCTACTGAAGCTGCTATGGCAAAACTATACTCATCTGAAACTGCTAATTTCTGCTGTCAAAAAGCAATGCAGATTCATGCTGGCTATGGCTACATAGGTGAATTTTCGACTATCGAAAAATTCTATCGTGACCAAAGAGTCCTTGAAATTTATGAAGGTACCTCAGAAGTCCAACGTTTAGTTATCGCAGGCTCAGTCATAGGTCGCTAATGAAATTTGGTGATTTTGAAATACTAACCTTCGTCGAGCATCGATTTAAACTCGACGGAGGTTCTATGTTTGGAGTGGTTCCCCGTTCGATTTGGCAAAAACTTGCCAAACCTGATGAGAATAACCTTATCGAAATGGTATGCAATCTCTTTGTCTTAAAAGCTCACAATAAAAATATAATTTTTGATATTGGATTAGGTGATACCCTTACTGATCGTGAGAAGAAAATTTATGGTACGACTGGTGAATCTACAATGTCTGAAGGACTGCGTTCAGTCGGTTTAACAGAAGATGATATAGACTTTGTTGTTATGACTCATTTACATACAGACCACGCTGGTGGAGCAGTAAAAATTGAAGATGATACATTTGTGCCACGTTTTAAAAATGCAACATACGTTACGTCACAGATAGAATATGATGTCGCCATACATCCGAATGAACGGACATCGGCTGTTTATATCCCAGAAAGATATTATGCTTTAAAAGATGCGGGGCAATTGAAACTTATTGATGGTAACTATGAATTTATGGAAGGCATTCGGTTTGTGCATACTGGTGGACATACTGCAGGACATTTTGCTGTCGAAATGGAATCTGGTGGACAAAAAGTATTTTATTATGCCGATATTTTTATGGCTGCAACACATTTACCGATTGCTTTTAATTCTGCTTCTGATTTATACCCTCTTGATACGATGGAGATGAAACGAAAAAAATTACCTGAAATTCTGAACGATAAAGTAATCATGTGCTTTGACCATGATATGCATACACCTTTTGCACGTGTAAGTGCTGATGGGAAAAGATTTAAAATTGAAAAAGTCGATGGATAAACATCGTAGGACGAAACCAACCACTTTAAGAGTGCATGCGGTTCCGACAAAATATTTGTAGGGAACAGGCTTGCCTGTTCCATTGATTTACTGCAGCGACAGAGTATTATCCTGTCAATAGATGATCTTTTTAAATAAAGAGAACAAAATGTCACTTGAAGAAAAATTAAATAAACTCGAAGAGATGCGAACCAAAGCCAAACTTGGTGGCGGTGCAAAAAGAATTGAGTCGCAGCACAAAAAGGGAAAACTAACCGCACGAGAACGTATTGAACTTTTGGTGGATGAAAATTCATTTGAAGAGTTTGATATGTTTGTCACCCACCGTTCTCATCAGTTCGGGCTTGAGAAACAAAAGTTCTTGGGAGATGGTGTTATAACTGGTTGCGGTAAAATCAACGGACGATTAACATATATATTCTCTCAGGATTTTACTGTCTTTGGTGGTTCTCTCTCAGAAGCACACGCTGAGAAAATTTGTAAAATTATGGAGATGGCTATGAAAGTAGGCGCTCCTCTTATCGGACTCAATGATTCAGGTGGTGCCAGAATTCAAGAGGGGGTTGTTTCACTTGGTGGCTATGCTGATATTTTTCTTCTCAACACAATGGCGTCGGGTGTCATTCCGCAAATTTCTCTTATATTAGGTCCTTGTGCTGGTGGTGCGGTCTATTCTCCAGCGATTACCGATTTTACTTTTATGACAAAAAACAGTTCATACATGTTTGTCACAGGACCTAACGTCGTGAAGACTGTCACGCACGAAGAGGTCACTTCCGAAGAACTCGGTGGAGCGATAGTGCACGCATCAAAATCTGGTGTTGCTCACTTCGCATGTGAAAATGAAGCTGATACAATTTCAAAACTAAAACAGATGATGCGATATGTTCCACAAAATAATATGGAAGACCCACCATTTGTTGAATGCAGTGACCCACTTACTCGTGAAGATGCTTCGTTAAATAAGATTGTACCAGAAAATCCAAACCAACCATACGACATGAAAGATGTCATCGACTCTATCGTTGACAAAGGTTCTTTCTTTGAAGTACACGGCGAGTATGCTCAGAACATTCTTGTCGGGTTCGCTCATCTTGGTGGACGTTCAATCGGAATCATCGGCAACCAACCTGCTGTTATGGCGGGAGTGCTTGACTCCGACTCTTCTATCAAAGGTGCTCGCTTTATTCGCTTCTGTGATGCTTTTAACATTCCGCTTCTTACTCTTGAAGATGTCCCTGGTTTCTTGCCAGGTGTTGATCAAGAACATGGTGGTATTATTAAAAATGGTGCGAAACTTTTGTATGCCTATTGTGAAGCGACTGTTCCGAAAATTACCGTCATTACCCGCAAAGCGTATGGTGGTGCCTACGATGTAATGAATTCAAAACATGTTCGTGGTGACATGAACTACGCATGGCCAACTGCCGAAATTGCGGTGATGGGTTCCAAGGGTGCGGTTGAAATTATTTTCAAAAAAGTAATCGCAGATTCAGATAATCCAGAAGCAAAACTGCAAGAACTTACTGATGATTATCAAGAGCAGTTTGCCAATCCGTTCAATGCGGCATCACGTGGATATATTGATGATGTTATCGAACCAAAAACAACTCGCCCTCGTTTGATTCGAGCATTTGAAATGCTTGAGACCAAACAGGATTCCAACCCTCCAAAAAAACATGGCAACATCCCGTTATAGGAGGAAGAGACTATGAAAAAGATAAAAAAAATACTTATAGCAAATCGTGGCGAAATCGCCGTTCGCATTATCCGTGCCTGTCGTGACATCGGTATTACATCGGTTGCAGTTTTCTCCGATGCCGACGCATCAGCATACCATGTACGTATGGCAGACGAAGCCTATCATATTGGGGCATCACCATCTTCTGAATCGTACTTAGTTCATGACAACATTATCAAAGCTACCAAAGATTCAGGTTCCGATGCAATCCATCCTGGCTATGGCTTCCTTGCTGAAAATGCAACTTTTGCTCAGCGTTGTATTGATGAAAACATAATTTTCATTGGTCCAAAGCCAGAAACAATTGCACTGCTTGGTGATAAACTTGAAGCTCGTAAAGTTGCAATTGCATCTGACATGCCATTGGTACCTGGTTGTGAATTCGATAATGAAAACATGGAAGACGCTTTAAGCAAAGCATCCGAAATCGGTTATCCAATTCTTATCAAAGCTGCCGCTGGTGGTGGTGGGAAAGGGATGAGAGTAGTTGACAAACCTGAAGATTTCAAAGAGTCTCTCAAACGTGCCTCATCGGAAGCAATCTCTGCCTTTGGAGATGGTCGGGTGTATATTGAAAAATATTTATTACGTCCTCGACATATTGAAATACAAATTCTCACCGACCAACATGGCAATGGTATTCATCTCAATGAACGTGAATGTTCTATTCAACGTCGACACCAAAAACTAATTGAAGAATCCCCATCACCTGTCATGACACCCGAGCTTCGCAAAAAGATGGGCGACGCTGCTCTTCGTATTTGCAAAGAAACAAATTATGTTGGTGCGGGTACGGTTGAGTTTATGGTCGATGAAGATATGTCGTTTTTCTTTTTAGAAGTCAATACTCGTCTGCAAGTAGAGCATCCTGTTACCGAACTTGTCACTGGTGTCGATTTAGTTAAAGAACAAATCGCCGTCGCAGAAGGTGCTAAGCTAACTCTTGCTCAAGATGACATTGGTATCAATGGACATGCAATTGAATGTCGTATTTGTGCCGAAGACCCTCAACAAAATTTTATGCCATGTACTGGAACGCTCAACAACTATCGCCTACCAGCAGGACCTGGCGTACGGGTAGACTCTGGAGTAGTGATATATTCGGAAGTGCCGATTTATTACGATCCGATGATTGCCAAGATGGTCGTATGGGGTAAAGATAGAACTGAAGCAATCGAACGATGTAAACGTGCTTTAGAAGAGTATCGAGTCTCAGGTCTGAAAACGACAATCGGGTTCTGTCGAGTCGTGATGGACAACAAAAAATTTGTCAGTGGTGATATTTCAACCGCTTTTATCAATGAAGAATACCCTAACCATAACTTTGTATTGCTCAGTGATGAACTCAAAGAACAAGCCGCCCTTGCAGTCGCTGTTGATACATTTATCAATGAACGAAAAATTCGTTTAGATGAAGAGTCAAACCAAAATAAAAAATCTGAATGGAAAAATCATTATCGCAAACAAGCAGTCAAAAGATTAGGAGGGAACTCTTAATGCGTTACTCTGTAAAAATTGAAGACAAAGAATTTGATATTCACATTGAATACAAATCCGAAAAGTATATTGCAACAATAGATGGCAAAGAAGTTCTCGTCGACTCCCACAAGCTCGGCGAGAGTCGTTCTATAATGCTTTTGAATAATAAATCGTTTGAAGTAGATGTTCGTTCCAACGGCTATGACAATTCAAAAACTGTTTTTGTCTTAGGTCAGGAAATTCCAGTCGAGATTGAAAACTACAATCTTGCTCAACTGAAGAAAAAAGCTGGAATGTCATCATCTACTAAAATGGATCTGACTCTCAAAGCACCAATGCCAGGTTTGATTTTAGAGTTCAAAGTTTCTGTTGGTGATTCAGTTAAAAAAGGTGACCCGCTGGTTATCATTGAGGCGATGAAAATGGAAAATGTTATCAAAGCAGCAGGTGATGCAGTGGTCAAATCTATATCTGCTGAAAGCGGTCAATCGGTTGAAAAAGGTGATTTGATTTTGGAGTTTGAATCTGATGAGTGATGTAAAGAAAACAACCTCTGACATAGAAATCCCTGTTTCTATTACTCCCGATGATATTGCATCTACGAATGATAATCCCACTCACCCTGGTGAATTTCCATATACTCGTGGTGTCTATCCCAATATGTATCGGGGGCGGTTCTGGACGATGCGTCAGTATGCTGGCTTTGGCACTGCTGCTGAATCAAACAAACGATACAAATATCTTCTTGAGCAAGGGCAGACAGGTTTGTCGGTGGCATTTGATTTAGCGACACAAATCGGTTATGATTCTGATAATCCAATGGCAAAAGGTGAAGTTGGTCGCACAGGTGTTGCAATTGATTCGCTTGAAGATATGGAAACGCTTTTTGATGGTATCCCTCTTGATAAAGTATCTACCTCGATGACTATTAACTCAACCTCAGTTATATTATTAGCTTTGTATATAGCGGCAGGAAAACGTCAGGGAGTCTCTCAAGAGGAACTGATGGGGACTATCCAAAATGATATTTTAAAAGAGTTCATCGCACGGGGGACGTATATTTATCCGCCAGCACCATCAATGCGAATCATCACCGATATATTTGCTTACGCAAAAGAAAATCTTCCGAAGTTTAACACGATTTCAATTTCAGGTTATCATATTCGGGAGGCAGGTTCTACTGCCGCACAGGAAGTTGCCTTTACACTTTCAAATGGTATCGCCTATGTTGAAGCAGCTATCAAAGCGGGTCTTGATGTCAACGAATTTGCACCTCGGCTTTCGTTTTTCTTTGCGTCGCATTCAAATCTTTTTGAAGAGGTTGCCAAGTTCCGCCTTGCTCGAAAATTTTGGGCAGACATTATGAAAAATAGATTCAAGGCGACCAATCCAAAAGCGATGCTTCTGCGTTTTCACACACAAACTGGTGGCTCGACTCTCACCGCTCAACAACCTGAGAACAATATAATCAGAACAACCATGCAAGCACTGGCAGCAATTTTAGGTGGCACCCAATCGCTACATACAAATTCATTTGATGAAGCACTTGGACTTCCTACTGAAAAATCAGCAGAAATTGCACTTCGCACTCAGCAGGTTCTTGCTTATGAAAATGGGGTCGCAGACACCGCAGATCCACTTGCTGGTTCTTACTATATGGAATATCTGTCTAAAGAGCTCGAAGTTAAAATTCAAAAACTCCTTGATGAAGTAGAAGAAAAAGATGGCTCGGTCGCATGTATCGAATCTGGTTATTTCAGAGATGAAATCGCCCGTTCGGCCTATACCTACCAAAAAAATATCGAATCCGAAGATGCTATTGTTGTGGGCGTTAATAAATTTAAGACTTCATCTCCTCATATTCCAGATATTTTAAAAGTTGACCCACAGCTTGAAATTGACCAAGTTACAAAGTTGACGGCACTAAAAGCACGACGAGATAATAGCAAAGTAGAAGAGCTATTAAATAAACTCAAAGAAACAGCACAGGACGATAGCAATATTGTACCAATTGTTATTGAAGCTGTTGAAAATTATACAACTGTTGGAGAAATTGCCAATGCATTACGAGAAGTATGGGGTGAATATTATGAAAAACATCTATAACAGATGTAATCTGTTTTGTGGACTTATGATAGCAATACTAATTATTAATTTTGTTGGATGCTCATCTGATACATCTAAAGAAAATTCTGAGACAACTGAGACTGAGCAAGTAGTTGTGCAAACTCCAATTGTTCAAAAAGAATTGGTAACAGTACAAGATACAATCGAAGCGGCTTTGTCCGATGCGATGGAACGTCTTCGTTATTATGATAACTCTGGTCTGTATGAGAATGAATTTGCCTATCTTACTGATGAATCATCATTTGATGACTATCTCAAGTTTGGACAAATCACACAGCGTCCTTTAGCAGATGTAACCGAACTCAAAGTTGATTCTCTGTGGATGTTTGCCCATGACTCGGCGTCTGTCTGGGTCTCAATTACTTTAGAAGATGCTGAAGGAAAGGTTGACAATTTGACTGAGCAAAAATTAAAAGTTTACTACCACAAAGAAAAATGGATAAAACCAACAGTATCAGTTATAAAGTATCAATTAGAATATGACGATTTGATAAGACAAGCCGACGAAGCCTCACAATGGGAAGATGAATAATGGATATTCCTCTAATTTCGCATATAGGTATTGCAGTAAAAGATTTTGAAAAAGCAGTTCAAAAATATGCGATTTTAAATAGCGACCAGAACCCAACTATTCATGATGTCGCTGACCAAAAAGTAAAAGCTGCAATTTTCAAAGGCGGATGTTGTGGTGGTGGAGCAAGAATTGAGTTAGTAGCACCAACATCCGATGATTCACCTATTGCTAAGTTTTTAGAAAATAAAGGTGAGGGGTTGCATCATATTTGTATCTATGTTGAAGATATTGAAGCAAAACTTGTTGAGCTTAAAGAAGAGGGGGTCAGGCTAATTGATGAAACTCCACGAATTGGTGCCGAGGGAAACAAGATTGCGTTTGTGCATCCTAAAGATATGAATGGTGTCCTAATAGAGCTTGAAGAATTTCCTAAACCGACTCTTTGATAATTTTGTTTTGACCGCAACGTTTACATCTTAAATTATTATTATGGTTTTGTCGCCCACAACTACATCTCCAAAAATTTGAATTTTTAGAAAATTGAATTGTACCACTGTTCTTGAATTTCTTAAAAAGAAATAGTGTTGCAACAATTATAAAAAGAACTAAAAATAATAACTTAATATCGAACTCTTTTTCAGTAGTGTAGACTCTTGCAAGTGACTCTCCGTAGTAAGCAAAATTACTTTGCATAAACAAAATTTCATGCTGTAAAATATCTTTCCCCTCAAAATTTGTTTTACCCCAAAGAGTAAACAGAATTTGCTCACCATTTGGATGACCATACAGAAAACCATTTAACCGATGAAATATCTTTCCTAATGTTATGGTGTCAGTTGATATAAATTCAAATGAAAAGATGATTCGGTTAAAATCAATCTTTCCAGTATTTGACAATAATTTTGCTTCTGGAAGAGTAAGAACGATTTCCTTTATTATAATATCTACTGATTCTTTAAGCTCTTTATTGTTAAGAACTTTTTCATCTTCTGAGATTATCGATTTATAAATTAGAAGCTCTGCTGATTGTTGTTGATTGATTATTTGAAATGGAAACTGACCGCTATCACCTGTAACTTGCCAATTTACAGGAAGAGGAATCCGTATTTCCCCAGCCAAATCAACTATTTCAGAAGCTTGTAAATGCATACTAAAAAAGAATATAATTAACGTGTATACTGTTTGTTTCATATTTATTTTATCGGTTATTTCTGAATTTATCGATCAAAATTGTTTCAGACAAGATTTTATCAGTGAAATTCTATTTTTCAGAAATTCATCTTTGGTTTCTGTTGTTGTATATTTAAATGAGCGCCCAACTTTTTTCCGTTGTAAAATGTTTTTGTCAGCAAGACGACTAAGCACTGTCATAACTGTTGTATAGGCTGGTTTGGTTTTATCAGGGTAATAAAACAGAGCAGTCTTTACAGAAATTTCTTCATGTTCCCACGCAATTTCCATCAACTTAGCCTCTGATGAACCTAAAAAAACTAATAACCCCTTTTCGGACGGATTAAAATAGAATTTTTTCTGAGGCATCTAACATTTTTTCTTTTTATCAAATATCATTGATGCTCCCAAGGCAACCAATGCAATCGGTACAATAAAATCGCCAAAATCACCACGAATAATACCTAACTGTTCCATCAACATGACCACACCCATGAGCAATACCATTACGCCTAAAAACATAAAACCTCCATTGTGTAAAGTTGTCTATAATTTGATTGAAATTTGAATGGAAATCAAATAAAATTATCTCCAGGAATATGTATAAAATGGAGACTGAGTAATGCTCATGCCGACAGTGTCTTTGTATTCTGTTATGACTTCGACCTGATAGACAATAAAGTTCGTGTTATCTTTTGACCAACCACCATCGATTGCACTTTTGGGATTATAGACCAGCCAATTTCGTTCATTATCAAATGACCATGTAGAAACAGGTGTGTTCTCTGGTGAAATTGGGATTTGTACACCGTTATAATTGATTGGGTTCGTGGCTAAATCATCAAAGGGATTGTGTACTTTTGGAGAAAGCCCTCTTACAAATTTATTGGCAGAATATATATATAGGGCAGATTGTAGATTAGAGATTGTTGCCTGTACATTTGATTTTTCTGCTTCATTTCGTAAGGAAATAAATCGCGGAATAGCAATTGCAGCTAAAATACCTATAATAAGCAGTACTGCTATAATCTCAATCAGAGTGAAACCTGAATTTGTCTTGGTTTTTGAAAACATTGAATCCTTTCTATCTCTATATTAAATATCGGAGTAGAAAGAAGATGCTTTAGAATTTTGACAATATTAGCCTCTTACTGATTTTATCTTCTCAACGACTATACAAGCAATCTCTTCAAGCATCATTTTATCGTCATTGGTGAAAAATGCTGGTTTGTTGGAATCAATATCAATCTCACCCAAACAGTTTTCACCATCCATAAGAGGTACGACAATCTCAGATTTGGTAGTGATAGAACATGCCAAAAAACGAGGATCAGCATTGACATCGTCGACAAGAATCGACTGATGTTGCGATGCTGCCGCCCCACATATCCCTGAGTTTAGCTCAATTTTCTTATGAGGGGTCTCCTCACCAACATATGGTCCAACTTCAAGATGCTCACCGACAATCATATAATAACCAGTCCAATTGTAGTCAACAGAAAAACTGTCAATCATTTCAATCGAAACTTGCAATACTTCAAGTTCCGTTTTCAAATCTGCGAGAGCATCTTTTATCTCATGAACCAATTCTTTTCTATTTTCGTTCATAAGTTATTCCGTATCGCTCGATAGTTATCAAATGAAACTTGTGGCTCGACAGCACATCCTGGTCCTATAATACATCTTGATGAATCCGATTTCTCTTTGAACTCATCTATTTTATAACCAACTTCATCAGGTGGAGAATGTAGCAACCAGCCATTGTGGTCAACACCACCTAAGATAACTTTGTTTGGATAAGTCTCAAGCCCAATATCAAATGGCATATTAGTTGGGTCATCAGTTTCCCAGTTAATAATTTGTGCATTAAAATCATGTTCCATTATTTTTTGTAAATAGTTATTAGACGAGCAGATATGGAAAACATTGATAGCATCAGACCCCGCTGCTTCAAGCATACGTAGATCAAATGGAAGTCCAAATTTTTGATATTCTTCCCATGTAATCAAATTGGTCGTCGCCCATTGAGTCGTAGCATAGAAAATACCATCGGCACCAGCGTTGCGAAGTTCGGCAGTGTATTTTTCATAGGTACGAGCAATTTTTTCTACCGCCTCAAAGACAACATCAGGATCTGTCTTAATATGTTCAGCCATTATAGAGCGATCAGATACCATTCGCCCCGCAATTGCAACAGGTGAAAAAATTGTCATCAAAATCGGAAGTTCTTTGTCGGAGCCTTTGCGGATAAGGGAGACCATCTGCAGATGTTCATCAAGTGCTTTTGAGCGGATGTCGATTTCTTCAATTTTTTTCCAATCGTCAATTGTAAAAATAGGAAAATTTGTTTTCGTGTGTTTAGTGAATTCATCTTTTGAAAAAATATGAGTGAACCCGTAATCTTCAATATGAAAATCAGCACGAGGATTTATTTTCATGAAATCCCATTTGAATTCTTTTTGAAAATAAAGCATTGCATCGGCAGTTCCTTGTGCGGAATTTTCAAGATGAAAAAAGTGTCGCCAAAAAGATGCTGCGTATCTATCTGGCTTTTCGCCAGCAATTATCATTTCTATTCGTTCCCGTGGGGAATATTTTTCCATAATAGTTCCTTCTGAATAATTTTAGATTACAATATAAGAAAATCTTGAACTATAACAAGTTTGTAAGTTCAATTTGAGCTAAATTACGATTCAAAAATGAATCTGCCTTCAGGCAGCTATCAAGCTGTGATCAAAATTTGAGCAGTTTTATTCGTTCATATCAAGGGTTATTGCCACTTGCCGAAACTATTATTGATATATCTTCTTTGATAAAAACTGTTTAAAGGAACAAATATGCCATCAAATATATTAGT
Source organism: Candidatus Zixiibacteriota bacterium (assembly GCA_024280215.1). GTDB lineage: Bacteria > Zixibacteria > MSB-5A5 > GN15 > FEB-12 > QQUK01. Next base: position 32,728 of record JAJRQO010000029.1, read on the forward strand.
CATCGATGATGAAGATTCTATGTGCAACTTTCTTGAAATTATGCTTAAAAAAGAAGGGTACAATGTAGAGACTGCATCCGATGGATTTATAGCAGTTGATATGTTGAAACAACAAAATTATGATTTAGTCATTTCGGATATGAATATGCCTGGTATGACTGGGCTTGAAGTACTTCAGGAAGTAAAATCTTTTAAGGCAGAGCAAGACTTTATTGTCATGACTGCTTTTGCTACAGTTGACTCGGCGATAGAAGCTATGAAACTTGGGGCATCCGATTATATAACTAAACCTTTTAAAGTTGACGAAATAAAACTGACAATTGAAAAATCAATTAACAGAAAACAGCTTGTTACTGAAAATAAAGTTTTGAAAAAACAACTTCAAGATGATAACTCATTTAAAAATTTCATTGGTAATTCAGAGCCGATTGTAAAACTTAAAAAACTTGCTTCAAGAGTTGCCTCATCTGATTCAACCGTTTTAGTCTTGGGTGAATCTGGTACAGGGAAAGATTTGATTTCAAAAGCAATACATCATATCTCACCACGATGCAACTCACCATTTGTTACAATCAACTGTGGGGCGATTCCTGAAAATCTACTTGAATCAGAACTTTTTGGACATGTAAAAGGTGCTTTTACGGGAGCTATTAAAGATAAAAATGGGTTATTTAAAGTCGCCGATGGTGGAACGCTCTTTTTAGATGAAATTGGTAATACGTCTCTTGCCATACAAATCAAGTTACTCCGAGTTCTTGAAGATAAAATTATTACTCCAGTCGGTGATACCAAACCGATAGAAGTTGATGTCCGTCTTATTGCTGCTACGAACGCTGATTTAGAAAATGATGTCAAACAAGGGCGGTTTCGTGAGGATTTATTCTATCGTCTGAATGTTATTCCAATAGAGATTCCTGCTCTCAGAGAGAGAAAAGAAGATATACCATTATTGGTTGATTATTTTATTCAAAAATTTTCTCAAAAAACTTCAACAGAGCTAAAAACTATCTCGCAAGATGCTCTATCTATGTTAACTGCCTATCAGTGGGCTGGAAATGTCAGAGAGCTTGAAAATACGTTAGAGCGAGCTGTTCTCCTAAATAGAACAAACAGGCTTGATATATCAGATTTTCCTGAAAAGCTCACGAAGTCAGAAATTAAAACAGTTGTTACGGACGAAGAACCATTAAATCCAACTTTGGCATCTATGGAAAAAGCGTATATCCATTTTGTTATGAGTCAAACAGGTGGTAAGAAAAAAGAAGCAGCTAAAATACTTGGGATTGATACGTCTACATTGTATAGAAAAATTGAACGATACGATTTAAAAGACTTACAAAAAAAAGAAAATTAATGATAATAAATTTTGTTTCAAATTTGAACAGCTGAATGGTACACAACTTGCAAAAGTAATAAAACATGATGAGAAAACTGACCGAAAGGCATACAATGTATAAAGTAAAAAAAGAAAGCGGATTTACTTTGATAGAACTTATGATAGTTGTTGTTATCATAGGGATTTTAGCGGCTATGGCGATACCACGGTTTATGGAAGCTTCTACAAAAGCCAAACAATCAGAAGTAAAATTGATAATGAAGCAAATCTATGTCAACCAACGTACGTATAGACAACAATTAAATACTTATTATCAACCAGGGGGAGATGCTTCGGCAACCTCACCACAAGCTTTTTCAGAGATATGGGTTGAAATTATGGCTACATGTAAGTACTCATTTAATATTGTTGCTGCTGGCGATCAGTTTACTTGTACCGCAACGGGTAATATCGATGATGACGCTACTATTGATACATGGACTATAGATGAGGAAGGCACCCTTTTGAATACTCTTAATGATGTTGGTGCTTGATATATAAATAACATACCTTTTTTCATACCTCAAGAAGCCCGTCTCATACGACGGGCTTTTTTTAATGCATACATGATTGTAGGGAACAAGCTTGCCTGTTCCGCTAAGACAATGCAATGACTTGTTAGAGCTATGTAGAGAACTCGTAGGGAAAGTCTCTCTTGTGAGACCTGCTCTTTTTATATCTATATAGTCATGTAGAGTGCTATTCTTTGTTAGGTAGACCTTGATGCATTAAAAATGAATTGTGACTCTATCTATTTTCAATTTTGTCAGGAACCATATCTTCTTTATCCTAAAATATTTTCGCAATCTGCTACACTTTTGGCAGAACGCAAAAGAACAGTTCTCCAAAAAAAATGAAAAATATATAGGGTTCTTCCCACACCACTCATAGCAGACGAAAAACCGCTTATACCAAATAAATTCGCCTATACAAACTGTTCAAAAATTGGGCGGAAGAAAGGCACGGAACTTGCCGATAGTAATATCAAATAACGAAATGAAAACCATTAACGAACAAGACCTGTAGGAGGCTCTTAATGTTCTCAAAATTTCATAACCGCGAAAAAGGCTTTACACTTATCGAATTGATGATCGTTGTCGTGATCATCGGTATCTTAGCTGCATTAGCGATCCCTCGTTTTATGCAAGCTACAACAAAATCAAAACAATCAGAAGCTAAACAGCTTTTGAAACAAATTTACACTATGGAACGTACATACCGTCAAGCCAACAATACATATGGTGATAATGGATCTACATCTGTTCCAGGTGCTGCATTTACATTTGCTGAAATCGGTGTTGAAGTAATGGCTGGTGCAAACTATGCTTATGCTATTGTTGCTGCTGCTAACAGTTTTACAGCTACGGCTACTGCCAACTTAGATGATGATGCTACTATTGATACATGGACCATTAATGAAACTGGTGCCTTAGCTGTTACAACAGATGATGTAACTGGTTAATAACTAATAAGTAGTAAGATTTACTTAAAAGCCCGCTTCGGCGGGCTTTTTTTATGTAATTTATCTCAGTTAGATTTCCGATAATATATGTAGGGCGGAAATCTTTAGCATTTCCGACAGCAATGGCAGAACCACTAAAGGGTTCTGCCCTACTTTTTAAGATTTACTATATATAAAGAAATTTTGTTGATTATAATCTAAAAAAAACCATATACTATATCTATGAAAAAAATATACTTAACCATAATTTTGATAATATCGGTCTCTCTTTCTGCTCAAGATAAAGAAAAGCCAGAACAGTTCGGGCTCAACCATCTGACCGAATATCTCTCGTTAAAACCATCCGATATTTCATTCCGATCAGATTACACTGAACCCGATTCATTCAGACTGCAAATTGTAGCTGACTTAATGTACCAACCGTTGGGAATGATTAGTTATATTGAAAGCCTAAAAAATTCATTTGTAAAAAAACAACCTGGACTATTATCATCATATCTTTTTCAAGATTTGAAAAAAGCAAATCAAACGAGCAGAGAAAAAGCATACTACGCTGATATTTCAGAAATACAAAAAAACTATAATCTTTATTATACTGATATGACGTTTAACCAACTTCTTACCAGAGCTGCTGTCTATCTCGATGTTGTTTTTCCTCGTTCAATTGATAAATCACTTGCCTTGCTTTCTAAAGAAGAAAAGAAATTTCTTACCAATGAATTTAAAGAACTCTTAGTAAGTCGGGTAGAAGATGAACTCTTGTCTGTTGAAGAAATGGATGCTCTTGAAAAAAGGGAAGAGAAGTATACCGAACAGTTTATCGAGTTTGGTCATAAAATCGACAAAGATCCAATTATTGACGCTGGTATCTCATCGGTTAAAGAGTTGATGCTTGAAATCAATATGCTTAGACAACTTCTCAAATCAAAAGCGGTCTCATCTTCAAAAATATTAGAAAATGCTTTTGAGCTTCCCCAAAATACAAACCTTGAAGCATATCTTGGCAAACAATCAGGTTGGAAAATTGGTGGTACGGGTAATGATTATTATTCTGGTGATTATAAATTTATTTTGGATTTTGGTGGTGATGATGTCTATGACCTTTCCTATGACCCAAACAATCCTCATGGAACGATTATTATAGATTTGAGTGGCAATGACAGTTACCGTTCAAAAACAGATTTTACTTTAGGCTCGGGTTGTCTTTCTGTTGGACTTCTCTTTGATTTTGAAGGGAATGATAGATATGATACAAAATCATTTTCACTTGGATCAGGCTTCTTTGGATTTGGTTTGCTCTATGATGCCTCGGGCGATGACCGTTATGATGGCGATACCCACGTACAGGGAGCAGGTTCATTTGGTTTAGGAATTCTTATTGATGAATCTGGTCGAGACATATATAACTCCGCTTTATACTCCCAAGGCTTTGGCTTTATCGAAGGACTCGGAGCAATCTTTGAATATGATGGTGCTGACTCATATTATGCTGGTGGGAAATATAAAGATATTCTGCGTTACGACGACCATTATTTATCTCTCTCCCAAGGCTTTGGTTATGGATTACGTCCGTACGCCTCTGGTGGTATAGGAGCGATAGTTGATATAAAAGGGAACGACACCTATTACGCCGATATTTTTGCCCAAGCAGCAAGTTACTGGTGGTCGCTTGGAGTTATCTATGACTCAACAGGTAATGATAATTACAACTGTTTTCAATATGGTCAGGGTTGTGGCACCCACATGACTTTAGCTGGATTAATCGATGAACATGGCAACGATGTCTATTTTGGTAAAGGTCTCATGCAAGGTGTCGGGCATGATTATTCTTGTGGTTTGATTCTTGACCGTCACGGCGATGATACGTACACGGCTACCGATTTATCACAAGGTGCAGGTTCTGCCAATGGGGCTGGTATCTTAATCGACAATCAAGGTAACGACAGGTACTATGTCAAAAATAAATTGAACACCCAAGGGTACGGCAATCCTCGTCGTGACTATGGCTCTATTGGTCTCTTTATAGATTTAAGTGGGAAAGATATATACGGTGGAAACGGCAACGATAATTACTATTGGAAAACAAATTCCAAATGGGGTGGAGGAATGGATATCGAAACGATTATCAAAGATTCGACAGAGGTGAAAGATGAAAAATAACTTAGTTCTTATGATACTTGTTTTCAGCTTGTTGATTTCTACGGAGCTATCGGCACAATCATCTCTCAAAAAACAGGTCGATTCTCTTTTTGTTATAGCATCATCGGGTGAACTCAAATATCGTGATTTGATAAAACCTACCATAGAGGAAATGGCAGAATTAGGCAAAGTAATTGTACCGATTTTAGTCGATAAACTCGAGACTAAATCGGCTCGAGAACGATTGACTATCATAAATATTTTCAAAAAAATTGGTTCTGATGCGGTACCATATTTGATATCATCATTAAAAAACCCTAACGGTTTGATTGTTCAAAGAGTTTGCTGGGCTTTAGGCGATTTAAAGGACTCATCAGCGGTAGATGCACTTATGGCAGTGAGCAACCATTCCCGTTGGCAAGTACGTGACCAAGCAATTGGTGCTTGTGGAGATATTGCTGACAACAAAGCCGATGATGTTGTTCTATCTGCTCTTAAAGATGAAATCGGTCAGGTGCGTAAAGCTGCCGCAGTATCAACAGGCAAGATGCACATCATTGAAGCTGTTCCACAACTGATACATCTTTTAGGTGATGATTTTTATGGAGCAAGAATGTCAGCGGCAGAAGCACTTCTCAAATTAGACTCTACCTATGTCACAGAATTGCTCTCAGATTCGCTGCAGTCTGATAACAAATTTGTTCGCTCGTTAGGGTGTTCAATTTTAGGTGAAATAAAAACTGACAAAGCAGTAGAAGTTTTATATCATACTTTTATATCTGCTTCAGATGATTTAAAACTTTTTGCTTCTTTAGCACTTATAGAAGCTGACCCAGCAAATCTCTGTGGATATCATGATGAGATGCTCAATTCTCATTTTGATACATTGTCGCTTGTCAAAATCAATTCAGCGATTAAAGCTGTTCATAAAGAAATTGAATAACAGATACCCTCAAATATTACAGAAAATCAACTAAATCACCCTATTATAGTAAACTATATCAACAAGAGACCGATATTCTAAAGTAAGAAAAGGATTTCTAATGAATACTGATATCTATAATAAAATTATCGAAGACCACAAAGAGTTGACTTCTTTACCTCAGACATTAACTGAAGTATTGCGAATACTCAAAGATGAAAATTCAAATTCCTCAGAACTTGCAAATGTCATCTCGCGTGACCCAGCCTTAACTGCTAAAATGTTGCGAATTGTGAATTCTCCATATTATGGTGCAGGTCGTGAAATATCAACTTTATCACAAGCAGTCATGACCCTTGGAACTCGTGCGGTTTCTGCCTTGACTTTATCGACCTCAATTTATGATATGACTGATACATGGGAATTATCAATTGACCGAATTCGGTTTTGGAGACATTCACTCGAAGTTGCTGTCGCCGCAAGAAGAATTGCTGAGATGGTACGTTATCCACGAATCGAAGAAGCTTTTATCTCAGGAATTTTACATGATATTGGTCATTTAGTCTTAGAGAAATCATTTCCTGACAAGTTTAAATCTATTTGGACGCAAGCAGAGTCAGGTGAGCATTTGGTTGAGCTTGAAGAGAATAGCTGGAGTACAAACCATGCTCGGGTTGGACAATTTTTGCTTGAGCAATGGAACATTCCTGCTGTAATCACAGAAGCTATCGGACAACATCACAATAATTTCCCACCCGATACTAATGATAAAGATTTTATTCTGCCACAAATTATTGCCTTAGCAAATAAAACCGCAAAGTTTTCCACCCTATTAGTAAATCAAGATTCGGCAAGTAATATAGAACAAAAAGGTATACTGCAAAAAAATCTTGGTTTATCATCTGCCCAGACAAAAGACTTAGAAGAAAACCTACTCAAAAATGTAGTTGATGAAGCACAGTTCTTAGAAATAGAAATTGGTTCTTCAGGCGAAATTTTACTTGAAGCAAACAAAATGCTTTATCGTCAATATATGACTGTTGAAAATTTACTTTCTGAAAATGCCAAAATGCAAAAAGAAGTTACTCAAGCTAAAATTGAGAAAGCATCTCTTGAGGCAGTAACAACTATTACAGCGACCTTTAATCATTATATCAATAATGCTGTCGCAACTATTCTTGGAAGAACTCAACTACTTGAATTGTCATTGGTAAAAGGTGACATTGTTGATACAGCTGGTAAGATGGCTTCGTCGTTAGAAGTTATGATTTCGGGTGTAAATACTATTCAATTAGTCTTACAGGAACTTCGTAATCTTTCTGAATTTAAAACAATCGTCTACCATGATGATACATATATTTTAGATATTGAGAAGAAAATAAAAGCTGCACTCGAAAAACTACAGCAAGAAGATACTAATCTGATAGCATCTTAAAAAGCTAAAAGCATTCATAAAATTAAAGCCGATTAAATGTCGGCTTTTTTTATTTACTATCTTTGATTATAATTGTTGCGTTGGTGCCTGAGACATGGAGCTTATTTGATTTGTTACCTAAAGCAATTGTCGTGGATGATAAAAAATTATCATTTTTGACCTTAGTTTGGTAACTATTAGTTATTGAGCCACCTTCAGTAGAGGCATTCAATATAATATCGGATTGTTGAGGCAGAACAATATTTATCAATCCATAATCAGAACGAATAGTAGAATTACCGTCAAGCAATTTATCAGCTACAAAATAAATTTCCCCACCTTGATTAGAAAAATCAATAGGGCCTTGAACTCCATATGCTTTAATCTGACCACTCTGATTTATTACGATTGATTCACCTGTAATATCTGATAAACTAATAGTTGCATTTTTATTTTCGATTTCAACCGAACCATCAACAGAGGTGATGAGAAATGGTTGATAGGAGCCTATGAGTGTTAGATTACCATAAAGAGAACTAACTGTCGTTAGTCCGTTATTGTTTTGAATATCAAGATTTCCCGTATGGTCAGTCACAACGACTTTACCTGAATTGATTAGGGTTGTATTCCCTTGACAATCAGCTATAATTATCGAAGCATTTGAATTCTTAACAAAGATTTTTGAATTTGCATCATTAATTATTACATCTCCTCTGCTACTGGTAACGTCAATCTCACCAATGATGTCTTGTAATATAGTCTTACTGTTTTTACTGCGAGTATTTACATTCCCGAATATTTCTTGAGCTATGATTTTTGAATTTTTTGCTTTAATAGAAATATCATTATAGAAATTAGAGACATTTGTTTTACCAAATGAATTTTCAATATAGAGCTTATTCTTTTTAGGAATTTTTAGTATCATTGAACTTTTTATGACTTGTCGCTTAGGGTTGTTTAAGCTTGGGAATTCAGTAGTAATATAGAGACCTGATTTGTCAGAAGCGATTTCCAAAGCAACCGATTTTGAAAAACTTTTAGCGTCTTCAATATCATCCGAGGTAACTTCATAGCTATATATTGCTACAACTTTAGTTCTATCCCAGCCAATTATTTCTAAATCACCAAGCTGATTATCTATGTAAATTGGGACTTTTGATGATTTGATATATACAGAATCCTTATACTGATTAAAAATTGTAGACTTCCCATCATATTTGTGCTCGTAGCTATAACTAAGTGACGAAGGAGAGTTATGCTCAGGGAAAGTTGGAGGAGCAGGAGGAGCTGGTGGAGTAGGAGGTGCTGTTGGAAGAGGTTGGATAACAAACTCATTTCCATTTGAGTCCGATGGGGTTTTAATCATTAATTGTACTTTTGGCAATTCAATAGCAAATACCATATCAAGAACCTCAGCTAGTTCTTTTTGTAACTTTTCTGCTTCAAATAATTCACGCATCTGTGTTTTATTTAATTGGATATTCAAACTCTCTTGAGATCCCAAAAAGGTTTCAATGCCTTCATTGAGTAACTCCTGAAGTTCATACATTTTAATTTGATATTCATCCTGGAGTTTTAACTCTTTTTGTTTCTGTTGAAGAAAAACTTTTATCTCTTTTAGTGATCTCTTATGGGCATTTAGTTGCTCAGCAATTTCTTCGGTTAAGATATCTTCGATGATTTCAATATCAGACCTGAGAGACTTTAGGTTTTTAACTAATCTTAATTTAGTTCTATCTCTTTTGAGTTTTTTCTCATCAGTATAAAGAGAAGAGGATAATTTCGATAAATCAGATGATAGTTTTTCAACATTGGCACAATAGACACCTTTTTCCATCTTAATGAGTGTCCGCAAAAGAAGGTTTTGATATTTACGACCTTCATAATTGTCGAAATTTGAAAAATACTCTAAATGATTTTGGAATAGGAATTCTAACTTTAACATTATTTCCTGATAATCTTTAGCAGCTTGTATTTCTTGGCGGGTTAGCTTTGTGTCTAATTCAACCATCTCATTATCGGACAGGTCTGACATAGGCATTGGAAATGCTCTTTGAGCAGAAGTAGTCTGAAATGAAAAAATAATCATTACTGCCAAGAGGAGAGAGAACAAAACCATGCGGATTTCGGTGTCTTCGACATCAAAATCCCATGGATCAGTTTTCGTTTTGGCATTTTTGTGATTAATCATTTTCATACTGCTTCTTTCTTAAAATTAAGCATAATTGCCTATCTATTCTTACGCTTCTTTGAAGGATAAGTTGCCTAAGTTGTTCAAACTACGCAAAATATACTTAATTACCAAGAAAAATGGTAAAATTGAGACATCTATTAGTCGAGCAACTTGAAATTCATTTCACATATCAAAATAAGTGATAATAATACTCAACAAGTTTTGTTTGTTTTAGCTCATTCTAACTGTAAGTATCCCAGCTCTTTGAAATTATTATTCTGAATTCTGCTTTTATTGCGTTTTTATTAATAGTTCTTTTAAAAAGGGCATTTATTTTGCATTTATACATTGTAAATAGATAATATGGGGTAAGTATGCAAAAATATATCGTATTTATATGTTCTCTAATTATAGCGGTTACAGCTCACTCGTTTGACAGAAATGAAGAGCATCTCAAAAGATTGGAAGCGCTTGATGTACAAAATCGAAATATATTGTACAATTCAGACCAATCAATAAAATCATTGTCAGCAGGTTTTTCCGATTTAGCTGTCTCACTTTCTGTTGCTCCTGCTACTTTTACACAAGATAATTCGACTGTTGTTAGTTTGATTGATGGAAACTGGCTGGTTATTTTTGACGATGACCGCAACGGAAGTCGGAAAATATTTTGGCAAAAATATGATTCTCTTGGTCAGGCAATTGGAGATAATCAATTGGTAGCTTCATCTCCAATAGGCTCAGACTTGATAGAGCCAGATGCTAAAACAGACTCTTTGGGTAGAGTATATCTCTTCTTTCGCAATAGTTCTGAAGGGCTGCTCTATGGTAGTCGATACAATGCAAATTTGACAATTGATATACCATCATATCTCATCAATGATACCAGCGGTGCTTCATTTGCCGGTCCCTTTGATGCCTCGGTCTATCCAAATGGAAAGTCTGTGATTGTCTGGGAGAACTATTCAATCGCTGGTTCAACAATTGAGTACCGTATGTATAATGAACTTGGTATTACTACTTTAGGTCCTGCTACTGTCAACTCTGATGGAGGTTCGGTTTCTCATTGGGTGCCATCGGTGGAGATTGATCCCGTTGGTGATTTTGTCGTTGCTTGGGAAGACTACCGCAATAGTATTGCCGATATCTACGCTCAACTATTTAATGGCGGTGGAGCAAAAATTGGATCAGAGTTTGCAATAGTCCCACCTCCGTCAAACTTATTTAATCAGTTTGCTCCAGAAGTTATCTATCTTTCAAATAATAAATTTGTGATTGGTTGGATTGACCAACGAAACGGACAGGAAGCATATTATCAAATTTACTCGGCTTTGGCTGGCATTGACGGAAACAACCAACTTCTTGGTACCGCAGATTCTCTTTTTATTAACTGGAACTTATCGTTCGCTAAAGATACATCAAACCAACTTGCCGCAACATGGGCATCCTTTGGACCTCAAAATTATATTAACATGATTTCGTTTTCTAATACCATCGTACCACTCGGAACTCAATCAGTTAAAAATAGCTCTACTTCTGGACGTCGTTGGAAACCATCGGTCGACTTTAATAAACTTAATCAATACATTTTGTCATGGTCTGAATTTGCAATAGATAATGCTGATATATATTGTAATATATTTGATGAATCTCATAATTCTATCTTAGCAAATGAACTCAAATCAAATGACGATTCTATCGGAGCGATTTCTATAAATCCTCAGATGGCTGTTTCAACTGGTTGGTATAATCTGATAGTTTTTGAAGATAGACGAAATGATGCTGGTGATATTTTTATCCAAACAATTTCAAACAACGGAATTCGACTTTATTCTAATCTAAGAGTAAATCAGGATATCGGAGATGTACTCCAAACTAACCCAGACATTGCCGCATCGGTTACTCATAACAAATCTCTTGTGACATGGATTGATAATAGAGATGTCAACTCTATTTCTGGACAACGAATTTATGCTCGATTTAGCAATGAATTTGGTCTCTTTTCAGAAGATGAGTTCTTAGTATCGGATAGCTCGCAGACATCGTTAAAAAAATCACCCCAAGCAGCTATCAATACCTCAGGGAAATCATTGATTGTCTGGCTTGATAAGCGAACTGGTGTCGATCATGTTTATGGACAATTGTTTGCTATTGATGGTTCCTTTGATGGTACTGATTTTCTGATTTCGGATGTTATCGCAGATTCAACCATAACCGATTTACAATTGTCAGTAGACAACGCTTCCAATTTTTATGTAAGCTATCTCAATAAAGGAAACTCACCAAGAATACTAAAATCTATACAACTGTTAGGTACTGGTTCTGTAGGAGCGACATTCATAAAAGAATTTCCAACCGCAGGTTCTACCATTGAGCAGGTTGCAGTTTCGGTCAAAACAAATGGCAATGTTGTCGTTCTCTATAATGTCAAAGAGACGTATCGAAGACTTTATCTCTCGGAATATTCTTCTTCTGGAGTAGAACTTTCAGCACCATTTGAAGTGTTAGATATTTTAAATATTGATGCTGTTGATGCAGCTATTGCTGTCAGTAATAATAACTATGTTTCTGTAACTTGGGTTGATACTCGCAATGGGAAAAAAGAAATATTTTCCCAAATTTATTCAGACCTTTTAATTCCTGTTGGCCAGAACAGTAAAATTTCAATTGATTCGCCAGAGTTCATGTCGACTCCACAAACGACCGCCTATAATGGAAGAGTTTGGTATTGCTGGACAGACCCTCGGGCTAATGGTCTGAATGTTTATGCCAATAACTCAATCTACCTTGCAACTGATATAGATGACAAGCAAGAGAATCTGCCATCTGGATTTGAACTAATTCAAAACTATCCGAATCCGTTCAATCCATCGACTGAAATATCTTTTCGACTTCCAACAAAATCTTTTGTAACAATCTCAGTATACAATATGCTTGGACAACATGTCAAAACCTTGGTAGAAGCAAATCTTCCATCTGGAGTTCATTTTGTTTCGTGGGATGCTACCAATCAGTATGCAATGAAAGTTGCTTCAGGATTATATTTTTATAAAATGGAAGCGGATGGTTTTATTGAAATGAAAAAAATGGTCTTAATGAAATAAAATTGTTATCTCAACATCTGTTCAACAGAAGATTCAACTTGTGGAATTATTAGATTCAATGAATCCAAAAAGAAATGGGCTATTATCGCTGGCCAAATCGTTTTGTATCGTATATATGAAATAGCAAATATTGCTCCCAAAACGGTAATCACAACCACTCCCGCAAAACCTTGATAGAGATGTGGAACACCAAAAATTAATGATGATAGTATTACTGGAATAGTCCAGCTTGGAAAATTACCAATCATTCGTATACGAGTCATCAGATAACCACGAAAAACAGCCTCCTCACAAAATCCAGCCGTAAACGACATAATTATCCACATAAATTTACCAAACATTTCTTGAGGTAAAAACATCTCAACCTCACCAGGAATAGTGAAGCCGAGCGACGCCATAAGCACTGTCAAAGCAGCAGCAATAACATAGAGTGAAAGTAAAATTGCAATGCCACGAGCAAAATCCAAAACTTGCAAATTTACTAACCCAATACTTTTGACAGATGTGTTTTCCCTAACAATTGCCAAATATATCACCCCATACAAAAGCCATAAGAAAACTATAGTTGAGATATAAGTAATAAGACGAATAGTCTCATTCATATTAGCAAAAAACTCTGAAGGGTCACCCAAAAATGATTGTCCGACAAAAAGAATTATAATCGTAAAACTGACATAGGTCATTTTGGAAACTGAAAAGTCTACATTTCCAAATTGCTCCAAGAAATTGTCTTTATGTTTATACGGATTTTTTTTGACTGTGGCTACTTCGTTTTCTTCCAAAACAACTCTCTATATGTATCACTTCGGTTCACATGAAAAGGCATAATACTATATCTATCGGTGAAATCAATTAAATTCTTTATCGGCTAACTTGTTGCCAAACAAGTAGGTGATTCATGTGACTCTGCTTGTGTCCTGATGCAGTTTTTGTAGTGATATGTACGTAATAGCCAAAAATCTCTCCTTTTATATGTTAATCTCAAATTAAAAACAGAAGGAGAATCTTTTGGCAAAAAACAGACTTATTTTTCAAAACTGGCTTGTAGAAATCGGATATGACCCCAAACTCGGTGGACCGCATAAAAATAAAATCGAACAAATTTCTATTGATGAACTCTTTGACTCTGGTTTTGACATTACTCACGAAATCCCTGATAGTCAGCAAACCAATCGTTCTGAAATTATTCAACAAGCAGTCAAAGATGTCTTGGAAAGATTAACTGATGACGAGCGGGAGTTTATTATTCGGTTTCATTTTATGGGGGAGAAGTATATCGAAATCGCCGAAAAATCTGATCGTGAACTTTATAGCTTAGTCTCGATGCACAATATCGCAATCAAGAAACTGAAACGGTATCTGAAACAGTTTGTCAAAGAACAGTTTGACGTTGCTGAATCAAAACAGATTCGTTGTTTGATTTGCGATTCTGAACATAAAGATGCAATCGATAAACTTATAGCATGTAAACCTTTCAATGCAACATGGAAAAAAATTATCGGTCATGTAGCCAAGAGATACAATATCAAAATAAAGTCACCACAAATTTTAATCGGACATGAAAAATATCATTAATCTAAAAGGAGCAACACAAATGACAGAACAAAAAAAAGAAATAAAAAAACTACGAGGCGAACATTGTTTAAATATCTTTGTCTCGTATGAACTCAAAGAACAAATCAAAGCACTTGCCAAAAAATATGACCGTACAACATCTGACATGGTGCGAGCGGTTTTAAAAATAGGAATACCAATGATGGAAGGACTCTCAGAAGCGGAAGAACTTATGGTCAAAGAATACATATCGTTGTTCCGCAAACTCCGCCAAGTAAAATCCCTCAAAGATTTGTAGCAAAATGTAGCGACAGGGTATTGCCCTGTCTATGGTAGTCGTCGTAGATCAGGAGTATTCAGTAGGGTGGAACCCAACCAGCTTTAAAGTTGTTTAGTGGTTCCGCCTTGTGTTATTTACAATTTGTGATTGTTGTTTTTGCCTGCCTATAGTATCTTTACATCATCTTGATAAGTAAAATTGTAAAGGATACACTATGGAGCAGAAGACAAAAGAAATTCTCTGGCAACAGTTTGGTGCCGCAATTGATTCTTTAGGAAAAGCAATCGACCATTGTCCCGATGACTATTGGACAGATGATACCAAACAGAATCAAATTTGGTATATTTCATTCCATACAATTTTTTGGTTGGACTATCTGCTCTCGGCACCTACTGATGAGTTCTATCCACCAAAACCATTTACGATGAGCGAGATGGACCCATCGGGTGTTATCCCAGGCCCAGCCTACACTAAAGAGCAACTCAAAAAATATCTTGAGCATTGTCGTACAAAAAGCCAAAACACAATTATGAATTTATCTGAGAAACGAGCGAGCGAGATGTGCAAAGTCGGACGGATTGAAATTTCATTTGATGAACTACTTTTATACATCATGCGACATGTGCAGCATCATGCCGCCCAGTTGAATCTGCTTCTTCGTCAAAAAACTAACTCCGCCCCAGGCTGGACATTTAGGGCAGAGTAGATGGTTGTCAATTATGGGAAACTTCCCCTATTTGACAAATCCCAATTATCTATTATACTTCTTTTGTACTTACAAACGAAACAAAATTAGGTTCAGGCATGCCAGAACCCCACAAAAGAATTAAACAAACTATTATTATGAAACTAAATAAATTTATAACTCTCATACTCTGTCTGATATTCTCAGCATCAATAGCACAGGCAACACCTCCGTATGCAAGAGCATCTATTTCAGCCACAGCAACCGTGGTTCCGTCACTCGGAGTCATGCACAAAATAGATTATGCACAATCTCTATCAATTTCTAAATCAACCGATTCACAACTTCTTATTCAGGCTCCCAAAAACTCTACCTTACTTGTTCATTTATCAGAGGCAGACGAGGACGTCTGCCATGCACAATCGTATCTTAAATCATCAATAACTCACAAGAATTCAATCTCAGATATCTATGTCGTTGAATTGTCTCCCAAACAAACTCCCCAAATCGTCACTATTATCACCATAGATAATTAAAACCTATTATTATTAGATGTTTTAAAGAATTTTTATAGGTACATACTTCGACTCCGCTCAGTATGACAAATTACAATTCTTAAATTTCAAGTCACCCTGAACAGCTTGCAAGCTGTGAGCGGAGTCGAAGGGACTTGAAATAAATTAATAAATTGCACTTTTCCACTTCCAGTTTGACTTTTCAATCAATTTCAACGTTATTGTCCGCATGAAGTTTATAGATTATGTCGAAGTTGATATCTCTGCTGGTGACGGCGGGCATGGCTGTGTTTCATTTCATACCGAAAAATTCATCTCAAAGGGTGGACCAGACGGTGGTGAAGGTGGACATGGTGGCTCTGTTTATGCAGTTGCTGACCCACAATTGACAACTTTACTTGATTACCGTTATAAGTCTCACTATAAAGCTGAACGGGGTCATAATGGTCAGGGGCGACAAAAATCTGGCAAAAAAGGGAAAGATATTACTCTTAGGCTTCCTGTTGGAACCGTTATCAAAGATATCGAAACTGAACAGATAATTGTCGATCTTGATGTACCCGGAGCAAAATTTCTTGTTGCCAAAGGTGGTCGTGGTGGACACGGTAACGAATACTATAAATCTGCCACTAACCAAACTCCTCGCAAAGCACAGGATGGGTTCCCAGGTGATGTGAAAAATATTTCACTTGAACTCAAGCTTCTTGCCGATGTTGGCTTGGTCGGACTTCCAAATGCTGGGAAATCAACAATCCTTTCATCATTCTCAGCAGCTCGTCCAAAAATCGCTGACTATCCATTTACAACCCTTGTCCCAAACCTTGGCATAGTTAAACTGCGTGAATTTAAATCATGCGTCATGGCGGATATCCCAGGGCTTATTGAGGGTGCCTCAGATGGGAAAGGTCTTGGCTACCAGTTTTTACGTCATATCCAACGTACGGGTCTGCTTCTCTATGTAATAGATATAAACGAGCTTGATATTGTTGAAACTCGTGAAGTTTTAGAGAAAGAACTTCAGAAATTTGATAAAATGCTTACAAAACGTCCATCAATTACTGTAATTACAAAAATCGATACAATCTCAGAAAGTGACTTAAAAGATATTTCCAAAGAGCTCCCCAATGATTATATTTATATTTCAGCGGTAAGTAGAATGGGTTCTAAATTCTTTTTAGAAGAGATTGAGAGGACGCTTGACCAACAACGAACGTAGTGAAAAACTTACAAATATAATTGCTCTCATGCGATTGTCTGGCATTGGGCGTGGCAGATTTTATAATTTAATCAATACCTTTGGTTCACCCGAATCTATTTTTAAAGCATCAATAAAACAACTTGAAGAAGTACCTCGAATATCTCATTCTGTCGCATCGGAAATTCATAACAATGTAGATTTTGAAAAAGCAAAACAGGTCACACAGCAAATTGAGAATCTCGGATGGAATGTTCATATTTACAACGACGCATCATTTCCAAAGCAACTTTTTGCTATTTCACCCAAAGAAATTCCACCGCTTCTTTTTTCAATAGGTAAAGAAGTCGCATTTGATGACAAACTAATCGGTATTGTCGGAGCAAGGCATGCAACCGAACAAGGTAGACAATTCGCCTATAATTTGGCGACCTCACTTGCACGTGCTGGTATTGTCGTTGTCTCTGGTATGGCAGAAGGAATCGACTCTGCTGCCCACAAAGGAACTTTAGACTCAGGTGGTCACACCGTAGCAGTTTGGGGAAGTTCACTCGAAAATGTCTACCCACCTTCAAATAAACAACTTGCCGAAGTCATTAAAAACAAAGGGACGGTCTTTTCTGAATATCTCCCTGGCACATCACCAATGAAAAATAATTTCCCACAGCGAAACCGAATTATAGCGGGTTTTTCAGATGGTATTGTTGTTGTTGAAGCTGGGCAGAGGTCGGGAGCACTTATCACTGCCGAAATCGGATTATCATACCAGAAACAGATTTTTGCTGTTCCTGGTTTACCTGGTTCCAAAATGTCAATCGGTACCAATCAATTGATTAAATCTGGAGCTAGACTTATTACCACTATTGATGATATTTATGAGGAATTACCTCTTCTAAAAGGTGAAATCGCCGCTAAACAGTTCGTTGCATTGCCTGAAATGACCGATATTGAGAAAAAAATCATACAACTTTTTTCAGATGGACCAAAACAGGTTGACAATATCTCACGAGATGTTAGCTTGTCGGTTCCAGAATTGATGGAATTTTTATTGGCGTTAGAACTTAAAGGAATTGTAAAAGAGCTTTCTGGTAAACGGTTTATGCTCGCAGAAGAATACACATGATTAAAAAGACAACCAAGATTATTAATAAATTAGGACTTCACGCAAGACCATCTGCGTTGCTTGTCTCTACAGCGGCAAAATTTGAATCAGAAATTTATTTTACCAAAAATGGGCTACGAGTGAATGGCAAATCTATAATGGGCGTTATGATGCTTGCCGCCGAACAAGGTGCTGAAATCATTGTCGAAGCAGATGGTGTCGATGAAAATACTGCTGTTGATGCACTCATAGAAGTTATCTCGGCTGGTTTTTCTGAGATAGACTGATTATTAAACTTGCATTTTTAAGGAATCTCAGCTTAATTCTCCCCGTATAACTTTATTATGGATAGGAAAATGAGTCCGAGTAAAAAAATAATTAAAAGCTCTGTTATTTCAGGTGGAATAGTCCTTGGAAACGCACGTGTCATTCTACCAGGCGATACAAAAGTTCCCGAAATAGCTATCACCGTATCAGAAGTTGCAACCGAAATCTCGGCTTTAGATTCTGCGATTGCAGAGACTATCGTTGAGCTTACGGAATTAAGAGATACAGCTGCCCAAAAAATGGGTTCGCCTGTTGCGAAAATATTTGATGCACAATTAATGATTGCATCTGATGCTGAATTTTTAAAAAACATCAGAAGTAAAATAAAATCAGAAAAACGGAATGCTGGTTTTATTTATAATAGATTAATAAACGAAACTGTTGTTCCCCTTAAACGCTCTAAAGATGCTTACATGCAGCAGACTGCTGTTGATATCGAAGCAGTCGGTAGTCGGGTTATTTCACATCTGAGTGGCTTTGATAAATGTGACTTGAAATTTCCACCAAACACTATTCTTATTGGCAAACGGTTTACTCCAGGTGAAATTTTAGGCTTTCGACAAAGAAAGGCTATCGGTTATGTTGTAAGTGAAGGTGGAAAAAACTCTCACATGGCACTCATTAGCAGAGGTTTGATGTTGCCTGTCTTACTTACAAAAGATATTCATCTGCACATTAAAGATAATTCTCGCTTAATTCTTGATGGACTCAAAGGCGAAATTATTATCGACCCAACTGATACTGACTGGTCAGAGTATCAAAAGCTTAAGAAAAAACAAGGCTCGGCTTCAGTTGCTCGTATTAAAAAACTGACACAAATTCCTCCTGTTACATCCGATGGAATCGCAATTAATGTTGGGGCCAATCTTACTTTACCAGGTCCTGTTGATGAGATTTTATCATCGAAAAATATTCCAATTGGGCTGTATCGCACCGAGTTTTTGTATATTTCTACTGGGCGTTTCCCTACTGAAGAAGAACAATTTGAACATTATTCGGAGATTGCTTCGCTTTACAAAGATAGCTGTATTACAATGCGAACTTTTGATTTAGGGTATGACAAAATTGGTAACTCTGATTCATGGGGGCATGAAGATAACCCAGCGTTGGGCTGGCGTGGGATTCGTCCGATGCTTGAGATGACAGATATCTTTAAAATTCAAATCAGAGCGATGCTTCGAGCATCTTCAAATAATAATATAAAAATTATGCTTCCGATGATTTCCGATGTTTCAGAAATTGATAAAGCACAAAAAATAATTCGTCAGGTGATGTTCAAGCTGAAAAAAGAAAATATCCCATTTGATGAAAAAATAAAAATAGGTATTATGATTGAGGTTCCATCTGCGGCTCTTTGTGCTGAATTGTTAGCATCCAAAGTTGACTTTATGTCAATCGGTACAAATGATTTAACCCAGTATACTTTGGCTGCAGACAGAATGAACAACAAAGTATCTAACCTCTACTCAGCCTTTCATCCGTCGGTACTTAACTTGATTGCTATGACCGTACAGGCATGCAAAAAACAGAAAATCCCGATTTCAATTTGTGGTGAAGTTGCGGGGGATCTTTCCGCACTTCCGTTGTTTATCGGAATGGGCGTTGATATGCTTTCGATGAACCCTGGAAAGATTTTTGATCTCTGTCGGTTAGTAAAGAAAATAGATTCTACTATGGCTCACCATTTAACGGAATCAGTTTTAAGTAGTAAAAAATTACAAGATGTTATGACAAAGCTTCAAAATTATAAATTAGAACTTGAAAAGAAAACTATAGCAAAAAGGAAATAATAGATTGTCTATCCTAAATGATGTTGAAAAGATAAGAGCGTGTGACCCCGAAAATATGTACAATTGTATTTTTGACCTGCCTGAGCAGATGGAAAAAGCTCTTAAAATTAGTAAAAGTTGGAAAATAAACCAAGATGATTTTCCCGAAATTAAAAACATTGTCGTAATCGGTATGGGTGGTTCTGCTATTGGTGGTGACTTAGTTCGTTCGTATCTCGCATCTTCATTGTTAGTGCCTTTCCAAGTGATACGTAACTATTCCTTGCCCGAATATGTAGATGATGAAACTCTTGTAATTGTATCTTCCTATAGTGGTAACACCGAAGAGACACTTTCTGCTCTTGATGATGCTATCGGTCGCAAAGCAATGATTGCTGCAATTTCAACCGGTGGTATGCTTGAAGATATTTGTAAGTTGAATGAAATTCCTATGGCACAATTACCTGAAGGTTTGCAACCTCGTGCGGCGATTGGTTATTCATTTGTTCCGACACTTCTTTTCTTTGAAAAAATAGGTCTTGTAAAAAATCTTACAAAAGAAGTTGAATCAACAATCAAACTTCTCAAAACAACTCGTGAAGAATTTATAGAAGACAATGAGCTCAATAGCAATCCTGCCAAAAAACTTGCCAAATCGATGTATGGTAAAATTCCGATTATTTATTCTGGCCCTGTTAATACCGATGTTGTTGGTCTTCGTTGGAAAGGGCAGATTTGTGAAAATGCCAAAACTTTGGCTTTCGCAAATCAGTATGCCGAGTTTAATCATAATGAACTGGTTGGATGGGCTGACAATGCCAAGGCTATGAAAAAACAATTGATTGTGATTCAGTTGCATGATGCTGCTGACCATAATCAGATTGTACAACGGATGGATATTGTTCATAAGCTGATTGCTGAGATTGGAATAGATGTTGAAGAGATAAATGCAATTGGTGCGACTCCACTTGAAAGGATGTTCTTTCTCATCCAACTTGGTGATTTTGCTTCATACTATTTAGCAATTTTAAATGACGTAGACCCAACTCCTGTGAAAGTGATTACTCGCTTAAAAGGAATGCTCGCTTCAAATAAAAAATAGTAACAATAAATTGCTTTGTAAGTCAGGTCTCGCTTATGAGACCTGACTTATTTTTTTACCAACCATGCACAAAAAAGACCGCTCATGTGAGCGGTCTTTTTCTGTTAAATCAATATGTTATTGTCAAATAATTCTACTTCTATTGTGTTATCGTGAAATAGAACTTTTCTGACCACCCGTTTTGGGCATCGGGGTGATCCACGCATCTTACTAAGATATAAACATAATAATCTCCTGCCAATGAGAAGACCTTTGTATCTGTTAACGAAGTTGTATAATCAGTATATTGGTTTTCAGGACCTCGGTAACTCCACTGGTACTCCAGCTGATGTCCTTCAGAACTGGTCGCCCCAGTCGTAGTGAAAGTCATATTCTCACCTATTATACCTGTTATAGGACCAGTTGGTGTGGCTGGCATCGATACAGCTTCAAGAATCTCAGCTGTTGACCACAAAGTTGGTGCTGACCAGCCCGATATAACAGTAGGATGCTCAACACATCGAGCTTGACCCCGGACTTCATAAGAACCAACAGCGGTGTAGGTGTGGTGTACATATTCCGGTACCATTTCCCATCGATCGTAATAAGAGTTATATTCAGTTGGGAACCATTCAGAGAAAGTCCCATCGCCATAGTCAATCTGATATTCCAAAGAATCTCCGTAATTACTACTTGACTTTGTAAGCTCTATGTAGGTTGAATCGCCAATGGTAGTCTGCAAACCAACAGTTACCTGTGGTATACTTACTGTTTCCGGATCGTCAGTAATATCGATCCAATGGAAGTACGTTGTTGGCCATTCAGTCATGGCATCGGTGTGAGTTGCGCAGCGTGCTTGGGCTTTTACAGAATATGTTCCAGCAATGGTATAAGTATGTGAAGCAGTTAACTCAACTGCCCAGAGAGAAGTATCAGAGTCACCGAAGGCAAAACGATACTCTATGCCATGCCCCTCAGAACTAGTAGCTGGAGAACTCAGTTCAAAAGTAAGACTTCTATTGATTGGTCCGTCAACAGGACCATTTACATTTGAATTCATAGTAATTGATTCCAAAATACTAATCCCCGATGGGAGTGACCATTCTGAGATAGGGTTAGTATGACCAGGCCAAACACATTTTGCCTGTGCTGTTACTTCGTATTCACCTACAGTCGAGTAGTTGTGACCTACGAGTGTGTCAAGTCTATCTCTCCATACCGTTGTGTCACCATCACCCCAGGCAAAACGATATGATAGCCATGAGTTAGAGTGCCAACTGCTTGCGGCACCTGTACCAAGGAAATAGACTGCAGAACCCATAGTTGCGGTAGCTGGTCCTGGAGGAGCATCAGGGGTACTAACTGTTTCTGGGCCAGTAATAATATAGGATATCTCGGACCATTCGGAAGTAATATCAGGATGAGCAATACAACGAGACTGTCTTGTCATAGAAAAGGTTCCCAGTTCAGTCCAGGTTTTGAGGATCTGAGCATTAGCAGCAAACCAACCAGTTGTATCGCCGTCACCCCAGGATATCCTGTCTTCTGTGTCGTGTCCTAATGAACTTAGCCCACCATAAGCATAATATATTGTCTCGGTATCTAACATAGGATGATCTTGAGCATCTTGCCAATTTATATAGGGTGGGATAGCGACTGTTTCGGTAGCTTGAGTTACCATCGTCACCCACAGCGTATCGGTAGTAAAAGTAAATTCATTATGAACCGTACAGCGACCAGTATAGGTAATGCCATAAGTCCCTTCGGCTGTCCAGGCATGGGACTGAATTCGATCTGCTACTTGTACCCAGGCCGAAGTAGTACCATCACCCCAGTTATATTGACCTTCCATCGCGTCGCCCAGATTAGTAGCTGAACTATGGGCTACGGAGTATTCGTATAACTCACCAATACTTCCATCTACAACATCACCATAGACAAGCTTCGTGTTGTAAGAGAGTGCTTCGGGTGGATTGACAATCACAACCGAGACCCCTTCGGACCAATCGGAGATGATGTCGTTATGAGTATTGCATCGTGCCATCGCTTTGACAACATAAGTACCGATTGAATCATACACATGGAAGATAGTGGTATTATAGGCGAACCAAGTTAGCGTACCATCTCCAAAGTCCATTTGATATTGAACTGGGTGCCCGTCAGAACTAATCGAGCCAGTTACAGTGAACACGGTTGCGAAACCAATCTCCGTCGAGTCGGGGAAGGTTGGAGCATTAGGAGGTGAGACAGTCTCAGCTCCTGCCACACTAATTGTAACAGTTTTATCTGCCGACCAGTCAGATTCTATGGTTGTATGACTGATACATCGGGCTTGAGTTTTTATTATGTAAGTGCCTGTTGTCGACCATGAATGAGAAGGTGACACACCATAGTTATACCAAGAAGAGATAATGCCATCTCCCCAATCAAATCGGTATTGAATATCATCACCGTAGCTACTTACAGCACCAGAAGAAGTAAAAGTGAGGCTTTGATTTTCCTCACCAGATATTGGTCCACCTGGTACGTCAGGAGTGCTTACTGTTTCTAATACAAATTCTGTAATTGTAACGGTTGTTGCTAGAGACCATTCAGATACAATTGTCAGATGATCGACACAACGTGCCTGAGTTTTTACTTGATACGTTCCCGCAACCAGCCAGGACTTTTGAATTGCTGTTGTTGACCAATCAGAGAAACTGCTGTCACCCCAATCAAATCGATATTCCACACCATCACCAGTACTACTGATAGAACCGTGAGCACTATACGATAAATCTTGGTTTTCATACCCAGTTGCAGGACCGCTTGGTACAGCAGGTGTATTTATCGTCTCTACAGATGAGTTAAGGGTTGTAAAATTCCATACAACTGAACTACTTGTAGCCCCTGATGGGTCTTTTGCTGTTATAGACCAATAGTATTTAGTACTGTTAGCCAATGATGATGGGGAGTAAGTACTTAATGACTGATCGGTTGAAACAACTGGAGGTGGTGTAGATGTACCAAATGAAACGGTAAAAGTTAAAACATCTCCATCAGGATCAGTGCAAAGCCAACTTAGAGTTGGAGTCAGAAATACTCCAGTAGCACCATTGATGGGTGTACCTGCTTGGCTGTTAAGAGTAAGTTCACCTGGAACCTTATTTGTAGAAGTAGTAGGGTTGTCATCTCCACCACAGTTAGTAAATACAAAAGAAATAAGTATTAAGGTCAAAACGAACAGTATAAATCTTCTCATAATTAATATCTCCCAAGAGTTTTATTAGTATTTTGACGTATCTATATATGATATATATACCTATTTATCCAAAATTGTCAAGATTATAAGAGATAAATTGGTGGTTTATTCGCGGGATGTCAATTTCATTTATGGCATGATAGATGCTATTGTCTGCTTATTTGTCTAAAGAAAATATCCAACCCAATAAAAGTGTTTTCTTTATATTTATGTCAATTTAAGAGAGAACATCTCCCAATTAATAATTACATTCCGACGTTGACCCTCCATTGATAATACCATATATTTGAGTTTGCCCTAAAATAGGGAAACGCAGTTTACGAGCAGATAAAGGATTATGAGTGGCAACTATAAATGAGAAAAAACGAGCATACTATGAAGAATATTCACTCTTTTTAGGTAAAATTTGTCTCAAGCTTGGGTTACGACCAAACTTTATTACTATCGTTTCATTCTTTACTGCTATTGTTTCTGGCATCTGTTTTTGGCAAGGACTAATGATTTGGGGTGTTGTATGGATGCTAATCACTTCTGTCTTAGATATGCTTGATGGTTCAACTGCTCGGGCAGGAAATTTAGGGACTGTTTTTGGCGGCATTTTTGACCATGTAGTCGATCGTTATGGTGAGTTTTTCATCTTGGCGGGGATTACTCTTTCGGGGGCAGTTCATCCTGGGTGGGGACTTTTTGCCCTATTCGGAATGCTTATCGCAAGCTACACTCGTGCGGCGGCGGAATCAATTGGCAAAATCGAAAATTGTGCCGTTGGTATTATGGGACGAACCGAAAAATTTCTTCTTATTATAGGCGGGGCAATAGTCGAACATTGGCTACCTGTTGGTACGTGGCCAAAAGCAGGATGGCTCGAATTTGCACTTATTATCGTTGGTACAACATCGGTGATAACCGCATTCCAGCGATTACGTTACGCACAAAAAGTCTTAGGCGACAAAAAAGAAGTATAGACGACAAATTATTGAGAGGGAAATAGGGGCTTTATGGATAGATTTAATTGACGGTGAAACTTTAGCCGAAATGTTGTTAGAATAACCTCTCTCTTTAATTTATAGATAATACGAATCAGGAATTAATATACTTACAGCAACACTCCTCTCTGGCAGAGCCGGAGTCCAGAACAGAAAAAAATTAGCAGTCTTTAAAGCATAAAACAGAAATCTTCCCAATTAGCGTTATGGTCTTCGATGAGTTGTAATTTCTTCTTCCTCTTCCAATTTTTTATGAATCTTTCTCTGTGTATTGCTAAAATGTAAATGTAATATGCTTGATTCATAATTTGTTATAAGTAGACTGACTGAAAAAGGATGTCAGTCTGGTTTGATAACTAAATACAGTAACGATAAAGTGGATCTAACTACTACTGTACTGGATTCCGGCTGAAGGGACTGTTGAAAAACCTCTTATATTGGAACATACTTCGACTCCGCTCAGTATGACAAATTATAAGCTGTTGTCTTTCAAGTCACCCTGAGCGTAGTCGAAGGGTCTTGAAAGACTGTTTGGACTTTTTCAACAAGCCCTGAAGCCGGAAAGGAGTTGAGAGATATTAAAAATTTAGTTACCTTTTGTTCAATTCTTCCACAAATTCATTCCTTGACATTCAAGTCAAAATTCACGTTTATACCCGAAATTTGAATATACCCGAAAGGTAGAATACATTGATTACAGCATTTGGAAACCCTGTTTACGACTATATAAAAACACAAAAAGTTGATACCAAAGAACGCATTCTTTCTGGTTGTTCGACCAACGCATTATTAGCTCTATCCAAAATGGGTGAGCAGACCAATTTGATTGGGGCTGTTGGTGATGATTACAAAGAACGCTTTGTAAAAGATTTAGAAAAATTTGGAATCAAATATATTATCACTCCATCAAAAGAAACTGGTGGATTCTCTCTTATCTATTATGATGATTTTGGAAATCGTACACTTGATCTGCTTGGGCGTGCCAACAATATCGAAAACATTAAAACAGAATGGTACACAGATTCTGACGCTGTGTTGATTGGACCAATTTTGGGTGAAGTGTCTTTTGAACAAATCAAAGAAATCAGAGCAAACTTTGACGGACTATTTGTTTGTGACCCGCAAGGACTACTTCGTTCTGCCGATGAAAATGATAGAATCTCACATTCTGCACCAGATGGAATCAAAGAAGCACTCGGTCAGTTTGATGTTGTCAAGCCGAACGAACTTGAAGGGAAAGTGCTTACAGGGATTGATTGTCGGGAGAACCCCTATGAAGCAGCAAAAATCATTCATAGTTGGGGACCAAAAATTGTTATCGTGACTCTCGCTGAATTGGGTGCGGTCATTTATGATGGCAACCAGTTTATCGATATTCCTCCGTATGAAATTGACTTAGTAGATGCCACAGGAGCGGGTGATACTTTTATGGCTGGCTTTACATTTGAATATCTCAAGACCAAAGATTTACGTACGGCTGGCTGTTACGCATCTTGTACATCATCAATCATGATTGAAAATGTTGGCCCTGATTTTGAAATGACAGAAGAGATGATTCACAAACGCCAACAAACACTTCTTGCAAAAACTGATTTTAAAGTAGATGTAACTGTAAATAAAAAACAAATTTCATGAATTTAGATAGAACTATTTTCTTTAAAAGACGGAATCAATGATGATTTCGTCTTTTTTTAATGCAGAAATTTCACTTTTTTTTCTGTTAATGTGTATATTAGATTTATAGTTAAATAATTACAGGAGAATAAATAATATTTGATACTATACATGTAGTGTCATGGGAGAGATTATGAGTAAAAAAATGAGATTTCAAATTATTCTTGCAGTCATGTTATGTTTCGTGACGGCTACACATGCTACAGAAAAATTTACAATTGAAGATTACGTCCCGTTAAAATTTTCTGACCTTATCTGGAAATTAGATGGAAGTACTGGAGGGTCAAGACAAAATTATAGTTATAACAACGATGAATCCGATAAAAGTTTAAGTAAATATTTCAATGTATCCCTTCAATCAAATGTAGATTATTTCTATGAAACCTTGTCAAAAAGTTTTACCTCGTCGATATATCTTCGTTCCCGTTATAGAAACTCTTCGCGAGAAAGCACAGATAAGACAGAATTGATTTTTTCTCCATATCTTGACTCAATAGAAAATCAGAACTCCAATAACAAGTCAGGTAATATTAACTTAACTACACAGACAGAATTTACTAATTATGATATAAGAAATAATTTTTACTCACTTACTTTTAATAGTAGTGCCGAATATATGAATAGATTTCAAAATGATTATGAGTATGAAAATTTTGGTTTTTATAATTATCTTGATTCAGTTAAAATTACTCAAGACCGTTATTTCACTGACAATAGTGAACATTCAATACAATTCAAAGTTGGGGCAGAATTTACAATTGGTAATGGACGACAATATGTCGGACAGTATGCATTTATCACGTATAATATCTTAGAGGAGTTAAAGAAAAATGGATTGCTTCAAAACTATCCAGATAAGCAAACTATGATTGCTCTGACTGATATTATTTATCAAATTGAAAACAGACATACTATTGACCGACGTCTAAAAGAAATTGAAAAATATGATTCGGTTTTTCAATTCTTGATGAAGAATAAAATTGTTACCGAAAACAATCACCATCTTGGATTACTTTTTGTGCAAGATGCCTTTGCGATATTTCCACGAGAATATAGACGGTTTGGGTTTTCAAAATCTGTTGGCCTTGGAATTAGTTATGGGTATAGTAATTCTCATTTTTCACAATTTAGCTCCCAAACGAACAATACATACACATATATTACAAGCACACCTGAAATTATTGATACTGTGTTGACCGAACAGACAATCACAGATACTTATAAAAGATATTCTGGAGATGAATTGTTGAAATATGTTGTTGCTAATTTAGCTTATGGGAAACCAGTAAGCATGAAATGGCAACTTGACGCTACCGCCTCGGCAAAATACTATTTTGATACCGATGAGTTCTATTATAGCTATAATAGGCATCCTTATAATAGTATTGCCGTAGATAAAAAATATAATGTCTATTTAACTGCTAAAAGTACTTATTATTACAACTCCCGAACTCTTTGGAAAATATATGGTAGGTATAGTTTAGATCGTTTTAATAATACTGGAGCACTCTCTACTAAAGGACGAGACTATAATGACAGAATGATGAATCTTGGGTCAAGTGTCGAATATCGACTTAATATACCGACGATAATAAGTGCCATAATAGAATATACTCGTTATGCGTACAATTCTTCAGATAATGATGGAATTAACTTTTCACTTTCTCTGTCGCATTATATATATTAAAAGTATGAAAAATAAAATAACATTTGAAGAGTTTGAAAAAGTAGACATCAGAGTTGGTGAAATTATAGAAGTTGTCGATTTTGTCAAAGCTAAATTTCCGACATATCAACTCAAAGTCGATTTTGGTGATGAACTTGGTGTCAAGCAATCATCGGCACGCTTTAAATCGAACTATACCGAAGAACAATTGCTGGGCAAGCAGTGCTTAGCAGTTGTCAACTTTGAACCACGAAATATCGCTGGTTTTATGTCAGAGGTCTTGGTGTTGGGGATTGATGCTGTCGATGGTGGAATCTCAATTATTCGTCCTGTTGATGAAGCAATTCTCGGGTCAAAGTTATATTAATCTGTTAATAATTCAAACAGCCAATATTATAAAACAAATAATTATTTACACTTCTGAGAAACATGGCAATGATAATAATGTTTGAAAAGTCATATTTTTGTAAATCTGTCAATATCGACCTTTTTGATAAAGATGCTACCGAAATTGTTTATTCGAAACAAGTTACGGTTGACCTTGCTTAATTTTATTTGCAACTTCTTCTTTGAAACAGTATATTTTTCTAATTATTGGAGAATTATCTCGTAGAAATTGTACAAGTATTTAAAGAGGATTATTAAATTCCATGAAATTAAAAATAACGTTATTTCTTATTCTTATTTTTACTGTCTTTTCACCTCTCAAAGCTGAACAAACTGATGAGTTCAAAAAGTTGTTTGAATCCTATACAACACGATATAATTTTTACTCAATACCTGATACACTTTATAGAATTCAAACGGAATTTACATTGCCCAAAAATTTTTCGCATGTTGACCCACCAGATACTACATCATATTCTTTCTGGATTTCTAATTTTCCGATCTGGCATCAATACAAACCAGTCGGTAATTGGAAAGGTAAAAAATATCTTACTTATGAAGAAGTTTCTCGTGTGGTGCATCTTCCTTGGACAGGTCCGAGTTTTAAAGATGTCGCTATTCCCATTCGGCTTTATGGAGAATTCTTCTTTCAAATCCACAATCGGTTTGCATTAAAGATATATCCTAAAAAAGGAGAAATTCTTTCTTACGAAAAATGGTTAAATGGTAGCCCTGTATATAATCATAGGGGAGAACTTTTTTTCAATGATGATTTGCAAAAAGAAGATACTGAGAAGGAGTATTATAAATTTCTTATATTTAGCATGCAAAATGTGAACTATCAAAGTATCGCAAAGAGTTGTGACTCTGTCGCCTCCACAGATGTTCAAGCGGGGGATATGTATATCGCTACTGATTCTACAGGAAAAAAAGGACAGCTTTTTATAATCCTGCATCTGATTGCTAATCAAGATGGTGCAACTATGTATCTCGTTGCCAATGGATGTCCTGATGCATGTGATTTTCATATTCAAAAGTTTAATGAAGATAGAGATAATCCTTGGATTACAATAGAACAACTTCTGGAGCGTACAAAAGAGTTTGATGTAGCTAATTTTTATAGATATAAATCAATAGAAAATAACAACAATGAATAAAAACAGTTAAATAAAACTACGAGGTGCCGTTTGGAGTTAGTGCAATCCCATCCCTGGCCAAAAAAGAAACATGAAGCGATAGAAATTCAATGTGAACTCGCAAAATTAATTGAAATACTTCCAAACTATGATGATATAAATTTAATCGCATCGGTGGATACTGCCTATGGTAAAGATGCTAATATCGTTTTTGCTGCTGCTGTGATTTGTACTTTTCCGGAAATTGAAGTGATTGAAAAGCGTACTTTTTATGAAAAATTAACATTTCCGTTTATCCCCGGTATGTTTTATTTTCGTGAAGGAGCCACTATGATAAAAGCTCTTGAAAAATTGACACTACAACCTGATTTAATCATTGTTCATGGGCATGGTTTAGCTCATTTGAAAAATTGTGGGGTCGCTTCTATGATTGGCGTTGGTTTTGACATCCCAACTATTGGGTGCTCTCGAAAATTATTGTCGGGTACCGTTAAAGAATTACCTCCTATCAAAGGGTCAACTCAACCAATTATCTATCAAAATAAAGAGGTTGGTGTTGCCTATCGTACAAAAGACAATGTCAAGCCACTCTTTATTTCTCCCGGTCATAAATGTGACTTACCATTTGCCAAAGAAATTGTCGGAAGAAACTTACGAGGCTTTCGGATGCCAGAACCATTGAGGTATGCCCATCTTGGAGCTAATAAATATAAACGGTTTATCGAGAAGAAATTTAAAGGAAAACCTATTCACATTAAAGATGAAAATAATTCATGATGGCACAAACAGAACTTGAAAAAAAAATATTAAAATATTCCTCCGAAATTTTATCACAACAGATTAAATGGCGAAGATATTTACATCAATATCCTGAGATTTCAAATGAAGAGTTTGAAACAACAAAGTATCTCATATCTGAAATAAAAAAACTTTCTTTGAAAGTTAAAACAAACAATCAACCGACTGGCTTTACAACAGAAATTATCGGAGATGTAAAAGGTCCTCTTGTTGCCGTGCGAACAGATATTGATGCTCTGCCAATTTTAGAGCAGACAAATCTTGCTTTCCAATCAAAAAATAAAGGATGTATGCATGCCTGTGGGCATGATATGCATATGGCAACGATTTTGGGAGTCGTTTCGGTTTTACGAAAATTAAAATCAGAACTTAATGGTTCGGTACGTTTTTTGTTCCAGCCTTCTGAAGAGATGCCTCCTGGTGGGGCTATTCCAATGATTGAAAATGGTGTCCTTGATAGTGTTCAAATGATATTTGGATTGCATGTTGACCCTCATTTAAAAACTGGTAAAATTGGTTTGCGTGATGGCGTAACGATGGGTTCTGTTACTGATTTTGATTTGGTTATTAGAGGACGAGCTGGGCACGCTGCCAGGCCACATCATACGGTTGATGCAATTGCCACCGCTGCTGAAGTTATTGAGTCACTACAAAAAATTGTCTCACGAGAGGTCGACCCTATTGATCCAGTTGTGATAACTTTTGGGCAAATTTCTGGCGGTTACGCTCGAAATGTTATTTGCGATAAAGTACATCTGGTTGGAACGATTAGAACACTTTCACCACAAGCATCAAGAGAGGTTCCTAAAAAAGTAAAACGAATTGCTCAAGCAATTTGTAAAGCCCGAGGTGCGACTGTTGAGATGAAAATCAAAGGAGAGTATCCTGTTTTAGTAAATGATGCTGATACTAATAATATTATCAGAGAAAACTATGGCTCACTTTTTGGAAAAAAGTATATTGAAGAAACTGCTCAGGTCTTAGGCGGTGAAGATTTTGCCTGTTATTTAGAACAGACTAAAGGTGCGATGTTTCGACTTGGTGTTATGAATAAAAAAATTAAAGCGGATAAGCCATGGCATTCACCAAAATTTATAGTAGATGAACAAGCACTGCACTACGGAACGGCTGTTATCGTTGCGTCGGTTATAGATGCTATAAACAAATTATCAAAATGAAAAAACAACTACTAATAACAACGCTACTTATATTTCTGACCTTATGTAAATCAATTTTTGCTGCGAATGAAATTGATATTGTTACCTATGCGGACTTTTCACATATTAGGGATATTACGGTGTCGATGAATTCGGTTTATTTTGCCACTACCGAAGGAATTATTCAGTATGATAAATTTTCTGAGAGCTGGCAGCAACCTCTGACGGGAGCTCCTGGAGTTGATTATCAAAATATCTTTAAGTTGTATATTGACCAATTTGACAGAAAGCTCTACGCTCGTACTGAGATGAGTAGTTATGAATATGATATACTCTTTAAAAGTTGGTTTTATACTGACAATATTCCTGAATTAGAAAACCACTCGTATGAAGTTGCACCCTCACGAATCATGTATGTACCTGATGGGTATCTATATACTGGCGATGGCACTGTTCAGGATTTTAACGGCTACGTATATCCGATTAACAAAATGATTGATGACGGTTCGGGAATGCGATGGCTCTCGTTGTGGGGGAAGGGAGCCGCACGAGCGTCAATCTCCGATATTATAGAATTTCTTCCGTATGGATTATTACAAAACAGAGTGAACAAAATATTTTATAGTGATGGTGTTATTGTTGTGGGTGGCGATAATATCGGCTCAACGCATACTGGGATAACTTTTTTTGATTATGACAATAATGAATTTCAATATAAAGAATCAGGGCTTACTTTTGAATTTCCTGATGAAGATATAAGTTGTTTTGAAGAAGATGAAAACTATCTCTATGTTGGTACCGCTGGGGGATTGTTTCTATTGGATATTGAAACGTTAGAAGTGAAACAAAAAATAACAGAGCGTCACGGTTTAATTGATGACCAATTGCTTTCCCTAAAGAAAGTAGAAGATAAACTATATATAGGTACAGAAAATGGTTTGCAGATTCTTTCGGGAGATTCAGATTCTTTATCTGTCGTATTTTCAAACCAATTTCAGAATCATGACATCTATGATTTTGAATTGACCGATACAACGCTTTGGATTGCATCGGAAGTCGGGGCATATCAATTGAATCTTTCTACCAATGAACTTAAGAAATTTCAAGACCCACATAAAATAATTTTCAGCTCAGCTTTTAATATCGAACGTGCAGGAGCAAATCTTTTTATCGCATCTCAAAATGGTATGATTCGCTTGAATCTAAAAACAGGAGTTACCTCTCCATATATTTCCAATGCGCATGGCTCAAACTTTCGAGCTTTGGCAGTCAATGATGATGTCGCTTTTATATCGACCGATTATGGTTTTAACCTCTTTTATTTGGATGAGTCAGGGTATGACAATGAGCGTGAATTTACAACTTCCGAGGGATTACCATCACAATTTATCTATGACTTGCTCTTAGATGGTGACTATCTTTGGATTGGCTCAGACCAAGGGCTTTCGCTTTTTTATTGGAATGACCCTGACCGAATTGATTAAATCAATTAACCCTTTTTTATTGATTCTAACTGAATTTTATTGTACCATGCTTATATATATAAATGAAAGTATAGTATTGTATGACAAAAATATTCGAACATCTCTGGATAAAAATTATTGCGTTAGTCTTTGGGCTACTTTTGTGGTTTCATGTCGCAACGGAGAAAAATTATACCTATCAGCTGTATCTACCTGTCTCTGAAATAATTTTGAATAAGGGTTTAACTCTTAGCTCCAGCCCGCCAGATTCTCTTATGGTGACTGTCTCGGCAACGGGTAAACAATTGATGAGAAAAAAATGGCGTTCTCGTGGGCTCAAAATTATCGCTTCGCAATTTATCAAAGGACAATATGATTTGAATCTAAATACATCAAATGTCTCTATCTCATCTGCAACGACCGATGTTACATTGGAGGAAATTCTCTCGCCATCTAATATCAAAATTTCTGTTGATAAAATCGCTGAAGTTATGGTTCTGGTCGAGTCTGATATTTTGGCTGAACCTGACGATGGATATGCAGTTGGATCTATTAGTTTGATTACACCAAGTAAAGTAAGACTCAAGGGACCAGAGTCAATAGTAAAGAAAATCCCCGTTATTTTTACTGTGAACAAAGTTCTCAAAGGTCTTCGAAGTAATATTGAATTGACCTTGCCACTTGCTAAACCTTTCGGACATGCAATAGAACTGACACCAGACTCGGTTTCATTATTGATAGAAATTGTTCCTGTCAAAACAAGAGTTTTTAATCAAATTCCGATTATGCTTTATAATCGTCCGAAAGACCTTATCGTCGAATTGATTCCTGAGTTTGTACAGGTTGAACTGACAGGTCCTCCAACTGAAATTGATCTTTTAAATAGAAACAAATTGACCGCATCGGTTGATTATAACAAACGCTCCAGTTCACAGAAATCATTTCTGACTGTCGATTGTCCTGTAAAATTCAAAATTAAAAATGCAACCCCTGACTCTGTGTTGTTCTTAACAAGGTAGCGTATGTTAGTATTGGGAATTGAAAGTTCATGCGATGAAACTTCTGTCGCAATTATAAAAGATGGTAGAGAAGTTCTCTCAAATATTATCCTCTCGCAAGACGAACATACAAAATTTGGAGGTGTTGTCCCCGAAGTTGCCAGTCGGACACATCTAAAAACTATTGTACCAATTTATGAAGAAGCTCTTGAAAAAGCAGGAGTGACATTGTCAGATATTGATTTGATTGCTGCTACGATGGGACCAGGTCTCGTAGGACCTCTCCTTGTTGGACTGACATTTGCCAAAGGTATTGCATACGCACATTCTATTCCATTTGTCGGTGTCAATCATATGGAGGGGCATCTTTCCGCAAATTATATCACCCACAGAGATATTGACGAACGGCATCTATCACTTATAGTGTCTGGTGGACATACGATGCTTCTGGAAGTTAAATCATTTGGTGAATATGAAATGCTCGGCAATACCAGAGATGATGCGGCAGGTGAAGCGTACGATAAAGTCGCAAAAATTATGGGGCTTGGCTATCCAGGTGGTGCCGCACTTGACAAACTTGCCAATCAAGGTGACCCTACTTATATGAAATTTCCTCGTGCGATGTTACATGATAAATCTTATATGTTTTCCTACTCTGGGTTGAAAACTGCCGTATCGATGCATATAAAAAGTCTTACAGCAGAAGAGTTTCAAAAAAACATTGCCAACATCGCCTCATCATTTCAGGAAGCCGCTATCGAAGTCTTAGTAGAAAAGACTCTACGAGCAGCCAAAGAAAAACAGATAAACCATATTACTCTTGCTGGTGGTGTTGCTGCGAACTCACGTATTCGTTCGATGTTTGCGGAACGCATTCGTGGTAATCAAAAACTTTTTTACCCTCCAATTTCTTTATGTACCGATAATGCTGCTATGATAGCAACAGCGGGATACTACCGTTATAAAAAAGATGGTGCTTCTGAGTTGATTGTCAATGCAGTGCCATATTTGAAAATGGTCTAAAGGAAGATATGAAGAAATTATTCCTTAAAAATAAAGAAACAATAATTAAATACTCTATAAAATCATTATTGGGTCTTATCTCTATTTTTGTTATGCTATTTATTACAAACAAATGTTTAGAAATTCAAGAGAGAGAAGATACTAGAGATTTAGTTGAAAAAGCTTTTACGGATATATATGAATGTCGACAAAGTCAAATTGGTTTTATTTCTTTGTTTAATAAACAATCTGATTCCAGTAACTTTTGGACTAGGAATCGGTACCCATCAATAAGTCAACCTGAAACTTTTAATAAAATTTTTGAATCAGAAATTGTTTTGACATTAATTGATAAAGAATCACTTGAGAGTATTAGACAATTTAATAAAAATTCTCATGTTTTATTATCAGCTCTAGATGTAGATTCGTTAGATAATACTAAAGCGTTTGGTTGGCTTTATAACTATGGCGTAGAATTGTGGAAAATTGAAGAAATCTTAACACTGACAATTGAATACTTGGATAATGAAATAACAAAAGAAGAACTTAGCTCTAAGAAACTATTAATCCTTCGTTCTTATTTAGAGGGGCTAAGTAAATTCTCAGAATCTCCTTTTAAACATCCTTGGATGATAATTGGAAAATAGCTAAGCTCCGAAATCTGATTTTTCTAATCACTTGACAAAACAAAATTCTACCCCCAAATTAACAACACATCATTTTGGTGCTGTCTACAGAGACAGATAATAGGGAAGACGGTGTGATTCCGTCGCAGCCCCGCTACTGTAAGAGCTACTTGCCAAACGATTTACCACTGGTCATCAGACCGGGAAGGTGTTTGTCGAGGCTGATGCTCAAGTCAGGAAACCTGCCAAGATACAATCAATCTACTGACAACGGCGTGGGTTCGTTGAAACTATATTCGCTTGTGGTCAGTTTTTAAGGAGTCACCATGAAGCGTTTTTTTGTGGCTGCTTTACTGTTATCAATTTTTGGAGCGTCGGGAACCAAAGCAAACAGTGAAAGCGGAACTATAAGTAATCCAAAACAGATTCAAGATTCAATTGTCATCACATCAAACAGATTTGCAACACCAATCGAAAAAATTGCAAGTTCTGTTACTGTTCTTTCTGAAACTGATATCGAAAATAGTAAATCTATGATGCTTTCAGATCTGCTCAAACAAGTACCAGGTCTTGATGTTGTACGTTCAGGTGGAGCAGGAACTCAAACTTCAATTTTTATGCGTGGGACAAGTTCAAGCCATACTTTGGTTCTTATCGATGGTATCGAGATGAATAATCCGAGTTCTGCTACGACCAGTTTTGATTTTGGTTCTTTGAATGTTAGTAATATCCAACGTATTGAAATTCTACGTGGTCCCCAATCGGTTCTATATGGTTCCGATGCGGTAGGGGGCGTTATACAGATATTTACCAAACGAGGATTCGGAGATTTAAAAACAGAAATTTCATCCGAAGCTGGTTCTTATGGTTCATTTTCAGAATCAATTCATTTGAGTGGTTCAAAAGACAAAATTGATTTTTCAATCTTTGGTGCTCGCAAAGACTCAGAAGGGTTTTCTACTATACGGGAAGATGCTGGCGGTTTTGAAAAAGATGGTTTTGAAAGCACGGATATTATTGCCAATCTTGGTATGCAGTTACTGACTAATTATGAACTAACAACTCATTTTCGTTTTACCGATGCGACCGCAGATATCGATGGTTCTTTTGGTGTTTTAGATGATCCTAATTTTGTGTCTAATAACAAAATGTATAGCGTGGGGCTGAAATTTAAAAGTTTTGTATCTGACGCTCAATATTTTAAGCCTACAATCTCAATTGATTTTATGAATCAAGATTTAAATTCTGTTAATGAGGAAGATGCCAATCATTTTAGTGAAACTTCTCAGTATGATGCTCAAGGGAGACGAATAAAATTATCAGCGACAAACCTAATGAAAGTTTCAGAAAATCTGAATTCTATTGTTGGCGTTGAATATGAAAAAGAATCATTTAATTCTGAATATCAAGCAACCTATTTTGATTATTGGAATAATGTTGTAGCCTCAAGCAATAGCGTTATTAACGAAGTAAGTGCGACAACAATTTCTCTTTTTGGTTTAGATGAATGGGCGGTCAATGAGCAGTTTTCTCTCTCAGGCGGTGTAAGATATGACAACCATGAAGACTTTGGCTCTCAAGTTACCTATCGTTTTACTTCGTTATATAATTTCCCTTCAGAAGGTATGACCTTGAAAGCAGTGTATGGTACGGCGTTTAAGGCACCTTCACTATATCAGTTAAACCATAATCTGTATGGGAACCAAGATTTGCAACCAGAAGAAAACAAAGGTTGGGAAATTGGCTTTGAAAAATCAACTCAAGATAAAATCTTACGGTTTGGTGCGACATATTTCTCAAATGCAATTGATAATCTCATAGGTTTTGATGCATCTTTTAAATCTATAAATATCAATGAAGCAACATCAAAAGGTGTGGAAGCTTTCGCACAAATTAGTTTTCCAAATTCGTCTGTACGAATGGATGTGACATACACAGACACCAAAGATGTGACGAATGGTTCAAGAATATTAAGACGACCAAAAGAAAAGATTAGTTTTACGCTTAATCAAAAAATCTCCCAAGCTCTCCAAGCGAGTGTGTTCATTCATACTGTTGGAAATCGGTTTGATACCGATTTCAGACCTTGGCCATTTCTCGATGAGGTCTTAGATGGGTATACTATTGTTAATCTTTCAGGATCATATCAAATACTCGATAACTTGAAACTCAATGGACGGGTAGACAATCTCTTCAATGAAGATTATCAGGATGTACTGACATATAACACACCTAATCGTTCAGCCTATCTTGGTCTGAAAATCAGTTTGTAAGGAACGGTTTTTTTTCGTAAAGTAAATAATTCGTAGGGCATGGTCTCGCTTTTGAGACCTGCCTTTTTAAACTATGAAAATGGGTTCAGTCACATATAAAACACCTCCAGAAGGCTGTTTTATTGAGATCATATTCTCTGTAAACAAATAAACCTATAGCACTTACAGCGAAATGGCTTTGCTGTCGAAAATGGCTTAAAGCCATTTTCGCAAATATTAATTGTAGCGTTTTTGTGTATGTGAAAATATCCTTTCTAAATAGTTCTTTCATATATGAGGGTAGCTTAATTTTGAGCGTCAAGTTTGTAGGATATTTGAAGAAATTTCGGTAGGGTGGAACCCCACCAAGATGGACTGTAAGCCTTTAGTGGTTCCGCTTTGTACTAAAGTATTTTATCAAATCATATTGGCTTTTGTAAGAACTGAATAGATAGTCAATAAAAGAGAAGCAGATAAAATTACTAATGCTAAACTTTGTAATAGAATTCCTTTACGAGTATATGTTTCTCTTACACGTTTGTTGAAGATAGCAGATGAAAATTTATAAAATGGTTTGGGTTTAGCAACACTTTGTTCAACTTTGTATTGATTGCTTACAACTAATAATAAAAACCCAATAAAAAAGAGAGCAGGAACAGCTACCGTCATGAGATTCAATCCTTATTCCTAACAGAAAGTTTATATCTTTATAAACACTTTGGCTGGCATATAATATGCTTGCCCATGACTCCTTGTCTGGCAAAGTAAAGTTAATTTTAACAATTACCAAGACAACATAAGCATAGTTGTTAATGTAATGGTTGTC
This sequence comes from Candidatus Zixiibacteriota bacterium, assembly GCA_024280215.1. GTDB lineage: Bacteria > Zixibacteria > MSB-5A5 > GN15 > FEB-12 > QQUK01. Next base: position 72,037 of record JAJRQO010000029.1, read on the forward strand.
AATAAAATAGTTTCCTACAACAAATCTAATCAGGAACTGCTAGAGGTTCCTCCACAGCTACATGAACTACAACCACACGATGTAATTTGTTGAGCTCTGTCCATTGCAATGTCGAATATAACCCATAAACCCACATATATAGAGACTAAACCAGCACACAACAAAATTACGTCGAGACTTTCTGAGTCATCATTAGAATCAATGTGAAGTGAATTGTTGTTTTGATGTACATTCAGACATTTTACTTCTCCTTTAGTTAGTATAGCAGGGATTGTGAGTCCCTGCTTTGAAGTTGTATGAACTATCTTAAAAACATGAAACTGGGGCAGAACCATCTCTAAACATGTAATCTATTAAATAAACTAAATCAGCAATGTCAAGAGAAGGAGTTCCACTGGAAGCATCAACATCAGTTTCTTCTGAACACGTCGGAGCAGGATCGGTAGGTTTTCCAAACATATAATCAACCAAATAAATTAAATCACCTATATCTATGATGTCTAGTGGGTCACTGTCAATATTCCCTCGAATACCTATACAGCAGCAAACATCACCTATTCCATCATTATTTGTATCTTCTTGAAGTGGATTTGAAACTGAGGGACAATTATCACATATATCTCCAAAGCCATCTGAATCAGTATCAATTTGATCAGGATTTGCTAATGCAAGGCAATTATCAACATCATCACCTATATTATCTCCATCAGCATCTACTGTTTCTCTATCAATATAGACTTGTTGAGTTTTAATAACTGTGTTAGCATCTGCTCCATAAAGAGATACAGCCGTTGCTCTTATAGTATATTCTCCAGAGGTCAAGGAATCTAAGTCTTCTACAATTATTAAATAATTTCCAGCGGCATACGTTGTTTGAGGTGTAGTATGATTTATGACACCTTCTTTAATAAATTCAAATGTTACAAAGGCTTCGTCTAATAAACTTAAATAAATAAAAATTTTATCATCAAGAAAAATTGAAGAGCTTGTATAATCGTATATAACATCATAGTTTGTAATATCAATCCCTTTTATAAATCTTCTAATTCCAGTATTGGCTCCCCAATATTCTGAAATTAATAAATCAGCAGATGCATTGATAGGTCTCAAATAACCAATATCCCCAATCTTTTCATATTCTGCACCTTGAGCAAAGACTATACCTCTTGGGTTGTCAAGTTGATAATCTCCTGTTCCTTGACCACCCCAAACACCGAGTAAACCTAGATAAGGTGTAAATTTATAAATTAAAGCATTATAAGAATCCAAGACATAAACATAACCTTTTGTGTCAACAGTCAAAGCTTTGAGATTTACGCCCGGCGGAAAATCATCGAATTGACGAGCATATATTACAGAATTAACGGTAAAAATATTTATTAAGCGGTCATTACCAGCATCTAAAATAAAATATTCATCTGTTAGTCTCTTACCAGTTGCTGGGTCTCTACCATATTTTGCACAAATAGGATTATCTAATAAAACACCACCAGCACCTGTAACAGCATAATGCGGTGGATCACTATAAGGGAAAACTGCAACTGTATTAGCACCCGTATTTGCTACAATAAATGAAAGGTGTCTCCAACCTGTATCGGAGTAAAAGGATATATCAATATCATTTGGATCAGATAAATTGGTAATCTTATCAAAATAAGTCCAAGTATCAGATTCCACATTTGTAGATAAAATTTTGCCATTTTCTCTATCACAAAGATAAAACTCAGCAGCCAAGAAAGGCGCTATCCCTCCCTGAAAGGGAAACTGGGTAGCAGATGCGGTTACATTTTCTTGTGTTTGATCAACCATAACATAACGACTAAACCCCGGATCAGAAGTAACAAGAAATTCTTTAGCTTCATTAGTTTCCCTATTAATATGAATATTACAACCGAGATGACCGAGACTCTGAAAGAGAGAATAACCTAACTTAGCATTGCTAACAGTATGTGAAAATCTTTGAAATTGGTCTCCATTAAAATTATGATTCTTTGGAATCAACATGTTAGTGTTGATTTCAAAAGCAGAATTATTTGAAAGCACTATAGAACTAATTTTATTTTTGTTAGCTTCTTTGTTTACCAAAAATTTATCATTAATACTATTTAAATTTGACAATAAATTATCAGACCTCATTAACCAGAACTTTTTATTTTTTTTAATAAATTCAAGTTTATTATCATAAGTAATAGCAAGAGTATCATTGTTAAAATCAATAACTTCGCCTATAATTTTTAAATCTAACATATAGATATCATCAGTTACTGTAATTTTAGGTATGATATACGCATCAACAGACATCTTACCATCAACATTTACAAGAAATAGATTACTGACAGAACTGGATTCTGAGCTTGTCCAAGAATTATTTGTTTCATGATAATTTTCATCAATCAGTAATCTTAATGCTTTGTAATTACCGTTTTGGATATTTTGAATAAGACGACTAACTGTCAGTTCAAAGCTCTGTTTATCTGATAATCTTGAAACAGAATGTCCCATATCTTCTAAAATATCAGAAACAGATTGTTTAGCTGCAATGTTAGTGTTTAGGAATAAAATTATCGTTAATATTAATAATCTAATTTTTAAATTCATTTTAACCATCCCTCTTAATTTATTTTTCCATTTTATTGGGCATTCCCTGAAGCATTTGTTTAGCAAACTTAGCTATTTTAGTGTTTGGGTTTTCTGAAATTAATTTATTGATAATTTCTATCTTTTGGTTGTCGTCTAACTTGTTAGTTATTGAATAAAGCCAACTTTTAGTACTACCTGAGTTTGGAAATTTTTGTATTAATTCTCTTCTTAATCCAACTTTGTCGAATGTACCTGCTTTACGAGCTTGCTTTGCATCATTTGTAAATGTTCTTGATAATCGATAACAGGATGCGGCAAAAACAGAGTTTGGAAATTTATCAACAACTTCTTGAAATTTCTGACCAGCTGGATCATAGTCATCTTTTCGTAACACACTACTAGCTTCTTCAATAAGTTCTAGTGTTTTCTTTTCATCACCAAATGGTTCAACAATATTTATAGAAAGTTCATTTGAAAAGTTTTCTTCAAAATTTACCTGTATAGTATAGGCTCCTTTTGGTATAAATGGAAATCTTAATGGTAAAACAGTATAGCCAGAGTTACTTTTAGGCGATCTATATAGTTCAAGTAAATCAAAACTACCAAACTCTTGCTCACCTGGCTCAAGCACCAGATTGCCTGGAGTAGGCATAATCGAAAAATTCCACCCAGTATGTTTAATCAATTTCCCTATATCATCTTTTAAATTGATATAAAATTGACGATGATTAGGTTGTTCAAGACCATGAGTTCTTTGAGCACTGGAAGTATTGTTTGTTAGTAAAATATCAAGCCATATTGGTTCATGTAACATATAGTCTTGCTTGGAAAGTTTTATATCAATATTCCATTTATTGTCATTTGGATAAATGTTGGATGAAAGTAAAATTATAAATAGAAAAAACATTAAGCTAAAATTTTTCATAGAATTTCTCATAATTACCTCTTTATTGTTATTGCCAATCAACATTATTTAAATTTATCTTACAGGAATCACAAAATTGAGGTCCATGTATGAGAGTAGGTTTGTCATCCTCGTCGGCACACTCAGGTTTCGGAAAACGGTCTGTCATAACACATAAAATAAAATCATCATGGTTTAATGTATCTATTGAATTCTGATGTAAACACAAATGCTGGAGATCTGCTCGACCATGACCCAACTCATGAACTACTGCACCTTCTCTAAGAGTTGCGGGATCCAAGTTTACATCCTGCTCTATTAGCAAAATTAGTTACGTTATCAACAAATATCATACATATTGCTTTATATTGTTCTCCATCATAGAGAGTACCACCAAGTGTGCCAGCAGTAGGCCAAGTTTTCACACCGGCAAGATATAATCCATGTGCCAACTTTTTCAAAGTTGTATCAAATCTTACACAATTTAAATTAGAATCAAGATAACAATCTGCATTATCATCTACAAATGCATAAATATCATACACATCTTCTAAAATAGGACCAGTTGCAAAATATTCACTAAAATAAGGAGAAAAAGTAGTATTTCCACCATCAAAAGCATAAGCTACATATTTATAATTCTGATTAGGAAACAAATCGCATCCATCGATATAATCATATTCAGGGTTAAAATTTTTACTCTCCTCTTCAAAAGTTAGCTCACCACAATTGATACTCAATAATATAATAAATAAAATTTGTGCTAATATATAATTTTTCATATTTAATCCCTCAAATTAAAAACATTTGTAATAATAGTATCATATCACTAATTATGATACTCGAATAATGCTATTTTCTTCCAATATTATTTTACATTATTTTCTCCTTATATAATGTAGTCGCTCGGATGCAAGGTGGCTCACCACGTCGTGGCTCACCACGTCGTGACTCGTCACGAAGTGATACTTGTCACATTCCACCCATCCCCGCCGAACAACTACAAATTGCTATGTGGTTCTCGAAAGGTTTAGTTTACTTTTTCAAGTGTCAGGTGTCATCCGACTTTGTCGAATAGCACCTGACACAACTAAAAACACACATTGTCCTAACAGCTATTTCTTATTGCAATAGTTGTGCCAAACCTGTTCAAAAGTTGCACAATTCATATAACTGTATGAATGCGAAGAGAATGCGATGCGAGATTAATAAGTAGAAAACAGGCGAGTAATATGATAATTAAGGAAAAGAGTCGAGGTTAGAGTCGAGGTGAAACCTTAACTCATTATTATTTAAAGAGATAGAGGTATGAAAACTCGACTAAGGTGAGTCGAGAATAGTCGAATAGAGTCGAAGTGAAATGTTCGTACCACGCAAGGTACGAGTTTTAGTATTAT
>JAJRQO010000030.1 GCA_024280215.1 Candidatus Zixiibacteriota bacterium
GTTGTAACAGTAAGTTGACACTTATGTTACGAAGGTTCGACGGACTCAAAACAGAAGCGAACTAATCTTGCAACTAATTCCCTAGACGCACTCAACATAACATTTATCTCGCTTTTGTCAAGTTTTATTTTATAATATCCATATACGACTCTGCGTAGTTATAAAATACGACCATTTCGCAGATCTGAAAGCTTATGTATATTAGTCCAAATTAAAGTGATTTTATGTGTCAATGTGAGAAATTGGACAGTTTATGGCTCAATAATTAGTGGTGAAATATATTTGCGTTCAGTCGTAATTAAAGCAGGCTGATTTAGAAGTGTCAGGTGTCATCACGCTAAAGCGTGATAGCACCTGACACAAATGTAATATCTAAGGTTTATAAAGTAGAAGAGAAGGCTTCGGTAGAATCGATGTACCTATGAATATCGATTATCGAAGAATAAGATAATTTGAATTTATGGGATTTGAGGGTTCATGCCTGCAAGCTACTCATTGTAATATTCAAAGATTTAGATATGAATTACAGTAATTTTGAACTTGGGTTGAGGGGGTTGTTTTTTGTATTAAAACGAGAAGATGTTTATCTTTTGAAGGTGCTTTTAAGGTATGATTCTAAAGCTTCAGTATTTGGAAAAACAGGGGACATTTGTTGTTTGCGGAAAATATGTGAAGGTATAATGGTAGCTCTTTTTAGGAGTGAAAATAAATATCGTAATAGCTGTCAAATTGGCAGGGATGTGATAAAAGCCTCGATAATAATCGAGGTTTTTACAAGATAATTATGGTCATCAAAGATGTCTAATACAGAGCTTTTTTGTATCTCATATTAATCTCTATTTATGGACAATCGGGCAGTGTTGGATTAGTAGTGCCAGCTAAGAACTATTTCTATTGACTACTTAAAAATATTCTATTATATAGTGAACAAGTATAAGATTAAACAGTCTATAACTTACAACGCTATGAAAGGAGGTGAGAAAATGAAGCGATTTATATTTTTGACATGTATTATAAGTCTCTTGTTTGGAATGGGGTGTGAGGAAAATAAACAAGTAGTAATTACTGAAAAAGTGAAAAATGATTTTGCTGGTATTGTAATTGATTCAGTAACACTTCAACCTTTAGATTCTGTCTCAATATATTTTATTGATACTATAGGAAGTCCTTTTACTTATTCAGATAGTATTGGACAATTTGTAGATATCTATATTGGTGGCGAAAATATTGAAATTATTGCCAAAAAAGAAGGCTATATTACGAAATCACAACAAATTGACTTACGCTTAAACCCTGACAGTATTTTATTTGAATTAGTAAAACAATAACAGAGGAGGTAACATGCTAAAGGCATTGCGTTTACAATTAGGGGCTATTTTCTTTCTTTCTTTCTTTCTTTCTTTCTTTCTTTCTTTCTTTACCTGCTTATTCAGCAAATCTGCATTTAGTAGAATTTAACACAGATAATTACGATTCGTTACAAATTTATATCAACAAAATTGAGGAAAAGGGGATTACGGCACGGCATATATTTCCACCCAATACGGTAATATTTGAAATGTATCAAAGAACTGATAAAGTTTTTGAAAAAGAAACTAAAATATCACAAACTTATTCTTCACAAGCAGTTGGTTTGAACAAACTTAATTCAAACAATAATGTTCACATTGTTTTCAAAAGACTTATTGAATCTCAATCAGAACCGATTGATAAATCACCACCAACCCCCTTGTATGATTGTGTAAGTTATGGTACATCGTCTGATTCGCTAAATAAAGAAAATAATATAACAAGTGATACTCAATCAATCTTAGCAGATGGTTTAACTGGGCAATATATGATAGGCAGTATAGCTGTCGGTATCTATCTTATTGAATCAACAGGTTCACAAGAAGATTGGTGGGCAGCAGCTGAACAAATAACTTTTAATGAAATAGTGGAAGGACTCGACTGGCTTTCAGAAGAAGCAAATCAGCGAGGAGTCAAAGTTGTCTGGGTCTATGCTCCAGTTGAAAAAATTTCAACTACTTTAGAACCTATAATGGGGAATCATAAAACTTTTGATGATCCAGTTCCAAATTGGTTGTTTGATATTTTATCGGCACACAATGAACCAAGTAGTTGGGAAGGTGCTTACGGATTAGCAAATAAATTAAGAAAAGCTTATAAAACTAACTGGGCGGTTGAACTTGCTATAGTTATGGATGAAAATGATGCTGACAATATGTTTGCGGATCAAAGATTTGGTTATTTTCACTCCCCAGAAAGCGGTGCTGAACATAGAGGTCCTCTTGTTGTTATGACTTATAACAATGATGGATGGGGTGCAACTCAAATGAACAAAGTAACTGCTCATGAAGTTGGTCATGTTTTTGGAGCTTCTGATGAATATGCTAATAGTAATTGTGATTGTGGGATTGGAAATAGCTATCTACAAACTATCAATGGAAATTGCGAAACTTGTAATTCAAATGCAATTGATTGTGTAATGAATGGAAACTCAAACGTGGTTTGTAACTTTTCTTCTCATGAGTTTGGCTGGCGAGATACTGATGGAGATAATGTCGCAGATCCAATTGATCCGAATACTGGAGAATTTTGTTGGATTAACCCTGTAGTCCCAGGCGATTTGCTACAAATATATGATGTTGGAGGTCTTTTTACTAATACGATTTCAGTAACAGAGGATATGTTAGTGGGAGCAAATTTGGATGTAATTTTATGGGATGGCTCCACATATGATAATTTAACAACATATCCTGGATTTTACAGTTTTTCAAAAAATGGAGGTCCTAATTGGACTGAGATATTAAATTTATCTGGGTCTTCAACTCCAACTATTTCTAATCATAATTATAATCTTGACATAGTTAGTTATAAAAATGATGACCCTATATATGTTAGACATACAATATATGATTCAGTTGGAAGTATTTATAGCCGACCACAGTTTGACGAAATGAAAAATTCTCAATCAACAATAAATTCTGATATTTCGAGTTACACTGATGGAATCTATACATCAAAAGTTTTCTCGTGGGCACCTTATGGTGGTGTTAGTAATACTTCGACCTTGCAATTTATCAACTATATTTGTGGTGATATTGATAATAGTGGTAGTGTTGATGTTTCGGATATGACATACCTTACTTCATATATGTTTGAAAGTGGTACTGCTCCTGTACACATGGCTTCTGCAGATATTGTGTGTAATGGTGATATTGATATTTCTGATTTAATCTATTTAGTAGCGTATATGTTTCAGGGAGGTCCAGCACCTGAATGTTGTCATAGTTTGTAAGGTTTATAATAAATAAAGCTGCCGAGGAAAGAGATATAGACATGATTGATGGAGAGATTATTGTTTTCCACCTTTCATGTCTAATATCCTAATAATATTAATTTGGACAATTTGGTAATGTCGGATTACTGTTTCCAAACATATATTCGACTAATAAAACCAAATCAGCAATATCTAATCCGCCAGCCCCATCGATATTTGACTCGTTTGGACATGCAGGTGTTTGTCCTCCTTGGAACATATAATCGACTAAATCGACTAAATCAGCAATGTCGATTTGATCCCCAATATCGTTATTGACGTTTCCAGATGTACCAGCACAACAACAGGCATCACCGATACCATCGTTGGTGAAATCTTCCTGAAGTGGGTTTGGTGTGTTTGGACAGTTGTCAATATCACCACAGATGGAGTCTCCATCGATGTCATTTTCTGGGTCATTTGGGCAATTATCACAGGCATCAGCAAAGCCGTCTCCATCAGAGTCAGGTCCAAAGCCGTCATCAGATAAGCTATTACAGTCATCATCTTTTCCGTTACAAATTTCAGTAGCGTTTGGATTGATATCAGGATCGTTATCATCACAATCTGTATTATCTAAGACATAATTCGGGAGTGGTACGCAGAATAAAGTACCTGAAGAGTTGATGTCGCCATACCCATCCTGGTCATTATCATAATAATAAAGCTCTTCAAATTGTACCGAAGGATTGTTATCGTCGCAGTCGTTATCACTATCAACACCGTCTCCATCAGCATCAACGATAGTTTCACATTCATCTGGAACAGCGTTACTATTAGCATCTATGGAGAAGCCTGAAGTAATATCACAGTCATCAGGGATAAGATTACCATTACAATCATTTGTTGATGCAGGTTTAAATGCGATACCCGTTGGTTGAAGCATGCCAGCATCACCTCGAACGAATGCTCGGTAATACCTTCCGACGGGGTCGTATTCAATAATCCGAGGTGTGCCACCTGAACGGGAGACATAGACATTTCCATTTGGTCCAACAGCAATATCCCATGGGTTGTCCATTTCGACTTCATCGGTGAAGACGTCAATATAAGTACCAGTTGTACCATTGTATCGAAGTACTTGGTGTGTATTATAACTACAGACTAAGAGGTCACCATGTGTATCAAAAGTTAATCCTCGAGGAGAATCAAGTCCACCGTAACCTGAAGCAACAAGCTCACTTATATAGGTTCCTGTAATGCCATTGTATTTAAGAATTGTGTTTGATCCAGCAGAACTGATATAAAGATGACCGTCGAATCCGATTGCCATACCTCTTGGGTCAATAAGAGTTCCCCCAGTTCCAATGAACTCACCAACATAAGTTCCAGCAGGTAGGCTGTATTCAAATATTTTTGCATCCGAATGGTTAGCAACAAGGAGATTACCGTTTGGAGCAATGACTAAAGCCATCGGACTTGTTGTAATTGTATCGCTAATAAATGTAATAGAGGTATTTGTCAGAACATCAACCTTATTGATTACTCCAAGTGCTGAATCGGCTGTAAACATATTACCAGCATCATCAAAAACTATATCATAGCAGCTTGATAGATTGCCAACAGAATAGTTATCTATTGGTACGCCTGAATTGTTGTGATATTCTCTGACATAATTTCTAATGTTGTCGCCTACAAAAAAGTTAAATTGTTTTTCGGTATCATCCCAGTCAACGACTCCATTATTGTTACAGTCCTGACAAATATCAGGAGTTTGGTTTCTGTCGTAATCGGTATAAGTCCCATTTTGAATGTCTATAAAATCTAAGATACCATTGGCGTCACAGTCAGGTTCACAATCATCCGGGATAGAATTGAAATTTAAATCGGCTGATATACCAACAGCTAAATCGAGAGAGTCAGGGAATCCATTGCCGTTGCAGTCAGGTTCACATATATCAAGAACTCCGTTAGCGTCAATATCTACGAAACCAGCTAAAATATCATCGGAGTCAAGTACACCATTACCGTTACAATCTTCACATTCATCAGGAATTCCGTTGTTGTTCACGTCAGCAGAAAAAGAAGAGCTGATGTCGATGGCATCATCGACAGAATTTTCATTACAATCTCTAATCCAGCAATTTGATTGAGCCAAAATAGTTTTAATATAGTCACGTACTCTACCATGGAATCGTAAATCAGTATTTGTCGTATAACCAGGGTGAATATGACAGTAACTCATGATGGTTCCTTGTGTAGAGAAGCCAGATGCACAACTGTCAATAGGTGGGTCGTAGCTTGAAATCTCGTGGGTATGTCCTGTGCCAAAGTTATGTCCCATTTCGTGAGCTCCTACGATAACATCCCAGTTACCTAAATGAGGTGCATCTAATGGAGAGGGAAAAGATCCATTGAGGTATCCAGAAATTGAAAAAGTATAATCAGCAAGACATGTACCTGAAAGATAAGCAATCCCACCAAAAGGTAAGTCTCGTCTTCCACTAAGAAGGTGTACTATATTGTAGTCAAAAGGGTTTTCGTTCGTTACCCAATAATTAGCAAAATCATTTAAAGAGGCAGCATCGTACGGTTCACCACCTGATGTCCAAAGTCTGAGAAAAGCAATTTCAAGTTTAACATCAAAATCACGAATATAGATTGAACTAATCGCTCCAATCAATTGAATTGCGTAGTTTTGAGCATCGGTGGCATTGTTGAAAAGTTGGACATATTTTAAATCACCATCAACAGCAAGGGTAGCAAGTCTGGTTGAGCCATTGAGGGTTGCCACTGATTGTGATAATTGTGATTGTATAGATTTTGTGAATCCAGCATCATCTTCAACACCACAAAATGTTGGAAAATCAGGCAGAGTTGCAGATGCGGACTCTCTATGAATAGTCATAATATCTTCAGTTTGTAATGCAGAACCTTCAGAGAGAATATAGCGTTCACCTGTTCCTTCTGAGATAATTCCATTGGCTTTATTGTCATCGGTGATTGCTAAAAAGACAATTGAGTTTGGGTCTCCTGAGATGTGACCTCGGAATAATTTGACGGTCGGTTTGTTTGCTAAATCTGTTCCGAAAAAGAATCTCGCATCATCAGAAATAATATCAAATGGTTCAAGTTCGGTTGAAACAATTCCTTTTTCAGGTAGAGGTATCTCTATAAAGAGAGTTTGCATTTTTGCCGAAACAGCTTGAAATGTTTGAGGGGCGAGAGTTACTTTTAGGAAATCATCATTGTAATCTGTCTCAAATAACGTAAAAGGGGTAAGTGATAGTTCAGGAAGGTTAGCTTGATCTTTCGCATTTATCATCTGTGAAAAAATTAAAATGGTAAAAAGAGATAAAACCGATATTGTTTTTAGAGATAGTTGCATGTATGTTCCTCTGGGTTCTGAAAAGATTGCAGTATAGTTGATAATATAGACAAATGTTTAGTTTCTGTCAACAGAGTGCTTGAAAACGCAAATATTGTTCTTATACTTCATTGACACTCGAATGTAGAGAGTTTACATTGTTAGTGTTATTTAAAATATGGAGAAAATATGAATCTAAATAAAATTATACTTGTAGCTCTTATAGGATGTTTTGTTATGACAAATAATGGATGTGTGCAAAAGCGACAAGCAAAGGCACCTGTTGCTACTAAGAAGAAACAAATGAATACGCTTCATGGAGTAACTTGGGAAGATGATTATGCGTGGCTCAAAGAGCGAGGGTCAGCAAATGTATTGAGTTATTTGAAGGCAGAGAATAAATATACTGATGAATTAACAAGTGATTATAGGTCACTCCAAAAAAAATTGTATGATGAAATTATAAGCAAAATTAAAGAGACCGATGAAACTGTTCCAGAAAAAGATGGTGACTATTATTATTATACCAGAACCGTCGAGGGGAAAGAATATTCGATATATTGCCGTAAAAAAGATAATTTAGAAAATGCTGAGGAAGTAATCCTTGATGTCAATCAGATGGCATCAGGGTATGATTTCTATTCTGTGGATTTGTTTGAGGTTAGCCCCAATGGCAAAATGCTTGCCTTTGCCGTTGATACTACAGGTAGAGAAGAGTACAGTATTTATTTTAAAGATTTGAAATCTGGGAAAATTCTCAAAGAACAAATATCAAATTGTTATGCTTCGATGGTCTGGGCGAATGACAATAAAACAGTTTTTTATACCGTCTTGGACGCATCTCTCAGACCGTATCGAGTCTTTCGTCATAAATTAAATTCAAAAAACCAAGATGATTTAGTATATGAAGAAAATGATGCCAAGTATTGGATGGATCTTTCACGTTCAAAATCAGGAAAATACATTTTCATAGATTTAAGTTCTACGTTGACATCAGAAGTTCTTTATCTTAAAGCTGATAAACCAGAAGATGCTTTTAAGATGTTTGCTTCAAGAGAACATAAAGTTGAGTATTCTGTGTATCATCATAAAAAAGAATTTTTTATAGTTACGAATCAAAATGCTACTAATTTCAAAATTATGCGTACTCCTGAGCTAAAAACAGAAAAAACAAATTGGTCTGATTTCTTTCCATATGATGAAAGTGTTAAGATAGATTATTTAGATGTATTTGAAAAATATGTTGTCGTCTATGAACGAAAAAATGGAAACAAAGAAGTTCGAGTTGTAGATTTAAAAACATTGAATCAACATTATCTTGATTTTGGTGAAGAAGTGTATACTTACTCTGCCGGTGAAAACAATATCTTTAAATCTAAAGATGTACGGTTGACATTTAGTTCGCCTGTTACACCAAAAACCGTGTTTGATTATAATATGGAAACTAAATCGAAAGTAGTTCTCAAAGAGTATGAAGTACCAAATTATGATAAATCATTATATGAAGTAAAGCGTCTTTTCGCGACTGCATCTGATGGTGAAAAAATACCACTTTCTGTGTTCTATAAAAAAGGTCTTACATTAGATGGGAATAATCCAGTCTATCTTTACGGATACGGATCGTACGGTTTGTCGATGGAACCACGTTTTCGACCACATGCTATTCCGCTTCTTGATCGAGGTGTTGTATATGTGATTGCTCATGTTCGAGGTGGTGGAGAGATGGGACGAACATGGTATGAAGATGGGAAGTTTTTATATAAGAAAAATACATTTACCGATTTTATTGCATCGGCAGAATATTTGATTAAAGAAAAATATACTTCAAGTGAAAAATTGATTGCATCTGGTGGTTCTGCAGGCGGTTTATTGATTGGTGCTGTTGCCAATATGCGACCTGACTTATTTAAGGTGATGATTGCCAACGTACCATTTGTGGATATTATTAATACAATGCTTGATGCATCGATTCCATTAACGGTGATGGAATATGAAGAGTGGGGTGATCCTAACGAAAAGAAATATTTTGATTATATGTTATCCTATTCACCCTATGACAATATTAAAGCGCAGGATTATCCTGACATGCTCGTTTTGGCTGGGTTAAATGATCCGAGAGTGCAATATTGGGAGCCTGCCAAGTTTGTAGCAAGGTTGAGAGCAAATAAAACGGATAACAATATTTTGTTGCTCAAGACTAATATGGGGGCGGGACATATGGGAAGTTCGGGGCGGTATCAATTTTATGATGACTTAGCATTTGAATATGCATTTATGCTCAAACGAATAGAGCAATAAATTGAACAATAAAAAAGACAGTTCACATAAGTGACCTGTCTTTTTTTGGTAATGTAATAAGAGGATATTTATTCTTTTTTATTTTCGGACTCATTTTGTACTAAGAAGTGGTAGAGTAAAAATGCTACTCCTGCAAAGAGAAACATAACACCAAACATACCTTCGTCGGTTAGGTCAATCCATTCTCTTGCAAATAATGCTACACCGATGCCGATGAGGACTAATCCCCATTTTACACTTGCCAAAGAACTCGTTGCTTCAGTATTGGCAAAAAGGTGTTTAATCTTTTCATCGACTAAGCCATGCTTGATAAGATTGTTTTTAAGTTTGTAATCAGCAATTGTTTTTATGATTAAGACTATAGCCGAAAAGACTACCAGCATTTCAAAAAATTCTGAACTAATCATATTGAACTCCCTGTTATTGTTTTCATTTCTTTCTTCTGTCCATCTGACCAGTAGGTTTCAAAAAAGTTGCGAAAAGCTTAATTTTATTTTGAAGATAATTTATTTTATATTTGCAACATCTTTTTGATTAAACTGTCGTATATAATAAGGATGAAAACAAAACTTGATGAAAACACTCTGGTACAACTTGTCTTGGATGGGCAAGTCGATGAATTCCATGAGATTATCTCCAGATATCAGAATTTAGTCTGGCATTTGGTATCAAAGATTGTAAAATCTGAGGCTGATCGTGAGGATATTTGTCAGGATGTTTTTGTAAAAGTGTACAAAAATATACGCTCTTTTAAATTTGAATCGAAATTATCCACTTGGATTGGTAGAATTGCATACACCAGTTCAATAAACTTCATACAGAAGAAAAGACCTGAATTGTATGAAGATATTGTTCCTGATGGTGTGACTCTTGATTCGCTTGCGGGCAAAGAAAAAAGCCCTGAACAAAATGTGTGTAGAGAAAATATGAATGAGATTTTGAGAAAAGAAATTATGAATTTACCGATTCAATATAAAACGATTGTGACGCTATATCACTTGGATGAAATGAATTATAGTGAAATAGCTGATATTACTAAGCTACCGATAGGAACGGTAAAGTCTCATTTATTTCGGTCAAGAAAGCTTTTGAAAGATAGGCTGGAAATGAAATACAAAAAGGAGGATTTATGTCAATAATACATCTTTCCGATTCCGATATACAAGAATATTTAGACAGACAATCAAATAAAGAAAAAGTAGAGTCTCATATTTTAAGTTGTGAGGAATGTGCGATTGCAATTGCTGAGTATGAATCATTGTATGCGACTTTAGCTGTTGATGAAGCACCACAGCTTTCTGTCAATTTTGTCGATGCTACAATGGATATCGTTCGTGAAGAAACGATGCTTGCGGAATCTAACAAGGGCTTCTATCTCTATTCATTTATGAGTATGGTATGTGCGATTATTTTTATGAAATATTATGCAGGGTATGATTTTTCCGCCTTCAAATTTGAATTGCCTACTATGAATAATTTTATTGCTGATTGGACAATCTTTGATGCGGCCGCAACGTTATATCAAACATCTACAAGTACAGTCAATGTTTTATTGTTTGCGGGACTAATTTTGTTAATTGTTGCTTTGGCAGATTCTGTGATTTCTCGAAAAGCCATGCACAAGGTATCCAGTTTTTCGTTTTAGGGTTAGTTATTGACAGACAACTGTGAGGCTGGCACCTCTAAATGCATAATCTACAAAAGCAACTAAGTCAGCAATGTCAAGATATGAATCGCCTGTTATATCTGCCTGTTGTTCACAGGGAAGTTGGAAGTCTTCGATTCGTTCAAACATAAAATCCAACAACATAACAATATCAGCAATATCTACTTTGTTGTCAGGAGATAGGTCAATGTTTCCTCGCAAGCCTTGGCAACAATCTCCAGGAGTTTCATAAAAATTAACGCCACCATTTAGTTCACCAATAAAAAGATCTATATCGTTGTCAAAATCAATATCGACATAGACTGGTGTAAGTCTGAAACCGTCTGATGCACCAGCTAAAGTATCGGGTTGAAGGGTTAGAGTTGCTATCGATGGGAAACTGATTTGTGATGAAGAATTTTTGTAGAAATCAATCCCGCTACCACGTTTGCTCAAGATTAAATCTGGAAGACCATCTTTGTCGTAATCATAAAAATACGGTACTGTAAATTCTCGTAGTTCATTCGTAAGAAGGGTTGAATCGATTAGGACAAACTTGGGTGAGTAAATAGTTCCGATATTTCGATAGAGCAAAATATTAGCTTTACTGTTAAAGTCCCATTCGCCAACAACCAAATCTTTGAGTCCGTCATTGTTGAGGTCAAGCATTTGTGGAGTTGCTAACTGGTCTCTGTTGATTCCGTTGAGTAAGTTAGTAACAAGAACTGGTTGAAAATCTTTTCTGGTTCCGGTGTTTTGCCAATACTCAACTTTACCTGTTTGGTCGCCTATTAATAAATCTAAATCATTATCTGAATCATAATCAACAAAGAATGGTGAGGAAGAAAAACCAACATCGATGTTTTTATAAGAATCAGTGACGAAATTAAATTTAGGATTATATCGTGAACCGATATTTTCGTAAAATGTTAGTTGCCCCGAAATATTTCCAATGAACATATCTAAATCATAGTCAAAATCTATGTCAACAAAGGCAGGAACTGTTGCGCTACCTAAATCGATATTATCTATAAAATTTGTCTGTTCCAAGACAAAGTTTGCAGCATCTTGAACGCCAATGTTCCTATACAAAAGTAGGTTGTTATTATCAGCACTGTTTGCAACACCAATGACTAAATCTAAATCAGTATCATTGTCAATATCTCCAAAAGTTGGATGGTTGAAGCCATTGGTCATATTGGGAAGATAGTTTTGAGTTTGCCATATTAAATCAGAAACCTCAGGAGTGCCGCTATTTATAAAGAGATACATGTTTTGATTAAAAATATCACCCCAGAAAAGGTCGAAGTCATTATCGTTATCAATGTCAGCAAATTTTATATTTGAAAAGCCATGCTTGACGCCAGTAGACAGTAAGCCTGTAGGGTAGGCATAAATTGAATCATACGCTAAAACAGTATCAACAAAAATAGGGTTTACCGAATCTCCACTGTTTTCAAAAAATGATAAGTAACCTGTTGTGTTTCCATAGAAAAAATCTAAATCGTTATCGTTGTCAATATCACAAAAAGTTGGAGTATTATTATTACCAGCGATAAAGTTTCCAAAGGCAGTATCTATTAAATTAAATTGAAAATCAGAACCAACAGAATTATTTTGATAATAAAACACTTTGGCAGTACGTGAGTCACAAAACAAGTCTAAATCCCCATCAGCATCAATGTCGGCAAATGTAAACCAAGTGCCTACATCTAATGAAGCAAATTGTTCAGAGACAACCTCCCATTGCGGAATTGCTGGTGTACCATTGTTTTGCAGATACATTATTTTACCACTCACATCACCAATCAAGAGATCTAAGAGATTGTCATTATTGATGTCGATGAGAACTGGTTTGGGATCATTAAACCCACCTAAAAAGGGGTAGTTGATGACTTGTCCATCTTTTGTAACTTGAAATGGATTGTTTACCTTTACTAATTGAGCAAAAGAAGAAGTGGTACATATTAAAATAAACAGAATAAGTAGTTTTGTTTTCATAGTTTAATTATCGGCATAGGGTTTGAGTTTCATCATAAAGTAACAGAATTTCGACTAAAGTCAATTTCTTATATTATTAAAACAAATTATGCGATAAAACGGTCAAATAGCAACATCTACTTAATCTATCTATAAAGTAGATATTTCTTGACCGTATAAGATAATTTTAATACTCTTATAGAGTTAAAACAAATAAGGAATAATAATGTTAAAAAAACTTTTTGTAACTCTCTTGGTTGCTGGTCTGTTTTCAGTCGCTTGTGATGATTCAAATCCAGTAAAAAATATAATCGCTCATCCTGATGGTAAGATTTATGTGACCAATCAGGCCGATCAAACTATTTATATATTTGATAGTAAGACATTAGTACGCACAGATTCATTTATAACTCCTGTGATTGAACCACATTTTATACAGTTTACACATGACTATCAATACTATTTTGTCATAGGTCGTCAAGTGAGTGGTTCTATTGCAAAATATCAAACATCAAATGATTCTTTAGTGGCATTAGTACAAGTCGAGGGGGCAGTCTTTCCAACGGCACTTGCAGTTTCTGCTAACAATGACACTTTGTATTTAACAGATTTCACTAACGACGCAGGCCATACCCATCGCTATGACATTACAGGAACAAATTTTGTATGGATGGACTCGGTCTTACAAGCGGGACGTCAGACGCATGATATTCGAATTTCCGATGATGGGAAATATGTCGTCTCGGCAGGGTTTTCTTCAGATGATATAACTGTTCTAAATACTGAAACTGGTGATTTAAAACCAATCTCTTTATTTGATGGAGAAAACGTTTTTAATCCGTCATCTAATAACTATGGTGGTTATGGTGTTTTGATTGACCATAATTCAGCTATGGCGATGATTAGTTGTCGTAAAAATGTTGATCAGATACGAATTGTTGATTTGAATAATTCTACAATTATTGACTCGATTGTACTTGCGGGTGTTCATTCTATTGACCCTGAGCCGATTTATATGGCTATTTCTCCTGATAATAATATTTTGTTTGTGGCTAATAATAAAGATGCGACGATGTCTGTCATTAGATTGTCTACTCGTGAGGTTATTGAAACAGTTGAGTTCTCGACCCCAAAAGCTTTTGGGATTTCAATCTCTGAAGATGGTAGTAGAGTCTATGTAGGATGTACTAATACTCGTCCTGAGTTAGGGATGATTTATATTATAGACGGGGAGAGTTACCAAAAATTAGATTCTATAACAGCAGGTTCGGAACCATTTGGATTGATTTGGACTCCGTAGGCTTATATCGATGATAGAGCTAAAAAGGTTTGAGAATTCTCAAACCTTTTTTTATTTTAACATTGGATGACTGTTGTCATTGACGCCAATTGTTTTGGCATTTCGTATATCATGAGCGATAGTTATAGATGGACGTGCTTCATCAAGTCCGAAACCTTTCCCAGCTAAAACATTTTGATAAATTATGGTGTGTAAATCTGTAAAACCACCAGAGAATTCCATTTCTTTGTCATCGATAGTAATAGAACGAAATGTTCTTTGTCCTTTGTCGGTTGCTTCTTTAGGTAGATCATTTTTGTCAATTGAAAGAAACCATTTGATTTCCGCATTTTCAAGTTCTAAGAAACCACCAGTTTTAGTTGGTTCTGCAAGATGTACTTCAGAATGTTTTACGTCACCAAATATCCACATAAGCATGTCAAAAAAGTGAATCCCGATATTTGTAGCAAGACCACCAGACTGGTCAAGTTTTCCTTTCCATGATACTAAGTACCAAGGTCCTCGAGAGGTAATATAGGTCAGTTCAATTTTTCTTTTTTTATGAGTTTTTTCTGCATCGATATCATTTTTGAGAGCAATTATTGCTGGATGGACACGCAGTTGTAATACGGTAAAAATCTTTTGATTGTTTTCTTGTTCAATTTCTTGAAGTGCATCGATATTCCACGGGTTCAATACTAACGGTTTTTCGCAAATGGCATCGGCACCGACACGCATTGCAAATCGAGCATGGGCATCATGGAGATAGTTTGGGGAACAGATAGAAACATAATCAACCTGATGTGAACTGTCTTGACGATGTAACTTTTCTAAATAACGGTCGAACCGTTCAAACTCCGTAAAAAATGGACAGTCATCAAAAAAGCTATCTAAAATTCCTACTGAATCTTTTGGGTCCAATGCGGCGATTAGCTTATTGCCAGTTTCTTTAATCGCTTTTAAATGACGAGGTGCAATATAGCCTGATGCACCAGTTAGTGTGAAATTTTTTGACATATATTTAAATACCTTTCAAAGATATTACAAAACAATAATTCATAGGTTCTTAACATAATAAATAGTCAGAATGAATCAATTAAAAAGAGTATGAAATTAACATTTCAAGTACAAAATAGAGCTAATTAATTGAAATTTGCATGAAAATCGCTTGATTTTCGATGTAGATTATACAATCTTTTTTAAATCAATGAACTCAAAATATCTAAATTTAATAAATAGTGAAGGTAAACTATATGCTAAAGAGAAATATTAAAAATTTAATAATAACTAAAGAAGGAAACGAGTGGTCTGGAATGAGAGAGAAAAAAAAGTTTTTACATGTTAAGAAAGTATTTTTTACGATGCTTTCGGTTATAATTTTATTGCCGATTTTAGCTACTGCGGGGGATTTGAACGGTCGTGTAACTGATATCACCGATGGAACTGGGATGGTTAATGCGATTGTAACACTCATACCGAGTGATGGTTCTGCTACACTCTATGTTCCCGCTGATGGAGAAGGTAATTATACTTTCAAAGCAGTTCCATCTGGAAACTATAAATTGAAAGTAACATACGTAGGTTTTTCTTCTTATGAAAAATCTGTAACGATAAGTGATGAGAACGGAACGGTATTAGTCTCAATGACACCAACTTCAATTAACATGAATGCAATAACTGTTTCTGCTTCTCGGAGGCCTGAAAAAGTTGTTGATGCGCCTGCTGCTGTCTCGTTAGTAGAGTCAGAAGATATTAGCGAGCGTGCGACTCTTACTGTGACAGAGCATGTCAAAGGACTTCCTGGTGTGGATGTTTCTTCTACTGGTTTAAATCAGTCAAATGTTGTCGTGCGTGGTTTTAATAATATTTTCTCAGGAGCTTTGATGGTCTTAACAGATAACCGTATTGCACGGGTTCCATCACTTCGTTTTAATGCCTTCAACTTTATGCCAACGACCAACGAAGATATCGAACGGATTGAAGTTGTCTCTGGTCCTGGTTCTGCTCTCTATGGTCCGAACTCTGCTAATGGCGTAATGCACATTATTACGAAGTCACCATTCTCATCACAAGGTACCACAATTTCTGTTGGTGGTGGTGAGCGTGATGTTGCCATATTTTCTGGACGTCATGCTGGTGTTTTGGGTGAAAAAATTGGTTACAAATTTACTGGACAATACTACCAAGGAACTGACTGGGAACATAATGAACCATCAGAACCTGATTCATTAGTTCTTTTTAATAGATACTACACCGAAACTGGGACAGTCGACGATACTATTAAAACTTTGTTCAAAAGTGAACGAGATTTTGATATTAAGAAAATTTCAGCGACTGGTCGTGTTGATTTTGTCTTAGGTGAAAATTCATCACTTATTTTTAATGGTGGTTTTAATCAATCAACTGGTATCGAACTAACTGGTCTTGGTGCTGGTCAAGTTGATGGTTGGTCATACAAGTATGCTCAAGCTCGATTGAATTATAAAGATTTGTTTATACAAACATTTGTCAATGCTTCTGATGCAGGTGATACATACTTACTTGAAACAGGTCAAATGATTGTCGATAAATCAAAACTCTGGGTAACACAAATTCAACATCGTTATGAGCCAAATGAAAAATCATCACTTACATATGGTATTGACGCATTGTATACACGTCCTAATACTGAAAATACGATTAATGGTCGTAACGAAGAAGCAGATAATATTAATGAGTACGGTGTTTATATTCAGGGGGATTACAAATTTACAGATAAACTGAAATTTGTTGGTGCGTTTCGTGTTGATGATAATGATCAGTTAGAAGACAAAGTATATTCACCACGGGCAGGCTTGGTTTATCAACCTGATGCAAATAATAACTTCCGTTTTACCTATAACCGTGCTTTCACAACTCCTGATAATAACAATTTGTTTTTGGATATATTGGTGAAGAAAAATCCATTCTTCACAGGACTTGATTTACGGGTGCAAGGTGTACCAGAAACAGGATTTACTTGGCGATATGATGGAAATGGTAATCCAATGTTCCGTTCTGGATTTGATGGTTATTCTCAATGGCACTCTTTAGATGACCAAACACTTATGAATGCAGCTTGGCAAACAAACAGAGCTGTTACAACCGGTGGAATTCAACAATCTTTAGCTGCTGCTGGTTTAGATCCAACTCAAATAGCTGGAATTGCTTTAATGCTTGATGCCATTACACCTTCAACGCTTACAAATGTTGGAAATATGATGATGGTTTTTGACCAAGATTTACTGACTTTTGTACCTGCTTCTCCTGACAATATTGAGGATATTGACCGTATGAGACCTACAATTACTCAAACTTTAGAAGTAGGGTATAAAGGTGTTTATAACAACAATTTCCAATTTTCAATAGATGCTTATCGTACTCAGAAAGATGATTTTGTTGGACCTTTGACTATTGAAAACCCAACGATACATCTTAATGGTACTGAGTTAGCTGCTGAATTGACTACAGCAATCGGAACTGCTTATGCTGGTGCTGATGCTCTCACTCAAGGAACATTACTCGCAACATTTGATGCTCTTGCTTCAGGTGGTAATGGTAATGGAACACCTGTGGATGAGTTAGTTGCTGCCTATACAACTGGTGGTGCTGGATTGCCATTTGGAGTTTTTGCTCCTGAGCAACAGAATGATCCGAATGCGGTTTTGATCTCCTATCGTAACTTTGGTGAGATTACTTTTTACGGTGCTGACTTAGCAGCGGCTTATCATATCAATCAAAATTGGAATATTGGCGCTACCTACTCTTATGTTTCAAAGAATTTCTTTGCTAAGAGTGCTTCACAAGTTCACGATATCTATTTGAATGCTCCTAAAAATAAATTTGGGACTTATTTAAATTATGCAAATCCATCAAATAATATCAGCGCACAACTTAGATTCAGATGGGTAGAAGGCTTTAAGATGTCATCTCCATTTTTTGGCTCTGAAGTAAAAACTTACAATTTGATAGACTTTAACTTTGGTTTTGATATCGTTAATAATACTCAGTTCTCTTTATCGGTACAAAATGTATTAGATAATATGCATTCCGAATTTGTTGGTGGTGCTGAAATGGGTCGATTGGCAATTGCGAGAATTACACAGAGTTTCTAATATAGAATTTTATATGTAATAAAAGGGTGATACCATAACGGTATCACCCTTTTTTATTTTATTGAAATAAATATTACGGACAAAGATTAGGTGCGACTCCGCCTTGGAACATAAACGCTACCAATGCGACTAAATCGGCAATGTCAATAAGAGGAACCCCACTGCTTCCATCAATATTTGCTTCATCTTCACAAGGAGGAGGAGCTCCACCCTGAAACATAAAAGCAACAAGATATACTAAGTCACCAATATCAATAGAACCAGGGAAGGTGTTGTCATCTGGACCACCATCAACATTACCCCTTGCACCAATACAACATGAAGGAGCAACGGGGAAGTCTGTCTCAAGGACAAAGAGTCCCGTCTGCATGTCGGACGCTATGATTTTACCTGAAGGCAAATATGGATAGACCGACCAGCATCCTTGGTAACTGTATTCATCTTTTAAAAATGTATCATAATGAGCAACTTCAAATGGATTGGCTGGGTCGACAACATTCCAAATTCGAACTCCAAGAGTGTAATGTCCCATGACAAGCAGTGTATCGTCCATCACATAACTATTATGAACGACAGAAATTGTATCAAGTTTTAGCTCTGCCACTAAAGAAACATTTTGTGGGTCAGAAATGTCAAAGGCACGAATGTGGTTCCCAGAAGGGCCGATTTCATCACCAATGAAAACATGAGAACCGTCTGCAGAAAATTCAGCGTTGTGTGAACCAGAGCCAGCATAGTTAAATCGAGAGATAAGTGAAGGTGACGTTTTGTCAGAGACATCAATTAAGTCAATTCCATCGCCATATATTCCAGTTGCACAAACGGTATCATTACGGATGTCTAAATCATGGTAATAGAACGGTTGGAACTGTCCGACTTCTACTGGTGCTGCTGGGTTTGAAATATCAACAATCTCAAGTCCGCCATTGCCATGATTTCCACTAACATAAAGATAGTCACCCTCTACTATACAATTGTGAGAGCCTCCACCATCTGGAGTAAATGTACCCGTAAGAGTAGGATTAGTAATGTCGGTTAAATCATAAATTTGAATGTCAGCACTTTCGTTAATTAAGATAGCATAGTTCTGATAAATTTTAATATCTTTACTATCTACTCCTTGAATTGTTGGAGTAATAAAACCAACTTCTACTGGTGGAGTAGCGGAGACATCAACAATTGAAACTCCTTCATCACGAACACAGATGAGAGCGTACTCAGTACCATTGTCGGTGTACCCCCAAATGTCACCATACTTATTATATTCATGTAGATAACCCACAAGGTTCATGTTCGAATATGGTTTTTGAGTAGTCGCAGAAACATTTTTACTAAATGCTGTTGCAGAATCTGATGCGGTCGCTGCTTCAACTGTATAGAAATATTCGGTTCCGTAGATAAGACTACTATGTGTAAAACTTCTTGATGCACCAGAAACAGTTGTGAAAAGAGGTGGAGGCGATGATGTCCCCGCATAGATATTAAAATGGTTAGGGTCAGGATTATCATTTTTCCATGTTAAGATATTTTCGGTAGAGTCTGGAATAATTCTGGTGTTTGTAATTTGAAAGACATCAATATCAAGGGTTGCGGGAAGTGTCTCAAGCAAAGTGTAGCCTGTAGTTATGTCAGGCCAATAACCAAAGAGTACATCCATAGATGATGCACCAGTGTTGGCGTTTTGTCCTGTGTATGTTGTACCAGTACCGTCGTAGCTACTAAGCATGACAAACAAATATTCACGATCCCCAATATTGGTGCCTGGATCCCATGTCAAATTTGGAGCTTTTAAACTTGCCGCCTCAACAAAGCAGAGGTTTAATCTTCTTGGAGAGCTTGGGTTGGACATATCCCAAGCAGTACCTGGGAAAACGCCTACGCCATTTGACGCATAACCTAAGTCTCTTCGAAATGTTTGACAGAGGGTAGAGTCGGTATTGGAAAATATAATTTGAACAGGAATTAAGTCAGCATCTGTTAATGATGAACCGAAAAAACTTTGTCCTGGACCAATTGAGCCACCGAAAGTAAGGCCACCCCAGTTTACTCCGGAAAGCCATGGGGAAGTACTTGAAAATGTCGCATCAATATCTGGACCGCTTGCCACCGCAAGAGAAGTAGAGAATATCTGTTTTTTATTTTGAGTGTCTCTATCTAATTCGAACTCAATTTCATATTTGATTCCTTGATTGAAATCAGACTGAGATTTATATAATGGTTCGGCATTAAGATTGCTAAAAGTGAGCATGCAAATAAATGCAATGAACAATTTTTTCACAGTATAACCTTTCCGTTTTATATCTGTTTTGGTTTCTGATATTAGTAGAACATGTTAAGTATAGTAAATGGATAAACTTTGTCAATTATAAAATTGTTTAGAAAATGATTCTTAGGTTTCATGTAATAAATAAGAGTGGTCTTTTTCTGTCTTTGGAGTGATAGTTCTTGCTGTTATACAAACAGCTATGATAATTTTTTTATAATATGATTGTTTTTAAATTCCAACAAAGGGGAAGCTCAGCAAGAGTTGTATCTACTTTTTTTCTTTTAGAATTTTTTTAAAAATATAACCACTCTCTTTTTGTCCCCATACTTGTTTGTTTCGCAAATCAAAACCCCGTTCCCATAAGTAAAAATCTACTTGAGTGATTTCAAAATCAGTTTGAGCGTAGTGAGCATTACGTAGAGTCGAAACACATTTTTTCCCAGATGTAGAGCCAATAAAAACATCATCAATGTTTTTTAGATAAATAGAACATCCAGGTTTTATGGTTAGTTTATTTAAGGAGATTTCTTCTAAGAGGGAGTTGTTGTTCAATGCACCAAGGTATAAATTTGGGTCGGAAATATCATAAATATCAAGATTTAAAAAGCCGAAATTTGAGGGGTGGAAATGATATACTTCCTGACGGTAAGGAGAATCGGGCGATGATAAAAATGCTGTCTCAAGGTAAAACCATTTACCCTTTTGATCTTTTATACTAAAAGGAGTCACTTCCAAGTGGAGTTCAATAGTTTGTGAATCTACGGCTGCTTGTTCGCTCGTGGTGTATTCTCCTGAAAACCATGTTGTAAGTTTTTCTAAATGGTTTTCAGCAAATGAGGGTTGTGCAAAAAATATGAGAGAGATTATAATGTATAAGTTTGTACGTTTCATCTTTATTCAGTTTCCTTTGGAGTAATAAAAAGATTGTATTTTTTCATGCGATAGATAAGGACATGGCGAGGGATTTTTAAGCTTTTTGCCGCTTTGGATTTATTGTTGGCTGATTTTAACAATGCATTTTTAATGAGTTTGATTTCAGCATCATAAAATGAAATCTGACTTGTATTCTCAGCTTGAAGTTGTTCTTCAAAGTTCTCTTTCTCTACGTTAAACTCTCTTGGCAAATCTTTGGTAGTGAGACGATCTTTTTTACGTAGAATCACCATACGTTCAATTAAATTTTCAAGTTCTCTAATATTACCTGGCCAGTTGTGATGTAACAAGGTGTCTTCTAAGTCATTTGAAAAAGTTATTTTAGAGTTAGGAGCAATTTTCTCAAGAAAGCCCTGAGCTAAAATAAGTATATCATCTTTGCGTTCTGCGAGAGTTGGCAGAGTTATTGGAATAACGTTTAATCTGTAAAACAAATCTTCTCGAAAATTTCCTTGAGCAACTTTTTCTTTGAGTTTTTGATTAGAGGCAGCGATGAGACGGATGTCGACGGCGATAGATTTTTCTGCTCCGATTGGTTCGATGACTCGTTCCTGAATTGCACGAAGTAACTTCGCTTGCAAATCAAGGGGTAGCTCCGAAATCTCATCTAAAAAGAGGCTACTGTTATGGGCAAGTTCAAATTTTCCTTTTTTATCTTGGACTGCTCCCGTGAAAGAACCTTTTTTATGTCCGAAGAGTTCTGATTCAAGCAAGTCTTTAGGAATAGCGGCACAGTTAATAGTAATCATCTCTTGTTCAGAACGGTTACTTTGTGCGTGAATGAGTTTTGCCAATACTTCTTTACCTGTACCTGATGCACCGTAGAGAAGAACAGTGGCATCTGATGGAGCGACTTTTTTTATAAGCTCCTTCATCTCTTTATAAGCCTTTGAAACTCCTGAAATATGAAACGGTTTGTTTTGTTGATTCAGCTTTTTCTTGAGTCTTTTGTTCTCATCTTCCAACCGTTTTACTTTTAGGGCTTTTTCTATTGCTAAAAATAGTTGCTCATCTTCAAACGGTTTAGGTAGATAATCGAAGGCTCCGATTTTTACCGCAAACACTGCTTGAGAAATATCAGCATGGGCAGTAATAAGTATAACTTCTAAATTTGGTTGGATTTTTTTTATTTCTTCTAATAGTTCTATACCAGATAGTTTTGGCATTTTCATGTCAGAGAGGACTAAATCAAACTTTTGCGTTTTGACCGCATCCAAGGCGAGTTGTCCATTTTCAACAGCAGTGACATCATAATTCTTTTGTTGTAATTTATATTTTACAACACGGCGGAGACCATTATCGTCATCAGCTAAGAGAATCTTAATCATTGTCATTTTCCATGTAAAGAGGGAGGGTTATGAGGAAGGTCGTTCCCTTGTCTTGAGTTGATTCAACAGTAACAAATCCCTTGTGTCCGTCAATGATAGACTTAACTACAGCAAGTCCTAATCCTGACCCAGTCTCTTTTGTAGTGTAAAATGGGTCGAATAT
Source organism: Candidatus Zixiibacteriota bacterium (assembly GCA_024280215.1). Classification (GTDB taxonomy): domain Bacteria; phylum Zixibacteria; class MSB-5A5; order GN15; family FEB-12; genus QQUK01. Next base: position 22,655 of record JAJRQO010000030.1, read on the forward strand.
TTTTTGGAGTTCTGATTGTGACATACCAGTACCATTGTCGATAATTGAGCAGATAATTTTGTTTTGGTCGATGGAGCCATTTATGGTAATCTTACTTTTTTCATGTGAAGCTTGTATGGCATTAAGTAGCAAATTTAGTAGCACCTGGTGGATTTTGGCTGAGTCACCTTTGATAATGATATTTTTTGGGAAATTATTACAGATTATAACAGAAGATTCAGCCGCTTGGTTGTCAACTTGTTTTACGGCTATTTCAATCGATTCAGAATAATTCATTTTTATCAGTTCGATTTGTTTTGGTCGAGCGTAGTTTAGATATTCTTTAATAGTGTTATCTACTCTCCTGATTTCATTGAGGACAATTGATTCAAACTCTTTCTTGTCAGAATCATTTGTCTGAGGGTCACATAAGATTTCGACAGAACCTTTAATCGAAGCAAGTGGGTTTTTGATTTCATGTGCCATCGTTGCTGCCATTTGTCCCATCAGTGATAAGCGATAGGTACGTTCGAGCTGAAGTTGGGCATCTTTATTTTTTTCACGTTGTTCTAAAACCCGTTCGATGATAACGCCTACTAAAACTGCCAAAGCGTAATAAAAAATAATTTCTACAATTTCACCCGATTGGTTATGCTCAGAAAGATTCTCTCTAAACAAAAATGGAAGAACAGAAATAGAGATGATAGTCGCAGTGATTAATCCACCTCGGATTCCAAATAATGATGCGGCGACTACAATAGGGATATAGCAAAATCTACTATGGATTGCATGTATCCAATGTGAATCTCCAAAAATTGGCTCCAATACCCATCCGTAATGAATTGCCACAGTAAGTGCGATGAGTAGAGCTAATGATATTAATTTAAGTCTCAAGTTAATTTTATCCTTATATATTTAGTATAAATTGTTATACTCTATAAATAGAGAATATTCTTCATCTAAATTAGAGAGTCAACAATATTCTTTACATAAGAAAAGAAGTTGAAAGTTGTTTTTTGCTTGCCTTGTTAAATAATTCACAAAGAGGGTTAATTGGTTTGTGTTTGCAGTTCATATTTTGTATATTGTTTCAGTGTTAAAAATTTGAAAGGATAGTGGTAGAATGCCAATAGATACGAAAACAAATGTTCATACTGAATTATGGAAACTTTCACCTCATGTCATTGGGTTGGAAGCGTCAATTATTCGTGAAATTCTTAAAATTTCATCCAAACCTGGTGTAATAAATCTGGCTGGTGGACTTCCTGCTCCAGAGCTTTTTCCTATTAAAGAGCTTCAAAAATGTATGCTTGATGTTATTGAGAAAAATGGTCCTGTCGCTTTTCAATATTCATTGTCAATGGGTGTTGTCGCACTTCGAGAAGAAATAGCCAAACGAGCAACTGGGCGTGGATCTAAAAGCACTAAAGATAATATTTTGATTACCTCTGGGGCTCAGCAAGCGATTGAGTTGATTGCTCGAGCATTTATTGATCCTGGTGATTATATTTTGACTGAAAACCCAACTTACTTGGGAGCTTTACAGGCATTTAACTATTATAAGGCAAAGTATACCTCGGCTGAAATGGATAACGAGGGCATGATTATTGACCAAGTAGAAGCGAAAATTAAAAAACATAGTCCAAAACTGATTTATACTGTTTCTAATTTTCAAAATCCAACTGGTATTACAATGTCTTTAGAACGCCGTAAGCAGTTAGTTGAATTGGCGTCAAAATATAATATCCCGATTATTGATGATAACCCGTATGGTGATATTCGATTTGAGGGAGAGCATTTGCCGACCTTAAAATCTATTGGTGGTGATGAGGTTATCGCATTAAGAACATTTTCAAAAATTATCTCACCAGGAATGCGGATAGGTTGGATGAACTCGCCTGTTGATATATTAGCTCAGTTTGAAAAGGTAAAGCAATGTACTGATTTGCATTCTGGAACATTTAACCAGTACATGATTTACGAGTTTTTATCTCAAGGGATGCTTGAGCCGCATTTGAAAAATATTTGTGCTGATTATAAGAAAAAACGAGACGTCATGCTTGATACAATGAAAGCACATTTCCCTGAGGGAGTCACATGGACAGAGCCCGAGGGTGGGCTTTTCTTATGGGTTGAACTCCCAAAACATATGTCAGCTGAAAAACTTCTTCCAAAAGCTATTGATCAAAAAGTTGCCTATGTCTACGGTCAGCCATTTTTCCCATCTGGTGAGGGTGAAAATACGTTGCGGTTGAACTACTGCAATGCATCTCCAGACAATATCAGAGAGGGGATTAAACGGCTTGGGAAACTTTTTAAAGATAATATGTAATCAACAGTTATCAAATAATATTTTGATAAAGCCCGTCTGATACGGGCTTTTTTATTGCTTTCTAAGTAGAAAATAGTTTACATATTAAGATGAAAAAAATATCGTTTCGAAAATACCACGCTTTGCAAAATGATTTTATCGTTGTTGAATCAAAAACTAAACTTTCTAAAATATATTTGTCCAAATTAGCTCTTTCAATTTGTGATAGAAGAAGTGGAGTTGGTTCCGATGGAATTCTCTATCTGACGGATTCTAAAAAGGCAGATAAGCAATTTCGAATTATAAATAGCGACGGTTCCTTTGCGGAAAAATCTGGTAATGGGCTGAGAATTGCTGGGATGCATTTGCATCTTAAAGATAAGCGGAAAAAGAAATTTAGCTTTGATACAGGTTATGGAATTGATATAGTCGTAATTCAGAAAAAAACAAAAGATGGAATTATGTTAAAAGCTGAGTTAGGAGTGCCATCATTTTTGACAAAAAAAGTTCCTGTTAAGTCAAAACTCAAAACGATGATAAATGCCCCACTCAAAATCGGTGGTCTGGATTTTCCAGTTACATGTGTAACGGTGGGGAATCCTCATACGGTGCTTGTCGTTGAGAATTTTGATTTTGATTGGGAGACACTTGGGGCAACGATTGAATACCATAAAGCATTTCCGGAGCGTACCAATGTCGAATTTGTTAAACCTCTCAGCAGAAAAAAAATATTAGTTGCCGACTGGGAAAGAGGGGCTGGGGCAACTGGCTCATCAGGTACTGGTGCTGCTGCCGCTGTTGTTGCTTGTGTAACGCTTGGAATAGTAGATAGAGATTGTGAGGTTCAATTTTCAAATGGCTCTTTATTTATTTCATGGAATACCGAAACTAATAATATTGAGTTAACTGGCGAAGTACAATTTATAGCATCTGGAGAATATGAATTATAATGCTTTCATTTTCTGATATTAAAAAATTAAATTCAGGAGGAAATGTTGTTCCATTGTTTCGGAAAATTTCTGCCGATTTAGATACACCTGTATCAGCTTTTATGAAACTTGCCTTAAAAAAGAAAGATTCATTTTTACTGGAATCAATTGAAGGTGGCGAAAAACTTGCCCGCTATTCATTTGTCGGCTTTGATCCATTTCTGATTGTTGAAGGATACAAAGAAAAAGTAATTCTCAAACGAGGTAAAGCAGTTCAGGAGCTTGATGCGGAACCTGCTCAATTTTTGAAAGAGATGTTTTCATTCTATCAGCCTGTGCATGTGGAAGGGTTACCTCGTTTTACTGGTGGGGCGGTTGGGTATTTTTCCTATGATACAATCAGATGGATTGAAAATATTCCCGATGAAAATAAAGATTCGTTAGGTTTGCCTGAAATGCGGTTTGGCTTTTTTCAAAACATTGTAGCTTTTGACCATCTCAAACAAGAGATATTAATAATCTCAAATATTTTACATGATAAAAAAGAAAAAGGTCTCAAAGCAAAGTATGCTGTAGCAAAGAAGCATATTGAAGAGATAACTTCAAAACTTCAGAAAAATATCCCAAAACAAAAAGCTGAGATAAAATCAAAATCAAAAGTTAAAGCTTCATATACCCAAAAAGAATTTTGTTCGCTTGTCACCAAAGCAAAAAAGTATATTAAAGAGGGAGATATCTTTCAGGTCGTCCTTTCCCAACGATGGGAAGTGCAATCGAAAAAATCGGCACTCTCTGTTTATAGAAAACTTCGTAGGATAAACCCATCTCCATATATGTTTTTACTTAATTTTGAAAATAACGCAGTGATTGGTTCATCGCCAGAGATGATGGTTCGTGTTGAAAAGCAACAAATCGAAACTCGACCGATTGCGGGGACTCGTCCTCGTGGAAAGACTGAGGCTGAAGATGAAAAAATGATAGCGTCTCTCATGCAAGATGAAAAAGAAATAGCCGAACATACTATGCTTTTAGATTTAGGTAGAAATGATATTGGTCGGGTGGCTCAACCTGGTACGGTGCAGATAAAAGATAATATGATTATTGAAAAATATTCACATGTGATACATATTGTCAGCTCTGTTGTTGGCAAGCTTGTCAAAAATGTTAAACCAATTGACGGTTTTTTTGCCTGTTTCCCTGCGGGGACTGTATCGGGAGCACCAAAAATCAGAGCAATGGAAATTATTGATGAACTCGAAAAAGAACGTCGTTCGGTGTATGCTGGCTCGATTGCCTATTTAGACTTTTGGGGGAACTTTGATTCTTGCATTGCTATTCGTACTGTGGTAAAGCAGGATGATAAATATTATGTTCAGGCGGGTGCTGGCATTGTTGCTGACTCTAAGCCTGTTAAAGAATTTAAAGAAACTGAAGCCAAAGCAAAAGTTTTAATGGAAGCAATCGTTGGAGAGAATTCATAGATGTTAGTAATGATAGATAATTATGATTCGTTTACCTACAACTTGGTGCAGTACTTGTCTGAGTTAGGGGCCGAACTTAAAGTCTTTCGAAATGATGAAATTTCAGTTGATGAGTTGCTTGACTTAAAGCCTCAAGGGATTGTACTTTCACCAGGACCAGGGCGTCCTGAGAATGCAGGTATCATGAACGAACTTATCAAGAAAGTCAATGGCACGATTCCAATTTTGGGAGTATGTTTAGGTTACCAAGCGATTGCACAAGTGTACGGTGGCAAAATCACCTATGCACCAACATTGATGCACGGGAAAACTTCTCAGATAATTCATAAAAAATCGAACTTGTTTAAAAATCTTCCGAATCCATTTGTTGCGACTCGTTATCATTCGCTTATTGTTGAAAAAGAATCTTTACCTGAAGAATTTATAATAACAGCATATACAGAAGATGATATTATCATGGCGATTGAGCATAATAGTCTACCGATTTTTGGAGTACAGTTTCATCCTGAATCTATTATGACTCCCGAAGGAAAAGATATTCTGAAAAACTTTTTAGGTGAACTCAAATGAACGATTGTATAGCAAAACTTAAAGCAGGCACAAACCTTTCGATTGATGAAGCATCTAAAGCGATGGACAGAATCATGGATGGCAATGCGTCTCATGATGAAATCTCTGAGTTTCTTTTAGCCCTCAAAGCAAAAGGGGAGACCTCCGATGAAGTGGCTGGATGCGTGCAGTCGATGCGTTCGCATTCTAAAAAAGTTACATTACAAGATGAGTTCGCTGTTGATGGATGTGGTACAGGTGGTGATGGCTCAGATAGTTTTAATGTCTCAACTGCCGCAGCTTTAGTGGCAGCATCGGCAGGGGTGACCGTTGCCAAGCATGGAAATCGTTCGGTCAGTTCAAAATGTGGCTCATCAGATCTGCTTGCTCAGGCGGGTGTAAATCTTGAACTTGAAAATAGTGATGTTGAAAAAATAATAAATGAAATCGGCTTTGGATTTATGTTTGCCCCAAAGTTTCATCCTGCGATGAAATACGCCGCTCCTGTAAGGAAAGAATTAGGCACACGAACTGTCTTTAATATCTTAGGACCAATGACAAATCCTGCATCTGTCAAGCGACAGCTTATTGGAGTGTATGACAAATTGTTGATGCGTTTGATGATTGAAGTGTTACAAAAGACTGGCTCAATTCATGTGATTACTGCTCATGCACAAGATGGCATGGATGAGTTTTCAATTTCCGCTCCTACTGATTATCTTGAATTAAAAGATGGTGTCATTACGGAACATACCATAACACCTGAAGATGTTGGACTTATACGGATCTATGAAGATGCTCTTCTTGGTGGTGATGCACTTGTCAATTTTGAGATTTTAGAATCTGTTGTCGGTGGTGATACATCGGCGTATACCGATGCGGTTGCATTTAATGCGGGCGTACTTATTTATCTTGGCGGAAAAGCTGACAGTATAAAAGAGGGTGTACAAATCGCCCTTGATGCTATTCAAACAAAAAAGACAAAAGAACTTTTAGATAAATATGTAAAGGCAACTAACCGTAAAATATGACTACACAATCCCCTGAACAGAAAATAAAGACAAATGAAGAGGGGATACTTTATGTAATTCAAACTGAAATCTCAGATTATATTTACCATATAAAATTATTTTCCAAAAATGCCAAGCTTTATCTTTTAGGATCGTTTTTAATAGGTGTTAATTTCCATGTTTTTCAATTACTACTTAATCTATATTTACGAGAACTTGGGTTTGAAGAAAGTCAGATTGGCTATATCATTTCCTCACGTGCTGTTGGTATGACGCTTGTGGCTATACCTGCGGCGATGCTACTTAGTCGGGTGAAGTTGAAACCGATACTTTTAGCGAGTTGTCTTTTCTTTGGCATGTTTAGTTTTGGTTTAAGTTCCTCTCAAGAGTTTGAGTTGTTGATTCTATTCTCAATATTATCTGGAATAGTCTTTGCTTTTTACCGAGTAGCAGGTGGACCGTTTTATATGCGTAACTCGACGAGTAAGGAACGGACGCATCTTTTTTCAGTGTCATTTGGGATGATGATTATGGCTGGTATGGCAGGTTCGGCTGGGTCGGGGCAACTTGTAAAACTGATTAATAATCATTATGATAATATTTTGTTAGGTTATCAATATACGATGTATCTTGGAATTATTTTTTCATTGCTTGCTCTGATTCCATTTGCAATTATCAAAGCGTCAAAGCCATCATCTGAAGAAAATAAAATCAATCTTTCAATGAAACAATTTAAAGAACGTGGTTCATTTTACTTTAAAATTACGATTTCAAATTTTCTTGTCGGAATGGGAGCAGGACTTATTATTCCTTTTTTAAATCTGTTTTTTAGAGATCGGTTTCATCAGGAAGCGGATAGTATCGGACTCTTTTATTTCTTCGTTTCATTTTCGATGCTTGCGGGGTCGCTTGCTGGTCCAATTATGGCAAAGAAATTTGGCTTAGTACGGACGGTTGTAATTACTCAATTGCTTTCGATTCCATTTATGTTTGTCATGTCCTACAGCTATTTCTTGCCCTTTGTTGTCGGAGCATTTATCTTGCGAGCAGGCTTTATGAATCTTGGTGTTCCGATAGTGACAAACTTGGGCATGGAGTTAGCCGAGAAAAAAGAGCAGGGATTAGTCAATGCTCTCTTGATGGTCTCCTGGACTTCGTCGTGGATGATTTCTGCGGCAGTTGGTGGACAGTTGATTGACTCGTACGGCTATACATTTACTATAAATATAACAATCGCTTTGTATCTTTTATCGACGATAATATTTTATACATTCTTTAAGAATACTGAGATAAAAACCGATAGCCATCCTAAATGGATTATCGCTAAAGAAAATAACACATAATGAATATACTTGAAAAAATAGCCTTAAATAAACGTATGGAAATTGATTTACTCAAGGTAGAGTTTCCGTTAAGCCTGATTCGAAAAAAACTTCCTGATTCAAAACCATTTCGTTTATCTGAGGCATTAACAATAGATGATTCCATTCATATTATTGCTGAAATAAAAAAAGGGTCGCCATCTAAAGGTATCATTTCTGAAGATTTTAATCCTGAACAATTGTCTACTATGTATCGTGATGGAGGAGCGTCGGCACTTTCGGTCTTAACCGAATCGAAATATTTTTATGGTAATTATAAGTATATTAAAATTGCATCTTGTGCAACAGGGTTGCCTGTGTTGTGTAAAGATTTCATGTTGGAGCCGTTTCAGATTTACCACGCAAAGTATATTGGTGCCGATGCTATACTATTGATAGTGAAGCTTCTTCCGAAAGAAATGCTTGTGGAAATGTTACGGGTAGCAACTGAATTAGGTATGGATGCATTAGTGGAAGTACATGATTCTAATGAACTGCAAGTCGCATTAGAATGCGACGCAAAAATTATTGGCGTCAATAATCGTAACCTAACAACATTTGAAACGAATCTACAAACATCAGTTGACTTGGCAAAACAAATTCCTGATGATAAAATAAAAGTCGCCGAGTCGGGAATCTTTTGCTATGATGATATTCAATTGCTCAGACAAGCTGGGTATAATAATTTTCTGATTGGTGAAGCGTTAGTGAAAGATGAAAACCCAACCGAACTTTTAAAGAGGTTACGTGGTGAATAATTTATCTGTCAAAGTTTGCGGGATAACTCGTACACAAGATGCCAAGTCGGCGGTCAAGTATGGTGCTGAGCTGCTTGGCTTTATCTTCTATAAAAAATCATTACGTAATATTTCTGTCTCAAAAGCAAAAGAGATTATAGTAACAATGCCTCCAACGATTTCAAGAGTTGGTGTTTTTGTCAATGAAGATAAGAATAAAATACTCAAAATAGCTCAAAAGCTACAACTTGATTTTATACAGTTGAGTGGTAATGAAACCAAAGCAGATATCAGATTTCTCTCAAAGCATGGTTTTAAAATTATAAAAACTATAGCAGTTGCTACGCAGGATGATATCAATAAAGCAAAAAATCTCAATGTTGATATAGTTCATCTCGACAGAGCCGATAAAAAACTATATGGTGGAAGCGGCAAGCAATTTGACTGGAATTTAAAACTTCCAAAAAGTATACATAATATTATGCTTGCAGGTGGTGTTAATGCGGATAATGTCGTACAAGGGATTAAAAAATTTCATCCATTGGTTGTTGATGTGAATTCTGGCGTTGAATCAAAACCTGGAATAAAGTCAGACATGTTATTAAAAGAATTCTTTGAGAAAGTAAACAGAGTACGCTATGGCAAATAAAAGACCTGACAACAAAGGAAGATTCGGAGCATACGGTGGTCGGTATGTCCCCGAAACAGTTATCTTTGCATTGGATGAACTGACCGAATGTTATAAAGCTGCTAAAAGAGATAAAGCCTTCAAAAAAGAATTTGCTGACTATCTAAAAGATTTTGTTGGTCGTCCATCACCATTTTATTATGCTGAACGATTCAGTGAATATCTTGGTGGAGCTAAAATATATTTTAAGAGAGAAGATTGTAACCATACCGGTGCCCACAAAATAAATAATACTGTCGGTCAAATTCTTTTGGCAAAACGAATGAACAAAAAACGGATTATCGCTGAGACTGGAGCGGGGCAACATGGTTTGGCTACCGCTACTGTCTGTGCAAGGTTTGGTCTCAAGTGTGTAATTTATATGGGTGAGGAAGATGTCGTCCGTCAACGTGCCAATGTTGAGAAGATGCGACTACTCGGAGCGGAGGTTGTACCTGTGCTTTCTGGTTCAAGGACATTGAAAGATGCTACCTCGGAAGCACTCCGTGATTGGGTGACAAACATTAAAGATACATTTTATATTATCGGCTCGGTTGTTGGACCTCATCCGTATCCTATGATTGTAAAAGATTTCCAGTCCGTTATAGGTAAAGAGACAAAAACTGAGTCACAAAAACGGTTTGGTAAAAATCCTGATGTTTTAGTTGCTGCTGTTGGTGGTGGTTCAAATGCGATGGGTATGTTTGACGCATTTATAGATAATCCAAAGGTAAAACTTATTGGTGTAGAGGCGGCAGGTCATGGACTAAATACAAAGATGCACGCTGCTCCTCTTACGAAAGGGAAACCTGGGGTACTTCATGGTTCCTATTCGTATCTAGTTTACGATGAAGATGGTCAGGTCATGCTACCTCATTCGATTTCTGCTGGCTTGGATTACCCTGGTATTGGTCCTGAACATTCGTATCTGAAAGATATTAAAAGAGTCGTGTATAAATCTGTTACCGATAAGCAAGCCGTACACGCATTTAAACTGGTGTCCAAACTTGAGGGGATTATCCCAGCTTTGGAAACTTCACATGCCTTGGCATATTTGATTAAAGCAAAAAAAGAATTCAAGAAAAATCAACGAGTGGTCGTTTGCTTCTCAGGTCGAGGCGATAAAGATATGGACATAATTTTACAGAGTGATAAATAGATGAAAAATAGAATAACGACATATTTGAACAATCTTGGGAATCGTAAATTACTTATACCGTATTTCACTGCGGGCTATCCATCTCTGAAATATACGATGGAATATATCAAAGCAGCAGAATCGGCTGGGGCTGATTTTGTAGAGATAGGTATACCATTTTCAGACCCCCTTGCCGATGGTCCCGAAATTCAGTTTTCATCTAAAACGGCACTTGATAATAATCTGAAACTGAACGATATCTTTTCGATGGTTGAAAAAGTCAGGAAACAGACAGATATACCGCTTTTGTTTATGAACTATGTTAATCCGATTATTGCTGTTGGTGAGAAGAAATTTTTGATTCGTTCTGTAAATGCTGGAATCGATGGGCTGATAATCCCTGATTTACCGATTGAAGAATCAGGCTCTATGAGACAAATAGCCGATAAAATCGGTCTATCAATGACATTTCTCGTTTCGCCAACATCTGATCCAAAACGTATACAGATGATAGATAAAGCTACCACGGGTTTTGTCTATGCTGTTACCGTGGCTGGGGTTACTGGTGCTAATAAAAAATTCAGCAAATCTACCGATGACTATCTCAAAATGCTTCATAAAAAGTTAAATCATAAGTTTGTTGCAGGTTTTGGCGTTTCAAATTCAAATGATGCTAAGAGATTATCAAAATATTCCGATGGTGTAGTTATTGGGTCAAAGCTTATTCAGATTATCCGAGAAGCGAAAACTCAAAAATCATCGATAATGAAAATAGAAAAATTCTTGAAAGAGATTCGAAAAACTTTGTCATGAGCAAAAAGAAAATAGACGCAATCCGTAAAAAAATCGACAAGCTCGATCATCAGCTTTTATATCTTCTCAATCAAAGAGCCGAACAGGTAATTGAATTGGGGAAGATTAAACATAAGCTTGATTTGAAAGTATTTGATCCAAAGCGGGAACGTGATATTTTTGTGAATATGACAGAGAAAAACCCTGGACCATTGCATGTTGATGCAATTGTTCGGATTTTTGAACGGATTATCGATGAGTCACGCAGGCTGGAACGTATCGAAGCATATGAGAAAGATGAATAAATTATGATAGTCGTCTTTGATGAAAATGCTACTCAAGCTCAGATTCAGAAAGTAACCGAAAAGTTACTTGATAAAGGATTTGATCTACATCGCTCAACAGGCTCTTTGCAAGTGGTTTTTGGTGTAGTAGGGGAAACACATACGGTTGATCCTCGTGATTTTGAAGTGCTTTCTGGTGTCCATGAAGTAATCCGAATTTCTGAACCTTACAAACTTGCCAGTCGTTCATTCAAAAAAACAAATACAATTGTCAAAGTCGGTAAAGCTGAATTTGGTGGAAAAAAAGTTGGAATGATAGCGGGTCCATGTGCGATAGAGTCTCGTGACCAGATTAAAAAAATTGCCAAGATGATTAAAAAGACTGGTACAAAAGTTCTCCGTGGTGGTGCATACAAACCAAGAACATCTCCATACGCATTCCAAGGAATGGGAGAAGAGGGACTCAAATATCTTCGTGAAGCTGGTGATATGAATGATATGGCGGTTGTCTCTGAAGTCATGGACAGAATGGATATTATTCCAGCACTCAAGTATGTTGACATGATTCAGGTTGGTGCCAGAAATATGCAAAACTTCGCTCTTCTCAAAGAGCTTGGAAAAATAAATCTTCCGATTTTACTAAAACGTGGAATGTCGGCGACGCTTCAAGAGCTTCTCATGGCTGCTGAGTATATTATGGCAGGCGGGAATCATCAAGTAATTCTCTGTGAACGGGGAATACGCACCTTTGAAAATTATACTCGTAATACCCTCGATATTTCAGCAGTGCCTGTACTTCAGAAACTGACTCATTTGCCAGTCATTACTGACCCGTCGCATGGGATAGGTATTCGGGACAAAGTGCCTGCTATGGCTCGTGCATCGGTAGCAGCAGGAGCGGATGGACTTATTTTGGAAGTGCATTATGATCCCGAAAAAGCGTTTTCTGATGGTGCCCAAACTCTCTATGTCAATCAGTATGAACAATTGGTCAAAGAACTCAAGGTTATTGCCTCAGCAGTCAACCGCACGCTTTAATTATTTCTCAGATTAAAACTGGACTTTCACGGTCAAATCATGTTATTTCCTTAACTTATATATAAAATAAGTTTATCTGTTGTTAAGTTGTTAACAAATATTGATTTTGAAAGTGAATATGTTACAAAATAAATTTAAATCCGAATTTGCCCAACTCGCATCTAAAGCATTTCAAGCTACCTTTGCTAACAAATATAAAGAAACTGGTGATGAGACCGTTTTCTCAGCTTCGTACATACTTGAAAATATCGAAAAACCAAAAGACCCTACCAAAGGACGTTTTGCCTTTCCAGTATTTCGCTATGGTAAGCTACTTGGCGATAATCCACCATCGATAGCAGCAACGATTGCTGAAACAATTAACCAAACTGAATCAAAGCTGATAAAAATTACTTCGATAGCAGGCTTTATCAATATAGAAACAGATTTTACAGTAGAAGCCTCTGAAACAATCATAGATGCGATCAGTAATGACGGCAAATATGGTTCATCTGATGCTGGGAATGGTAAGAAAATTCTTGTTGAGTATTCGTCACCGAATATTGCTAAGCCGTTTGGTATAGGGCATATACGCACGACTATCTTAGGTAACTCTTTAAGGCGAATATTTCTCAAAATTGGTTACGATACTATTGGTGTTAATTATCTTGGCGACTGGGGAACACAGTTTGGCAAGATGATTGTCGCTTATAAAAAATGGGCTAAACCTGAACTTGATGGCAAAGAAACTGTTTCCGATTTGCTCGAAATGTATGTTCGTTTTCATGATGAAGCCGAAGAAAATGAACAACTTGAAACTGATGCTCGGAGCGAGTTTAAAAAGCTTGAACAGGGTGACAATGAAAACAAAGCGTTATGGGAAAAATTTCGCAAGATTTCGATAGATGAGTTTGACCGTGTCTACAAAATCATGGGTATTGATTTTGACTGGGTAACTGGTGAAGCATTTTTAAATGATAAGATGGAAAGCACGATAGAGGCATTTGAAAAAGCCAATCTTGTCTCTCAATCTGAGGGTGCGACGATTGTTGATTTGCATGATGAACAACTTCCACCTGTACTTTTGAGAAAAGGTGATGGAGCGACTCTTTATCTGACTCGTGATTTGAGTGGTTTTTTGTATCGAGCCAAAGAATATAAATTTGATGAAATGCTCTACGTCGTGGCTGTCAATCAATCGGTGCATTTTAAACAGATGTTTAAAGCTCTCTCAATGCTTGAAGATGCCCAGTCGGTTTCTGAAAATGACAAAATGTCTACCAAAGGGAAGCATGTCGAATTTGGCATGATAAAATTTGGTGACAAGATGATGTCGACCCGTAAAGGGCATATTATCTTTTTGGAAGATGTTATCAACGAAGCGTCCAAATTAGCAAAGCAAAAGATAGAAGAGAAAACACCTGACTTGGAAAATATAGACGAAGTTGCATTACAAATCGGACTTGGTGCGATATTTTATTCACAGATGTCGGTACGTCGTCAAAAAGATGTCAACTTTAAATGGGAAGAAGTACTTTCCTTTGAAGGTGAAACAGGACCGTATTTGCAATATACTCATGCTCGGTTATGTTCATTGATGCGAAATTATACTGGAGAGTTAAATGCTGATATTGATTTTGCTCTTTTGGACAACCGAGAAGAAAAAAGAATTGTCGAACTTGTTGCTGATTTTCCACAGGCAATTGATGATGCTGCTCGTATGTATGAACCGAACATGATTGCTAATCACTTGATAGAACTTGCGGCGGCATTTAATAAATTCTATCAGCGAAAAGATAAAAATGGCAAGACAGATAAAATTATTTCCGACAATAAAGAACTTTCCAAAGCACGTATTGTATTAGTGAAAGCGGTGCAGATTGTAATTAACGAAGGTCTGTATCTTTTAGGAATCAAAGCACCGAAAGCAATGTAATGGCAAAAAAGATTATACAAAAAGTAACTATTTGTGGATACGGTCTTATAGGCGGATGTATCGCCTTAGATCTGCTCGCATCAAGAGCAAAGATAGAGATTGTTGCATTCGACCGTAAATCGGTACTTGATAAAATCCGCAAAGATAGAAACCATAAGGTAAAAGTTGAGTCGAATTTTTCCAAGGCTGTGACCGATGCCGATTTGATAATTCTTGCGGCACCACATAAAGCAAATGAAACGATGCTAAAAAAACTCAGTAAAAATAAAAATTTGACGGACTGTCTGATTATTGATACGGGTGCGGTGAAAAATCCGATTACAAAACTTGCCAAGTCACTTAAATTTCCTAAAAGCGTACAGTTCTTACCGACCCATCCGATGGCAGGTAGGGAACAGGCAGGCTTTGAAAATGCTCTACCAAAACTTTTTAAAGAACGTGCATGGTATCTTTCAGAAGATGTTGAGTTGAGTTTTGAGAACTTGAAGAAAATTGAATGGTTGATTAAAAAAGTAAAAGCAATGAGGGTGCATGTCAGTTCTTCTTTACATGATGAGTTAGTTTCACAAATTTCACATCTTCCGCAACTTATCTCGACGCTCTTAGGAGGTCAAACTAATCCAGAATTGATTCCTCTCGCTGGACCAGGCTTACGCTCAATGCTTCGTTTGTCAGGTTCTCCGTATAAAGTTTGGCGGGAAATAATCTCTGAGAATAAAATTGAAATAATAAAAGCACTACTTATCTATAGAAATAATTTAGATGATGTTGTCAAAAAAATTAAAAATGATGAATCGTTAGAAGAAATATTCAAGGATTCGTCCAGGAGTTACAGATGCTTATAGTAATGGCAACCAAAGCGACCCCCAAAATGGTTGATGAAGTCTGTTCTGTTATTGAGTCAATGGGCTTAAAAGCTCATCCTATGCCAGGAGCTCTTAGAACAGCAATAGGAATTACGGGTAATAAATCGCAAGTCGATTCAAATATAATTCTTGCCCAAGAGGGTGTTCGAGATATAATCCATGTGACTAAGCCATTTAAATTGGTTAGTCGAGAATTTTATCCTGAGAATTCAATCATCGATGTTGACGGAGTGAAAATCGGTGGACCTGAATTTGTCGTCATGGCGGGACCATGTTCGGTTGAGAGTCGTGAACAATGTATGATTGTTGCTGAGCATGTGCATAAAGCAGGAGCAAAAATATTTCGTGGTGGAGCATTCAAACCAAGAACCTCACCATATTCTTTCCAAGGATTAAAAGAAGAAGGACTAAAGATTTTAGCAGAAGTCCGTGATAAATTTGGACTCAAAATTGTTACTGAAGCAGTTGATACCGAAACGGTCAACTTAGTCGCGGACTATTCTGACATTATTCAAATTGGTGCCCGCAATATGCAAAACTATTCTTTACTTCGTAAAGCAGGACAGACCAAAAAACCTGTTCTTCTTAAAAGAGGTATGTCGGCTACTCTTGAAGAGTTTTTGATGGCGGCTGAATATATCATGGCTGAAGATAATCCAAATGTGATTTTGTGCGAACGTGGTGTTCGTACCTTTGCCGACCATACTCGGAATACTCTTGATTTGTCAGCGATTCCATTTGTGAAACGGACTTCGCATCTTCCTATTATTTCTGACCCATCACATGGCACAGGTGTTCGTCACAAAGTTATTCCACTTTCAAGAGCATCGATGGCTGTTGGTGCTGATGGGTTAATTATTGAAGTACATCATGACCCTGCCAAAGCGTTGTCTGATGGACCTCAAGCATTGACACCTGATATGTTTGATGATTTGATGAATCAGATGCGTTCAATCGCAAAAGTTTTAGATCGAGAATGTGGATGAAAAAAGATCTGAGACCTTCAAAGCATTATGGTGGCTCGATAGAAGTTCCTGGAGATAAATCGATCGCTCATCGTGCGGCATTGCTCTCGTTGCTTGCCAAAGAAAATATAGAAATTATAAACTTTCCTGATAATCAGGATTGCAATTCTTCACTCAAGGCAGTTGAAGCATTGGGAGTGCAAGTTGAACGGAATGAAAATCAAATCTCGCTGACTCCTCCTGAAACATTGGCAACGAATGATGCGACAATTATTGATTGTGGGAACTCAGGTACTACAGCACGTTTGCTTGCTGGCATTATCGCAGGTTCTGAAATGTCATGTACACTCTCTGGTGATGAGTCGCTTTCTGAACGTCCGATGAAACGAATCATTGTACCACTCACTGAAATGGGTGCTGAACTATTTGCCGATGATAATGATACTCTTCCAATGAAGATTAACGGGAAGAAATTACTGCCATTTGAATACCGTCTTCCGGTTGCATCTGCTCAGGTGAAATCATCAGTCTTGTTGGCAGGATTAGCTTCGTCATGTTCGGTGCGAGTAATTGAAGAAGTTATCACGCGTGACCATACAGAGCTGATGGTGCAACATCTTGGAGAAGGGCTTGAAACTCGGATTATTAAAAAAGAATTAGTTATTGATGCGGATGATCCACGTAAGAAAAAAATGGTTATGCCTGAAGATTTCAAAAAAGATGTAAAGACTTCTTCACAAACAAAAATTATCGGTGGCAAAATTGATATACCTGGTGACATCTCAACGGCAGCATTCTTTTTAGCGGGAGCTGCGATTTCCAAACAGACTGTCACGGTTGCTCATCTTGGTTTAAATCCAACACGAACTGCTTTCTTGAGCTACTTAAAAAATATTGGTTGCAAAGTTGAGATAAAAGATAAAGAAACAATCTCAGGTGAACTTCGTGGTACTGTTACCGTCACAGGTGCAGATTTGAAAATCAAAAAAATATCAGGTGAAACAACTGTCGGATTGATTGATGAGATTCCTATAGTTGCGGTTATCGCAGCATTTAGTAAAGGTACAACTGTTATTCGTGATGCAGGTGAATTAAAAGTCAAAGAGTCAGACAGGCTTCAAGCTGTAGCTGATAATCTTCGTCTTGCGGGAATAAAGTGCGGACTTTTAGAAGATGGTCTCGCTATTGAAGGCGGAACTGAGTTTTCAGGTGCTGATTTTGAATCGTATGGTGACCATCGAATAGCAATGGCATTTTCTATTGCGGCTTTATTTGCTGTTGGTCCGTCTACTATTGATGACGCATCGGTAGTTGATATCTCATGTCCAAATTTTTATGAACTGTTGAGTGAAGTTACACAAAAATGAAAACATTCCGATTCGGACTCATTGGTAATAATGTAACCTATTCGAAGTCTGCTGATATTTTTCAAGCAGTTTTTCAGAAACATGCTATAGATGGGCATTGTGAAGTTTTTAATATGACACCAGAAGAGTTTGATGAAAAATTTCAAGCGATAGGCTCATCGTCTGTAGATGGACTGTCGGTTACGATTCCATACAAGAAAAGAGTCATCCCTTTTTTGGATGACGTAGCTCCGATAGCGAGGGCTATTGAAGCGGTGAACTCTATACGACTTCATAATGGAAAACGGATTGGTTACAACACTGATTGTTATGGCTTTTCATTTCCATTGAGAAAATATGCTGAAAAACTGAAGCATGGCAACGCCCTGATATTTGGTGCTGGTGGGGCTGCTAAGGCGACAATTTATTCGTTATATACCGATTACGAAATAAAAGATTTTAGAGTCGTCGCACGAGACCAAGAGAAACTCACTCAGTTTGAAAAGTCACTCACAAAAGATATTTCTGGGTTACATATTGAGACAAGCTTGATTGATGATTTCAAGCTTAACGATAGATATAAAATTTGCGTCAATTGTACACCGCTTGGTGGATGGAATCACCCCAATGTGATGCCATTTCCTCAAAATAGCGATCTTTCATTGGTTAAAATCTATTATGACTTGAACTATAATGCCGATAATATTTGTATGCGATACACTAAATCAAAGTCACATCATACTATAGATGGTTCTGCTATGCTTGTTGCTCAAGCACTCAGGTCTTTTTATTTGTGGACTGGCATAAAGACAGAGTTTGTACCAATCTATGAAAGAGTTTTTGGAGCCAAATAATGTTACCCGAATATTTCACAATCTACCTCGTCGGTTTTTCTGGTGTAGGTAAAACAACTGTTGGTGCAAAATTAGCAAAAAAACTTGAGGCATCATTTTTTGATATTGATGCGGAGATTGTTAAAAAAGAAAACAAAGAAATTGTCGATATTTTCAGAATCAAAGGTGAACAATTTTTTCGGTTTTTAGAAGTTGAGATGACGCAAAAAATATCAAATAAAAGAAATAAGAAAAAAGTTATCTCCTTAGGCGGGGGAGCTTTTGAAAATATAGAGATTCGTCATTGTGTCAAAGAACATGGCGTTGCGATATATCTTTCGGCTTGTCAGCAAAAAATTTATAAACGGATTAAGAATAAAACAAATCGACCGCTAATGAAAAATAATGAAACTCAGGGAAAGATGTCTGCCGCTGATTTGAAAAAACAAATTCAAGCCCTTATGAACGTCCGTCTTGAAAATTATAAAAAAGCTGATATCACAATCGCTATACAATCAAAAACAGTCTCACAACTTGTAAACGAAATTTATGGGAAACTTGTCTGATGGCACAAATTGATTTACATCTCAAAGAGAGAAGCTATCCTATTGTTGTAAGCAAAAAATCTACTACTTCTCTTCTGAGATTGCTTAAAACAAATGTGAATAAAAACAGATTGTTTGTTTTTTATGATGCTAATTTTTATGCTTTACATGGAAAGAAGTTGGCGAAAGAGTTACGAACTCAATTTGACTACTACGAAATTATTCTTCCATCGGGTGAAAAAACAAAATCTGAAAAAGAGCTTTCCAAAATCTATGCTTATCTCTTGTCTGAAAATATCGCCCGTACAGATTTTATCTTAGCTGTTGGTGGAGGAGTGACTACTGACATTGTCGGTTACGCTGCCGCTACGACTCTTCGAGGAATCAAATGGGGAGCGGTTCCGACTACGCTCTTAGGCATGGTCGATGCATCAATTGGTGGCAAAACAGGAATAAATCATAAAGAGGGGAAAAACCTCGTCGGTGCTTTTTGGCAACCTTCTTTTGTGTTTGCCAATATCCTCTACCTGCAAACGCTTCAGTATCGTGAAATGATTGCTGGTTTTGGTGAGATTCTTAAATATGCTGGGTTGCTTGGGAAAGAGATGCTGAGTTTAGCTAAAAAGTATATTCAAAATGATAATTTTTATGACACATCATTGCTTTACAAGTTAGTTGTCTTGTCTGCTACCTATAAAGCTAAAATTGTCAAAGCGGATGAGCGTGAAGGTGGAAAGCGGATGCTTCTCAATTTTGGACATACCGTTGGACACGCAATAGAAAAATCATTAGGATATGGAAAATTACTTCATGGAGAAGCTGTTTTGTTAGGTTTGTTGGCAGCGATAAAACTGTCAGTTTTGACGGGTAATGCTTCAAGTGATACTTTAAGTACGTACGTAGAACTTATTGATATGACTGTTAGTAAAGTACCTTTTAAAAAGCTTGATGTACAAGTAATTCAAGAAGCACTAAGAAGTGATAAAAAACGGATTGACTCGAAACAGAAATTCATCTTACTTAAGAGAATCGGTCAACCGATAATAACAGATAAAGTATCACAAAAGGAAATTGTGGAATCAATTGACTATATGCTTGATATCTACAAATATGGAGTAAACGATAGTAATGCCTAAAATATTGGTTGTAAATGGTCCCAACCTGAATCTTTTAGGTAAACGTGAACCAGATATTTATGGAACATTAACTTTAGATGAGTTGAATGAAAATCTCAATAAGGTAGCCTCTGAGTTACACTTTGATTTACAGTTCTTTCAATCAAATTCTGAGGGTAGCATTATTGATTTTATACACGGATATGGATTTGAAGCAGATGGTATGATTATTAATCCTGGGGCATATACTCATTATAGTTACGCCATTCGTGATGCAATTGCAGGAGTGGGTATTAAAACAGTTGAGGTTCATTTATCAAATATACAAGAACGAGAAGAATTTAGAAAAATTTCGGTTATAGCTCCAGTTTGTATCAATTCAGTGATTGGTTATGGAGCCAGAAGCTATGAGATGGCACTTGCCTATTTTTCAGATAACAGACAAAAGGATTAACATGCTTAGATATTTACAAATTGTTTCAATACTATTGATTTCATCTATTTTATTTTCATGTTCTGATAAAAAAGAGGAAGTCACTACATCAATTGATGTCATGCCTCATGTTGATGAATTTGAGAATAAGACAGAATGGCTCAACTACCGTATTGCTCTGGAATCGTGGGAATTGTATACGACAGGTCAAGCGGATTCTTTGGATTTCTATAATGGTCTTTATCGTAAGTTACTTGAAGAGCCTGAACTGATTGCTGCTATGAATGAAAAAAATCCACAGATTGAAGATGAGGATGATTTACGTCGCTTTCATTTGGTGCAAAAAGCAGTCCTTAGTGGACAGGTTGAAGAGCAACAGGGAATTGTCTCAATTCGGGATTCTCTTTCAAAAATCAATATCAATTATAGAGCTCAGTTTGAAGGCAATAGTATAACCTCAAATAAACTCTACAAGATTTTTCGCAGTGACAATAGTCGTACTCGTCGTGAATCAGCATACCGAGCTTGGGTTTCTGTGGGGACTGAAATGCAAGAAGGTATTCAAGCGTTGTTTGTACTTCGTAATCAGCAGGCAAAGAAATTAGGTTTTAAAAATTATTTTGAGTTATCTTTGAATTATCAAGGGATTGATCTTGATGAATATAAAACATTATTAGATGAGTTAGAATCATTGACAGAAAAGCCATATGCCGAAATTTTGCAAAAGATAAAAGGGAAGCTTCGTGTCTCTGATCCCGAGATTTGGGATATATCGTATGCTTATAAAAATATAAATTCCAAAATAGATGATTATCTTCCAGTTGATTCGCAGATGAGATTTATAAAACGGTCATTGAAAAATATTGGATTCGATATCAATAAACTTCCTATCTTTTTTGATTTGGAATCTCGCCCAGGAAAATCACAATTTGCGTATGCCTTTACTATTAAAGCTCCAGATGATATGCGTGTCTTGGCAAATTTGACAGATGGCATCTTATCGACAAAAACACTCATGCACGAGATCGGTCATGCTCTCCATTCTGGCTTTATCAAGCAGGATAAGTCACTTTTTTCAAATATAATGATCGATGGTATCTGGGCGGAAGCGATGGGTCAGACCTTAGCATCACTCATCAATAATCGTGATTGGTTGACAAATTATGCTCGCATTCCAAAATCAGTTGCTGATGCATATTTAGATTCGAAAAAAGAAACCGATATTATCTATTTGAGAACAACTCTGATGCGTCTTAACTTTGAACTTGAAGCGTATCAAAATCCTCAAAAAGGGCTTAATGTGATTTATTGGGATTTGTTTGAGAAATTTATGATGCTTCCTCGTCATGACGATATCTATCCGTGGGCGTCGATTATTCATTATACGACCCATCCTGTCTATCTACAAAATTATCTCTATGCCGATATGATTGCCGCTCAGAATATTGCTTTTCTTAATGAGAGTTATGGGTCAATTGTTGCCAACAATAATACCAAATCTTTTTTAGTCCAAAACTATTTTCGATTTGGAGCTAAATATGATTGGCGAGAACTTCTCAAACGTGGAACTGATAGCAAGCTCAAGCCTGAGCATTTTATTACATCGCTTGGCTTGTAAAAACTAAATAGATATAACTTTTGAGCTGTTGTTTGAAAAAACAATGGCTTTTTTCATATCTTTACTTGAATCCTCAGCATGAATTTCAGATATTTGCCAAATGAATGTGGATAAGAAAGTTTTAGATAATAGCATCACCGAAGGTCCGATTCTAAAGGCGATATTCAAGCTTGCAATTCCTGTCGTTTTGGGAATGCTTCTTGAGTTTGCTCTCTCAACGACTGATTATTTTTGGGTCGGAAAATTAGGAGCGACTGCTCAGGATGCGGTGACATCATCTATGGTCGTTATCTGGACAATTTTTGTGTTAATCACAATTGTCTCAGTCGGTGTGACTGCATTGGTATCTCGATTTGTTGGAGCAGACGACAAAGAGAGAGCTGCTTTTTATATTAAGCAGGGTTTGGCATTGGCTATCTTTTTGGGTGTGTTCTTCTCAGTTATTGGATATTTTATCACTCCACAACTTCTTAGTTTTATGGACACCTCGCAATATACGTTTGATTTAGCTGTTCCATATCTTCGGGTCTTTTTTATCTCGGGAGTTATTTTCTTTTGGAACGAAACAATCTTTGCATCATTTCGTGCATCAGGTGATACCAAAACTCCGACAATTGTAAGTTCCATAGCGGTACTATTAAATATCATTTTAGACCCGTTGTTTATTTTTGGGTATGGACCATTTCCAGAACTTGGCGTAACGGGAGCATCGGTTGCGACAGCGATTTCGATTTTTGTCGGAATGATTATCATGACGACATTATTGGTGAAAGGAAAAGTTGGATATCCTGTTTCTGCAATCCTTAAAACTAAACCAAAACTCAAAGAGCTTTGGAAAATTGCCAAAATTGGCTTACCAATGTCAACCCAACAATTAGTCTTTGTCGTCGTTTATTGGTTTCTGATAAAAATTGTACATTCTTACGGAGAAGTTTCAGCGGCTGCGATGGGAATTGGAAATAGAATGGAGTCATTTTCATATCTTACCTGTTTTGGATTTTCTCTGGCTGCCTCGACCTTAGTAGGCCAGAATCTCGGTGCTGGCAAACCAGACCGAGCCGCTAAATGTGCTTATGGTTCTATCGGTTTGGCGATTTCGTTGACGTTGGTGATGACATTTTTGTTTATAGTTTTTCCTAAACAGATAGCGGGTATTTTCACCGATGACCCCGAGGTTTTGGCGATAGCAATAGACTATCTTATTATTTTAGGGATTTCACAATTTGCGATGGCATTGGAAATTGTCTTGGAAGGTGCATTCTCTGGGGCAGGGGATACTATTCCTCCAATGATCGTCATGATACCTGGTTCGCTTGCTCGGATTCCGCTTGCATACTATCTTTGCTTTGAGCTAAACTGGGGAATAAATGGAGTATGGTGGACTCTAACGATTACAACTTTGGTTAAAAGTATGGTCTTAGCGTATTGGTTTAAATTAGGGCATTGGAAATTAAAAGAAATTTGATAGTTGATTATTGAGTATAAAACAAATTTATTTAGAAAAAGATAGGAAGACAAAATGAAAAAATATATACGCTTTCAAACTGATACAAATGAATCAACACAATATGGTGTTATAGATAACGATTCTATAACGGCACTGACTTCTGCACCGTGGAATGGTGGAAGTGAAACGGAAGAAAAACATGTTGCTGACTCGGTTAAGATTCTTGCTCCTGTTGCACCATCTAAAATAATTTGTATTGGTTTAAATTACCATGCTCATGTCAAAGCATCATACTCAGCCGATGAAGCACCAGAGAACCCACTGCTCTTTTTGAAACCATCATCATCACTTATAGGAGATGGGGACGAAATCATTCATCCGAAACAATCCGAGCGAGTAGACTATGAAGCTGAGCTTGGTGTTGTAATAGGAAAAACTGCCAAGAATATTTCTGAAAAAGATGCCAATGATTATATCTTTGGTTTTACTTGTGTCAATGATGTCACTGCTCGTGATTTACAAAAGAAAGATGGCCAATGGAGCCGAGCAAAAGGGTTCGATACTTTTTGTCCAACGGGACCATACATTGTAAAAGATGTTGATTATTCCGATATCTTAATCGAAGGTATTGTTAATGGCGAAGTGATACAGTCTGGAAGCACTGCTCAGATGATTTTTAAAATTCCATTTTTGATTGAATATATTTCATCGGTCATGACGCTATATCCAGGTGATTTGATTTCCACTGGTACACCAGCAAAAATTGCTCCTATGAAATCAGGAGATGAAATTGAAGTACGCATTCAAAATGTTGGTACATTAAAAAACAGAATGTCCTAAACTGACCAATGAAAACAAAGAGACTTTATTATACTGATTCAAATCTATTATCTTTTAAGTCACGAATTATTGAAACTCGTTTAGAAGATAATAAGCATATTACGATACTTGAAAAAACGGCTTTTTATCCAACATCTGGTGGGCAACAACATGATATTGGGATGCTTGAAAAAGTTCCAGTCATTGATGTCATTGACGGAGAACAAATTCTACATCTTACCGAATCTGCTGTTGGTAAAGTAGGTGAAATTGTCACAGGGAATATTGATTATAAACGTCGTCATAAAAATAAACAACAACACTCAGCCCAGCATATTTTGAGTCAATCCTTTTACAGGCTTTATAACCTGACAACGATGTCGGTTCATTTGGGTGAGAGTTATGGTAACATAGAATTTGATACAAAAGGGATTTCAATAGAACAACTTCAAAAAGCAGAACAATTATCCAACCAAATCATCGCTGAAAACAGAACTGTTGAAGTTTTCATGGCTCATCCTGATAATCTCTCAAAATACAATCTTCGGAGACCACCTAAACGCACAGGTGAGATACGTCTTATTTCTATTGACGACTTCGAATGTACTGCTTGTGGTGGGACTCATGTAAAGGCAACGTCTGAGATTCAGTTGGTTAAAATTATTTCTACAGAGAAGATACGGGGAAGAGTCGCAGTTAATTTTTTATCAGGTCAACAAGCAATTGATGACTATGTCATTCGTTTTGGAGTTACCGATTCATTAACTAAAAAACTGACCTGCTCTGTTTCTGATGTTGAGTCTCATTTTGATAAATTAGTTGAACACAACAAACGTTACAAACGTGAATTGACATTGATGCAAAAAGAACTGATTCCTCTTAGAATCGACGAATCAATTGCAAATGTAGAGTTTATAGATAATACCCCTGTTGTTTTTGCGATTGAAACTCGATTTGATAAAAACACGATAAATCATTTTGCAACACAGCTGGCAATTAAATGTAACGGAATTGCTGTTCTATTGTATAATGATAAAATCATTCTCAGCTGTGCTGATATAAGTAATCAGCATGCGGGGAATATCGCTAATTTTGTTTCTACCGAGACGAACTTAAGAGGTGGTGGGAGTAAAAATCTTGCTCAACTTGGCGGTGCCTTAGCTGATAATTTTGATTTGTATAAAGAAAAAATTAGAGAATTTGTTCACTTAGGAAATAATGAAAATTAGTAGCATACTTTTTATTCTCATAACTTTTTTATCTTGCTCCCTTTTGGCGAAAGAATCGCTCCAGCTTGAGCATTCTGACCAATTTGAAATTCAGTATGATAATGATAAATATGTTACTTATGTTGTCGGCAATGTTCACTTTTTGACAGAGACTGGTGATATCTATTGTGATTCCGCCAGGTGGGTCAAAGGTGAAGATGTTCAACTCAACGGTTCGGTTGTGGTTGACGATGAAAAGTATTTTATGAAAGCTGATTCTGTCTTTTATGATATGGGGAAAGAGGAATATCTAGCCCTTGGGGAAAATGTTGAACTTTGGTCTTACAAAGATTCTGTTTTTGCTACGGGGAACCATGCCTATTTTGATGAAGGTGGTAATTTCTTTCAGATGGAAAACCGCCCGTTGATGTATCTGAATTATCCAGATACTACTAAAATGTTTGAAATTATTGGTGATGAAATAAATTACAATGCTATAACAAAAGAAGCAGAAGCGTATGGTAATGTGAAAATTTCTTCCAAGGAATTTTCTTCTATATCAAACTGTGCAAAAATGAAAGCTGATGGTACAATTGTTGACCTCTATGAAAATCCATCTATAACTAAAGGGTTGTCAGTGATTACTGGCGAATTAATCACACTTCACATGGTCAATAATCAGATTGATTTTATCGATGTTGTCGATTCTGCACGGGCTGATTTTAAAGAACCAGTCGATTCAATAAAAGGTTTTTATGATGAGTCAATTTTATCTGGAAATCGTCTTGTTCTCAATTTTCATAATGGACTGATGAATAATATCCTCTGTTATGGACAAGCATACTCATGGTACTTTCCTTCATCGCAAGGAAGAATTGAGTCTCAGGAAAATGCTGTCTCAGGCGATACCATTAAGTTTTTCATTGAAAATGAAGAATTACAAACTATCCACGTTATTGGTGGTTCGCAAGGATCTTTTCTGTCAGGAAAAAATCAATTGATTGATTCAAATGTTGTGTTAGTAGTTGATACAATTGATTATAATTCTAATTTTATTGAGTATGCGTTAAAAGATTCTTTGATAAGTTTAAAAGAAAAAGCTCATGTAAAATCTGGAGCGGTGGCACTTGATGCACATTTTATAGAGTTTGATACTCGACAAAATATTATTGAAGCATTTTCAGCAGACGTTGAAGCTGACACAGTTGTAAACCCATATTTTCTCTCTCACAAAATTCAACCAAATGTCATTCCTGTAATTCTCAAAGATGGTGACGAAGAAATCTTAGGTGATTATCTATTGTATTCGATTGAAACTGACAAAGGTCGAATCATTCAGACTAAAACCGATTACACCGAAGGGCTGTATTATGGCAAGAGACTCTTTCGTGAACAGAAAGATATTTACTATGTAAAAGAGGGGCGTTTTACAACTTGTGATGCTGACGAACCGCATTTTCATTTTCGTTCTGATAATATGAAGATGATTGAGGGGAAACGGTTGATTGCTCAGCCTGTTGTTTTTTATATAGA
The DNA here is from genome assembly GCA_024280215.1 of Candidatus Zixiibacteriota bacterium. Lineage (GTDB taxonomy): Bacteria > Zixibacteria > MSB-5A5 > GN15 > FEB-12 > QQUK01. The sequence goes on from JAJRQO010000030.1 coordinate 49,574, forward strand.
ATCGCTACCAATCTTAAAATTACCTTACTATGTATTTCCACTTGAAAAAGGGCGTCACTCTGGCTTGCTGCCATTTTCGTTTGGAAAGTTTGAACGTGGTGAACGATATGTAAGAAATGTTGGCTACTATTGGGCGGCTTCCGAATATATGGATATTAAATCTGCTTTTGATTATTATGAAGAGAGGCGTACTATAAATTTTTATAACATAATCAATTTTAAGAAAAGGTATGTTTTAGATGGATACATTGATGGGAACTATGCTCGTACTACTCGTTATGATAAAATAGCAGCCCAGGAAGTAAAAGAACCGAGATGGACAATTAGTGGAAAGTATAGTCATATTTTTTCTCCAACTTTTAATCTCAACGCAACGGGTTCTTTTCAGTCTGATTCTCGATATCAGTCGGATTTTTCACAAAATATAGAAGAGAGATTAAATCGTTCTGTACGTTCAACTTTCAAATTTACTAAACGGTTTAGTCAAACCATTTCACTCTCTGGTTCAGCATCACATACTGTTCAGTTAGATGCTGAGAGTCGTGCTGATATACTGCCAAGTCTTGGGCTTTCATTACCAGCCTTTTATCCCTTTGGGTCTGGAAAGAGGGGCGAAGAGAAATTTTATAATTCTATCTTTGTTCGATACAATCCATCATTTACTCATATCTCAAACAGGGCAACCCTGTCTTCAGTTGATACGACAATTGATTTAACAGACCCATTATTTCCAGACACAACACTTTTATATGACTCAACTCGTACTCGAAAACGCTACGCTGTTATGTCACACAACCCAACATTGCGGCTTCCGCAACTACGTTTTGGACATGTACTAAATCTGAATCCAAGTGTTAGCTACAAAGAAACTTGGGTTAAAGTATATGAAACCGACCAGTCTATTGATTTCAATATTGACCCCTCGAAAGTTTATCGTTCTTATTCATATAGTGCCAATGTTTCTGCGAATACGAAACTGTATGGTACTCTTAGTCCAAATCTGTTTGGGCTGTTAGGTATAAGGCATGTTCTGACACCAACTGCTTCATTTGTTTATAAACCTCAGATAGATATTAATAACCCAGAAGTTAAACTTTATACTGGCGTTGGTGATGTAAGTAGCAAAAGTAGAAGTCTTTCGTTTGGCTTAGGGCAATTGATTCAGGCAAAAGTAAAAAATGGGGAATCTGAAAAAGTTTTAGATCTTGTTTCAATTAGTTCGGGGTTTAATTATAATCTTGAAGCGGATACTCGTCCATTGGGAAATTTAAGTACACGGTTTTCATCATCGGCATTACCTATTATTTCTTCATTTTCTGGAAATATGTCCCATACATTTTATAACTTGACCGATTCAACCGAACAATTTTGGTCACCTCAACTGCTTTCTTTTTCGTTGAATGCAAATTTTCATATTGCTGGTAGCAAATTCTTTTTTGATGATGTCACAGAAATTCCTAAAGGGAAAAAAAATGCTTCAGATCTGCCAAAACGAAATAGTGCTGGTTCCAACTGGAATTTCTCTGCTGATTATAAATATAGTAAAAGTAGAGTAGCGGAAGATTGGATAAAGAGTAGTTTTGTAGATTTTAATTTGAGATTTAAACTGACCCCAACAACATCGATAAATTATAGACAACGATATGATATTACCAAAAATATTACCGTAAATAATAGAATCAATATTACAAGGCCAATACATTGCTGGACTGGTTCTATGTATTGGGTGCCAACTGGTACAAATAGAGGTTTTGGCTTTAAGCTCAACGTAACCCAACTACAAGAAATAAAGCTCGATAGTGGATACGGTGCATTCACAACCCAATCGTTTAATCGTTAAAAAACCTTTATTTTAAAGCATTTTTTGGATTGTTTTAGTTGACAGTTTCTTTTTGTTTCTCTTTTTTGACTGTTGAAAAGTTAATTGAAACTTATCAATTTCCCAAGGAAGGGGATCAAATGACAAAAGATCAAGTTATTGCAAAAATGGCAGAATCGTCTGGAATTACAAAAAAACAGGCAACTGAAGCACTTGACACATTTATGGGAACTGTCACAACCCATCTCAAACAAGGTGAAAAAGTAAGTTTTTCAGGATTTGGTACATTCTCAGTCTCAAATAGAAAAGCTCGTATGGGGCGTAATCCGCAAACTGGAGCTCAAATTTCTATCCCAGCTACCAAAGTACCCGTCTTCAAAGCAGGTAAACATTTAAAAGAGGCTATCAAGAAACAATAAACTGCTTTTAAAATATTATAAAAGGCAGAGATAGATTGTCTCTGCCTTTTTACATGACTTTTTAAAAACAATTATAAAATCTTCGAAATAATAATGGCAAAGAAAAAAAATAGTAAAAATAGTAAAACAAAAAAAAATACTCTAAAGAAAAACTATAAAGTAATTGGAGTTCTTCTTTTTTTAGTCGCATTAGTCTTGTTGGTCTCTTTGATTACTCATCGCTCTGTAGATGATGTTCGTATCAGCGATGATTCTTCGTTGGTATCACCGTTTGATTCTGCAATGTATAAAAATCAGGGTGGAATGCTTGGAGCTTACCTTTCATTTTTCACACTTACATTTATGGGATGGCTGTCATATTTTCTCCCACTTGGGCTACTCTTACTTTCATTTCGACTTTTCAAATCCGAGCTTTCTGAATCATTGCGTTTAAATAGTTCAATTCTTCTTGTCGTTTCGCTTCTTTCGTCTATGATATACGATGTCCATCTGTTGACCTCACGAGCTTTGGGGGTAGAGGATGGCATTGTCGGCGGTTTTCTTACTGAAAAACTTACGATGCTTAGTCTTAAAATTGTTGGTGAACTTGGTTCATATATTATTCTCTCTGGTGGTATTCTCATTTTACTTATGGTATATACAACTATAACTCCTCTTATTGCATCCAAGATTTCGTTGCCATCAATGAAACCATTCCAAGGTTTTGGAACTTCAATTTTTAGTTCCATCGTTTCGTTAATCTCGCTTGATAAATTTAAAGAACTGTTTAATTCAGATGTTGATGATGAAGAGGAAGATGAGTTTGATGAACGCTATCCATCGCTTGCAACTAAAAAGCCAAAAACAAAATTGAAAAATTCTGAAACACCTGACTTGATGCCTACAAATTTTAAAGAAGAATCCGACTTTACTCCTGAACCTCAAGCAGTAAAGCAACCAGCTAAAAAAGTCCCATCAGGAAAAACTGCTGAACAACTGCAAATGGATTCGCTGACATATTTATATCCGAAAAATGAATTCCTCACTGAAAATCCTCATACCGAAGAAGAAGTGAATCATGAAGAACTCAAATTTACTTCTCAGATGCTCAAAGAAACATTGGAAACATTTGGGGTAAAAGTAGATGGGGAGATTGCGTATTATCCTGGCCCTATTATTACTCGTTTTGAATTTAAACCTGGTATCGGTATCAAAATTAATCAGATTGTAAATCTCTCTGATGATTTAGCTTTGGCACTCAAAGCAAAACGAATTCGTATCATTGCCCCAATTCCTGGGAAAGCTGCTGTTGGGGTCGAAATTCCTAATCGGAATCCGCAGATGGTATATCTTAAAGATATTATTGAAGACCCTGATTTTAAAAATGCCAAACATATTCTACCAATGGCACTTGGGAAGACGACTTCGGGAAAACCATTTATTGCCGACCTTGCCAAAATGCCTCACTTGCTGGTAGCTGGTGCGACAGGAGCCGGAAAGTCCGTAGGACTTAATGTGATGATAACGTCGTTTTTGTATCGTCTGCATCCGCATCAGGTTCGATTTATTTTTATTGATCCAAAGATGCTTGAACTTTCTGTCTATACTGGTATTCCACACCTTGGACGTCCTGTCGTTACAAAACCAAAACGGGCGGAAAAAGTGTTAGCCGATGCCGTTGTTGAAATGGAACGTCGCTACAGAAAATTAGCCAATGCATCAGTCAGAAATATCGCTGATTATAACGCTAAAATGACCGAAGTTGAAAAGAAAATTCCGTATATCGTTATTTGTGTCGATGAACTTGCTGACCTTATGATGTCGGCAACCTCATCGAAAATCGAACTGCTTATCACTCGCTTGGCACAGATGTCTCGTGCAGTTGGGATACATCTTATACTTGCTACGCAAAGACCATCGGTTGATGTTATCACTGGTCTTATTAAAGCAAACTTTCCAGCTCGAATTGCATTTCAAGTTTCAACAAAAGTTGATTCCCGAACTATTCTTGATGGCAACGGTGCTGAAAAACTTCTTGGTAACGGTGATATGTTGTTCTTAGATTCTGGACAACCTGACGCTATTCGTATTCATGGTGCCTATCTTTCATCCGAAGAGACCGACACTATTGTAAGCTTTATCCGTGAGCAAGGTCTTGAGATGATGGCGATAGAATCAATCTCGCAATCATCTGGTGACCCTACTGGCACTGAGATTGACTTGGGTGATCCACTCTTTAAGGAAGCGTGCGAAGTTGTTGTTCGTCACAAACAAGGGTCAGTTTCACTACTCCAACGTCGTTTAGGTATTGGCTACCAAAGAGCGGCACGACTTATTGATAAGCTTGAGCAAGCTGGGATTGTAACACCATTTGATGGTTCCAAAGCAAGAGAAGTTTTGGTAGACAAAACATTTATTGAAAACCTTTATGCGGGCGGAGCCGCAACTGTTGTTGAGCCTGAAGTGAATTCCGAATCGAACTGATTATGAGTTTCTAAGTATAATAGATATGAAAAAAATAATTCTTCTGTTTTTGATATTGACTCCTATGCTCTCTGTCTTTGCTGATTCGTACGATAAAATCAAAGAAAAACTGAAAAATTCACAATGTATGCATTATCAAATAATTGCAGTTGTCAAATCAGATATCTTTGAAACTGTCGACTCAACCTATGGTGAAGTGCATATTTCCAAAAATGGACGGTATAACATCACTTTAGGTGAGGAAAGTTATTTATACGACCTGAAAAACTACTATACTTATGTCGTTGCTAATAACCAAGTTATCGTCGAAAAAGGGGATGGGAACTCAAATGATGATATTCTCTTCATAACCAAGCTTGACGAATTCTATAAATCACATATACTTATCCCTGATTTAGAATATCGTTTGAAGAAAAAAGAAAATATTATTGGAGATTTTCCTGATAGTTTGATTATTAAAACAGATAAAAAGAGCCACGAGATGAAAGAAATTTCATATTATGATATTAACGACGAGTTAAACCGTATTATTTTTCTCAAACAATCATACAATTCATTTTGTGAAGATTCTCTTTTTATTCCAAATTATCCGGACTCCGTAGAAAGAGTTAAACTGTAATGAAATTTTATGTACATAAACTTGGTTGCCCTAAAAATGATGTAGACGCCGATTATATCTATGCTCGCTTGATACACGAAGGACATCAGCCAGTCAAAGACCCATTAAACGCAGATTCTATTATTGTAAATACATGTGGATTTATTCTACCCGCAAAAGAAGAATCTATTAACGAACTGCTCAAATTTGGACAACTCAAAAAAGATGGCTATCTAAAAACACTCTATGCATCCGGTTGTCTGTCTCAGCGTAATGGCGATGACTTGCTCAAAGAGATGCCTGAACTTGATGGAGCTTTTGGGTTGGGTGCGTTGGATTCATTGGCAACAGCAGTTAATGGGGCAACTAAATCTGACTTAACTGTTAAAATGGAAGCTCGTAAGCTCGGCTATTTGAGTTGGAATAATCGTTTTATCTCTGACGACTTTCCATATGCATATCTCAAAATTTCCGACGGATGTAATCGTGGTTGTACCTATTGTGCGATACCTGGCATGCGTGGGAAATTTCGTTCACGACCACTTGACTCAATTATTCGTGAAGCGAAGTATCTTGCTGAAAATGGGAAGAAAGAACTTATCTTGGTTTCTCAAGAAGCAACGATGTATGGTTACAATTATAAGGGAGATGACAACCCAGATATTATTACACTCTTAAAAGAACTTGATAAAATCGAAGGGGTTGCGTGGATTCGACTTTTGTATCTTTATCCTGCTGAACTTTCTGATGATGTCATTGAATATCTTGCAGCTGATAATAAAACGCTAAACTATTTCGACCTTCCATTTCAGCATGTCAATTCGGATATACTTGATGGTATGAAACGAAATGTCAGTACGGGTAACATTAAAACTCTGGTTAAGAAGATTAGAGAAAAATCGAAAGATGCTGTGCTCCGTACGACATTTATTGTTGGTTTTCCAGGGGAAACGGAAGAACAGTTTGAAGAGTTAGCTGAGTTTATCGAAGAATCCAAATTTGATAGAATGGGAGTATTTACATATTCACAAGAGGATGACACTCCTGCCGCTGATATGCCAGACCAAATTGAGGAAGAAGTCAAGCAGGAACGTCTAAACAAGTTGATGATTATTCAGCAAGATATCGCCTTTGAAAAAAATAACAGCTTGTTAGAGAGCGTGCAACGTGTTATGATTGATGCAATTGAAGATGAAAGAGCGATTGGTCGTACATATGCCGATTGTCCAGAAGTTGATTTAGAGGTCGTGATAGATAATGCTGATGCTATCAAAATCGGAGATATGCTTGATGTTAAAATCATAGCAGTCGATGGGTACGATCTTTTTGGTGAAGTAGTAAAAGGTTAATCAGATGATTCAATTTGAAAAATTAGGAATATTTCTTGCCAAACCAGTCGCATTTTTACTGGTCTTGATATATTTAGTACAATCGATACTATTGATTTATCTTGTCACTGAAAAATTTCAACTTGAAGAACAAATTTCATATCAACATAAACAAATTACTGAGCTTGAAGAAAAACTTCAAATCTATAATGCTATAAAAGACTTCCAAATTGGCTTTAATGAAACCGAAATTGGAACGCTTGCCAACGTGATTTATGAGGAAAGCGATAGGTATCATTATGACCCAATGTTTGTTTTGGCGATAATTTTGACTGAATCATCATTTAAAAAAGGTCAGAAATCGTATGTTGGAGCAAGAGGTTTGATGCAAGTAGTACCATTTGTTGGTAAAGATTTAGCCAAACGATCAGGGGTAGAATGGAATGGCTCTGAAACGCTTTATGATGTAGAAAAAAATATTAAGCTCGGATCACTACATTTATTCGAACAAATCCTTGAGTTTGGTGATATAAAGAAAGCCCTTGTTGCTTATAATATGGGTGAAACTCGGGTTCGTGGAATGTTGCGTCGTAACACGGAACTTCCTGATAAATACTTAAACAAAGTATTGGAAAATTTTAAAATGCTGAAGGAGAATTATTCAGTTTGAAAACGAAATTATTTTGTATCATTGTATGTATAAGCCTGCTCTCTCTCGCCCTTATGAGTTGTGGTGGAAAACAATCGTTAAATACATTAACATCTGCCGAATTATTTAAATTAGGTACTGAGAAATATGAGCAAGAAAAATATATCAAAGCAATCGAACATTTTCAGACCCTTGTTTATAACTATCCTGGTGAATCTGTCGTTGATACAGCTCAGTACTACTTAGCATTATCATATTTTGGTGACAAAGAGTATGAGATTGCCAACGTTGAATTTAACCGTTTGGCTGTGAACTATCCTGCGTCGACATATGCTGAGGATGCTATTTTTATGAAAGCGGTCTGCTTATACAAAGGCACTCCAACTCATTATGGCTTAGATCAGTCAGACTTACTTGTTTCAATTAAACAATTTGAAGAATTTATTATTGATTTTCCCGAGTCCAATGTTATTGTTGAAGCACAATCATACTTGCTCGAAGCACACACCAGACTTGCCAGGAAATATTACAATAGTGGTGTTGTCTACGATAGAATCGGAACATATAAATCTGCTGAAATTTATTTTCAAATTGTGGTTGACGAATATACCGATACCGAATACGCTCCACTTGCAACATTTGGTCTTGCTGAAATGAAATTTAAATTAAAAGAATACAAGTTGGCTAAAGAGAAGTTTTCTGATTTTATGATTGTTTTCAAGGATCATTTCTTAGTTGAAAAAGCAAAAGAATATATCGAAAAAGCAGCATTTAGTGCTGGGGAATTGTCATATAAGAAAAAAGAATTTCCTGAAGCATTGGAATATTTTCAAGCGTATGTAACTGAATTTCCATCACATAAGCATACTAAAAAGGCGACTGAGTATATTCAAAAAATAAATGCGATGCCTCAAGTAACAACACAGGAAGAGAATGAAAACTCCTGAACCAGGAGAATCTTGGGGAATTCTTGGTGGAACTTTTGACCCTATTCATGTGGGACATATTCATTTAGCATCAGATATTTTAAAAATTAAAAATTTAGACGGTATTGTTATGATACCGTCTTTTTCGCATCCATTTAAACATGAACAAACTATAGTCTCTTTTGATGACCGTCTTGCTATGACGACTCTTGCGGCGAATTCGTATAAATCTTTTTTTGTCTCAGCGATAGAACGTGATAAAAATTTATCTGGCTACACTCTTGATACGATAAAAGCAATAAAGAAAAAGTACCCAAAAGTTAAATTTTGTTTTATTATCGGCGCTGATAATATCTCACAATTACCACTCTGGCATAACGCATCTCAAATATTTAAAGAAATCCAAGTTGTTGCTGGAAAAAGACCTCATTTTGATATGGAGATAATTCAAAATGACTTTTCGCAATTAGTTGAGTATATTGAATCATCCGAGATTGATATTTCATCAACCGAAATAAAATCTCTATTACAAAGCAATGATGAAAAAAAACTAAAAACTATTTTAGACTCAAATGTGTTACAATATATTAAAGAGAGAAATTTATACTTAAAATGAAAAATAAATCACTATACTTAATCGACGGCTCCGCAATGTTCTATCGGGCATACTTTGCTTTTATTCGTAATCCCCTTATCAACTCAAAAGGTGAGGATACCTCGGCGACGTATGGTTTTGTTAATTCGATTTTAAAACTGATCCAAAAAGAAAAACCAGACTATATCGCAGTTGTCAATGATACAAAAGCTCCTACCTTCAGGCACAAGATGTATGACCAATACAAAGCTAACCGTTCCAAGATGCCCGATGAGCTTGTTGCTCAATTACCAAGGATACGTGAAGCTGTCGAAGCACTTAATATCATCTCGCTTGAACTGGAAGGTTACGAAGCGGATGATGTTATAGGAACAATAGCACAAGATGCTGCCAAGCAAGGTATGGATGTCTGGTGTGTGACTGGTGATAAAGACTTCTTTCAATTGGTTAATAATAAAATAAAAATTTATAATCCAAAAAGTGCAACTGGTGTTCCGACTCTGTATGGACGGGAAGAAGTCAAAGAAAAATTTGGCGTTTATCCAGAACTTGTTATAGACAAACTTGCACTTATGGGTGATGCTGCCGACAATGTTCCAGGAGTGCCTGGAATAGGTCCTAAAACTGCCGACACATTGCTTGAGCAGTTTGGCTCACTTGAGAAAATTCTAACGGACTACGAACAGATTAAAGCAAAAGGTGCCAGAACAAAAATTGCTGACAATATTGACAAAGCAAAACTTTCGAAAGAACTTGTAACAATAGATGTCAAAGTTCCATTAGAATATAATTTAGAAGATTTAAAACGACGTGATTTCAACTATGAACTTTCAAAAGAATTATTTATGGAACTTGAGTTTGGTAGAATTCTTAAAGATGTTATGTCTGGTTCTGAATTCGCAAACTCCTCCGAAGTAGAAGCTCCTAAAAAAGAAATCAAAAATGATTATAAGACTATAGCGTCGCTTGATGAGTTAAAAGCTCTCGTAACAAAACTTTCAAAAGTTAGAGAGATTGCTATTGATACCGAAACAACGTCGAAGCATGCTCTTAAAGCAAATCTTGTCGGAATTTCTATTTCTGAAAAAGCAGATTCAGGTTATTATATCCCAGTTGCTCATCGTGATGAAACCGAGCGTAACCTTCCTATTGAGCAATCTCTTGAAATCCTTAAACCACTTTTCTTAAACAAAAATGTTCAGAAATTTGGTCAGAATATTAAATATGACATGCAGATCTTTCATAGATATAATATAGAGATAGACCCTGTAAGTTTTGACACGATGATTGCTGGATATCTTATTAATCCATCCGCAAGAGAATGTTCTCTTTCGATGTTGGCTCTTAAATATTTTGATTACCACATGCTTCCAATTAGCGATTTAATCGGAAGCGGGAAAAATCAGAAGACTTTTGATATTGTTCCTATTGATAAAGCAACATTTTATGCCGTTGAAGATTCCGACTACACTTATAAGCTTCGTGGAGTCTTGGCACCAAAAATTGAAGAACTCGATATGGATAATCTATATTACAATATTGAACTTCCATTAGTGAAAATTTTGACAGACATCGAAGAAACTGGCATCAAAGTTGATATCGATTATCTTGCTAAATTATCAAAAGAGATGGGTGAAAAACTTCTGATGCTTACAGCTAAAATTTATGAATTAGCAGGCGGAGAGTTTAATATTAACTCAACTCAGCAACTTTCGCATATCCTTTTTGAGAAGCTTAATCTTCCAACTAAAGGTAAAACAGCCAAAAAAACTGGCTACTCAACAGATGTAAAAGTGTTAGAGGAACTCGCCAAGATTCATGATTTACCAAAGTTACTGTTAGATTATCGTCAATTCACAAAATTAAAATCGACATACGTTGATGCCATTCCGAAACTTTGTGACCTTGACACTCAACGAGTCCATTCATCATTTAATCAGACAATCGCCGCTACAGGACGTCTTTCATCAACTGATCCAAATTTGCAAAATATTCCAATACGAACCGAAGAAGGTCGTCAGATTCGCAAAGCGTTTATTCCAAAAGATGATGAACATTCATTACTTGTTGCTGATTACTCACAAATTGAATTACGAGTTTTAGCACATTATGCCAATGACAAGACTTTACTTACTGCCTTTAAAAACAATGAAGATATTCATAAGCGTACTGCTGCTGAAGTATACGGTGTCGATTTAGATGAAGTTACAGATGATATGCGTCGTGCTGCCAAGACTGCTAATTTTGCTATTATCTATGGAGTTTCAGCATTTGGATTGTCACAGCAATCGGGGCTTTCGATGGATGAGTCAAAGAAATTTATTGAAAAGTATTTTGACCGATACCCAGGAATCAAAGATTACATGGATACTATGAAAGAATTCGCACGTCAAAAAGGGTATGTCATCACACATTATAATCGAAGACGGTATCTTCCTGAAATTAATAGCACTAATTATGCTCAACGACAGTTCGCTGAACGGATAGCAATTAACACACCTATTCAGGGAACCGCAGCGGATATAATTAAACTTGCCATGATTCGTATATATAAGAACATGGAAGGGATGAAATCTAAGATGGTTTTACAAGTGCATGATGAATTAGTCTTTGATGTATATAAACCTGAACTAAAAAAAGTTAAAAAAATTGTACGAGAAGGAATGGAAAATGTTACAGATTTTGAAGTTCCACTTGTGGCGGATATCGGAGTAGGTGAGAACTGGCTTGAAGCAAAATAAATTATTTCTTACATTGTTCGTTCTCTGCTTTTTGGTTCTTGTCAAACCAATTTTAGCTATTGATAGAGTAACAGCTACCACAGACAGTACAAAAGTAGAAGTTATCAAGGCTGTAGACAGCCTTCCACATCAGTTTGAACCATTTATCGAAATTGCATTTGGTCTTTCTCAAAGAACAGATGAGACAAAGCTTATAAATTATTCACCACAATTTATAACAAAGATATATTATCATTTGTCTGAAAATGTTTCAGGGAAATTTGGTATAGGGTATAGCACACCTAATAATTTTAAATCATCAACATGGGAAACGATTAGCTATCGGAATCTAAAATTTGAAGCTGGAGTTAGGTTTGATTTGTTTGGTGACAAAGTGAAGTTTTATCATGAAAATGGTATCGAATATAATTATTATTATGAACCGAAAAGTGCCTTTTGGGAACAGAGAATTGGTGTCAATGCATCGCTTGGTATTGTTTTTAATATTCAACGAAACCTGAATATCGACATTTCAATAAATCAAACGATAAATGATGGAACAATTTCAAGTCCTACGAAAAATATCAAACCGTCAGAGTTCCCAATTGGTTTGCAGGATAATCGATTTTTTAATGAAACTTTTAATCCTACAACACTTCAAATTCTGTTCTTTAAAAAATTATAACAACTTGTATTAAAAAGTTTTTCAAATTATACTATTAGCATGATTATTGGTATTACTGGAAAAATTGGTGTAGGTAAATCAACAGTTACGAAGATATTTAAATCTTACGGATGGGTTGTTGTTGATGCGGACTTAATCGGTAAAGAAGTTGTAACTCACAATCCGATAGTCCTGAAAAAACTTGCCAAAGAATTTGGGCAAGACATTCTTATAAATAAATCTATCTTACGACGTGAACTGCTCAGAGAGAGAGCATTTAAAAGTAAAAAGTCTACTCTTGCACTCAATAAAATTGTCCATCCTGTCCTAATGAAAGAACTCTATGCCCAACTTGAACAGTATACATTGAACAAGAAAAACATCATTGTTGATGCTGCTTTATTACTTGATTGGAATTTGGATAAAGACGTAGATGCCGTCGTATTGGTTCATACGAATTTAAAACTACGTATACAAAGAATGTTGGCGAGAGGCTTTTCAAAAGAAGCAGTCTTAGATAGTGATTGTAAACAGAAATCTTTTCAACAACTACGAAAACGTTCAAACTATCTTATTTATAACTCAGGGACGGAAACAGAATTAAAAGAAAAAGTAGATCGACTTATTTCAAAACTAAAGAGCTAACCTTATTTATTGAGATATTGTTTCAGAAGTTCGGCAAATAGCTTCGGAACTAACTTCATCTTATTCGGAGATTCTACGTAGGCAATTCGCATCTGTGTTCTTCCTGGATTCGATCGGTCTTCGTCGATAGAATAAAATTCTGCAAGAGGTGAGACAAGCAAAGTCATCTGATTCCCATCGATATCAACGAAACCTTTTTGAGCACAGAATAGAACAAACTCAGAGGCATCAAATGAATCATCTACAATATTTCTCACATCTACAACCGAGTAAATCGATGCATCAGGTCTTGAAATTATAATGTTTGGAATCAGTTCTTTCATTTCAAATGATAGCTGGTTTAGCATCGTTGCGTAATAAGCTCGTTGTTGGTTGTACCATGTTTTTAAATCAGCGTGAGAAACATTGGCAAGTGAACCAAAGATATATTGCCCGATAACATTTGGACATAAATTGGCAGTATTTTCAGCAATTGCTCGTTGGTTAAATTCCTGACTGTCGGTGACAATAGCACCAATACGAAGTCCGCATGCATTCCAAACTTTAGAGGCAGTCTCAATAGAAATCCGCCTTCCGTTAATTCCAGCAACTACTGATTCTGTAATGCCCCAAACAGATGTTACTTTTTCGTCGGTATAATAAAGTTCACGGTAGGCTTCATCGGAAATAATCCACATATTATGTTTGACAGCTAATTTTGCAAGTTCTACATAGGCATCGTGCGAGTAAAAATGTCCTGTCGGATTATCATAAGGAATGACAACAACGGCAGATGGGTTATGTTCTGTTATTAGCTTCTCCATTTCATCAAAATCAGGATAGGCGAAGATGCCATCATCGCTTAATGTTCGAGTCACCGAAATAGTTCTTCTACCTAAACGTTCCGCCATCGCTTTGTAATTTGTATATGCCGCATCAATAAGGAGCAATGGTCGTTCGTTGCTACCTGCTTGGCCGCATACACCCAAGATGACAAGTTCCATCGCCTGTGAGCCACCGTCTGTTATTTGTGAAAAGAGTTCTGATGTTTCAAATCCACTTGATGCGATAATATTCAAAAATGCATCGTTGGTTTCTCGAAAGCCTACTGTCGCAGAATATTTGACAACTCCGTCAACGAATGGTGAGGTTGTCGCCACCAAATTACGCATCCGTTCTTGCATGGCGGGATGCATCGGAAGTGAGACATTTCCAATCGCTACATTGACCGCTTCTGTTTGGTCGGTTCGTTTGGCAAATTCGATTTGTGCAACTCTGATTGCTGATGGTTTTCGTTTGTCAAAATGCGTTGAAAGTTCAGGTTTCACTCTTTTTTCCTTACAAATATCGGTCTCACTGATAGCAAAACAGTACTCTATAAACGTTTATTTGTCAATCAGATTTTGATTGTTTTTAATTGTTTCAACCAATCCTATTTTGTAAAATAGAGATATGAAATATGGATGGATAACAATCAATATAACCGATATGTGGCACAAGCCAAAATACAATTCGGAACGAGTCAACCAACTTCTGTTTTCTGATTTTGTGAAAATCAGTGATGAAAAGAATAATTTCTATCATGTTGAGAAAATAGATGGTTACATAGGATGGGTCGACAAACGATTTATCGCTCTTTGCTCGATGAAGACTTTCAAGCAATTTAGCAGCCAATGCAAATATATTGTTACTTCTAAAACAGTCAACGTACACAACGTAAAAGAAATGAAATCTCCTCCGCATTTTCTTTATTACGGTACTACTTTTAATGGTAGTAAATTGAACCCCAACAGATTGAAGATAAGTTTACCAGATAAAACTTCTCTGATTGTTTCAAGTTCAGGAGCAAAGCTTATCTCAAATAAAACAATTAGTGCTTCTGAAATTATTAAAGAGGCGAAAAAGTTTTTATCTGTCCCATATCTTTGGGGCGGTGTTACGTCAGTGGGTATTGATTGTTCAGGTTTTACGCAAACTGTTCTGTCACGATTTGGAATTCAAATTCCAAGAGATACAAAAGACCAAATTAACTTTGGCGATAAAATTCCCAGAGAGAATATTAAAACTGGTGATTTACTCTTTTTTAATCGTCATGTTGGCTTTGCTATTGGTTCAAAAGAATTGATTCACTCTTCTGTTGGAGGTGGGGGTGTAAGTATTAACTCACTTGTGCCGAAATATAATGAGTACAGAAGAGATTTGGATGAATCGTTTAAAACAGCACGGAGAATTTTCTAATGCAACTTGATACTGTAAAACTCACAATCCCACTTAAAAAAAAATTCCGCGTTGCCAAAGGTGAGGCGGTAGCAAAAACAAATATATTTACCATCTTAAATAACAGGTACAATGGCGAAGCGTCATCATCGGTTCAGTATGGACCATCTATCGAACTGATTGAAAAAGATATAATCCAAGGTGTTGAACTTATAAAAGAAATCGATGAAATAACATTTGACACTCTTGAATATGTCTCATCTTTTGAAATAAATCCAATTTCTAAATCCGCACTTGTTGGAATGATTATTAACTATCTATCAGGAGAAAGCCGAAAATACCCTTGGGAAGTTTTAGGCGTCGGCACACCTGTCGGTGTGAAAAGTTCTTATACTATTTCAATTGATACCCCCGCAAAAATGATTGAAGATATTAATAATTCTGAATTTCCAATTATTAAAATAAAAATGGGCAACGAAGAGGATGTCATGATTTTAGACTTACTTGACTCGCTTGAGGGGAAAGATATTCGGGTTGATGCCAATGGGGGATGGTCATGTGCTAAGGCCGAGGAGATGATTTTTAACCTCTCGCAAAAAGGGGTCAAAGTTATCGAACAACCAACATCGGTTGAGTTTATTTCCGAGTGGAAATACCTTAAAGGAAAAAACGACGTTTGTCTTGTTATGGATGAAGGCATGAACACCCTTGAAGATTATAAAAAGTTCTCAGACAATTTTGATTGTGCAAATATCAAAATGGAAAAATCAGGCGGGGTAATTGAAGGACTCAAAATAGCCCTTGCCGCTCAAGCTGATAAAAAGAAAATTATGCTCGGCTGTATGGTTTCGTCGTCGATAGGTATCGCCCAATCACTTTATATCTCATCTAAAGCGGATTATTTTGATTTGGATGGACCGTCTATTTTAGAAAATGATATCGCAACTGGTATCAAGTATTCCAATGAATCAATACTTGTCGACCGGGAAATTATCGGCGGACCTAAAATAAAGCGAGAGATTTTTGAAAAATATATTACGAAATAGATTGCTAACAATACTTATTTTAGTTTTGATTTCTTCAACTACTCAAGCTGAAGATTCATCGAAAATAATTATACCTGATAATATTGGAGTTGAATTAAAACCAGTTTCATTTTTTGCAGAGAATGATATTGAAATTATTTATCCTAAAGATTCTCAACTCGTGAGAGCTATTGATTCCACTTTTATATTAGGTAATGTTAAATATCCAAATGTGAACCAATATATAATTATCAATGATGTTAAAGTAAAAGTTCATGAAGATGGAGGTTTCTTAGCGTACCTACCAGTTGTGTCGGGTATGTTTACATTTCTAATAGAGTATAATTCGTTTGATTTTTATTACGTACAAACGAGGAGTCATGTCTATATTAATAAAGAAGATAAAAAGCCAGGGCTCAAATTTAGAAACTTCACCGTACAAATCCCTGAACCTCTGACACCAATTCCATACGACTCACTTGTTATCGTAAAAGAAATTAACCGACCATCTGGTTATCTCAATCTCAATTCAGGGGATAGAATACAAGTTTCATTTCAAGGAACTCCAAATTGTATTGCCACATTTTCAATCCAAGGAATTGCTGACTCAATTGCAATGGCGGAGACTTCTCCATGCCCTCAACCGTATTGGGGCGAGTCTGTCTTTGGTGTCGGAGCGGTACCGGACTCTCTACTTCTCAGAGGCATCTACACCGGCTATTACGATATACCATTAGGTGTACAAGCTGATTCAATACAATTAATCTATATGCTCAAATACCGACCTATTGATTCTCTGCGAGAGCATCTTTTAGACTCAACTGGAACAAGCGTACTGTCAATGCATAAAGCAGACGAACGAAAAGATGACACTGCTACGATGAAATCTTCTTACAAGCTTTCTATCAACAGCAACGAGTTTCCGTTTACGGTTCGCTTCAAAGATTCAGTACAGACAATTCGTCATGGTGCCAGAAAAGGATATTTCTCAATTTTCCAACCTGAGGGGGTAGAGGCATTTGTTACAGGTTCAGAGGGAGATTGGTATATAGCCGAGCTAACCAAAAATCATAAAGCATTCATTAATAAACATTCTGTTGAAAAACTTCCACAAGGGATACTACCACCGCATTCCTACCTAACTGTCATTCGTACCAAAGGCTCCGATGACAATGTAAAAATCGAATTTCCTCTAAGTGGCAAGCACCCATTTAAAATTATCCAAGAAGATAAACGCACTCTCAAAGTACAGCTTTTTGGTGTTACCACAGATACTGATTGGATACGCTATGATTTCTCCGATAAGCTGATTGATATAGCTACTTGGTCACAACCATCGGAAAAATTGTATGAACTAAAAATAAAACTCACCAAAGATTTGTGGGGCTATGATTCCTATTACGAAGGCAATACATTTTATCTCAAGCTCAACAAAGCTCCATCAAACGTCAAAAAACTTAAAAATAAAATTATCGTTATCGACCCAGGGCATTCATCCGACAAAGGTTCGGTTGGTCCAACAGGCTACACCGAAGCAGAAGCCAATTTAGGCATTTCATTGGAGCTGAGAAAACAGCTTGAGTCCAAAGGTGCCACAGTCTTAATGACCCGTGATGATAATTCAAACGTCGATCTCTATGACCGCCCTTCAATTGCCAAGGCAGCCAATGCCGACTTGTTTATTTCGATGCATAATAACGCTCTCCCAGATGGTGTCAATCCGTTTACCCATAACGGTTCGTCGACTTATTATTATCACCCTCACTCGATAAATCTTGCTAAAAATATTCAAGCCGAACTTACCAAAGCAACCAAGCTTTCTGACTATGGTTTGTATCATGGTAACTTAGCGGTCAACCGTCCAACTCAATACCCTGCGGTGTTGATAGAATCGGCTTTTATGATTATCCCTGAACAAGAGGCTCTTTTGAAAACTAAAAAATTCAGAAAAAAAGTCGCCAAAGGAATTGTGAAAGGTATCGAAAACTTCCTTAAAGAATATGAAAAATCAAACAGAAAATAACAAACTTCAAAAGTCACATAATTGGCTTATCTATTTATCTCTCATTATTTCAGGTCTGTTACTCTTAGCTGATGCTTTTGACGCGACTTACTTTAATCGCTGGAGTGCAAGAATAGGGATTGCTCTTTTGTTTACCGCCTTTGCATATATCGTTGGAGCGGGGAAAAAGAAAAGTCATATAGCTGTTGGAATTCTCTGGGGATCAATTATTTCTATATATTTTTAATAAAAAAGGCTGCCCGAAGACAGCCTTGTACAAACAAAAATAAACAAAATATTTATTTCCCTTTAGCAGCCATTTGTCTGTCTAAAAGTTCTTCTTTTAATTCACCAATAGAATGATAAATTTTTACATATGATTTACCGTATGTACGCATGCTCATAACTTCAAATGGATTGTAACCTTGTTTTTTGTAGATAAAACGTAAATTAACTAAACTGACAATTTCAGAATCTTCAAGTTCTATTTTATCCCACTGCGTTGTTACGACAGAATGATATTTGGCGTAAGTTGCTTTGAATTCTGGATTTTCAATCTTACCAGCCATCATAACATAATAGACTTTTGGTGATAGGTCATAACTTGATGTAATATCCATCCAGCTATTTTTATCAGCACGCATTTTTGCTACTTCTTCAGGTTCGGCTTTGGCTGACTGAGCAACAAAAAATACTACTGGTAATTCTTCAGCAGTAACATAAGTATTTAAAATATTGTTTACATAATCATAATCGTAATCGTAATAATCGCCAACAGCCATGACATACTCAAGAGTATTGTCTTCTTCAGCAACAACAGACCCTACAGCACAGAGTGCCAATAAGACAAAAAGCATTAAGAATTTGAAAGATTTAGTCATTAAAGACTCCTTTTGAGAAATTATAAGTTATTATAAAAATTATATACGTTAGTACGTTTTTGTGGTCGTTGATAAATGTTTCGGTAATTGTTTAAGGAGATTTTAGTACTTTTTTAGAGAAAAGAGACTTGTGGGTGATTCTGTATATCTTCTGCTCAGGGCAACTATTTATATGTTTCAAATCGAAAAACAGGAGCCTTCTTATGCGTATATTTTATGCACTGGTTGTGTAATAATTGCTAATTTATGAGATGTTAGAAGTCTTTTTGGTCACCCAAGTGAGGTCGAAGTATGCTCTATGTTTTAGAAGAATTTTCGATTTATAATACCCCATCAGGTGTTTTAAAATACCCCCGTCAGGAATCGAACCTGAATTGCCGGCTTCGGAGGCCAACGCGTTATCCGTTACACCACGGGGGCGGGTCATAATTTGTAAGTCGATTGTATCAAAACTTACTCTCAAAAGCAATAGAAAACTGCAAAATCAGCTTCTTTTAACCTAATTATCCTAAAATAGGTCAATATTTTACATTGATTTAAAACCGTTATGCTATATCTTACAAATTCATAAATTATGAAGATAACTACTTGATTTTATAAGGAAAAAATAGATGCGTTGGAGTCAAACATATATACCAACATTACGAGAAAACCAATCCGATGCAGAGTTGGTCTCTCATCAGCTTCTGCTTCGTGGTGGATATATCCGAAAATTAGCTTCTGGAGTGTATATTTATCTTCCATTGATGCAACGAGTAATTGAAAAATTTTCAAATATCGTCCGTGAAGAAATGAACGCTGCTGGTGCTTTGGAAATTACCATGTCGGTACTCTGCCCAGTTGAAGTATGGCAGAAAACTGGTCGATACGATACTGTTGGCAAAGAACTCATGACGATGAAAGATCGCCATGACCATGAAATGATTCTTTGTGGAACTCACGAAGAAACGGTAACAAATCTTGTCGCTGGTGAAGTGAAAAGTTACAAACAATTACCGATGAATCTGTATCAGATTCAGGTGAAGTTCCGTGATGAAATCCGTCCTCGTTTTGGTCTTATGCGTGGTAGAGAATTTGTCATGAAAGATGCATATACATTTGATGCGACAGTCGAATCTCAAAAAGTTTCCTATCAAAAAATGGTCGATGCTTATTTTCGTATTTTCAAAAGAGCTGGTCTTGAAGTCTTAAAAGTCGATTCCGATTCTGGTGCCATGGGTGGCTCAAATGCTCATGAATTCATGTTTATGGTAGACACGAACGCTGGGGAAGAGACTATTTTATATTGTACCGATTGTCTTTATGCCGCCAATGAAGAGAAAGCTATTTTCAGAGACACAAATAAACCAGATATCGATGCTGTTCGGATAGATATCGAAACTGTTGACACTCCAGGTGCTGCAACCATTGAAGAAGTGTCCGAATTTCTCAAAGTAAAAACGAACCAACTTGTCAAGACATTGATATATATGGCAGATGAGAAACCTGTTGCTGCTTTAGTTCGTGGTGATCGAACTGTTAATGAAACTAAGTTGAAAAATGCAGTTTCATGTGTAGAGCTTGAACCTGCCAATGCCGAACAGGTCGAAAAATATACAAAAGCTCCTGTTGGATTTGCTGGACCTGTTGGATTAACAGGAGTACGGAAAATAGTCGACCCACTTGTTGCTGAAATGAAAAATTTTATAGTCGGTGCAAATGAAAACGAAAAACATTTTATCGATGTTAATATCGATCGTGATTTTAAAGCGTCTTCAGTTTTTGATATCAGTACAACAGCAAAGGGTGATGGCTGTCCAAAATGTGATTCTACCCTTGATGCAAAGTCTGGAATTGAAGTTGGTAACACCTTTATGCTTGGAACTAAGTACTCAAAATCGCTCGGAGCTAAATTTTTAGATGCTGACGGTAAAGAGCAATTGATGATTATGGGGTCATACGGTATCGGAATAACTCGGACTCCACAAGCAGCTTTGGAAAAATATAGCGATGAGGGCGGTATTGTTTGGCCGGTAGGATTAGCTCCGTATCTTGTTGAAATAATACCACTTAACGTAAAAGATGAAGAAATTGTCGCCGCCTCTGAGAAGATATACGCTGAGTTTCAAGATGCGGATATCGATGTTCTGCTTGATGATCGTTCTGAACGAGCAGGAGTGAAGTTTAATGATGCCGATTTAATCGGAATCCCAGTTCGGATAACTATTGGTGCTAAGTCGTTGAAAGATGGTTTAGTAGAGGTAAAACTTCGTTCATCTGACGATATTGAAAAAATTGAATTAGCAGCGATTGTACAACATGTAAAAAAAGTTGTCCAAACGCTTAAATGACAACAAAATTGTTGCTTTTCGTTGTTATTTATGTTATTCTAATTGGCTTGAGTGGGTGAAAACCCACTCTTTAATTTATGGTGCAAAATGAAAATTGATTTAAAAGAAAAAATTGTTGAATTGTTAGAAGCACCATTGTTAGAACTTGGAGCTGAAATTGCCGATTTGAATTTGTCTGTGTACAAACAAGAGACAACGCTTCGGTTATTTGTGTATACTCCAAACGGGGTGACATTGGCAGAATGTGCCAAAATATCTCGTGCTGTTGGTGATGTTTTTGAAGAGACTGATTACTTTGAAGAAGGGTATCTACTTGAAGTATCATCACCGGGTCTTGATAGACCTCTCACCAAAATTGTTGATTATAAATATCGTATTGGTGAAAATGTAAAGATTGAGTTTGTAGATAAGAAACGAAAAAAAATCACTGCCGAAGTTATTTCTGTTGATAGTGACACAATCGTTTTTTTAGATAATGAAAATGAGATTGCTGTAAAGATTACAGAAATCGAAAAAAGTAAAATAATTTTTTAATGGAGAGTATATAAATGGCGTTTGATATGATCGAAGCGATGCAAATGATCGCTCGAGAAAAAAACATCGAGTTTGACGCCGTGCTGGAAACCCTGCAGGCTTCTCTTTTAGCAGCTGCTAAAAAGAAATATACCTTTACAGATAATATCAGCTTCAAATTCGACCGCAAAACTAACGAACTACTTATGCTGGCAACTAGAAAAGTTGTTGATACTGTTGAAGATAGTACTATTGAGATATCTTTGACAGAAGCAAAAGAAATCGACCCCGAAGCACAAATTGATGATGAGCTGGATGAGTACATCGACTATGAAACTGAATTTGGTCGTAATGCTGTTTTGACTGCCAAGCAAATTCTTATTCAAAAAGTTCGTGAAGCAGAAAGAGATCGTATCTACGATGAATATATTGATCGTGTTGGTACTCTTGTCTCTGGTGTTGTTCAACAAATTGACAAAGGAAATGTCATTGTAAACCTTGGTCGTGGAGAAGGTGTCTTAGACACTAAGCAACAAATTCCAAGAGAACGGTTCCGTCAAGGTGACCGTGTGCGGGCTTATATATTAGACGTGCAACGCTCTGTTAAAGGACCTCAGGTTTTATTGTCACGTGTGAGTAATGAATTCCTTCGAGCATTGTTTGAGCTTGAAGTACCTGAAATATATGAACGTGTGATTGAAATTAAGTCTATCGCTCGTGAACCAGGTGAAAGAGCGAAAATTGCTGTCTATTCCTCCGATGATCGTATAGACCCTGTTGGTGCCTGTGTTGGTATCAAGGGTGTCCGAGTACAGTCTATTGTAAGAGAATTAAATAACGAACGTATAGATATCGTACCATTTTCCTCTGCTGCTGAAATGTTTGTTTCAAGAGCGTTAGCTCCAGCAAAAGTTGTTAATGTAGATGTGTTTGAAGATGAGAAAAAAATGACTGTCGCTGTTGAAGATGAAAAACTTTCATTAGCAATTGGTAAAAATGGTCAAAATGCCAGACTGGCATCCAAACTTACTGGATGGAAAGTCAATATTATGTCTGAGACCGATTACAATGAAAGTAAACGGATGGAAGCTGAAATGTTGGTTCCTGTCGGTCAGCTTGATGGTGTTGGTGGCAAAATGGAAGAACGTTTAGCTGATGCTGATATCGGTTCTGTTCAAAGATTGGCTAATACATCGGTTGAGGTTCTCACAAGGATTGATGGGCTTGGTGTTAAAACTGCTGAATCATTGCTTGAAAAAGCTAAAGAGTTTGTTGCTAAATTGGAAAAAGAATTTCAGAAAAAACTTAAAGCAAAAGCAAAAGAAGATGCTAAAGCGAAGAAAAAAGCTGATGAATCTTCACCAGCTGAAGATCTATTTGAGGATGACTCTGAGTTTGTTACAGAAGAAGATGATGTCTTGGAAGTATCTGCTCCAAGTTTAGATGCGGACGATGATGATGAGGACATTGCTTAAGTTGAAACTTGAGTATGGAGAGGTTGTATATATAAATGCCTAAAGTAAGAATATACGAATTAGCAAAAAAATATAAAATTTCATCTAATGCTTTAATTACTATCTTGAAAGAATTGAAATTTGAACCAAAGTCTCATATGTCAGTAGCAACTGATGATATGATTACTGCCGTTACAAAAAAATTCGCTGAAGGTAAAAAAGAAGCTAAGAAAGAGATGGAACACAAAGAGCAAATCAAAGCGGCTGTTGAACGTAAAACTTCCGTTGGGAAGGTTTCTACGACACCAGGGTCTGAAGTCGAAACTATTATCAAAAAAATTGATAAAAAGCTGAAAAAGAAAGAACGTAGAAAAAAGAAAATTCTCAATGTTGTTGATAAACAAGCTGTCGCCAAAACTTTTAAATCTACGATGGCTAATCTTGGCTCTGGTAAATCAAAAAAGAAATATAAAAAATCATCAGGCGAAGACGAAGGTGTTGATTTAGGTAATCCAAATCTTATTGAAGTTAATGAATTTATGTCTGTCGCTGAACTTGCTAAAGTAATAGATGTTAAACCGACTGAAATTATTACGAAATTGTTTGAACTTGGTGTAATGGCTACTATCAATCAAAGACTTGATATGGCGTCGATTGAAACTATTGCCGATGAATATGGCAAAGAAGTAACCCTTATTGCCGAAATTGGTGAAGATGTTTTACAAGATGAAAATGTAGACCACTTAATCAAAAGAGCTCCAGTTGTGACTGTCATGGGGCATGTTGATCACGGGAAAACATCACTGCTTGACTTTGTTAGAAGTGCAAATGTTGTCGAAGGTGAAGCTGGTGCAATTACTCAGCATATTGGAGCCTATGATGTTGAATGCCAAGGAGAAAAAATTACATTCTTAGATACTCCTGGTCATGAAGCATTTACTGCTATGAGAGCAAGGGGAGCACAGATTACTGACATCGTAGTTCTCGTTGTTGCTGCGGACGATGGTGTAAGACCTCAAACGATTGAAGCTATTGATCATGCAAAGGCAGCCGAAGTCCCAATTGTTGTTGCAATAAATAAAATTGATAAACCGAATGCGAATCCTGACTCTATAAGAAATGAATTGTCTAACCACAATCTTCTCTCTGAAGAGTGGGGTGGTAAAACTATCATGGTTGAAATTTCTGCCAAACATGGAGACAATGTCGACAAACTTCTTGAGATGATTCTTCTCCAAGCTGAAATGCTTGATCTTATGGCTGATCCTCAAATTCGGGCTCAAGGTGTTGTCATTGATGCACGACTTGAAAAAGGTCGTGGTCCTGTTGTTACTGTATTAGTTCAAAAAGGAACTTGCAAAGTTGGTGATTCAGTTGTTGCTGGTGTTCAAAAAGGTCGTATTAGAACTATCACTGATGATAAAAGTAAAACAATGCCAAATATCGGGCCATCTATGCCAGCACAAATTACTGGTTTAGGTGGAGTTCCACAAGCTGGTGATTCTTTCATGGCTTGTGTCAATGATCAGGAAGCAAAAGAAATCTCTGGTAAACGTGCGATTATTAAACGTGGACAGGATGCTCGTAATAATCTTGGTGGTATTACCCTTGATCAAATCTTTGAGAGAATCAAAGATGGGCAAATCAAAGATCTTAGACTTATCATCAAAGGTGATGTTGATGGTTCTGTTGAAGTGCTATCTGATACACTTGGTAAAATTCAAACTGACGAAGTCAAAACATCTATTATCAGACAATCTGTTGGTGCTATTTCTGAATCCGATGTTATCTTAGCATCCGCATCAGGAGCATTTATTATCGGCTTCCATGTTTCTATCGATAGCAGAGCAAGAGAGCTTGCTAAGCAAGAAAAAGTTGATATCCGTTTATATGATATTATTTATGAAGCTGAAGATGATGTCAAAAAAGCTCTCGAAGGAATGCTATCTCCTGAAATTTCAGAACGATTTGTTGGTGAAGCAGAAGTTCGTGACACATTTAAGGTTCCCAAAATTGGCTCAATTGCTGGCTCTTATGTTAAAACTGGAAGATTCAAACGTTCAGATAAAGTAAAGCTTTCAAGAGGTGGCAAAATTATTTATACAGGAACTTTGAATTCGCTTCGTCGTTTTAAAGATGACGTAAAAGAAGTCAAAGAAGGTTTTGAATGTGGTATCGGGCTTGAAAATTATAATGATATAAAAGTTGGCGATTTAATTGAAGCATACGAAATTGTTGAAACTGCCAGAAAATTGGAAGTCTAAATAATTGATAATTGTTATCGCACGAGTCGAATTGTCGCTTACTGGTGTTAACTCTCTTAAGGAGAAAAGAAATATATTAAAATCGCTTATAGCACGACTTAAAAATAAATTTAATATTTCAATCGCAGAAATCGATGATAATGATGTCTTAAGAAAGACAACTATCGGTGCTGCGATTGTGTCGAATAAAAGCAGTTTTGGTAATCAAGTAATTGCGAAGATGATTGACGAAATCAGGAGTAGACCTGAACTAATGTTACTTGATTATAAAACAGAAGAATATTAAAAAGAGTATGAGACAATTTAAAAGATCAAATAGATTAGGTGAACAAATTTTAAGAGATATTTCTCAAATATTCTTATTAGACTTTAGTATGAAATCACCTGACTTGGTGACATTTACTCATGTAAAACTCACCGATGATTTACGATATGCAACTATCTATTATTCCTGCTTAGGAAATGAAGATAAACAAAAAGCAGTCGTAGAATATTTGCAAAGAGAGAAAAAACAAATTCGTCATGCGGTAGGAAAAAATTTACATACGAGATTCATTCCTGAATTTACATTTAAATTTGATCCTTCAATTGCGGAAGGTATTAAAATAGAAAAATTATTAAATGAAGTCAAAATTGATACAGATGAATAAACAGATATTTAATCAAGCAAATCCTCCTGCCGAAGAACTAAAAGCAATTATTGACAATGCTGTAAATCTGTTGGTTGTTTCGCACATAGACCCAGATGGTGATGCCTTAGGCTCTCAGTTGGCATTTGCACAATATCTGAAGGACTGTGGGAAAAGTGTCACGCTTGTACGGCATGGTGATATTCCTGAAAAGTATCATTTTCTTCCAGAAGTTTTAGATATTCCTCATTTTGATACTTTACCAAATAATTCTACTTTTGACACTGTGATTGCTTTAGAATGCCCCGAATTTAAACGAATCGGTCAAGCAAGCTGTTGGATCAATGATGAAACCACAGTTGTAAATATCGATCACCATCGTGATAATGTTTTAGAGGCGGTCTATAATTGGGTAAATATAAAAGCATCATCTGTTGGTGAAATGATTTTTGAGTATTTCGAAGCAATCAACTATGTCGTTGAATTACCTGTCGCAATATGTCTATATACTGCAATTTTAACCGACACCGGTCGATTTAGGTACAACGTCACATCTCAGCGAACACATGAAATTGCTGGTGAATTAGTTGCTATTGGTGTTGTGTCTCAGGAAGTTTGTGATACTATTTATTTTAATAACATGCCAACTACTGTTTCACTTTTAGGAAAAGTTTTACATGATATAGAATTTTATCACAATGGCAAACTTTGTGTACTAACCCTTACAAAAGAGATGTATGAAAAAGCTGGTGCTCAGTCATCTGAATCTGATGGAATTGTTGACTATACTTTGTATAGTAAAGGTGTTGAAGTTGGTTTACTTGTAAAAGAATTTACCGATTCAAAAACTAAAGTGTCTATGCGTTCAAGGGATGCGATAAATGTTTCTGCTATAGCAAATAAATTTAACGGTGGTGGTCATTACAATGCTTCGGGGTGTCTTATTGAAAAACCACTTAGTGAATCAAAGGCACTGCTTATTGAAACTTTTAAAGAGGTTTTCAATGATGGTTAAGCGTCCAGACCAACATAACGCAATTCTTTTAGTTGATAAAGAGATTGGGATGACTTCGCATGATGTCGTTGCCAAACTTCGCCGTATTATAAACCAGAAAAAGATTGGTCATACTGGTACTCTTGACAAAGCAGCTTCTGGTCTTTTAGCAATTTGCCTTGGTAAACTTACAAAAACAGCACAGTTTATTTCTGATTGTGATAAAGAGTATATTGCTGAAATCAAAATCGGTAGAATCTCAAAAACTTATGATGCTGAAGGTGTAGATTTTGAAATAGCTGAAAAAGATTATAGTACAATAACTCTTGAAAACATCAATGACGTGCTTGCTTCTTTTGTTGGAGAGATTGTCCAACAAGTTCCTGCTTATTCCGCGGTTCATGTCGATGGACAACGTTTGTATAAGTTAGCAAATAAAGGTGTTGAGGTAGAGCTTCCCAAAAGAAATATAAGTATCTACTCTATTGAATTGATTGACTATAACGAGAATACATTCAACATCAAAGTCGCATGTTCAAAAGGAACTTATATACGATCGCTTGCTCATGATATCGGACAACAACTCGGATGTGGTGCCTATTTATCGAATCTAAGACGAACTTTAGTTGGAAACTTGTCTGTAGAAAAAGCACTTAAACTTTCTGATATTGAAAATTCTATCTCAGATGATACTTTCAACGAACTTCTGATTCAATTCAAAGAAGTCGTCAGTTATGCAACCTGTGTTATTAATGATGAGTATGTAGAATCTGTGTATAACGGTAAAGAAATAATAAAAGAATATATTGAAAATATTTATGACTCATATGAGTCAGGTGATAAAGTAGCAATTAAAGATGGAATCGGTAATGTTTTAGCTGTCTGCAAAGCAGAAGTAGCCTCAAACCTTATTGATACAACAAACGACCAAAAACTTTTTAGTTATATACGAGTGTTAAATTGAGTGTAAATTTTATTAGAGGAATTGAAAATTATCCTGTGAACAAAGACCGACAAACGATAGTTACGATCGGTACCTATGATGGTATTCATCTCGGTCATCAGGAAATTTTGAAATTGGTTATGAGTGAAAGTAAAAAATCAGGCTGCGAAGCAGCGCTGGTGACGTTTCATCCTCATCCCAAAGTTTTGGTTGCTCCCGAACATATTCCACTATTATTAACTTCACTTGAAGAAAAAACAAAATTTATTCCTGATTTTTTTGACGGAAATGTTTTGATTATGAACTTCTCTGAGGAATTGCAGTCGCTAACTGCATCAGAGTTTGTACAATCTATCATAGTTGAAAAATTAAAAGCAAAAAAACTTATTGTTGGGTATGATCATGCCTTCGGTAAAGATCGTTCGGGGAATATTGATGAACTAAAAAGATTAGGTGAAAAGTTCAAGTTTGATGTTGAGGTTGTTGGTCCTGTACACTATAAGGAAAAAGCAGTTTCATCATCTCGTATTAGAAAAGCTATCTTAAAAAATGATTATCAAGAAGCTTTGAAAATGCTTGGACACCATTACGCTATCTATGGGAAAGTTGAACGTGGTTTAGGACTCGGAAGAAAACTTGGGTATCCGACTGCAAATGTGTGTTATAGCATGAGAAAACTTTTACCTGTTGAAGGCGTATACGCCTGTTGGGCAGAAATTGGCGATGAAGTAAAAAACGGTATGATGTTTATTGGGAAAAATCATTTTAATCCACAACAACGGATTACTGTTGAAGCGAATCTTTTTGACTTTGACAAAGACATTTATGATCAGGACATTATTGTATATCCTACTCATTTTGTCCGTGAAAACAGAAAATTTGAATCTACTGATTTGTTAGTCGAGCAGATAAAAAAAGACAAATTAAATGTAATGAATATACTTAAACAGGAGAAAGAAAATGACGATGAACAAAGAGCAAAAAGCTCAACTCATCAATGAATATCGTTTGCATGAAACAGATACTGGCTCACCTGAAGTCCAGGTCTCAATCATAACAAACCGTATCAACTATTTAACAGATCATATGAAGATGCATACAAAAGATTTCCATACTCGTTTGGGACTTTTGAAACTTGTAGGAAAAAGACGTCGTTTATTGGATTATTTGAAATCCAGAGATTTAGACAGTTACCGTCAACTCATTAAAAAATTAGGTATCCGTCGCTAAGGGAATAGGAAGAAAAAAAATATGTCTCACAAAGTAGAATTTGAACTTGGCGGTCGCCAAATGATTATCGAAACCGGTAAAATTGCTAAACAAGCAAATGGTGCCGTTGTTGTTCAATATGGTGACTCTATGGTCATCAGCACAATATGTGCACAAAAAGAACCAAAACCAGGATTTGACTTTTTCCCATTAACTGTTGAATACCGTGAAAAATCTTACGCTGCTGGTAAAATCCCTGGTGGATTTTTCAAAAGAGAAGCTCGTCCTTCGGAAAAAGAAATTCTCTCTTGCAGAATTATTGATAGAACTATAAGACCTCTTTTCCCATCTGATTTTAAAGCAGAAACTCAAGTTGTTAACTTCGTTGTTTCACACGATTTATTAAATGATACCGATATTATCGCACTCAATGCTACATCTGCTGCTATCGCAGTCTCTGATGTTCCAGTTGAAAAAACTATTGCTGGTGTTCGGGTTGGTCGTCTCGATGGTCAATTTATTATCAATCCAACTTTTGAAGAAATGGATGAATGCGAACTTTCAATTACTATTTCTGGTTCTATGGATGCTATCACAATGGTTGAAGGTGGCGGTTATGAAATCCCAGAATCTGAATTAGTTGACGCTTTATTATTCGGTCATGAACATATCAAAACTATCATTGGTAAAATTGAAGAACTGAAAGCTCAATGTGGTAAAGATAAATTTGAATATGTTCCAGTGTTTATCGAAGATACTCTTATTGCTAAAGTAACTGAGATGGTCGGTAATAAACTGAATGAATTTAATAAGATTGCTGTTAAAGAAGATCGCAATGCTGCTAAAAAAGAAATGACTACTGAAATTGTTGATGCTCTTGCTGAAGAGTTTGAAGGATCTAAAAATGATGTCAAAACAGTCATCCATGATCTTGATTCTGAATCTATGCGTCGTATGATTTTAGATACAAAAACACGTATTGATGGTCGTGGTCCTGATGAT
Source organism: Candidatus Zixiibacteriota bacterium (assembly GCA_024280215.1). Classification (GTDB taxonomy): domain Bacteria; phylum Zixibacteria; class MSB-5A5; order GN15; family FEB-12; genus QQUK01. The sequence continues at coordinate 79,842 of JAJRQO010000030.1, forward strand.
GTTCGTCAGATCACTTGCGACACAACATTTTTACCAAGAGCTCATGGTTCTTCTGTCTTCACAAGAGGTCAGACGCAAGCATTAGTTGCTGTAACACTCGGTACAAAAATGGATCAACAACGTTTAGACGAACTTGAAGGTGAGTCTACAAAAAGCTACATGCTCCATTATAACTTCCCACCATTCTGTGTTGGTGAAGCTCGCCCAATGCGTGGTACTTCACGTCGTGAAGTCGGTCATGGTGCCTTAGCTGAACGTGCTTTGTTTCCAGTTATTCCAGCCGAAGGCTCTTTCCCTTATACCGTCCGTATCGTTTCTGATATTATGGAATCAAATGGTTCCTCATCAATGGCATCAGTTTGTGGTGGCTCACTTGCTCTTATGGATGCTGGTGTTCCAATCAAATCTGCTGTTGCTGGTATCGCAATGGGACTTATCAAAGAAGATGACAATGTTGTTATCTTAACTGATATCTTAGGTGATGAAGATCATTTCGGTGATATGGATTTCAAGGTAACTGGTACTTCAGAAGGTGTGACTGCTATCCAAATGGATATCAAAATCACTGGCTTATCTGTTGACATTATGCGTGAAGCACTTGATAATGCAAGAAAAGCACGTTTACATATTCTCGGTTGTATGAACTCAGAACTTACTTCTCATCGTGACCAACTCTCTGAGTATGCTCCACGAATTATCACTATCCAAATTCCACAATCCAAAATTGGTGATGTGATTGGACCTGGTGGTAAAATTATCAGAGCAATCATTGAAGAAACTGGTGCGAAAATTGACATCTCAGATGATGGTACAGTTCTTATCGCATCTGTTGGTGGTGAAGCTGGACAAATGGCAAAAGAACGTGTTGAAGCGTTAGTCGAAGAACCAGAACTCGGTCGGACATACAATGGTATCGTTCGTCGTATTGCTGACTTTGGTGCTTTTGTCGAACTCTTCCCAGGTACTGATGGCTTAGTTCATATCTCAGAACTTGATGTTAATCGTGTTGAAAAAGTCGAAGATGTTTGTAAAGAAGGTGACCGTCTTGAAGTTAAAGTTATCAATATTGATGGTGATGGCAAAGTTCGCTTATCTCGCAAATATGTCTTAACTGGTGAAGAAGTTCCTGAAGGTGGTGCTGGTAACGGTCGCCCATCTGGTGGCTCAAAACGCCCACAAAGACCTCGGAGATAAATGGCACAACGATTGTCAAAATCTGATTCAAATCTATACCGTAAGACTGTCTTAAGTAATGGACTGAGGGTTGTAACTGAAAAGATACCCTCAGTTCGTTCTATTACTCTTGGTGTATGGATGGATGTTGGTTCCCGCAATGAAACAAAAGATGAAAATGGCGTTTCGCATCTTATTGAACATATGCTTTTTAAAGGAACCAAAAAACGAACATCAAAACAAATTGCCGCATCACTTGAATCTATTGGTGGGTCTATCAACGCCTTTACATCAAAAGAACAAACGTGCTATCTTGCTCGGATTTTAGATGAGCATTTGGTAGAAGCTGTCGATGTCTTAGCAGACATTACTTGCAATGCTACTTTAACTCCTATTAATTTAAAACGTGAGAAAAAAGTAGTATGCGAAGAGATCGTTGAATCTTTTGAAACTCCATCTGATCGGATTCATGAAATTTTTGCTCAAACTTACTGGGGTGATAGTTCAATCGGTCGCCCGATTTTAGGCGAGCTTGATAATATCACCGCAATGCCACGAGCAAAAATTGTCAAGTATATCAAAAATAACTACAAATCCGAATCAGTTGTGATTGCTGCTTCAGGTTCTATCTCCCATAATAAACTTGTAAAACTTGTCAAAGAGAACTTTGATTTTGCTAACGGGAAAGCATCTCAATTTGAACAGGCTACTCGTGAAAAAGAACAGTCAGTTCAAATAACGACTAATGAAAATAATCAAATCCATATATGTCTGGGCTATCCTGGTGTTAATTATACGTCTAAAGATAAACTGACCGCTCTTGCTATGCATGTTTCACTGGGTGGCGGAATGTCGTCAACTCTGTTTCAAAAAATTCGTGAAGAAAAAGGTTTGGCATACACAGTCTTTACATATCTTGACATCTATAGAGATGCTGGTGTTTTTGGTGCTTACTTAGCAACCGACAAGAAAAATCTACAAGCTGCTGTTGATATTTCTTTAAAACAGATTGAAAACTTAAAGAAAAAACGATTAACAGAAGATGCCTTAGATAAAGTGAAAGCACAACTCAAAGGTCAATTAACTCTTGGAATGGAATCGACTTCATCGCGTATGAATCGGCTTGCACGTAATGAAATTATGCTTGGGGCTTATTATCCATTGAAGAAAACACTCAAAGATATCGACAAGATTACAACATCGGATATACTCGCATTATCGAATTCTCTTTTTGATCGTTCAAAACTTGCTCTTGCAGTTTTAGGTCCTGTTGGAAATGATGATTTGAAAAATGTCATCTGATACTATTTTAAATACGTTTCAAAATATTAAGACGCTTGCTTTTCATAAAATGCAAACGTCTTTTTCTTTTAGTGCCAATAATTACTCTCCAAGAAGATTTGAAATACTGCTTAAATATTTAGTAGAAAATAATTACAACTTTATTTCAATCGATGATATCGGAGGAGAGATTAAAGGTAAATCAGTTTTGATAACATTTGATGACGGCTATGCTCATCTATTTAAATATTTACCTCAGTTTATTCAAAAGTACAAAATCAAACCACTTATCTTTTTTCCAACAAACCAAATTGGAAAAGGTAACAATTGGGACTATTCTCATGTTTTTCAAAACTGTCCACATATGGATACTGGTTTAATAAAAGAACTGTCTAATGCTGGAGTAGCTTTTGGGTCTCACTCTCATCATCACTGTGACTTAACGGCTCTTACATTTAATCAGTTAACGAATGAGTTAACACGTTCAAAAAATATAATCGAAGAGCTCATCAATAAAGAAATAACATCAATTAGTTATCCGTTTGGGAAGTTTAATCAGAATGTTACTACTAAGTCAAAAGAGGTTGGCTACAAATTCGGTTTTACGATGAAATTTCCAAACAATGATAACACGTTTCTTACAATCGGACGGTTTCCTATCTATGGTTTTGACACGTTGTTTTCTATAAAACAAAAAATTGAACATGGTCTGTTTTACAAATGTGAACGTTTTAAATCATCTTGTATCAGCAAGCTTTCTTGCGGTACAGTCTTCTTGCAAAAATTCAGTAAATAATTTTATTTTCAATTCTACAACTTCGCTTGTGTTTTAATCTATATACTGTATCCTATTGTCTTTGATATATAAAAAATAGAAAGAGTAGATGACAGAAAACAAAACGATAAAAACCGACTATACCGAAGGTTCGATTATACAGTCAATTCTCAAAATGGGACTCCCATCGATGATTGGCTTTCTGGCACATCATATTTATGCGATGGCAGATATGTATTGGGTCTCTCGTCTACCAAATAGCGAGCCATCAATTGCAGCTATTACTTTTATCACAAATGTACTGTGGGTTCTGTTCTCATTTAATTCTCTAATTGGTCCAGGTTCTGTCGCAATTATATCACGGAGGTACGGCGAAAAAGATTACGATAATACAGAACGAGCGATTAAAGAAACAATTATCCTCAAACTCTTTTTTGGGACTCTCTTGGGGGCATTAGGTTGGTATTTTGTTTCGGATATGTTATCATTTTTGGGGGCTACTGGTAATGTTTTAGATTTAGGTGTTTCCTATGGGAAGATACTGCTTATAGGTCTTCCAATCATGTATGCGACCTATTCATTTTTTACTGCCATGCGTTCAATAGCCAACCCAGCTATTGCGATGGCGTTGATGATAGGTTCTAATATCTTAAATGCTCTTTTATATCCATTGTTTATTTTTGGATATTGGGGGTTTCCTGAGTTAGGGCTTCAAGGTGCTGCATACGCATCAATAATCAGTTATTCGCTTACCTTTATGCTCGGAGCAATTATATTCGGAACTAAATATACGAATGTTAGGATGCACCTTGTTGGAAAAACAACAGTTTCTCTTAAATCAATGATGCAAATATTAAAGATTGGGACTCCTGCGTTACTGGGAGAAATTTCTTTCTCTGGTTCAAGAATGTTGCTGACACCACTTATCGCAACATTTGGAATGTCAGTAGTGGCTGCCTATGGAGTAGGAATTCAAGTCTTTGGGTTTGGAATAATGTTAATTGTTGGAATTGGGTTAGGCTTGTCATCGCTAATCGGTCATAATTTAGGAGCTGAGAAAATTGAGAGGGCAATGACAACTGCTAATCAATCTTTGGTTTTGTCCCTTGGTATTTTAACTGTATTCGGATTGCTTACATATTTCTTTGGCGAATACTATATGTCGATATTTTTCGATTCACCTGAAACAATCGCTATCGGAAAAGAGATGCTTCAAATATGGTCGTTTGGATTTCCTGCCTATGGTGTCTTTATTATGCTTGAGCAGATTCACTCTGGAGTAGGTCATAATAAGCCATTTATGGTCATGTCTGTTATTCATGGATGGGGATTACAGGTTATTCCTGCTTTAATTGTAACATCATTTTTAGGTTTTGATAAGATTGCGGTTTGGTGGATATTTACTGTTTCTGGATATATCTCAGCAATGATATTTTACATCTATTTCCGAAGGGGCAAATGGTTGACTGTCAAAGTTTAACCTATTGCTTTTTTCTCTATATTAGCGTATAATCACGTCATGAATGAATCAAGCTATGAAGGCAAGCAGGATGAAATCCGTAATTGGAAAACTCCTGAGATAGAAATTTTTGAAAATATCTATCCAGATAGAGACTACTCTATTACTATGACAATTCCAGAATTTAGTTGTGTCTGTCCAAAAACAGGCCTACCAGATTTTGCGACATTGACACTCAATTATTCCCCAGATGCAAACTGTATAGAGCTGAAAAGCTTTAAAGAATATCTTTTGGCATATAGAAACAAAGGGATTTTTCACGAGAACGTCGTCAATAAAGTTGTCGATGATATCGTTAAGGTAATAAAACCTCATCGGCTAAAGCTGGTCGGAGTTTTTAATTCTCGAGGTGGCATTCAAACAACAGTTCAACGCGATTATCAACGCAGTTAATAGGTTGTGATGGATAAAGTTTTAGTTTTGCTAAGTGGTGGTATTGATTCTACTACAGCACTTTATGATGCTGTCAAAAAGTACGACACTGTCACAGCGGTCAGCTTTAATTATGGTTCTAAGCATAATAAGCGTGAACTTATGTTTGCGACACATCATTGTAAAACATTAAATGTCCAGCATGAGATTATAGAACTCCCTTTTATGAACACTCTCTTTAAATCTGATTTGTTGAAATCTGGTGGAGAAATTCCTGATGGGCATTACAAAGAAGACTCTATGAAACGTACAGTCGTTCCATTTCGAAATGGCATCATGCTTTCGATTACAGCAGGTTTCGCCGAAAGTATTATGGCCGATGCGATTGTCATAGCGGCACATACTGGGGATCATACGATATACCCTGATTGTCGTGAAGAATTTATGAGTGCTATAGCACTTGCGATTAATTTAGGGACATTTGCTCATATCCAAATTTTGAGACCATTTATCGATATTGATAAAACTGATATTGTCAAAATTGGAAAATCCCTCGATGTTCCGTATCAATATACATATTCCTGCTACAAAGGTTTTGAATTACATTGTGGAGTTTGTGGTACTTGCGTAGAGCGTATTGAAGCATTTAAACTCGCTGGTATCGAAGACCCAACTGAATACTCGGCTGATTCTAAGTCAAATTAATAGGTAGTATTATGTTAATATCTGAGCTATTTTACTCAATTCAAGGTGAAGGGAAGCTGACTGGTCAACCGTCCTTGTTTATCAGAACCTCTGGTTGTAACCTCAGGTGTAATTGGTGTGACACAGGCTATGCTTCATGGGAACCGTCTGGTGATGAGATGAGCCTTGATGCTCTAATTATAGAAGTCGAAAAAGTAACATCCAGCCATGTTGTTATCACTGGGGGAGAGCCGATGATAGCAAAAGAAATACATCTGCTATGTGAAAAGTTAAAATCTACAAAATCTCATATTACTATCGAAACAGCTGGAACTATTGCTCCTGAAAAAATCATTTGCGACCTCGCGTCTATATCTCCCAAGATGAGTAACTCGACTCCCGATAATAGAGCTTCTGAAGTATGGCAAAAACGACATGAAAGGGATCGGATTAATATTGAAGTGTTGCGAGAGTGGGTTGACAATTACGAATTTCAGCTTAAATTTGTGATTGATTCAGAGGATGACATAAAAGAAATATTCGAATTGCTTACTCAATTAGACCGTGACATTGCTCCGTATAATGTTTTGTTGATGCCACAGGGAATCACAAGTGAAGAGATTGATTCAAAGAAAATAATGGTGACAGATCTTTGTAAAAAATATGGATTCAGATTTTGTGATCGCCTACATATTAGTTTATTTGGAAATAAAAAAGGAACATGAAATATGCCATACAGAATTTGTAAAACGCTCGAAGTTGAAAATGCACACATGCTTTCTAAACACCCTGATAATTGTAAATATCCCCATGGGCATAGCAGAAAGATAGAATTTATATTAGAGTCTGATTCTTTGGATTCCAACGAAATGGTTTGTGATTTTAAAATTATCAAAGAAGCTTGTATAGATTTTGTCGAAAAATTTGACCATGCTATTTGTATGAATACCGTCGACCCAAAATATCAGCAGTTTAAAGAAAATTATAATGACCGAGTCATTGGCTATGAAAATATGGATCCAACGACAGAAGTACTTGCTAAAGATATCTATGACCGATGTAACGAGCGTTTGGTAGAATATCGAAAGTCAGATACATCACGATTTAAACTTGGTGACAAGGTCAAATTGGTTTCGGTACGAGTCTGGGAGACAAGTTCAAGCTGGGCGGAGTACTCGGAATAGCTGTTAGAAATAGTTTGAAAAAGTTGTTAAATTTTACTTGAAATATTTAAAAATTACTATACATTATCAATCTGCTAAGTTTACTACGTTTTTAAATAAACAGACAATGTTTGTGCCGGAGTGGTGGAATTGGTAGACGCCAGGGACTTAAAATCCCTTGCTCTTCGGAGCGTGCCGGTTCAAGTCCGGCCTCCGGCACCATAAAATATAAAAAACCCGAATCATACGATTCGGGTTTTTTGTTTTTAATTATATCACTTGATAAAAATTAAGAAATAACTTTATTGTAAAAGTCTACAATGCCACCGTAGCTCAGTTGGTAGAGCAACTGATTCGTAATCAGTAGGTCAGCGGTTCAATTCCGCTCGGTGGCTATTCTTTCTGCTTAACTTATTAAAGAATATCCCTTTACACATAGACAACATCTTTATTGGTGAGAGTAAACTAAGCGAAAAGAGCATCTGATTATGGAATGTAAATTAAAGAAGCTGGTGTTAATAGTCGATGATAAAGTAATGAAAACCGCATTGAAAGATTTTGAGTTTCATATAAGAGCTAAGAATCTTTCTCCAAAAACAATATCAGTATACGGGGAGAGACTTGGTTACTTCTATAAATATATCAAATCTAAAGGTATAGCCTTTAAGGATGTTGATAAACATACAATTCAAGATTATATCTTATTTCAAAAGGATCGTGGTCTCAAAGATATTTCTATCAATGGACAGATATTAGTTCTCAGGATATTTTTTAAGTATCTATTTGAAGAAGAAATTATTGATTTAAACCCAACAGAAAAAATACCTCTTTTAAAAACTGAAAGGAGAATAAAACCAATCATTTCCGAAGAAAATATGCAAAAACTTTTAACTGTACCTGATAAAAGAACTTTTACAGGAATGAGAAATTTTTGTATGCTGATGGTTTTTTATGATACACTAATTCGTCTAGGAGAATTAACTAATATTAAGATAAAAGATATTGATTTTGAGAATGGTACAATCTGTATTTTTGGTAAAGGTAGAAAAGAGAGAATTGTGCCTTTTGGAGCATCTACAGCAAAATATCTTCATCGTTTCATAAGAAAAAGTAGAAAAGATATTCCTGGTGATGTTTTATTCTGTACTAAAGATGGACGTATTCTTGATTATCGAAATGTTGCAAGAATATTAGAGAAAATAGGAAAGCATATTGGTATTCACGTTAATCCACATCTTATTCGACATAGTGCCGCATCTCATAGGGCAATGTCAGGTATGCCAGCGTTTTTACTCCAAAGACTCTTGGGTCATACTACAATTCAAATGACTCAAAGGTATGTACATTTAGTTGATGATGAGAAGTTAAAAGAAGCATTCAAACAATACAGCCCTTTAGATGCTATGAGAGTTTAATTGAGTGATTGTTTTATTAAAGAGTAATTGGAAGATTAGAATACTTTTAAGTAGAAATTTTTTGAAATTTATATATCTAAAGTTTATAATAATAAAGGACATCGTTAAGAGATGTCCTTATATCTTTTATGGAATTAAAGTAGTTGATTACTTATTGTTTTTCGACAATATGTAATCTTTAAGTTGGTTAGTAAATTCTTCAGCACTACTTTCTCCATTAACAAATTTGAAAAGAGCTTTTTTACCAGCATTAAAAGTATCACTATTTTCTACACGATACCTATCTGGAATTTTAACTTTAGGTACTTCTTTTAACATTTGCACCTCCTATATAAATTACGTTCATTTTTTACTTTTTTTCCCCACAGCATTTAAAAGAATGCCATAACAATGGCCCAATGACAACACCAAACAAATCAATCTTATAATCTTTAAATGATTCTCCTATATGGTCATTTTCTGAATATAAGAATAATGCTCCACATCTTCTATCACCATAAAAAATTGGGGTACCTAAATATGATTTAGGCGCTAAACATCCAAATGAGTCAGGTGAGGAAACGCCAATTTTTTCAAACAGGTCACCTAAACCATCAACGTTAAATCTTTCAGTCTTTCCATCGTTGATGATATCACCAATGAAGTTCTTGTAAGTAGGAAAATTAAGAGTTTTAATTGAATCATCAATTTTATTGTCTTTCAAGTTGACAACAACTGGATAAGAATCAGTAGATTCGATACCAGTTACAATCATAGCACCACACCCATTCTTTGAGCTTTCGATTCCATATGCAACATTGCACATAAGTTGTAAAGACATAATAAGGAGCGTTTTTGAGTATTCTGTTAAATCAGGGTGAGTAGATATGCTGTTTTTAATGTCTTCTCTATAATGAATTTCTAAATTATTCCCAATTGTTACAAAAGATTGAATATACCAATGAAAAATTTCGTTCAGCATTTGATCTGTTGTAACATTCAGCATTTGATCTGTTGTCACTTTTTGATTCTCCTCTTTTTATTATTTCCCCCTGGCGGTAAAGGAATTCCAAGAGATTCTGGATTGTCAATTTTAGAAAGAAGTTCCTCTGGAAGTTTAATACTCACTTCATCAAGTCGCTCTTTTTGTTGAAGTAGATATGAGTCTATTGCAAGTCTATAAAACTCGGTTTTACTTAGTCTTGAGATTTCAATGATCCTTTGAATTACTTCAGCTTGATAACTCTTTAAATCACCTGATAGCCTTTTGCTCGTTTTCATCCTACTCCGCTATTATCGTCAAACTGTGAGCTAATCTTTATTAGTTTATTATAACACATAAGTACGCATTAGTACACAAATACACGTAATAAACCTCCCCCGAATTGACGGACAGCAAGTTAAGAAGTATATTCCGTAATAGGAGGTGTCCAATGACACGAAGACGTAAATATGACCGTCAATTTAAGATAGAAGCTGTTCGTTTAGTAACAGAGAATGGTCGCAAA